>JAWKNX010000004.1:0-157263 GCA_041391465.1 Bdellovibrionales bacterium
GAATGCTTGGACGAGCAGCGCTTCGAGCGCAGCTCTTGGTATTTCAATCATTTGATCGTTCATCGGAAACTCCTTTGTATGTTGTTTTGGTTTGGCATTTGAATTATTGATTGCTTGGGAGCTTGAACAACTTCGATTGGGCAATAGAAGTCGCTCGGTAGAACCCACAACCAATAAAGATTTGCTACATCGACAAGGTTCCGTTGTTTTGGATAGACCTCCAGTGCAACGGCATCCTCACCGAAAATTTCATTTTTGATTCTTTGGATTTTGAGCCAATTGTGTTCGGGAAGCTCATCGTTTCGTCGGATCATCGCTTTGCGAACGTGACCCCATTCACATTTAAAGTCGAACACTTGAACAACATAGATGTTGTTTTGAAATACTTGGTCAGGGAACCTGGATGTAATTCTACCGTTAAGTTCAATGTGACGTTTAATTGCATCCTGGGTGACGTTGCTGAATTCATTCCAACCACGCTTTGCCATTTTTCTGCCGTTTTTTTTAGCGGCCCTCATCATTTCTCGGTTCATCATATTTGCTCCTCATGGGTAAATTTTTGCATTGCACCTAATCCCTGGACCTTTCGCTAGAATGGTCGAGCTTTTCGTCCAAACAAGGCCGAACATGGGTAATGAGGCCCCTTACGGTTTCAGCGGCCAACATGAGGGCACTGTGCGCCTCTGGTCGCTTCTCTAGGGCAGCTTGGGCAAGGATAGCGACTGCAGCTTCGTTCAAAGTGGCGCGACGCTCC
The DNA here is from genome assembly GCA_041391465.1 of Bdellovibrionales bacterium. Taxonomy (GTDB): domain Bacteria; phylum Bdellovibrionota; class Bdellovibrionia; order Bdellovibrionales; family UBA1609; genus UBA1609. Next base: position 755 of record JAWKNX010000004.1, read on the forward strand.
AATGGCAGGTAACAATTGGCCCCTTCATAGCTTGAGTGGACAACGACCCTTTGGGCGCAAAGATGGCATCTTCGGTCTGGCTTTAACATCATCCGCACACTCCCTGACAAATTCCGATAAGGCGGCCCTCTTCATAAAAACTGTATGTTGTGTTGAACGAGAGATCCGGTTTTTGATCACCTTCTAGGCTCACTACAAATTCACGATTGATTCGTTCTTTTGAAGTTGGGATCTCTTTTGATTTAGCTTCTAATACAAAATTGATAAGTTCAGCATCGCACTCACTAAATGCACGTTTTAGGTTTTCATTCTTTTTTACAAAATCTGTGACATCAAAATACAACTCCATACCTCACCCCTTAAGCGTCCATTCGATCAATGCCAAAAGGAGAGCCACTCCAAGTGAAGCAAGACAGTAGTAAGTTAATTTTCCCCAGTCTGATGGTTTCATAGTTGAAACTCCAATCTGACTTTCAATGTGTACCCGCGAGGAACTTTCTTTCTAAGTGCGGTCACCAACTTATCCACATCAAATGCACAGTCGTTTGCATAGTAACAAGACGCTGTGACTAAGATTGCAGGTCTTCCTCCGATTTCAGTTTCTTCAACATCAGCTTTCTTAACGAGATAGTTCTTTCTAGCTTCAAGTCGAACTTGGTGTGTTACATCTGTCATGATTTTTTCCTCCGAACAGACTTCATTTTCTTTTATAGAGCTTTGGCACCTCAACCGGATCCGGCATGGCCATTGATTCTTTCCAAAATATTGTCTTGCAATGTGTGGACACTGCTGTTTCATGTGATCCCATTTTTACTCGGTCATGGGTTTTCAGATTTCTTTTTTAAATCATCGAGTTTGACAACATCCTCTTTGCCGAGTTTTTTCAAGTAGCGCTTTTCTTTTTGGGCATTTGTGAACAAACTGTGTTGCAGTATTAGGAATTTTGTATCTTAGCATTCGAACTACAGCTACTTGTGGCTCTGAGTCACTACACGGTAGGTTACGTCATCAATTGTGAAATGACTTCCAGGTTCAAGCTTACTATTGAAGTGCTTTTGAACAGGGCGTTCTCGCTCTTCATCAAATACGTCAAAAAGTGTGTATTCTAATCCCATTGATTACCTTACCGCTTGTTTGTGACCAGCTAGTTTCACCTGTCTGCCTTCTTGTGCGTGTTCAATAATTGTGTTCAAGCGACCAGAAAAAGTGAGGCGATTAAACACTTCAATGTCATCCACTGAGAGTGGCTTTCCCATGTGGATAAGTGCCTGGAGAGTGGGGATATGATTGAAGAGCTCACTAACAGCCCGTCTGCAGTTTGCTACAATTTTTTTAATGTTAGAGTCGGAAACACCAAAGACACCTGCATGATCTAGTTCTAGCTTTACAAATTTGGCCGTAAGCTCCCACGATTCATCAAGATTTCCATTGTGGTCATAGGCGCGTCCGCAAAGACAACAAAACTTTGTCTTTGTAGAGGTGAGTTTTCTTTTGAACACGCGAGCAGACTTAAGAATGCTTGCTTGAGGGGATAACATTCTTTCACATATATCTCGGTAAGTAGGGTTGTGATCTGGGTGAAAGTTGACGCAGTTTAAGCACCAAGGGATGCCATAATTTGTTTATAGATTTGAATTTCCATAAGATTCTCCTTTAATTAAAAATGTGTTCAAAAAATTCAGTTGGCGGGATGTGAGGATCGATCGTGGAATTCGTCTTTGCTTTCACAAAACACGACATCAAGTCCTTCTTCAGATAATGAAAGGATTGAATTCCCTCCGCTCCTCGACTGTAATGAATTTCGATTAACAAATGGTCTTCCATCTTTTTCCACCACTGCTTTATGATGTTCCTCTTGCTCAGACCTCAAAATCCTTAACCATCTTTTTTGCGAAGGCGTCTTTCCTCCCATACGTTCTCGATGTTCCTTCAGGTCATGAACTAATTGCTCAAGAATGGCATCACCCTTTACGACAGCTAAAAACCTTTTGCTCATATCTTCCTCACTCTCATTTTAATTTCTTCGTAAGGAATCGCGAGAAGATCCTCCCAAAGAAATATTCTAAAATTTGGAATCATAACGACCTTTTTTGCCACAGCCTTTAAGCCAACTTTGTTAAAGAAGCTCGCTCTCGACATGCAATAAATGCGGTCATAACTTTTTGTGAATATTAGAAGTGGGATGCGACCCGATTCTTTTGCGTCAGCAGAACACTGTGACCACCACTTCTTAATTTGTTTCGATACTGAATCCCCAAGGAAAGAGCTTGAGAAAGACCAGCCCTCTTGATTTTTCAATTCTGGGCTAAAAATGAAATCTACCATTTGCTCCGGCTCGCGGGGAGTGACATCGCCTGTTTTTGACCAACCGCCAGACATAGGAGTTCGCTTACAGGGGAAACCGCACCAGGAGGTGAAGTCTTTTGCGATTTTTCTTTCAAAATCGCATCCTTTCCTGCGTGAATTTTTTCTTTTCTTTTTAGCCATATTATCCACCTCTTTACTTTTGATGTTGAACATGAACGAAAACTGTTAATCAGCATTTTGTGGCCTGCTCGATCATGTCGTAGACGCCAAGGCACTGCATGTCCCATACGGCGACGAGAGCATCTGCATACTTCATCATTCGTTCAATTCTTAAGTGAGTTGAATCCAATCCAATTTTCTCTAAAGCCAAATCGAATACTTTGACAGATACTCCCCTTTGTTTGGCCCAGTGTTCTGCTAGTTTTTCAACGCCTCTAATTTCTTTAGAATCTGGGTGAACAAAGCCTTGTGAAGATGAAACGATTTCTGAAATAGAAAAACCACAAGTCTCAAGAGCAGTTTTGACTTCATTAAAATTGGAAAAATAATTGTTGCCGCATACGATCGTTTTCATTGAAGTGTCACTCCCCCTGAGAATTTGCTTGTTAACTTGTTATTATTTTTTGAATGGTAGTAGAGAATCGGTTGGATCAATTCTTCCACACCAAAGGACGATAGAATTTTACTGAATTCTTTGCTGTTGCGATTCTTCCTTCGCTCGCTCTGAAAGAGCTCTAATATTTTTTGTTTTTCATCCTTCTCAAGAAGGGCACCAAGGCTAAAGAGAAACTTATTTCTATCTAAAAATGCTTGTTCATTGGGGCGAAGAGAAAACTTGCGCCTCGATATCATGACATTTTGAATGAGCCGTTTAGCCTTTACCTTTCCAATACCAGGGATTCCCTTAACTCCTTTGGAACTATCCCCAACGATACATTTCCAAAGAAGGAAATGCTTTACAGGGAAGCCTAGAAGGATTGATGCTTCATGTTCTGAAATTAAAAGCTGCTTTTCAGGGTTAAATATTTGGACGTCTTCTCTCAATAGTTGGAAATACTCTTTGCTATTTGCAACTATGAGCTTTGTCTTTTGAAGGGTTTTAGCCGTATATGCAATCGCGTCTGGCGCTTCAACCCCCCGAACTGAGATTTGCCTAATAGGGCAAACGGATAATATTTTTTGTGCAAGGGCTATTTGTGATTGAAGCTGCTCTTGTTCGTGCGGGGTGCGTGATTCAGCTCTTCTATGAGAATAAGATTTTAATATTTGTTTTCTCTTTTGAGAAATCCCATCTCCCCAGAAGACGGTTACACATTTTGGAGAAAACTCCTTCATGCACGAAACGATAAGTTCAATCATGCCGAGAAAGCCTGAGTTTCTTCCTTCAGGATCTTTATAGAAGGATTGGACTAGCACGCTCCTTCCATCGATAAATAAGTGATGCCATTGTGCCTTATTAACCATTCTTCCCCCTTGGATGAGCCCAATTGGGAAATCTAGATTTGTCCGTAATGGCCTCAAATGCTTTGCCGTCTTTAGTAAGTGTTCCCAGTTGGAAATCTTCGTCGTATTTATTGGTTTCAATATTGAAATAACACTTTCCGAGATAGCGTTTTACAGAGCCATCGACTCTGAACTTTGCCGCACGAAAGTATGTTTCAAATCTCTTAGGGTCAGTAGGCGCTTCCGGATCTGGTGCAAGTAGGATTGCCTTTGTCGCAATCTTTGTGATGTTAGATGTTCCATGAAATTCATCAAGATCCGGCACTAAAGATGAAAACCGCTTGTCAGGTTTTTTTATATGAGCCACAAGAATAATTGGCTTGCTTGAAATTAGCGCGAGATCACGAATGCGCTTTACAATTTCGGTGATCGCTTTGTTCTCGTTTGGATCATCGAAGTCAAAGTAATGAAGGTGATCAATGATGACGAGATCAGTTTCTTCTTTGAAGAGCATGAGATGTCGCTGTAGATCATCAACCTTAAACTCATTTTTTCGATATACAGTTCGAAATGTTTGAAAATATTTTTGAAAGCGCTCTTCAGCTTTAAATTCGTATTCATCAAAGCTCGGCCCAAGTTTGTTATGATACCAATTCCGATAGGTAACGTCTTTGATGTGGACCTTTTCAGGTCTGGTGTCGTTGTAATAGATTTGCGCGGCCAGTTTAAATTTGATTCGGCTTTCAATTTCACACTCTTCAGCCTCAAGTGGAAAGAACAGAACTCGCTTCCCAGAAAGCGAATTAAACCCAGCAATATGAGTCACGAGTTCTGTTTTTCCGGTGCCAGGGGGGGCTCCAATTATAATCAAATCATTGGGTGCAATTCCTTCAAGAGCGCGATCAAGAAACGAAACCCCAAACTTTAGAAGTCTGTCAGCGCGGGACTTTCTTAAAACACGCTCCCTTGATGAACGCTCTTTGATGTCTGGAATATCGACCATAAGTTTTTCTCTTAGTTCCTTTTCCATAGTTCGGGATAAACCTCCTTCATGATCTCTACGACTTGTGAGTTGCTTCTCCCAAACCACTTCAGCCAGTTAAATACTGTCGGGCCGCCGTGATCCATTGACCCAATTCGTTTGCATTTATCGATAAAACAACTTGTCGATTTCCCGTTGACGTAAATATTCAAATTGCCGCTTGAAACTCGTTTGAATGAGTAAGTCTCCCCACCAACAAATGGACTTCCTGAGAGACGCTCAAGCGCTGCGTGACAGTCCATATTGTAAATAGATTCCCAAAGATCGTCGGTTGACTCAGGGACTGCACAAGTGAAAATGCTTCTAAACTCCTGCTTTACTTTAAGCTCCATTTTCTTTTGCGAAGACAATGGGAAGGCATAAAGCATATCTCCTTCGGTGTAGGCGCAAGGGTTCCAAGCTCTTACTGAAATGAGATAGGGTTGTTTTGGATCTTTTTGATGAAAGTATCCAGGGACTCGCAGGAGCCTTGCCATATCTTTTGCTTTTTCATCCGCACCAAAATAGGGGATCAATCGATCAACAACTATTGCGTCGTATGTTTCTTTTGTGGCACGAAGTGCGTTCCAATAGACATGAAACCCATGTCTGGTTTCAACAACTAGGCTTGGGAAAAGTGGTGCATTTTGAATTCTTTTAAGCAGCCCCCCCTTATTAGGAGAGTCAATATCAACTGCCCACGCGTTGATGTGCGTGAGGTTTTCTTTGCGTCTCTGACCGCGAAAACAATTGATCGTCTGAAATATTCCCCATCCGCGTCTGTTCCACTCTTCAGCCTCTTCGGGTTTAATCCACTTTGCACCGCCGCTTTCAACTGCGGGTTGGAATCATGGATCCGATACCAATCTCGCTTTGCTCCGAAGCTGTCTTCTTCACCAAAGAATAGAGTCTTTTTGTTCTGCGAGCATTCTTCTAGTCCTAATACGATTGGCTTTGCTTTTCTTGTTCGTTGAATCCGGATTGATCCAATCAACCCAGTAGTTTGGTGACATAAAATGTTCCCCACTGCACGTTGTATTGCCATGTGGAGTCTTTTCGTTTTTTCTTCAGCGACGTAGTCAGCATAGTTGGTCGTGATAGCAAGACTAAGTTCTTCGAATCGTTTTTGGAGTTTTGATTTGTTGACGGCATTTTTTCATGCCATCGGCTTTGCGCATGTCCTGTTTCCGCGCCTCGCTTTGGAAATTTCTTGTAGAGAGATTCAAAATCTAATTTTGTAGGCAACGCGCGAGCTTTCATCAAACACGCCGTTTTACGTCCGTCTGTTCGTCCGTCCGTAGGGACACGAATACGTGTTGAGTGCGACTCGTACTGTTCGGATCCGTATCATCAGTACGACTCGTACAAGTATCAGCCCCATTTCGATGCCTAATTCCGTAAGTGCAAGCACGGCATAACCATTTAACTTCAAGGGGTTTTTCATAATCTTCGTGATGACCATCTAAGGCGGCTTCTTTTTACCGCAGTCCTCACATTTGCGGGCTTAACTACAGAGCCGTTTCGCACGGCAACCTTTTAATTTGTTTCTGGCCTGCGCTTCGACAATGCCTACCGGAATGACGTTTTCAAGAAGAGCTTCGGTCCCCTCTGAAATCTCAATGCACTCAAGCTCAAGGAGCTTTTAAGGCTGATTCAACAACCTCAGCCACTCGTGAGCCATTGGCAAGGCTCGGAATGTTTAATCTATAAACGGGCTTGTTTTTTGAGATGCCAGCGCAAGCAGATGATCCCACACATTGAGCTCCTCTGCCGTGAAGTGTGCCCAATCAGGATCAAAGTGGATGGCATGATCCTTTCTGTACCAACTCGAATTTTTTACGTCACTCCTCGGATTGAACTTCTCCCAATTGAGGATAGTGATAGTTTGCCCTCTCGCCACAGTGCCTATTTCCTTTAACTCTCGCCCTGAGCGAGCTTTTTCAAATTGCGAAATATTGTTTTGCCACCCTTCGCACGCAGAACCTGCACTCCCATGCATTCAACACGCGTGTGCGGCATCAGGCGCGTAATTTCCTCGCGCAGACGTGCCTCCTCCTTGCGATCACCCTCCTTAAACGCCTCAATGAGCGCCTTAAATCGGGCGATATCGACTGGGGATTCAAGTGTGTAACTATCCAGAGTAGTTAAGGGTGGAGGGGTCTTGGTCAGTAATAGGTTGCGAAACGCAATTACCTTCCCAATGACCCCCTCTATAAAATCTTTTGAAATTCTAACTTCAATGTTGGCTACGTCGTCGGCCTGGTCGTTATAGACCGTAAAATCACAAGTGCTATATCCGGAGACGTATGCCTGTTGTGCAAGTTGAGGTAGATACCTCGATAGAATAATGTTGGCCTTAACCTTCTTTACATTCCAAACGTCGATTGTGGATGGGCTATCGTGAACGGCCTCGAACTCCTTTGCGCCACAATATTTATTTTCCCAGAACCTCTCCGCTTCAAAATTAATTCCGTCAAACGAGGCACGGATAAAGCGGTTTTTATCGTGTTCAGCACAAACATCACGTTCATACTGATGGTTCAATACAATGCCCGACATTGCATGGCTTCGAGTTTCAAAGAAGTGCGCTTTGTCGGCTATGTAGTCACTGATGTTTGAAGGAGCGCCATTTATCTTTTGCTCATAGAGCATGCGATAGGAGGTATATTTATCAACTCCGCAAATGGCGGGGGCGTCCGATGCGCCGAGGCACCCCCGCTCATTCCTCCACGACTCCCACTCTGGGGTATTTTGTTCAAGGTCAACAATGTGCATGTGATCCCCCTATAAGATAGGGTCATTGTCAGAGGGATCATCCGTGTTAGTGTCCTTTCTTGCTTGGACCATGCTGCCTCTGAGATCACCAAGTTGACCTTTCAAAGACTGCGCAGCATTTCCTTCGACTTTGGCAACTCCACCTGCACCTGGGCGGTTTACCCAGCCGATCTTGTTTTTAGTTTCGCCTTGATATGACTCTTGGATAACCTCAATTTCAAATTCTCCCTCTTCATCGAGGTACCCTGATCCAAAATGGTTTTCGACGAGCACAGATGGATCATTTCCTTTCAAACCTAAAATCGCTAGAGCTTGTAGCGCATACTTTCTGCCTTTGTCGGTAAAATACTTGTAAGAGGTGAGCTTTCGCTTGCCGAGCCCTGGAACGTCAAATTCAAATTGTACTTGAAGTTCAGGACTTGTTTGCCCCTCACGTTTTGTGATGGCGTACTCAATAATTCTGCCAATGTATCTTCCCGCAGGAATAAGGTTTTTTTCGTTTGTCATCTTAGTTCTCCTTTTCTTCAACTATGGTTAATAGGTGATCTCGTAAACGTGTTAACTTGTGGACGTCGGAGCCGTACTCTTCGAGGCGTTTTATCGCCTTCTCTTTAGTGGCCTCTTTTTTTATTCTGGTGATTAGACCTTCGATTGACTGTTTGATTGCATCCACACTGTCGGGATCACCGTTTTCGACAGCGTCTTTAAAAATCTGGTAGTCAAGTTTTAGCTGATAAGGAAGACCCAGCCGATTTCCCGCATCCCATTGAGGACTGTATTCTGTGTAAAGAATTCTCTTTCCACGCCCTTCGATATTCGCACTCGTAACTTTACCGTGCTTGTCTTTTTCGATGAGCACTTCACGAGTAGCGAACAATATGGCATCTGAATGGTAGCGAATCACCTTTGCGGAAGCCTTCCGGACTTGCAAAACAAACTGTTTGTAAGATCCTCCAGCAACGATGTCCTCTTCCGTCTTGATTTCACTATGACCAAGAAGAAGACACTCTATTTCACGGTTTGCTTTTAGGTCTTTCAGTTTGTCAAACAGCTCGTCCCAAAGTTCCGCTACATAATCGAAGCCTTTACCCCATCCATAATCTTGAACGTGACTTACATCTCGCCCTTTTTCATCTGTAGGTCTCTCCGATAAAACGTGGTGGTCCATAATGGCTTCAAGTTTTTCAACACCATCCAACACATAGGTCTTGAATTCATGAGGGCCATTTCGTAGATACTCAATGTGCGCCAACACATCGGGATACTGTTCTACAAATGGAAGACGATTAACATTGAGATGTTTTGTACCTCTCTCAATGTCATCAAAGACTGGATTTGGAAATTGTCCCGCAAAATAGGATTTCCCAATTTTGGGGACACCGTGAATCATCAGGATGTTCGGCTCCTCTTTGATGACCCCGCTTGTGATCTGAAATGCTGGTTCACTCATGCTCTAGCTCCTTTCGTTTTAAATTTTTCTTAACCCATTCTTGGATCTCTTCTTTTTTGCCAATCATGGACGGACGTTTCTTGTAGCCAAGAAGTCCAGGCATGATGAGTAGGTCTCGATATTTCAGACGATCAATGAGGCTTGGCTTTTTTTGAAATTTCGGAATCAGTGACTCTAGTTTCTTTCTACGTTGCTCGCGCAGCTTTGCCTTTTGCGAGGCTGGCATTAGATTTCGACGGGGATCTACCTTTTCGGGTGGATTTTTTTTCAAAAGTTTCTTTTGTTTGACCGAGGCTTTAGCTGTTGAGAGGGGCTCTAACTCTTCGTCATCTTCGACTTCATCATCGATGTCCACTTCTTCTTCGGCATCGTCTTCCTCTTGTTCATTTCCTTTTTCCATCCTCGAACTCATCTAAGTCGTCTTCCGACTCCTCTTCAGTTTCTTCTGAGTCTTCCTCCTCAAAAGTTTCATCAAGCGAATCTTCATCTTCTTCTTCAACTTCTTCATCGTCGACTTCCTCCTCGTCATCGTCATCGAGCTCATCCAGTTCGTCGAAATTTTCAGTAGGCTCTTCATCGTCAACATAGTCGGAGTCGAGTTCAGAAAGATCATCCTCTTGTTCTTCCACGTCTTCGATTCACTTTCCTCCGCTGACAGATCAAGACCGCAAACCGGACAATCGCTCAATCCTAAATGGACATTGGATCCGCAACGGGACACCCGCCCCACTCGTCAGATTCTTCGCCGAGGCGTGAGATGACTTCAGTTACGCTACCCTTATATTCGGCGAGTTGATCGCTCTTGCCAGATACCTGTAAAAGAAATTCCAGCAAGTTAAAACTATCCCCCTTGGGAATTTGTATTTTGTGTTTGCGACAAAAGTCGCCGAGTCCTTTTAGGCCATGCATGTGTCACCTCTCCTTTTCGCATTTAAAAAAGTTTTTCTGTTAAAAGTGAGCTTTCCGAAGCCAAACCGAAATACGGCACCCCAAAGTTTTAAGTTTGAATAACTGGCTAAGAAGATGACTCCGGAAAGCTTGATTGCGAAAAAGTCTTAATGAAGATTTACGAAGTCTTAAACGATCAAAAGTCTTAATTACTTTGTCGTTAAGACTTGTAAGACTTTGTTGAATTGTTTTTTTCATTCGTGCTCCCTCGAAAAATTTTTTCGCTCTCAAGGTCGAGTCTTTTACAGAAAATAAAATTTTTTCGTCAATGCTAATTTTTAATTTCGACACGCAAAAATCGAAAAAAATTGAAAACAATGTTTGTAGAGATTGTTCTCGAAGAATGTTTTTGCGAACTATGTTTTTACCATTGCTCTTCATCATTGGTTTTCACCTATTGGATTTTTCAGTGATGGAAGTTTACCAAAGTCATTTCTCCATTCACTAAGATCCAACTTCCACTAGGTTTTAAGACTTTATTTATTGCTGAAAGTAAGTGGTGAAGTCTTAATTCTTCGGGAAGACCCATCCAGTCGGATGGCAAAAAAGTCTTAATTGCAGAGAAGATTTGATCTAGTTCCTGTGTTGAGTTGTTTGAGGTCATTAATCGTTGTTCCTGTTAAATACTGGCATACAATGTATGCCAAGGAGATTACTACAAATCAAACAAGAAACACAAACGAGAAATTCAAGCAAAAAGTTGATCGGCGTAAAAAAAACATGAAACCTGTGCGAGCTTTAGTTTTTTAACGGTTTGGCAAAGAGTTTGAGTTGAAAAAAACTTCTGATGCGGTTGCTCTATTTTTTCAGTACCAGCAAAACAAAATAAAGCCTGGTTTCCTGCAGACACTAGGTGACTCAATGTTAGGGGCAAAATACCTTCTTTTGGGATCGGTAAGTCTTATAAGTCTTAATACGGTGTAGGAAATTAAGACTTTTAAGACTTGACGAGTCTTAAAAAGGGGGCATACAGTGTATGCCATCTAAGCTAATCCTATAATTATAGGGAAGGAAAGGTACTTCAAAATGGCCAACAAGGTAGACTGGTCCAAATACAGCGCAAATCGCCATTCTTTTCGGATTAACGATTTTATAAGCAACCTTCTGGATAAAGAAATGAACATGGCAGAGTTTGCCAGGAACGCTGTCACTAATCTTTATGAAAAAGACGTAATGATTCAATTGTCCGACTTGCGAAGGATCGGGCTCTATTCATGGCTTTAAATCCGTGGCCCCAAAGAAAGGGAAAAAGCGGCGTTCTCGAAAAGATGAGTCCATAAAAGAGAAGGTGCTTGTTATGAGATGCGACGACGCACTCACAAAGAGGCTTAACGACGAGAAAAATAAAACTGAGTTGATCTTAATGGCCATCGTCCTTGCTGCCTCTGAGAAGCGGGAGATGGAGTGTCCCACTTGCAAAGGGGCGGGCAAGGTTATCGGTGGTCCCAGCGTCAGAAAAAACTTACAAAAAGTTAATTGGTGGTGCTGTTGCCCGAATGGGCATGTGGTCTCTTTGGACCAATGGTAGATGTTCGAAGGGGAAGCATGGGCAGGTCTTGAATTGCAAACTCTAGTCCTTTTTCACAATACGGGCAGCGGTACATAGAACTTTTGCCTGGTTCGCTTTCAATCCAAATAATGCCGTCTTCACAGTGCTGACACTTTACCGAGTTAATTGTTCTTTGATCCATAAAATTACCTACCTCCTTTCGAGTAGTGTTGATGTCTATCGGTATGCGGTGGTCTTTAGTAAATTTAAACCAAGGAGTGCCGACAGTGCTTCAACAATTCTTCGCACTATCCGTTGAAATGTTAAAGCTCGCGTCGGGTTTATACTACTGATTGATCTAAAACAATGGATTTTTCCAATCGTTTTCATCAATGTAAAATTCCAATGTCCTTTCTCAGTGTAAATACCCATTACTTCGCACCAATAGTTTTTTGAATGCAAAATCATCTTTAAAAAATTGATTGGTGTTGCACATTGATTGTAAAATTCAAGTTATTAATCGATTGATTAATAATCTGTAACGAATTATTGAAACAACGCAAGGGGTAACTAAAACTTATTTAGTCGCTTCAATCCTGGTCTTTTTTTGAAGGAGTCTGAGCTATAAAACTGAGAATGAAAAAGACGAGTAACTAACAACAGCAAAGAAGTCACTCGATTGAACAAGTGTTCCCTTAAGTCGACAACATTTAGGAAAGGAGTAAAACGATGTCGATCCGAAAACACTTACCGGATAGGAAGGATGAAAACCTCACCAATATCCAGGTAAAGATGGAAACAGCTCTAGTCGAAAGAGTCAAGACACAAATGAAAAAGGACCGCATAGTGTGGAGCGAGTTCTTTTCAGCGTGTTTCCATGCATACCTGGAAGAGAGTGAGAGCATCAACAGCAAACTGAGCGCAAGTCCAACGCTGCATAGCGGAAAACTAAACCAGCTTCCACGCTAAGGACTGCTATGAATTTTTTTCTCTTTGGATATGATTATGTAGGTTCGTTTGACCTATTAAGGATTTCTATTGGCATTAGACGCCTCGGCTGAAGTTTACCTGTTCCCACCGTGCTTACACAAGTTAAGTTTACTTTAAATTTGGTTAATTTTTCTTAGTGAATTGTGAAGAAAACGTGACGAGTTCTCTTTTGAATCGGAAAGAATGTCACCTAGTGTATTCTTCCTACTCCAAATATCAAGGAATTTTTAAAGTCCGCCTTTAGTGAATTCAAAATGCATGGGGTCTTGTCTTTTAAATCGTCCACCCCATGTAAATCCCTCACTCTCAAACGCAGATACAATCTCTGGATGCATATCACCCTTGGTGCCAAGCCTGTTAGTCTTTGCATTGTGATCAACAGCGATTGCCCAAGAGTGCATTGAGAGTTTATCTCCACCACGGATGTTTCTTACTGAACGACAGCCATCAAACGAATGAAGATGTTTGCCTAGACTTTCCTTGGCGATTTTTGTGTAGACTTTGTTAAAGACGGGAATCAAGAGCGTGTTACACCAAAATCCATTTCTCTCTTGCCATTTATATGTGAAGACATGGTTAAGTTCTGAAGGTGTCTGAAGGAAGTCCCCATATCGCTTCCAATATCCCGATTCTAATGGATCACCAAATAATTCATAAAGTTCTTCGCGGGTAGATGGAGGTGAATTAAGGGTTTCTGTGGACTCTCAGAGGGAAATAATTTGTCCCAGGTTTCAGGACCAACAATTCCATCAGCATTGAGAGAATAGTCGGTTTGAAAGGCGATTACAGCACGCCTGGTAGCATTTCCGAAGACTCCGTCAATCGGGCCTGGACTAAAACCAAACCTCGTTAGCATATCTTGAATTTTCTTTACATCTTCACCTCGTGATCCGCTCTTGAAAATCATGACATTGCCTCCGTCCTCTAGACGTTCGAAAAATAAAAAAACTCACCAGCCATTTTTGAGGGACTGGTGAGTTCAAAATTGAAGAATTACCGAAATATGACCTCAAGCTGATCAGCTCTTTTGGCGTTGAACAACCACTTGGACAATTGCACCCACACCAGGATCCGCCGTGAAATCGACATCTAGGCTATCATCAGCTTGATTCGACCAACCAGCTATTCCGACCGCGTTCGCACCCTTGGTTTTCACATGAACTCCGAGAATTTTGTCTGTGGATTTAAAGCCCGTTACAGTTAACGATTCAGTGGCACCACCTCCCGCTGAAGCGCTTGAATCATAGGTCTGTGCAATTGAATTGATGACCGATGCCAGGTCTTTTGCCCGCACCTTCGGTCCCTCCAGCAGCAATATTCTTGCCGCCTTCAAAGTGGTTTGCTTTTACGACTTCGTTATTCATTACAAACCCCCTTACTCATTTCGCGCTTGCCAAGCGGTATATTCGATTCGCTCGCCATCGACATTTAGATCAGCATCTGTTCCAATGGTGAACCCATCACTTTCAATGGTAACCAAACTGGCAGGATAAGTTTTAGTGCCCGCAGTGACCTCTTTCATGGCCTTGTCATCTTCCATGCTGTCAGTCTTGTAGACGCTCACAAGACCATCGACATTATGGAGATGTACCACTGCAGGTTTGAATCCCAGCACCACCTTTTTGCGGCACCAGATCCGACGACACTTCCTCTTTTTACCATGTTAACTGCACTAGACATTTAGACCTCCTTGAACATTTGTTTGACTTAAGCTCTCCCACTCAACTCAAACATTGTGGGTTCTTAGAGTGGCATTTCAGGTCCGCCACAAAGACCTATGCTGATGGCGGCAGATTGCTGTCACCTTCAGATTTCAAAAGTTCAATAATTTGTTTGTCTACATTTTCAATCGCACCGATAATCTTTAAATTCTGTTCTGACGAATCACTCATCTGTTTAAGCATTTCCTGATACAAAACTTTGGCCTTCTGCTGGCAGGCAGTATATTCATTGCTGAGTTTGAGCTTCGTTTGAAAGAGGTGCTCTAAAATTGGATGATTGAGTTTCTTTGTTTCAAACTTTTTGAAAGCTTCTCTAAGAAGGTTTAGGTCTTCTTGTGAAACGTGATTTTCTTTTTGCCTGGTTCAACCTCTGCAGATTTCCAAGAGTACTCTCCCGAAGATTTCTTAGGTTGGCAGCATTCGCATGACCATTAGGATGTGCAATTTCTGGGTTTTCTTGCATAAAGTTCTCGACCTCGTCGACTTCCTCTTCTGAAATTTCATCCGAAGCGGATTTTTGAGATTTGACCTCGGACATAACTTGGTCAAAACGCTCTTTAGATGTCATTGTTTTATCGGCTTCCATTGGCATACAGTGTATGCCAATAAAGATAAAAATAAAAGGCTTTATTCAACCTTTTCAACGCGACTGAGTGGGAGGTAGTGGGTTCCGTGCTGAGTTTCGACATAAAGGTGGTCACCTTGGACCTTCTTTATGACCCCAGGCTCTCTATCGAGGTTTACGACCTCTTTGTCCTTAGTTAAGACTTTCCCAGTAACTTGAACCTGATCGTTGACACTTAGCTCCATGTGGCCCCCTAGAAATCAATATCGAGAAGAGCAATTGTGGTCGCCGCAACAACACCACCTGCAACCCCCGCCAGAATTGGTGATGCCTTCTGCTCACCAGCCAGATAGCCCCCAAGAGCTCCAACAGCTATCCCTAGAGGAATCTTAACCCACCATTTTCGCCAAATGGGTTGATGACTGGTTTCTGTATTTTTTAACTCGTCATTAAGGAGTCTTAAGTGCCTCAGTTCAATCGTATCAGCATCACATTTTTCAAGCGATTTTCTAAGATCCTTTAAATTTGGAGCATTGAAACACCAGACTTCCTCTTTGACGGACTCCCCAGCATTGAAATGTGAATACGATTTACTCGTCTCGCTTGCCTTTACTGATAAAGTCATCAACATAGTCAGCATCAGACAAATCGCGTGTAGCATCCTCATGCGCCTTTTTCTCCTTTTCAATTTCAAGCTCGGTTTTGAGTTCCAAATTTTCATTTTCTTTTCTCTTAATTTTATGTTGAAGATGATCGTAGACAGCGATGGCGATCGCGGGGATATTCTTTTTAACAAAGTCATAAATGGCTTTGAAAAGTGAACTTAACCACGCTATCATGAACTTCCTCCATCTGAGTTAGAGAGATCCTCAAGCCGCTTTTTTGTCGCTTGATTCTTTTGATTCCTATCAATCACTCTTTGTCTTAGATCCCTAACCTGGCTCCCTTCCTTCTCTGTTTGTGTTTTGCGATCTTGTCCTTGTCGCCATTTTTTGAGCTTGGAAGAGAGCCAAATATAGAGAATGCTTCCTAGTAGTGTGACGGCAATCGCAGCTCCGACTGTGGCCCATCCACCACCTAAAACTGAAAGGAGACTTTCGAGAAGGTTTCTAACTTCATTCAATCGTAAGTTCCTCTCTTGCTGTTCTACCTAAGTCGCTGAAAGCTCGTATTGTAAAGTGGTCGCCAGGATCCGCTCGGATTCGAACCATATTGTTCTTCTCCTGATTCACAACAGTCCTGAAGTTTTTTTCAACAAGAAGTTGCCTTGAATATTTGCTTGCAAGTATTTTTAGGTTTTTTCCATCGAGCTTGGCTGTTATCTCTCCTAGTTTCTGAAAATTGATGTCAGAGATCCGAAGATGGATGGATCCCAAGATCGAAGCACGTTTGGGTGCCATTCGATCGCTGAATATGACAACGCCAATGTCACAGTCATCATCCACGGTCAGATCGGTAAGTTCAAATTCAATGGGATTCCCGTTAAGATACGGTTTGGTTTCCTCTCTTTGGCAAGAAACGAAAGTGACTTCTCCATTGCCCCCATCAGGGACGACAAGAAATCGAAATGTTTGAGTAGTTTTTCTGAAAACAGTGCATCCTCCGCGCTCTCCTTCGATCGTCACGCATGCTTTGTCGCCAATAAGAATGTCTGCTTCTTTGGTGTTGGTTTCAAATGCAGATAAGAAAGCGCCGTCTATACTGTCATCGAAGTATTCGCCCTGATCGCATGACTGAATGCCAAGTAGAAATGGAATCAAAAGAAGAGCGGCAAGGGAGACTCTAGGGAGCAAAGTTTATTGTCCTTCATCTTTTTTGTGTTCTGCGTTTCCATTAAGCCAGTCGAGAACTTTGGCAACCCAATCAGAGGCTGTTCCTAAATAGGCGGCAACTTTATCGTCCCAAGTGGCTTTAGTTTTCGTGGAAATCCATCTGAAGAGCTGTGCTGCCCCTCCGAGTAAGACGTTTATGGCAATGATGAGGGCAATAAGATCCCATTTTTCTAAAATCTCCTTGATTACGTCCATACGAGGTCTCCTCCTTAATTGATTCTTGGCATACATTGTATGCCAATTCACAAAGATTAGCTATTATTAGGTTGGAATTCTGGTGAAAAAAGGACTCAGCCGCCAGCCTGATAGGGGGCGTCAAGACCCTTGAGACACCGAAACAGGAGGTCTTATGAAGATTCGCGTTAGATTTTACCACTGGTATCCGAAACTTATTGGAGTCGGAGCAATTACCCTTTACCCATACATTCTGGTTAGCACCGAGAGGTTTCAAACCCCTGATTGCCTCTTAAGGCATGAACTTGAGCATGTGTACCAAGTGAGAAAATTGGGCTGGTTTAAATTTTATTTTCTTTATTTGAAAGACTACATCGTCGGACTTTTCAAATATAGGAATCATAACTTGGCTTACTTAAATATTTCATTTGAGATTGAAGCCAGAAAGTCAGAGTCACAGGCTCTGAATGATGAACAACGCTTTGATCTCAATTTAACCTAAACTCTACTTTTTATCCGGCTTCTTAGTTTCGGTGAGTAGAGTTGCGTCTTCGCTGAGCTTAAGTTTTTGTATAGTGTTTTGATCTCTTGGTCATGCCGATGAATTGTTTTTGCGCCAAGGGAGAGCGAGTTGGCATGAGCCTTTACAGTTTCAAACAGTGCCACCATTTCATTCCTTACAGCAGACATTCTTTCCGATACGATTTCACAAGAAGATTTTGCCTCCAATACAAGACTTTTAATTTCGGAGGTTTCCTTTCTAATAGCAGAAATCTCCTGATTTACCGCACGTTCAAATTTAACTCCCGTTTGTTGCATCTTTAAAACGTATTGAGACATTTCCTTGGCCACTTCTTCGATTTGCTCTGCTTGTTTTAGGGCCTTCTTGTCATGCTCTTGAAGTTTTTTAATTACATCATCGTCACGCTTGTCCTTTCTACTTATATAGCGAACAAGAAAAAGCCCAATATCGTGGCAAGCATGGTGATGATTGCCCATAAAAAATTAATTTGTGTCGTTCCGTCAGTCATCTATTACCTTGTATTGTTCCATTAAATTCTCGGCCTCGGTTAAATATTCCGGTTCAGATTCAAATCTAAATTCAACGTATGAATCAGGGCTACTTGTGGGGCTGTCAGGAGGAATGTAATCAAATACCTCCAAGAAATTTTCACCATAGGCTGTTTTTAAATCATCGTGCAGATTCTGAATCTGATCGATCGAGACATTTAAATTTTCAAATCTCTTTGCCCACATATTTCCTCCTACAACGTGAAACACATTATTCTGACCTTTTCGATTCTAAGAGTTATGCCAGAAGCACCACCATTGATTCTGAATCCGTATTGTCTACGTCCTTGATTATCTCCAGGTTCATAATCAATCGTCCAAAGAGATGAAGGAGGGAGCATATTTCGTCCAAAAGGGCCAACTTGAGTTCCTGGTTGCCAAGTTGCGCTTGTGAGGTCGTTGCTTGGGAAACTACCATTTGTTCCCTTAGTAATTCGAAGTTCGTAAAATCCTTGTCCGGTTGAGTTTGCATCTCCACCAATTCCCCGAAGAGAACCACCTGCCTTATCTACTACAATGGCGACAAACACGGGCCGCATGTTGTCCCCAAAGAAATCGATATATTGGGTTGCTGAAAGCAGAGCGCCTGTGCTGGTTTGAGTTCCAGTACCTTGACTGGTTAAAATATCTGAGCCTCCTCCAACAGCAGGATTGCTTACTCCAATGATCACGTTCCTTTTTGGAAGTGAATCGAAGGGAAGCTCTTTTAAAAGTGCGCTATCAAAAAGTCCCATACTATTCCTCCTGAATGATTCGAATGCTATTGTCCTGGCCATTGTCGTCGATCTCTTGACCGGAGGCTTGCCAACAATCAGAAATATGGATTTGATCTGTATTTAACGTGAGCTTTGAATTGAATCGCAAACCACTAATGATTGAATTCTCAGACCCTGGTTCGAATGTCACAATCCCAGCCAATTGCGATCCAAATCCTAAACCCTCAATGCGCAGTCTCTTTGACAATGTCAGGCCATTTGCTGTTCCAAGGATCTTATAGGAAGTCCATTCGTCGTTAGGAGCAATTTGAAAACCAGCTCCCTCAACATCATCAAAAAGATAGCCTTGCGTAAGAACGGGGCGAACCGTGTAAAAGGCCATCGAAACACCACCTGTATTGAACACGTCTTGCTTGGTAGAAAACGCGTAAACTGTAGAGGGTGCAAGGGCAAAGGGAGAAAAAGAAAATGGTGTGAAGGCATTGAAATTAATTGGCGAGGGCAAGCTGGCATAGGGAACACCGGCACTTGAAGCAATAAACCCTCCAACACCACCTGTAGGAATACCTCCAGAAGTATTCCAAAGATCGACGACGACGTTAGGAGTTCCAGTAATACCACTCCCTGCGAGTCCAACATTGAGCTGAATTTCGGTGAGGTTTACTGGGAAATCTGGTGTCGAAAAAATATCTCCACGACGTTCACCTTGGTTATTAAACATAATCGAAGAACCACTGAATCCTCGAAGCTTTTCGGCGATCACCAGAGGAGTAGGCGTGGTTAAGTTAAGAACATTTTCTAAAATTAGAAGTTTCTGACCATCAACTAGTTCATCGTGAGCTGCCTGAATATCGTCATGGGTAGCAAGTCCAGCGTTGACTTGAGCAGTGGATCCGACAATAGCATCGGCATCCTTTGGAATAGCTCCTGCAGCAATATCTGAACCCTGAATTTGCTTATTAATCCCAACGATTCGAGGCATTTTTAATTCTCCTTATCTCTAGTTTCGGAGTCGAAATCTATTTTAGACTTCACAAGACTCTTGATTATTTTTTCTACGTCTTTCCAGGGTATGACATCACCTCGATCATCCAGTCCTGCATCGGTTCCGATAAAGGTGAGATTATTTACATCGCAATAATAGCGTGAGCTTCTATTTTTCAGAAGATGCTGGCACATCTTTAGGTAGGCTGCTGGCAAATAAGACCTACATCCTATGTGCAAAAGCCCATCCATTTTAATGCGGACACCCCATTTCTCAGTGGCGTTAGGAACTATCTCAAAAAAGGAAAATCGCTCATCACGAAGCGATGGTTTGCTGTCGATATATTTCAGGGGTACCTTTGTTGGCTTTCCGGAATCGTTGACCACCAAAGCGTATTTGTTATCAAGATCGTCGATTCGATAAACTTTGCCCTTCGTAATGTCTGCAAAGTCATCCTTTATCCAAATTCTGTTTCCTATTTTAAATTCCATCACACCAACTCCCTGTCTGCATCTAGCTGATGATGCCAATACACCTCATACCCATCTAAAAATAGCGTCGGAGTAGATGGGTCTTCTCGAAGACTGTAACTACTGACTCCGATATCTTCGGCAATGACAATAATGGTTGGAGTTGATGAGCTTCCATCATAGGGAGGGTTTGCGCCAGCTCCCAGTGTTCGAGTTACACCGAATCGTGTTAGTCCCGCAGCTCCCGAAACAAGTGGACTAATGATATTAACTTGAGGTGGAAGAATCATCCGTTCAAAATCTACGCTCTGAAAAAAGAATCCATCTTTTCCTACTATTCCTCGCTTTATCCCAACTGATGTAAATGTGAGGGGATCAATATTGTCGCTGTATGTTTTTTGATAATATCCCCGAAGTAAGGCGTCCTCCGCTGCCTGTGAGGGCGCGGCCAACCTAAACAGTGGGTCTGACTCCTTTCCCTCGATCAGTAGGGTTTGAGCCATACTGAATGCATTCCAAGCAGTATTTATTTCAATTTCTAGGTTGTCCTTGTTGTCGGTACCAATTATCTGTCCTGCAATATTTGGAATGGAAATGTTGAATATCAACTTTTGCCAAGAAGCTGGCATTGAAAAGTTCGTGTTGAAAACTTCCCTTGTTGGAGACCCACCTGATCCAAATTTTTGTCGAACAATCAAATTTACAGGCCCCGTAGTAGATGCGCCTTCATCTCGAAGATAAAGTGCTAAAGTCACATTTTTTCCGCTGAGTGTTTCAACTTTATGAATTCTGTGATGAATTGTGCCTATTGGTCCATTGATATTGAACTTAATATAGAACTCTGGATTCCCTTCCACCTCGGATTGACCGCGTGTGAACAGCATTCTGGCTCCTGTCATGCTATCGAATTTTCCGGCACTTGAAAAAAACCACCATCGATCAGCGGAACTAGCCAATCCACCATTGGATGTTTTT
The DNA here is from genome assembly GCA_041391465.1 of Bdellovibrionales bacterium. Classification (GTDB taxonomy): domain Bacteria; phylum Bdellovibrionota; class Bdellovibrionia; order Bdellovibrionales; family UBA1609; genus UBA1609. The sequence goes on from JAWKNX010000004.1 coordinate 21,687, forward strand.
GATGATCCTCGATTCCACCTTTTGAAGTTTCCATTTAGGAAATAATTGAATGACCGAGAAGCAGATAATATGGTTGACTTGATTGGCATAACTAAAACTCCTCGATCACGTTAAATATATTATCGACTCCCGCGTTAATTAACTCGCTGCCTTGACTTTGCCATCCCTCAAGGAAGTTCTGATTTCCTTCAAGAGCAATTAAGCCGTCCCATTTAAGATTGCGGAAAGAACTTTTGCTTGCACTTGCTCCAAGAAAAAATGCACCCGAAAGAATAGAGTCATTTCCGAGCCCTTGGACAAATAATTTTTTTGAGAGATTTACGCCGCCAAGAGTCTCTCCATTGATTTGATAATCAATGAATTCAATATCTCCACCCGTTGACCATGAAACTCCATCATCGGTACTGTTGACAGTCCCTTTTCCTGAAAACAGGGTGGCAGGTGTCTGTCTTCCTATAACCAAATTTCCACCACCGAAGTCATCACTAAAGTCTATTGCAAAGGCATAGGTTTTATTGGGATGTAAAAGTGTATTTGGAAATGTGAAAGTATGCCGAACCCCTGGGGTTGTGGGTAAAGCGGTTGGTAAAAAACTATCTGATTCGGCAATTTGAATTGTTGGGAGATCACCATCAGTTTCCCATAATGTTAGCTTTGTCAAAGCAGTAACACTAACAATTCCATTATTTCTTACAGCGATATCTATGGAGCTGAGATATTGATAATTTGTGGGTGAAGACGGGAATAATGTGCCGAATAGGTTAGAAACCCCATCAAGACCAGCATCCGAATTGGATGCCTCATTTTTTTCTAAAACCGAAATAGGCAGGGGAGACGTTCCGACGACTGTTCCTTTAAGTAACAAAATCGAATCACCATCCGCAACGGCGTCATGAGCTGCTTGAAAACTTGAATGTGTTGCTGCTCCTGAAACTACCTGTGCCGGAGAACCAACAATAGCATTATGAAATCCAAAGGACATTGTTGGAATTAACGCCAATACTTCATCGGCTAGATGACGTATCTCAATACTCTTGTCTGCAAGTGGCCCAAGTCGTTGAGAAGTTTGTTGTCGTGCGACTCTGCCTTGTCCTAAATCAATTATTTCACTCATAGCAATGCTCCATTACACATAACCGCAGTATCCATAGAACCCGTCATAGAGCCCTCCGTCATCCACTCTGATTTTTACCCATCGAAAATTCTCATTAGTCGGTTCAGGTAATACTTCTGAAGATGGGTAAAGCTCACAGACGTAATATGACCGATTGAAATATTCTTGAAATCTAACTCCATTTACAAAATCGATATGCATCGACAGTATTTGGTGATTGTTGAATTGCAAATTACTGGATTTATAGAAAAACCTGCTGGTTCCAGGTTGCTCTATAACTTGGAGGGATGTAATGACCACTTCCTCAATTTCTATCATGCGATACCCTCCACATTTGGATTGTCCTGTAAAAGCGAAGAGCCGATGTTGTCCTCAACTACGTTTCCTGATAGAGGCTTGTTGCCAATCAATACAGCTTGTTCAAGTCTCAAAAAACTAAAGTTTTGACCAAGTCCTGCGGTACTATTTCCGACACTTGGAATATTAATTACTTTGTCTTGAAGTGGATCGGAGTCGTTACCAACAAATTGCAGAGGGTCCGTGTGGCTCCAACCACCATTCCCGCCGTTTGCTCCTTGGCTGATGACAAAAGGTGCTGACGTGCCTGCTTGGAATTTTCTTTGTCATCTGCATCGTAGATAAAAAGAAAATTCCACGTTTTGTATCATCTCCACTAATATCTGATCCACTTGCATGAGGATGAATAATCAAGCTGCCGATTGCTATGGATCCCAACATAGAGTTTCCACCCCATAAACTTTGAGGTTGACCATGTACACCTTGAATGTACTGTTCGAGCTCGATTCTCCCTGTGGGATTATAAACACTAACCGCCCAGAACCTACTGCTTTGGGTTAGCTCCCACCCAAAGCCGCCGACGCCATCTGGAAGAACAGTTATTCTGTTTTGATCTGAAATAGCGTCAAAGAAGTCAGTATAAACTCCCCAAGTCCTCGGAAGATTGCCTGGAGGATTTCCCACAACATGGTCTGCAATAAAATAGTCTATACCTGACGAAAGAACGGATGGGAGTTGACTACCTGGCTGACCATCAGTCGTAAAACGAATCGTTATCGGATCGCCTGGAAAGTAGAACTCTCCACCAACAGTATCAGTTTGAGTAACAATACGTCCGTTCTCGTCGATATCGGCATTTGTAAATGGCTCCAAAAGAGGATCTGTAAAGGTCACAAGATTCGCAACATGTACGACATCAGGAATGTCAGCTCTTTCCACGCAATAGTTGAAAGATGTACTTGTTTGCATGGGGCCACCGCCCAATGGACTTGTCGCCGAAAAATCATTTGTTGTTTCTATAGGAACATCAATAGAGTTAGTATTTCCGTTTACCCACCAATATAGGTTTGAAAAGTTGTTTATTGGTGCCACTCTGCCTCGACAGCAGCATGCGAAGCCTGTTGCTGTTGGTCGTACATAAGCCGATTGACCGCTGTTGATAACTTGCTCGCTATTTAGCAATATTGCGCCAGTTGCATCCATTAAGTAGGTTCGGGCCTGATCATCGATGTTTGAGAAGCCAATGGCGCAAAACTTATTTAATGAAGTATTTGCTACCATATCTCTTGGCTCATCGTAACCAGTTCCGGTGCCAGTTCCATTGCCATTCTTTACTTCATTTATGGTTCCACCATTTGGAGTGGACACATCGACCACACCACATCGGGTGACATTGACGGAGTCTCCAGAATTTCGTCCTCCCCAGTAAACCCCATAGAGTGTCCCGCTTAGAGCAGGGCCAACTACTATTTGCGTTCCTCCGAACGCTGAACTTCCCGTCGTCGTCGATCCATTGATATGAGAAGATGCTGTGTGTTTTACAAGCGATGTAACTATTCCTCCAGCTTGAATATCCACTTCGCAAGTGACCATCTCCCAAGGGCCTCCTGGCTTTTCAAACCAGACAACACCATGTCGATTTCTCGGACTGTCACTTAGCTTAGGTCCGACGCCAAACCAAGGTCGATTCGAAGACCCACCAATGTTTGCATTAAATGAAGTAGATACGATTTGTGGTGCTACTATCTGGACACCATCACTTCTCCATGCAGTCCAAACGATTTGATTTGTTCCATCAATGGTGACTAGTGCTACATAAACAACGTGGCCGAATATTCCGCTCCCACCCGTTCCTTGATTTACTGATTGCTTGGTATATCGAATTTCAATAGACGCACCTAGAGCTTCTATTCCAGTCCAAATTTCCCTACCATGTATGACTCTGGCTAAACCCATTCAGTTCTCCTTAGGACCCAATATTGTGTGCGACGATATTATCTAACGCATTTATATCAATGAGAATTGCACCTGGAGATCCTCCTGCACCCTGGATGTCCACCCTGTTGTTAGTGTAAAAAGATCGTTGTCCATCTAATGAAATTGCAGAGCTCGTAGTGGTTGGGGGAAGTTTGAAGTTGTTTCCTGTGATCTTGTTATCAAACGAGTTATTTTGAACTCGTATTCCATCAACTGTGTCCATATCTGTTTCTAAAATAAGATTTTCAATATTTACCTTAGAAATTGTGGGATCTATGCGAAACATCTCTGAGCCCACAAATGATCCAGAAGTGGAAATCACATTTTCTGACTGAAGAGATCGAATGGTTACATTGCTTTTGTCGATTACTATTGGAGAGTCGATTGAAAATGGAGCGCCAATTCTGACTTCAAGTGCCGGAGGCATAGCTGCTAGAGCGGCATTTAATTCTGACTCGGAAGCAACTTCAATTACCCCATTAACCTTCGTCCCCGTCGATGCTCCACCTTGACCAGGAACAGATCTACGAACATGAATGCTATTGATACTTAACGTCAGATCAACTGAGAATCGAACTTTATTATTTGCAATTTCCTTATAGAAAATAGTTTTGGCTGGATCTATTCCGGTGAAAAACCTAGGAATAATCAAGCCCTCTGCAATCACATCAAGTTCACCATCTGGTTTCCCTGAATTTACGCCAGGGACATAGTTAAAATCTAGGGTGACTTCGGTTACGTTAATGGCCAAATCTATGTCAAAGACGGTTGCTACACTAGCAATTCCATTGCCGCCTGTTCCATCACTAATGATAAAACCGGAATCCTCAAAGCCTCCCAATTTGGCTTCGCTAAATCTATAAAAGCTGGTTTTATGCTCTAAAAGGTTTGCTCCGTTTGTAATTAGAGAGTTATCTGGATTACAGAAGAAAACTAAAAATAGGCGCTCCTTATTTGTATTATCGAGAAGCCCATAGTTATCGATCTGATCAGGGAAGTTTGGCCTTACAAAGAGTGACCCAAAGGTATCGGATAAAGGAATTGGAACGTCTGTTGAAAGACCACTGTTTGAAGCACTTGCTACAGAACGTGCCTCTTTTTGAAGATCAGCTGTTAGGTCACCCGCTAACAAACTATCTCGATATGAAATGTGTATCTGATCTATTTCTCGAATTCCAAATACGTCTAAAAATCTTGTCTCTTCGACTACATCTCCAATAGTAAGAAGATTTTTCGTCCAGACCGCTTGTGAAACCATGATCGATCCGGCAACGATATCTTGAGAAAAGTGGCCATCTAGAGTGTAATTCTGTTGGTCTGAAACAATTGTTATTCTTCGAAATTCTTTTAGATCAAAGCTATAGACGATGTCTCCTGGTGCAACGGTAAATTGGGCAAACCTGTCAGACCAACGTTTGATCGCCAGGATCGCCCTCGACTGTTGTAGAGGAGTGTCAATGGAACAGGATCTGTTCCAACATTTCTGGTACCTCTCCTGAAAAGTCAGAAGTGTGCTGTACATTTGCAAAAATCTGCAAATCATCAAAGTCTCCAGTAATTGGCTCACTTCCTTCGTCTGAGCCAACTACGATTCGAGTACCATTTGAATTCAAGAATATTAGTGTTCCGGTTACTGAGGATGGCGCTCCGATCTGAACACCATTTACAAACATTCTTTGAGTACCACCTTGGAAATCGTAGTCGTATTCAATTTCAATTTCTTGGCTGTTAGAAATCGGAATCAGACCGAAATTGGTGTCTGTGGTAACCGAACCACTTGTTGTAGTAACTGCATGAATATTTCCTGATGAATCAACTTTAATCGTTATCTCAGAATTATTGCTGTCATCTCGTACAACGAAAGTGTGGCCAGACCTACTGGTGGCCCACTGAAATCCGAGTCCATTTAAATCGGATCGTTCCTTGGGGGCTACTAACAGCCGATCCTGCATGAAGCCATCGAGCAAACCCGCTAGATCCAATGTTCAGCTTTCCACCAATGATGGATGCAGGAGCACTAAGAGTCGCAGCATCTAAAGATGCAGAAAAATCAGCATCGGCGACTGTGTCAAATTTTGCTCGAAATACTTCGTCAATGGGAGCTAGGACTCGTGGAATTTCTGAGGCGAAATTTGCAGTATGTTGAATATTACTAAAGATTTGAAGATCATCGAAAAGCCAATTTCCTGAGAAGTTCCCGTTATTGTCTCCACCAAGATGAAAATTAGCATTCGCAGTGTACTGCGTCCTCGTAATGGTCTGCGTATCTGTACCACCAATTTGAACGCCATCTACAAAGAGTCTTTGTGCGCCAGAGTTGAAATCGTATGAAAATTCAACTTCCACTTCGACACCTGCACTGACTCCAGGATTTCAAAGTTAAAGCTAATGTTTGTAAACCCAATATTATCAAAGCCTGATAGGTAATATCGCCAGAAGGCTGGCGTTGCAAAATGATCGCGTTAGTGCCGCCTCCAAATTCAACGGCAGTAAACAGAACCTTGAAGGAACCTGCTGCATCGGGGTCCATTTAAATCGAATTGTTCCGATAAAGAGTCGAGGTTGACTCTACCAGTTCCAGAGAAAGCCTGAACTCGTGCCGCTCCTGGTGATGCAGATGTGACCGTTAACTTCCCTGGTGTAGCAGTGATATTTGCTCCACCTTGAAAGAAAAATCTCTTATCCCCATTAGCAATCAGACCATTTAAAAGTACCCCGACGCCAACAAAGTCAGTTCGTAGAATTTCCTCGATAGTAAAGAGGATCGGGAGAGTTACAAAAAGACTGTTTTGGCTAACGATAATTTCTGGTTGATTGATCCCACCTTCAGTATTGACGTAGGTAATTTGAAAACCAGTGGTTTCGTCTCCCGTTACACTTACGTCATCAATACTTGGTAGAGATTCGAGAAATCCTTCGAGTCCAGCAGCATTGGTACCAGCAGGAATATCGACAGTCTCATTGCCGTCGTGACTTAATCTATAAACCCCTCCGTCGGGAACCTGACTAAAATCAAGCCTCTGTATTTCGTTTTGATCTCCAACAATACCAGTGTTTCCAACGAGCGTGCGATCACACAGCATTCGAAAAGACCCGTCCGGATTGTGTTGGGCGTTTGTTATCGTTGCTTCGACGTTTGATTCTGGTGTACCTGGAACTGTAGTCAGATCATCACTTAAGGCGGCTTCAAACCCTGGCTCCGGCTCAATTGGTGCTCCTCTACCACCGGAGGATTGAGAGCTTGAACCGCTACCTGTCGCCCCAAAGCGAACTAGTGAAGACTCACTGAGAGGATTGATGGTGCCAACCCCTCCAGAACCGTTGTCTTGTACGACTACGATTCCAACGGGAAGGTCATTACCTAGCAATGGATCTGAAGCGGCGGCGGGGGTCGCTGCATCGTCTGTAGGCAGAATAACTACAAGTTCACTATTGTTATTGATCACTAAGCCATACTTGAAATACCTGCCAGGAGCTGAGGGCGTGTATGGAGTAAAGTTCGTCCCCCCTCCGGTAACAACACCATTGGAGAAGTCAACTGTTCCCCCAGGATACTGAACTAAGTTACCTTGTTTTGAGAGTGCATATTCACTTCCATCGGCAGCTATTACTTTTGATGGCGATACGTTTAGCAGCGTATCGTTTGGCCCATTTGGAAATACTCGCAATAATTTTCGAGCCAAAGTTTCATCATGAACTTGGTTTAGACTTGCATTAACAATAATCGGGTTTGCTTCTGCATCAGAATAGACAGTTTGCGTTCCTGTCAGCGAATCTCTGGAGGCAACTACATCTCTAGTTGCTGAGACATCTCGTCCTGAAAGAACGTCTTGAATTGTCGAAAGGTCTCTAGAAACAAAGGCATCTCCAAACTCGTTAATTAGAAATAACTGTGTTGCGAAATTGTCCTTTGTAATCGTAAAAGATTCACCTGTTTCATCATTGTCATTATCTAGGTCAATGCCAATTGACGGTCCATTTTTTAGTAAATTCCCATACAATAAAAGATCACCAGATTCTAAGATCCTAAATATCTCATTCGCTGGTAAAATTGCGTTGTTGTAAAACTGATAGCTGTGTCCAGTGCCATTGTCGTCCGAATCAATTAGAAAGATGAAATCTGTGAATGACTGTAGGCTAGAATTAAAAATACTTTTGTCAGAATTGATGTCATCACCGAATATTGAATCACCTTCCACAACAACTTGAGATTGAAATACGGATTCAACTGCAGCAATTCTCTGAAAGTATGCATTTCCGTGGGCATCAAAAAACAAAATAACATTGCCAGACGAATCTCGCATTTGCCATTTTACTGATTGAAGACCACTTCCTCCGGAAGATGGAAAAAGGGTGTGCGAGACTGGTGCATCTGGAGAGTCTTCGTCTGTGGCATTTACTTGTGTATCTAATTGCAATCCAGGCGTGGTTTGTTTGGTGAATATTTGCTCTGGAGTAATTACTGTATGTGTCCCGCCCACTAGCTCATGCTCGGCATCGAAAAGGGTAATTAAGGTTGGAACACTAACAAAAAGGTTATTGACATCTGATTCGTCAAAAGTATTTGGCGTATTTCCTGGCCCAGCACCAGTTACAATTCCAACAAATAATAGGTTGTTATCGAGTCTTAAATCGGTGTTTTTTCTGATCGTGGGACCGCGAAGAAATATTTGATAGTCGGATGGGTCAGTGGAGATATTGCCAAGTGTTTGCCCCAATGCAGTTACGGTTTCGATTTTATTATTAACGCCATCCCAAATTACGGGGAGTTCTTCAAATGCTTGAACCTGTGAAACTGCTTGTTTAAGCCATACAACGACAGTTCGGCCCGCATGACTAACCCCAGGCTCACATACGCTGTCGACAGTAATGGTGAGCGTTTCGTCCCCATCATCTACTATGACATCAGGTTCTCCAAGTTCACCGATGGACTCTTCTAAGAACGTGTATTTGATCTCACCTGTTCTGACATTTACTTCAGTTTCCCTTGGAATTTGATTTGCGCGTAGACCGACGTAATAGTCGATCCCTAATTCATTCTCAAAGGGGATCAGGTTTGCATCCGATGGATCCAAAATAAGCTGATTACCCTGTGGTCCATCTGTTCCTTCGAGGGGAGTGATAAGAGTGAATGTATCTGGGGCCGAAGCAGAGAGAAGATTAGTTACTAAAATATCCGGAACGAAGACCCCATCGTCTGCGTAAACCCGCCGCAGGTTGTCTTTGATTTTCTTTTCTAGATAGTCAAAGAAATTTTCCGTGATCTGTTGCTGAGGCAGAAATTTCTTTAGGTAAATATCGACTTTTCTATCGCCCGTTGCCATCCATTCATCCCTTATCTATTGGCATACATTGTATGCCATTTGTGGTAAAAAAACACGAACATAAAGGTCTCGTCAACAAGAATTGAAGTCTTCACAGGTCAAATCCTGGTGCCACTCTGCGAACGTCAACAGGTAGCTGAATCATTTCGATCTCGTTTACTTGCATCGGCGTACTCCCTGGGGTTTTGAAACCAAATTTTCCCTTCTCAAACGCTCCATCAACAACGCTATGAATCCTATTGCTGTCTAAATAGACTTGAAACAGCGTGTTATCATTGAGCGGGTCGTAACTTGTCTGAACAGAAAAGATATATGAAGTCGTCGGTACAATATCTACGATTGCTGGTGCTGCAATTTGAGTCGAGATTCCTCCAACCACTTTGTGAAATGATACCTCTCTATTTAGGGTATCTATTCGGTATTCATAATAGTTGTTCACGTCTTGAAAAAAGAGAAGAATTGAAAATACGTCTCCCGTTGGAATCACATCATTTGCCTTGATCTGAAGGACGATATTTTTGAACTCAGTATCATTGAGTACATCTGTTGCAACGATTGATCCTGGGGCAATCTCAAGCTGAGTGTTTATATTCACAGACGATGAACCAACAAGAGTATTAAATCGCCCTGATCCCGCGCTAAAATCATCAAAAAATCTAATGAAGATCGCGTTTATACGCTCAGAAGCGGGCCTCATGAGATTGAGAATTCTAAGCATTAAAATCTTGTTGAGATCGCCCTCATCGACAATTCTCACGTCAGTTTGAAACTCTTGAAGCTCTTCTTCCTGGTATTCAATAAACCCACTTAATGGAGGAACCAAAGTTGAAAAAGAAACATCGTAGACGGCATTGAGAGACAACCTGAAGTTGTCGAAGTCACCTTCAAAATTATTTGTAATCACGCCGGAACCACCGTGGACAATCTGACCCGAATTGGTGAGGTCGCCGAGTACACCTAGAGGGATAATTGGTGTTGACTCGACTCCATCAAGATAGAGTCTTATCCCGTTTGTCCTGTCGATAATGAGTGCAAGATGGCGAGGTTGATTGTCATCAAGGTCAGCAGAAGGTATCAAAGAACCACTAACCGATGTTGTTCCATCATTTAAATCGAAGCTGATTGTGTTTGTAACAGTATCAATGTCAATTTGAATACCTTTTCCTGACAAGTCTTTCTTATAGAAGATTGTTCGACTCGCTTGAAGCATGTTCGTTCTGATAAAATACTCAATAGTAACATCACCACTTAAATCATATTTAACGGAATTTGATTGGGTGAGAACACCTCCCTTTAAACCCATATACTTCACGCTTCCTTGAGGAAAGCCTGAGCTGGGAGTTAAGAAAAAATTAACTTGTCCATTTCCTACAGCATGATTACGAGTCAGACTCCTATCCTTTAGGTTTCCTTCAAATGTAAGTAAGTTGACCACATTATTGGATTGATCTTGTGAAGCTTCCACGCCAGGGACTGAAATCAACCATGCATCTTCACCGAGTTGCTCTTCGCCGAAGGCTTTTTCACCAACAATCAGACGAAAATCAAACCAGTTAAAAACCCGAACTGCCTTCCCAGTAAATACTCGCACAATATTCTGGTATCCAGGTTCTGTCCCTTTTTGCTTCCATAGCGCAACAGCGAGAGAAATAAGCTTTCTCAAGTCGGAGTCTGAGAGATCCTGCGTAATGTTGTTAAGCTCTTTTGTGAATCCAACATGATCTTTAAGATATTGAAGTAAATCATTTCTTGTCTTAGCTGGATCAATGATCTCCTTCAATTTTTCAATTCGATCGAAACTATCTTCAAAAATCGTTTGCGGACCTAATAGATACCTTTCAAGAAAATTATCCCCCTGTTCAGCATCTAATAACCTTAAAGGCCGATGCAGAAATCGGAAAATATCATGAGGGAAGTTTGGATCTATTCTAGACATTTATACCACCACAATATTGATATTTCCGGCCAAAGGAAGTTCACGCGTCGTCAGTTGGATATCAGTAGTCGGAGAATTCAAAATGACCTTTTTAATGTTGATCGGATCTACTCTTGTAATTTCTGCGATAATTGTAGAGCGTGGAATTTCTTGTGCGAATGACCATCGCTTTGTCACTCCATCTTCAAAAGTAGCGTCAGGATTCAATAAAGCTGTGACAGCATTTTTTATTTTTTCAGCATTTCCCCCAGTCACAATCGCGTCTACATCGATGACTCTTGGAGTGTAGTTGACAATCGTAACCTCATGATTGGTAACAATCGTAGGTTGAATCCCTAATACTTTATTTCCATTGAAGAAATCTCTGATCTCATCTCTTTGTGCTTCAGTAAGGAGGGATCCCCCTTGGCCGACGACAACAAGTTCAATAGTTTTTACGCCAAAGGTTTCTTCAATGCCCAATGCTCTTGAAACCAACTTCGATCCATCTTCAGTCGTAAATTGTGTTGCTAGGAATTCGAAGTCATCAACGGTAATCCCTCTACCTAGAGTTCTCAGGCTGGCTGGTCCTTCGATTTTGAGCCTCGCTAAATCTTCTGGTGTCGAACCTTCTTTTACGCTATATCCTGAAGCCTGACGTGGGTTGAAAACACGATTGACAAAGCTAATCGAACTTTTATTTACTGAGATCGTGTTGGCTCCGACATTTCCTGAAATATCAGCACCAATCCGATAAACAGAGCGAATATTATCCAGTCCCGCAGATGGAATTTTCCCTGTGATACCATCGCCAAATTTCACAAGTGCCGTATCATCACCTTTGATTTCTAAAATGTAATCCTTTGAAACTGAACTTGAATTGAGAAAGTTCTCAACCGAGTTCCATTGTTGGAAGCCTGAACCCTCGTTAACTTCGATAATAAGTGTGCCTTCAATAAGGGGTTTAAATGTTAAATTGAATTCTTGATTTGGACCGCCATTTGAACTACCAAGAGGATCCTCTGCAACAGTTTGTCCCTGAACTATTGGTACAAGTAAGAATTGACTGCCAGAATCGATTCTTATGAGATCCACACTTGGAATGGTCGGTGCGGCGACTTTAGTGATTCGGAATCTGAGCCAATGAGCTTCAGTTGCGTTTATACTTGTCTTGATCCAATTTTGTGTTTGGTTTTGAGGCAAGTCAAAAGACACCTTTCCACTCTGAGTTAACGAGTTTGTGCCATCATCAAGTTGACTTACTTCATTCCAAATTGTTCCCACAACATAGGCTTGCTCATCTATGCTGACAACAGACTGACCGAGAAGACCATTCGAGCGGATAATGTTTTTTCCACCTACAAATTGACTGACGAGAACTTCGAAAGCGCCAGTCGCGGACAGAACTACTCTCACCACAGTATTTCGACGATCTTCATCTCCAAGCAAGGTGGTGAGATCAAATTCTAAATTGGAGCCCAAATTAGTTACGGTATCTGGCTTTGCATCTTCAAGGGTGCCATCAAAGTATTCCCATACGCCCTCTATTCCAGAGCCAGGAGCATCGAAAGCAAACTCGACCGTGTCCCACATAATGTCTTGGTGAGCAATGTAAATAATGTCTCCAGCTTTAGGGGAGGATACAAAGAGTGGGAACAGCACGCTTGGAGTTGAGGAGACTCCGACCCTATTTAGCCCGAAGGCACCATTTTGAATATCAAAATTATTGGTTACATTGTCTGTTTTTGAAATTGATATTGTTTCGACGTCTTGAGTGAGTGGAATAAGGGAAAGTGTGTCTACACTGTCGTCCACAGCATAAATTCGTCCATTTATGTTGTCCGACACTGCACTGTTGATGGCATCTCGGATTTCAATCAAAGTATCAAATAAAGTTGCCCCAGGAATCCATTCAATCCCGTTTCTGAAATCAATTCCCTCAATAGTAATTTTGTCTGCAGGATCGAACGAGTTGTTAAGGATTTTTATTTTTCCCGCACTAAAGACAAAGATACCAGTAGGCTTGTCTGTTGCTTGAATCGTAAAACTTTCATTCGTTTCAAAAATAATCTGCGGGCTTTCCTCGGTTTCTTCAGTGGCAAATTGAGAGTTTACGGGGACGATATTGGTTGGTACTGTAAAGACCTTTGAAAATTCTAAAACTTCATCTGTTTGAGCAGGGGCAGCCTGTTTTAATTTTACATCAATGAGTGCTAAATGTGACCTGACAGACTCAAGCAGTCTAGCAGTCGGCAAAAGAGTTTCGGTAGCGACAATATCCAACAAGACATTGCTATGATGGCCCACCAGTGCAAATGCGCTTAAAAGCTGAACGAATGGTTCATTTTCATTTTCGTCCGTTATCTCAGGAACATTTGTTCTTTTAAACTGAATTAGGGCGCGAAATATTTCAGGATAATAGAACCCTGAAAAGTCAAAATCTGGAATTTCAATTTCTCTTGCTTCGGCCATCTTATTCCTTCCTTTTACCTGCTAAACTTCTTTGTGAATTCCTCTACAGTGTTGGTTTCCAAGTTGATGTATTTCACATTTAGTTCAATGATCCCTTCTTGATCCTCTTTGAACGTAATAGGTTCATCAGGCAGTAAAGAGATTGTTTCTGAGAATTCGTCGAATTTGCGCTCAACTTCTCTTAGGGCTTGTGCTCGAAATGCCGCATCCTTAATTTTAAAGAGTAATGTCGGACTCAATCCGAGACGTTGAAAGGGATTATCGTCCCCGCCCTCCGAAAGAGCTAATATCAAATTCTTTTTCGTTTGCGCTTGAGAGTTCGTTTCTATTGCTGCTCCCCCTGATTTACCAACGCGAACGGGTATTTTCAGTCCTGTAGCCATAGCTTTGGAACCTCCCTTCGAATTAATTTTTTCTTAACTGCAAACTGTCTTTTGTGACATTCGGAGCACCAAACTAAAATTTCTCCTCCTTCAGACTTCGATCTTTTGATCGCCTTTACTGGAGGAAGGCTTACTCCGCAGGTGTAACAGTTAAAATTTCTCAGTTTGGTCTTTTTCATGAGATTGTTCCCATTCCTGAACCTGCGCCAGGTAGTGGGCCTGGAGGAGTTGGACCAGTAAACGTCCCTGAGATGGTTACATTTCCTGTGGCCGTTGCGAATCCCGCAGCACCTCCTGCGCCTAATGCGGACGCCAGATCCGGCCAATTTCCACCACTGAATGAACTAGCCTGACCCTCTATATCTGAGCCCCAACCGCTACCCACAACTGGTATTGAACCTGGAGTGACAATTCCAGCTCCTTGAAAAACTGGAGTATGATTTGACATCAAAGTGGCTTGGCTTGACATGAATACAAACATGTCACCAAAAGCATCTGTCAAATCCATTAAGTTAGGACCAGATTGTCCAAAGGAACCTGCTGCCATTGCAAAGGCCGTCGCAGAAATCATTGCACCAACGATTCCCATCAATCCGGTACCTGTTCCCATACCAATACCTGGGATTAATCCCGTATCGATAGTCGCAAAGGATTTGCCAACCAAATGTGATTCGGTTCCATTGCCACAGGCATCTGTTAAATTCATTAGATCAGGGCCGGTGAATCCTGCTCCGCCAAGAGTTCCCGCCATGTTTCCTGATCCGGCAGCTCCAACTATAGGCACTTATTCTTGCTCCTTTCGACCAACGTATTCGATTAATTTGTCTAGTAGTGCTTGATATTGAGGACGAATTTTTTCAGCGCATGTTTTACAAAAAGCAGCGTTAATTGTTTCATGACCAACTCTAAGAGAAATAGGAACTGTTCTAGGAGATTCGTCTAGAACTAATGGAACATCGACATGAAATATCCTTCCTGAACGATGGCATTGCTTTATCATTTTCCCCATCTCGACAGACTTCTTATCTTTGTCTTTCCATTTCGGACTAGAGGGTGGATCAATCATTGTGTCCACTCCGCAAGCTACGCATTTATAATGTGGTTGCATTCCCATAACTTCTATCTCCTCTAACCCGCCAGCACCGTGGGTACTCCAACATGCGGAGCCCCTGTGATGTTATCGACCAGTGGATCAGATGCCGTTGTAACCACGCTTCCAGCGCTTCCATTCATCTCAACTGTAGATCCCATTTCTTCGACCTTGCCTCCCGCAGTGATTTTTGCATCTCCACCAGCTTGAACTTCGACATTTGAGTTCGCATTAATTTTTGCATTTTCACATTGAATCATTGCATCGCCTGCTACCTGCAAATTCCAATCTTCTCCAATTGTTACAGAAAGGGTTTTTCCAACGGAATGATCCTCTTCTTCACCTATATCTGTAGTTCGTTTTTTGGTAACCGTGACGGTCTTATTCTCAGTGACAGTGATGGTAAGGTCTTTTCCCACATTAATAGTGAAGTTTTCGGTAATTTCAGAAATTTTATTTTTCACTATTGTTTCAAGCCACGACCCCTCTTTGTCTATTTCAAGAATGGTTCCTATCTTATGAGCGAGACGTAAAAATTCTTCTCCCTCAGAATCATCAAACAAAAGAATGTGACCACTGTTCGTCTTCCAACCCATTGTCTTGGTATAATTGCTTTGAAACTCCTCCGCTATTTCTGCGGCATCGCTATAGAGCATGCATCTCCATCTAGGCTCAGGTAGTTCAACGTCAGATGTGTCAAAAGTTCCATCATCCGCGAGAATTTCAACTTCGATCTCGTCACCAACCTGTGGAACAAAAAAAATGCCAGCGCCTTTATCAGAAGCAAATGGGAAGCATGGAGAAGCTGGAAGGGGAAACTCGCCTTCAAATAATGTTGGTGCATTGAAATAAACTGCCCCACGAAGACTGGCTCCTAATGCGGGATCAAGGTTTCTCGTTACAATAGCATTGTGTACTTCAACTCGCGCCATAATTGCTTTAAAATCCTCCCGTTAAATCGCCCTTAAATTTTTGGATTCTTTTATCTGTATCGCTTAATGAAAATGCAGGAGGTGATTGAACGATAGTATCGTCAATGACCTTTCTGCATGAAAACTCGGTTGTATATGGAGAGCTTTTGCCGATCTTATGAACCACTTGGGTAAAGTAGTATTTGCCAGACATATCATTGCCAAGACCAAGAAGATTATGGACCTGTCTCGATTGTAAAACTTCAGTGCCGATCACGGTTCCACGTCCAGTGACAAAGTGTTCTCTTTGCCGCTTAATAAATTCTTCAATTGCTTTTCTTATCTGAAATTCATTCTTAAAACGCTTGTGGGGAGGAAAACGGAAACTCCTACCGAATGCTTTAAACCCAACACTTATTCCATCGGAATCGATTGGTTTTTTCGCAAAAGGTGTGGCTCCAAAGCGACGCTCTTGCGCTTCCTTTAGCTGTTTTTGTGCATCAGCATCTAATCGTTTAAAAAATTCGACCTTCGAACCTCCAACTTCTTTGTCTTTAATGAGAAATATCTCAAAGTCTGAGCTCTGGTCATGAGCATCTAAAGTTGGAGAGAACGACAGAAGGGTATTTCTGTATGCGGCCTCTCCCTCATTGTAGATGAAAGTAAAAACCTCTCTTTGTTTTGCTAGGGCCGGAGGTTGAAAAAAGAGAATGAAACGATGCTGTTCTGGATTGAATCGGGCAAAGAGGTCATATCCATTGATGTCTGCCACCTTCTTTAAAAATTCGTAGTCACTCATTCCTTTCTTTTGAGTTCGGTCAAAGATTCCCGTAGTTTTTCGTATGCTCTCAAACGACCTTGGATCCGTTGTTGATATATCAAATCCGTTTCTGGCACCAATAATCGAAGCAATTTGGCTGTCTCGAAATCCTTTATATGAAACACCCCCTTTAGGTCGACGGCGGGCAGCTCTATGTAAGAGGTCAAAACCCTCAATGGATAGCGAAGGAAATCCATCAGCAGGATAATCTGGAGTTTTTTTAACAATTGAAGCAGCTCCAACTGTAAAGAGGCTATTTCCATATCCCATTCTGACTTCAACAATGTGCCCCTCGGAAAATAGCTTTGAATCTCCAAAGGAGAGTACTGATCTCTCACCAGATCCATCGATCTGGCTTTCCATCTTTATCTCTAATCGGTCAAATTGATCGGCATTGTCCTCATAAGTTACTTCGCTAATATAAGATTTTACGTCTTCGGTGATAGCAAAGGGTTGAGCACCTTTCTGACTCGCTCGAATCAAAAGCTCATAGTTAGGAGCATAATAGTCGCGTTCCAGTTTCTGGCCTGGAGTAGTTGACTTCAATGCCCCTATTCCTAATTTACCTGCATTGATTGCAGATATGATGCCCACCGAATTCCTCCTATACAAAAATAGTTGTCGGTCGATTTCTTTCCGACAGTTTTAATTCTCTTAAAGCCAAATTTTCCTGAGTATTTTTCAAGGCAACACTTTGCTGTGTTACCGGAATAGTGATAATTTCAGCTCCCTCAACAAGATTAACTTTGTCTCCAGGTTTCAAATTCGCTATCTCAGGTTGGGTTCGTCTCAACACATCGCCTAGAATGGCTTGTCCATATTCAGCGGCGGCGATTGACTCAAAGGTCTGGCCTTGTTTCACTGCGATGGTTTTTCCAATCGTATGAAGAGAGCCGCCAGGAATATTTACAAGCCTTTTTACCTGAGCAACGATTCCGACGCCACCCGCAACAACTCCTGCAGCGAATTTGATTTGAGAGGCTAAGGATGTTGCTGCATCTCCCACCTCCTTGTCTTCAATAACTTGAAGCTCAATGTCGACGATCGCTCCTCGTAGGGAGCCGTCACTCCTTAGTTCGTCATAACGGAAACGAACGCCTCTCACAAAACAGGAGAAATTGATTTCTGTTCCTGCGCTAAAAAGAAACTTGGGTGCGCGCTTGAGATCACGGTTTCGCCTTGCGAATGATTTCAATAAATTAATCTGCTGCTTGATATTCTTTAGACTATTCGTGGCAAATAGACGTGAAGTAAAAGTAAAAGTTTCAGCTTCTCCTCGGATCCATTGAAAGTCGGGTTTGCCCTTATTTACTGTGGTCGTTTCTCCTAAAAATGCACCTATAGATTCGGTCATACTTTCAGCTAAGAATTGACCCTCGAATTCCTTTTCAAAACCTGGATCAATTCCCGATAACTTCCAGGTTTTGCCTCCGAATCCAAATAATTCTCCGACTACGTCTAAAAAGCCCATATTATTTCACTCCAAATGCAAGACCATTTTGAAGGGATCTTCGTTTTGTCAACGGGTCAACAGATCGACCATTGGCCTCGGCATTTTCGATCTGGGCTCTTGTTAAGATAATGTTTAAGTCTTTACCCGAAATTTTTGTTACCAACTCGCCAGACAACCTCATTGGGCCAGAATTGCTCTGCTGTATTTGTGGTGCTGGTTGCGCTCTTCTTGCTGCAGCAATAATTCTTTCTTCATCAAGTGGCGCAGTGATAGCTCTTTGCTGGACCGAAGCGGCAGCTATTTTTTGATTTTCAACACCAGTAGGAGCAGTCTGCGAACGAAGCTCAATGACTTTCGCAGAAGGTATCTCTGCGATCGCCTTCGGTGCCGTTTGAGTGAGTGCGGGAGACGTTGGCTTGGTCGCTACATTCGTTATAGGGCTTGGTGTTTCGGCAACAGCCCTTACTGCGAATGCGGGGGAGTTTTCAAGTGTTGGTAAGGCAGCAAGACTTTGCTTCAAACTTGTGGCGTCGATCCCCGCAATTTGAAGGGCTTTTTTACCAAGTGTCGTGTCGGCAATTGATGCAATGACCTTTTTTATTATGGAGATCACTCCTCGAAATGGGAATGTTAAGGAGTCAAATATAAAACCTCCAACTGTTGAAAAAATATTCTTTAAGGTTCCAACAATCGGATTGATGACGTTGTTTATTAGCCCATTGAAGGCTGTCGCAGCTAGATTCACAATCCCAGTCCATAATTTTGAAAAGAAGGAACCAAGAGGTTCAAAAACAGCAACGATGAAGTTTGCGGTTTCTTGAAAAATTACTTGAGCGACACCAGCAACAAACTTTATGAGTGGCACAAATGGTTCAAAGGTCTGTGAAATTTTCTGCCAAATAAAAGTTAATACAGACGCTATTTCGTCTCTGAAAATATAGAACGCTGCGCCCACCGCTACAACTGCTGCTATAATTCCCAGGACTGGCGCACTCACGGCTCCAACTACAGCTGCGATTATTCCGAATGCGACCTGTGCTATCCCAGAAACAATTCCAAATACAGCTCCTAGAAATTGGAAGGCCCCAACTATTCCAGTGATTATCGGTCCTAAGACAAAAAGTCCCGCGGCTATAGATCCCAAGACAGGAGCTGCCACAGCCCCTATGGAAATAATTTTCGCTGCGAGCTTACCAAATTCCTTTGCTGTGAGGTTAGAGTCTCCCAATATCGGTTTTAAGAAGTCGACAATATCATTGAATACCTCTTTCGCTGCAGTTTTGACTTCTTCAAACCCTTCAATAAATCCATTGGCAAAATCTAAAAAATCTTGAAATGGAATTCCCGCAAATGATTTTGTTAACTGCTCTGCTGTGGCATTTCCTCCGCGTGATGCAGTTTGAAAGCCCTCAGCCATAATTGAAAAGAAATCTGTTCCTACAGACACTAAGTTTTTTAATGGTCCCGTCACAAGACTACCAACTTCAATCGCAAGACCAGAAACTGCAGAGGTGAAAAGAGTAAACTGTCCTTTTAAGTTATCGAGACGAATTTGTGCCATCTTCTTGGCAGTTCCCTCGGCACCTGCAAGTTGAAGCCTGAGAGCCACTAATGTTGGGATTTCCTTGCCAATGGCTACATCAATATTCTCTCCAACAAGCTGGACACCTTTTTTAATGGAATCAAAGTTTTTCTCGTTAATTACCGTAGTTTCGGTAAGTTTTGATTGGAATGCGCCGAATGCTGTCGCACCACGGATTCCAAATATTTCTGCAGCAGCAGCCGTTGCCTCAAGTGGATCTTTTGCCCTTTGAACTGCTTTAGCGACGTTGGCCATAATCACTTCAATTGGTAATAATTTTTTTGTCCATTCACAACCCGAAGTGTCGCCTGTTCGAGTCCGTTTTTTCCTCCAAACAGTTTGATTGCTTCTTTTGAAGGGGTTGATAGTTTGAGTAATGCGTTTTTTAGTGCGGTTCCTGCAAGAGATCCTTTCACACCTGCATTTGCTAAGATACCCATCGCTGAAGCAGTTTCTTCAAGGCTAAGTCCTACGTTTTTTGCAATAGGAGCTGCAAACTTCATAGCCTCACCAAGTTGAATAAAATTGGTATTTGTTAGAGCCGTTGTAAGTGACAATGCATCCGCAACCTTCCCTGCATCACTTGCCGGACGAGCAAAAGCCCCTAACTGGCCAGCGACAATGTCTGCAGCGTCGGCAAGCCCAACGCCAGATGCCGCAGCAGCGTCCAAAACTCCAGGCAATGCCTCAATAATTTGCTGGCTAGTGAAACCTGCACGAGCTAAGAACTCCGCACCTTCGCCAGCTTGTTTTGCAGTAAATGCGGTCGTAGCACCGAGGCGTTTAGTGACCTCATTTAAGCCTTCCATCTCTTTTGGTGTTGCCAAAAGAACAGACCTTACGATTGATAATTGTTCTTCAAAGTCAGCGGCAGTTTTAGTTGCAAAGGCAACTCCAACCGTAAGAGGGGTCGCCGCAATTGCCGCCCCCCTTATACCCTGGCCGACTTTATTTAAAGACGCACCAGCTTTGGAAATACTAGATTTTAAGTCATTAAATTTGGTCTTGGTGCGCGTAAGCGCGGCTTCTGCACCTGATGAGTTGAATTTTAATATGGCGTTGAATGCGAATGCCATCGTCTACCTTCCCAAATATTTCATCTTCCCAGAGGGAGTAGGTGTCCTGGTTCCAGTCCGCGCCTTTTCAATCTCCTCGTTCTCTCGTTCCTTTTGCTTTCTCAGCCGCTCAAGAAACCAATGGAAGTCCTTTCGTTTCATGGTCCGAATTTCCGATAGTGTTAAACCTCCGCTCATCCCATATAGAAGATTGAATGTTCCCTCCAGCGCCTCGTCCCTGGTGGTTACAGGGACGAACTGTCGAAAAAAAAGTTGTAGCTCCAATCTAAAAGCCTGAACCACTCAGACTTACAGTGAATGCATTCGCCCTTCATAGCCATCAATGGACCAGCATTGTTTTGAGTAATCGCACTTGATATTTTCTCAATGTCGATTTTTTTCATTTTTTTTATGACAAGATCGATTGGATAATTCTTTTCCTTACCGCTATCATCTTCTGCGTGCGCGCTCAGAATGCTTGAGCGAAAGAGAATTTGCTTCATCTTTCCGGCATTCTCAGCTACGTCAGGTGTTGCCCTTTCCATCGTGTCCCACTTAGAAATGTCATAAGTAACGCTTGAAACCACATCTCCATTGTCCATAAGGATTGGCTTCATTAGTTCATAGACGTGGTTGCGCTGGTGTTCAGGGTCTTTGGCGTGGATTTCCAAAGTTCTGAGATCAGCCACAAACCCTTTGTTTAACTTTTTACAGTGAGGGCAGGTGACGTCCATTTTGAGGTCATATCCAAGCTCTTCGGTGCGGAGGAATATGTACATATACATCACGTTAGTGAATTCAAGTTGATTAATAGTGAGTATCTGTTCCTCTTTAGACAGATCCTGAAAGTTTTCTCCGCAAAAACGATCGAGCAGCAAGCACATCATTTGGCTCACTAGGCTTCCAACATTCTTTGCGTTAGATTGGATTTTGGAGATTTTTTCTTCTACCTCCATGTCCCAATCAAGGAAACTAAAAGAGCGATCTTGAACAGGCTGTCCATCGCGTCCATTTCTTAGAATCGGAAGATTTGCACCTAGTTCATCGAGGGTAGTTGTCCGGTATAGGGTAGGATTTTCAGTCGTATTTTCTTCAGTCACTTCGTTCCTCCAATTAGCAATCCCGAAAATTGCTTTGTTAGGAAATTTCTATTTTTGCTTAGATGGGTTGAACGCTATCCGCAGAAAACGTCCACTCAATCAAAGCTGGTTCACCTTCGTTTGCTAAATCGAGATCCGGACCTTTCTTTTTCATAATCCAGAGCCCAGTTAACGAATTTGTAGATGCAACATTTCCGTGAATGTCTCTTTTGATCAGAGTTCCAACTTTTTTATATGTAGGCGTGACCGGATCACGGCCTTCACGAAGCCAGAACTCAAGAGCAGCTCTTTCAGCAGTGTGATGCTCAAAACTTGTTGCGGTAAACTCCACTGGCTTGTGATTGCCACCTGATGCCTTTGTCCTATCTGGAAGATCCACTGCTTCTGTCTCGTCTTCAAAGCCGCTAATGGTGGTAAAAACAATTGGGGGCAAGCCTACGACTATCAATTCGTAATTGTTCACTGGGATATGTCCAGATTGGACTGCGCCTTGTAAAACCATATTAATCACCCCTCATTTCATGGGCATACATTGTATGCCCTATAGTATAAAAAAAACGACTTGCCATTATGCTGCCACCGATTCAGTCACGCCAAGTTCAGAAACAGTGATGATAAATTGCTTCGTAGTGTCTGCAATTCGAAGTCGAATTTCTGCGTTCTTCTGTCCCAGTGATCTTGTCAAGTCGGTATTATTTTCAGCGTCGATCTTGATTTGTACAGCATCGTCAAGATCCGTGCCTCGAATCGCTCGTTTTGCAAATTCAGGTATGAAGAAAGCTCTGAATGTTGACTCCAATAGCTTGTCTGACTGTTCGTCGTTTATGCTAAATATGATGAAATCAAAATTCTCAAGGAACACATTTTCGATATGAGATAGGTATTCGCGTTTATGCTTAAACCTCCTCTCATTGCCAACATTCTCATCTCCCCAAAGAATGAAATTTCCATCTTTGAACTTGATCATGTTGATACCTGCGGCATCTAGAAATTCCTCATCAAGTGCGCGACCCTCGAAACCATCTGGCAATGCAACCACATTCGACAAAATGACATCCACACCAGCCGCTGCTTTATGAAAACCCTGAAAGTCATTTGCAACCTTTGCCTCACGCCCATGAATGGCCCCAGTTTGACTTGTGAGTTTTAGACCAGAACCACTTGGATTTTGAACCTTCGCAAAGGATGGGAATTGAACAACCGCAAAGTCATTTTTTCCGACTGTTTCATTAATAAATTGTTCGGCGGCATCTTCCGCAGTGATGTTAGAAGGAATTTCATATCGATACTGCCAATTTTGGCTTTCGGCAAAGCTGGCTCCTGCAGACTGCACAGACGCTGCAGTAACACCAGGGGTTGCCAGCTTAACAAGACCGAGGTTTCGACCCCTTAGTCCTTTAAGTGGAGAGTTATCGGTATCATAGGCGTTGGAAAAATCTAAATCAGATACTTCTGCGAGCCCATCATATCCACCACCAAGTTCTTGAACATATTCGACACGAAAATTATCTCCAACTGAGGCATTGTCCGTCATCGCTGAACCCGCTTTCACTGTAATTGTGTCTGCGGTGTTGCTTAGAATTCTGAATTTTATTCTTCGCTCGGCAACATTTGGAATTAGCGAACCACCGACTAATTTCCCTACCTCCAAGGGGCTAACAAAAATAGTTATAGTGTCACCAATGGCAAAGTTCTTTGTCGAATCTTTGCTTGTATCAATGATGGTAAATCCAGTTCCAAAATCATTTGGAGCCACAAATGGTACGCCGGATGTAACAGTGATTCCGGTTAAGAATGGCATTTTTTGACTAACGTAGTCCCAAACTTGATCCACACCACCTGCCAATGTACCAGCACCCCAGGTTGGTTCACCGCCACCACCACTTGAAGTGGTTGTTACTGCATCGCCAGCCGTGCCCGCCGTTTGAGCATAAAGATTCATTGTCGAGCTTGATGCTTTTTCTGCAAACACTACATCTTTAAGTAGGTTGTCTGCACTTCCACTAATGAAGGAAACAAGATTGTCGATTGTGTCTTCGGCAGTTGCCCCAATCAAAACTTCGTCGTTCGGCAGAGTTACTGCCGCTCTAAACGTAATAGTCTTTCCGTTGATCTCAACAGCATCACCATCGGCGGGATTACCACCGAAAGTTAATAGTCCCAATGAACGAGAACCTGCAATGCTTACAGTTAACTGGATCTGATCAGGCACAATAGATCCACCTGGAGTGAGAGGATCGACATTAGCTAAGGCTCCACCGACTGACGAAATAACATCATCGTGAATTTTTGCTTGTAGTACGGTATCCGTCAAACTGAGCGATTTCCCGAACACATTTGACGGGCGAATATCGGCGGAGATCGATCCGAGGTGAAGGTCCGCTGCTTTTAACAAAAAGTCAGCATCAGAGTCGTCATTTATTGCTTTAAGGAAATAGTTGGGAGAGTTTGGATCGGAACTTAGATTTGGAAATTGCTTTGCAAGAGTGGCAATTCCGCCTTCAATAAGGTAAATCTCAAGACCCCATTCCTGAAGTGGATTGTCTTGGCCATCTTTGATCAGAACTCCAAGGGCCAGACCATTATTGAGTAGTTCTACAGAAACGAGTTTGTCGAGACGTGCTCCTAGTTCTGTGACTACATCAACGTCGGAAGGAAGTTCAAGTTCTCCGGTTTCGGTATTGGAAATAATATCAAACGATTTACCTGGAATTGCATTGAACTTTACTTTGCCTCCCACAAGTTCATCGATTTTTAAATTAGTTGGTGGGTTTGCAAGACTTACCGTTGTCGGAGTTACTGTCGCATACTCGTCAACAAGGAGCTGTTTTTTACCTCCCCATCGCCCACCATTTCCTGCTTCAAATTGGATGGTGTCAGAGCGTGGATCTCGACGATTTTTTAATGTAAGAGCAGATTTTTTTTCGTTACCATCTGTGACTCGATTCAGCCAGAGAGTTCCAGCACCATTGCCAAGGTTGAAGAAATCAAATGCAGCGTCGGGGAGAAGTGATTCGGGGATATAAGATCCAGCTCTAAATCGAAAATTCGAGGCGTTTAAGGCGACAAAGGCTCTTCCGATTGGACCCTTTTGAAGAACCCCAGTGTAAGCAGTAGTTCCAAGTGCCCCAGGTTCAATCGCCTGTTGCGCTTCTTTCTCAATAATTACGACCCCTGGTGCGCGGGTCGGGCCAAATCTTCTGTCTGCCATACTCTATCTCCCTTGCGTTTGGCATACATTGTATGCCAAGATTAACAAAAAAACACTCAAATTTATTCTCAAAAATGTTGTCCAGTCCCCATTGACATATTGAGCTAATAAACCCTACCCAGAGAATTCACGAATGACCTCCCCAACCAAAGGTACGTCTTTAGAAGGCTTATTAAAGAAAAGTACTCCAAGTACATCGAATGTCCCCGTGGCGACATTTGTGTCAGTGCCATCCTTGTCTCCATCGGCTTCTCGTTTAGTCTTTGTCCTTGAAGTGTCCAATTTTTTGACTACACGGAGATCATAATCACGGTCGAGCGCATAGGACTTAACCCTCAAGTCTTTTGTAAAAAATTCGCTTAAGTCCTGACATAGACGCAACTGGTCAAGTTGAAGGTTAGTAAAGACCGCGTAATCTACGCGCAGGGTTTTTTGCTCAGGTCCATATTGTAAAACGCCATTAATATTTGGGAGATCGCGGATCAGATCCCGCCCTTGAGCATTGGTTTCTTGTGCAGTAAAGCCGAAGGGCTCTAACTCATCTATTGCCTCAATAACGAGGCTTGGGAAAGTTGGAATTTCAAAATAGTCTTGCTGAGTATTGATTACTACTTCTGGAACATACTCAAATGTCACTTCAATAAATTTTCCTGAATCAACGCTGGATGAAAGCGACACAGTGCCAGGATCAAATGTGAACCCGTCCTGCCTCATTGGGCCAGGTGTGTAGCTGTCAAATAAGTTGGATAATTTCAAGGGATCATCAGTTAGGTTGATGACTTTTCTAACTCCGGTGATGTTGTACCCTTTGTTTTCAAGTACTGAATTCAGATCAATTGTTGATACTGTTGAATCATTAGGAAAAATGACCTGTGAAGTACTTCTAAATTCTGTATTTAGTTTTCTAACGATCCCATCGTAGATAATATCTTCAAGAAAATCGACATCAAACTCTCCTAGAAACTTGAGAATTGAAACTTTCGGAGTGACTGAGGCATCAGTTGTTTGAAGGTTGATAACGAAGCCAATAGATCGATTTCCAACGGTTGCAATTGGGAATGAGTCGAAGTGTTCATTTAGATCACTCTCGCTCATCCAATCCGACAGGCCAGCACTAGCCCAGCCTATTCCATTCCAGAAATAATTACCTGCCGTTGTTTTGACCTTAAAACGGACAAAAGTGTTGTCGGGAAGATCGTCGCTAGGCTTTACAGCTTCGAATCTCAACCATCTTTGAACCCCATTTGGAGTTGTCAATGGTGTTTCAATATAGAGGTCAGGGTCAATTGGAAATTGATCGCCATTTGAAGCAAGTTCGATAGTAGTTTGTGCAGGATCCTCAGTGTTTAGACGAATTTTCGTCGCATCCGAAAATATAAGCTGCTTTCTAATGGTCTCATCGAAAATAAAATTTTTGATCAATCTATTAATCATGCCTTATCCCTATGATCTCCATCTTTGGCCCCAGCGCTTTTGAATGCCCTTTCCAATCCATCTCGGTAAATTCTCCTTACTTTTTCTTGGTTAGCCGTGTTGTTGAAAACAGATGACATAAACTTTATGGGCTTCACACGAATTTGACCTTTTGGCTTTCCGGTATTCTGTTCAAAACCTTGAATCGCTGCCTTAGCTGATCGTCCACCTTTCTTACGCAAACCATAAATCAATGCAGCTCTAACTTCTGGAGTAAGATCAATTGTAAAACCTTTATGAAGTCGAAAGACTATCTTTTGAAGTTCTTCTGGATGACTTGTAACTCCGCCAGTTGACTTTCTACCTTGTGGAATTCCAACTTCTGATTCAAACGCATTTTTAAGTGTATATCCGAGAGCATCGAACAAATTTTTCTCTTTAAGAAGAGTTAAGCTGCCACGAGATAGAGCTAAAGTAAGTGGAGTATTTGGTCTAAGACCTTTTTGTGATCGAATTTTATTCTTAATTTGATTTACGAGAAACATCGATGCCCTGATAGTAGCTCGCCGAATTTCGCGCTCTACATATCCTAAAGTGCTTCCTGCAGTGAGGAACTTTAGGTAAGCATTTACATCTCCTGTTAAAACTATTGCATTTGACATATCTATCCTACGGGCTCCCTATCGCTAAAGAACAACAAAGTGAATGTGAATCCTGTAGAAGAGAAATGAGAGGCCAGATCGCCCACGCTATGGGTGAAGTACATAATTTGCTTTAGATCCACATTGTTGATTTTTACAATTCGATCTCCTCTCTTTGGTTCTTTTCCAATGACTTTCATATCCGCCAATCGAAACAACGCATAACCGGCGGCCTGTTCGTCAGTGCCAAGAAGAGAGGAGTGCATTTTCTGGGCTTGATTTCCATACACAACTTGAGCGGGTAACGAAAACTGCTCTCTGACTACATGGTTGACGGTCTCTCGTCTTCCGCTTACGCCAGTAGAATAAGGCGTCTGCATTTTATTAACCGCCTCAATTAAAAGCGTCACTGGTTCAATTAGCGGTGGAGGATTGAG
This sequence comes from Bdellovibrionales bacterium, assembly GCA_041391465.1. GTDB lineage: Bacteria > Bdellovibrionota > Bdellovibrionia > Bdellovibrionales > UBA1609 > UBA1609. The sequence goes on from JAWKNX010000004.1 coordinate 48,882, forward strand.
AAGACCTGACATTATCTTCGATCCTCCCTTGCCTCTCGAAAGCTACCGCCGATTAGAAGTGGCCGCTTGTATTGTGCCACAATTCGATTGTATTCATCGTTTGCACTCGCTCCGAACGCTTGGTTTTGATCTTTGGGTTCAAAAAACTCCTGTTCATGTAAATCAATTTTTAGCCTTTTTAAGCTACCTGTCGTTGGGTTGCTCGCAGATGAACTGATTGGATTTTCAATCTCTTCGATAACTAAGATTTGTGCTGCTCTTTTTATTAAAGGTGGAGTTGATCCATCTGGCTCAAGAAATCCAAAGTCACCATCTATTTCAGTAAATGTATCTTTGAGGAAAATTCGATTAGTAAATACGCCAGAGAAAATATTGTCGGTTCTCGTGTTGAGTTTAATCCGTGGATTCCATCGATCATCTTGAGGTTGAATCCTACCTTTCAAGGCGAGGAAATCATAATCTCTTCCTTCAATCAATACTTGGTCGGTACCATTGATCTTGAGCTCTCGTATTTCAATAATTGGCACGTTAAAAAATAATATAGGAGAATTACTGCCCTCAATCTGAAATATGCCGGACCTTAGATTAAAAAATTGCCCAGTATCCCGATCAATTTTAGCCATAGCAAGCTGAATGAGAGAAATTGCTCTTGCCTTGGTAACTGAATCAGAGTGAAGAATGTTTGCAGGTCCATTTTGAATTTGATTTAACGGCCCCGTTTTCTCTATTCGAAGCCGATCAGGGCCAGAAATAATTTCAACAATACAATCAGTGTATCAGCTTGAAGAATGATGTCTCCTATGTTTGGCGTTGGCGCACCAGAGGGAACCGAGTACTCATAAATGTCTCCCCCAGCATCAATAGCCTTATTCGACAGAGTAACGTCAGACTTTGTTACTTTCGTTGAACCACTATTTAGGAGTTCAAGGATCAATTCGGAATATGTGATGTAAAGACCAGAGTTATCCATTAAGAAGTACCTTCAAGTTTCTACTAGATTGTTCGGTTAGCTTCTTGTTCAATTGTGAAATTACTTGTGGAGGAACTAGAGCGTCTGTAGGTATTTTCGTCAAGTGAGTCTTAGCTGCGCTAAAAAAGCCACCATAGAGAAGCTGCTGAAATTTTGCAAAACGGTCAGAAACCTGTTCCAATTGATCCTCTGAAAGTCCACGACTAGAAAAATAAACCGAAAGCTCTGAAAAGACGTCGATCGCAAATCGAATTGATCTGTATGCCTTTTCAATGTTCTCAGCCTCATCATCTTTCGTAGTGTGTTCTGAAATAATTGCTGAGAGTTCAGATTGCTCCGCTGAAGATAAATCAGCCTTTGTTTCGATAGTTAATTCGTTTCCTCTTGTTGTTATTGACTGAAGTTTATCAACTAGCGAGCTGGCCAAAATTTCGCGTTTTAATTTAGAAACATTTGTATTTTTTGAGAATTGATATTCAGGCATTAAGAAACCCTCCTAATTTCAATTCTGACTCTCCATAAAGTTGCGGTGGTTCCACTTGACGACCCAAAGTCAACATCTATGAAATGAACTCCGGCAGTAAGATTAACATGGGCAAAACCGGAGACCGGAAATCGTTGGTCTGTACCGCCAGGGCCGCCGCCTCCAGAGTCAGAAGGTTCTGCATTGTGTTCAGCTAGCGTTGTGGTGTTATTGAGTTGAACTCTGCCTATGTAATTTGTGAATGTGTCGTCATAAGCCCATTCATAATACCAAGCAATCCTATATCTTCCTGCGGGGATGGACGGAGTTGTAAGAGTCAAACCTGCCGTGAATCCACCTGTTGTTGTTTGTGGAGTATTGTTTTCAGCATCTTGGTGTTGAAAAGGAGGAAAGACATTGTGAACATGATCGCTCCTTGCAAAACTCGCTGCGGAACCCTGTGAATTAGCCACCCCAACAGATATAGGGACTGCGGTGGGAATGTTGTGAGTATGATCTGCCCTTGAAAGATTGGGTGAAGTACCAGTAGCATTTGCCTGATCAGGAGTTTGAGTGGATGGCACACCTGTGTTAACCCCATGAGAATGGTCGCTTCGAGAAAAACTATTCGCAACACCATCCTGATTAGATGTATTGGCACTTAAGTTCGCTGGCGGGGCCGCCGTTGGAATATTGTGGGTATGGTTAGATCGAGAAAAACTATTCGCATCTCCTTGGTTGTTACCTCCATTCGGACTTAATCCGACTGGAACTGCTGTTGGAATATTATGTATGTGATCTGCGCGAGCAAGGTTTGGGGAAGTGCCCGCATTGTTTGGAACATCGGGATTTATTACACTTGGCACGCCAGTATCAATAGCATGGGAGTGGTCGTTCCGTGCAAACGATGAGCCCACCCCTTCTTGGTTTGTGGTATTGGTATTCAGATTGGTTGTAGGTGCATCTGTTTGAACATTATGAATATGGTCGCTTCTAGCAAAGCTCGGAGCCGTCCCTTCGGAATTAGTAGCATCTGGAGCGAGAGGGGAGGGAGCTGAAGTTGGAATATTATGAATGTGGTCAGAGCGGGCTAGTTGTGGTGCACTTCCCTCTGAATTCGATTGACCAGGAGTTTGGCTAACTGGTGCTCCAACATCTATTTCATGTGTATGATCACTGCGCGAAAAGCTCTGTGCTGACCCTTCAGAATTTGGTGAATTTCCACATAAATTTGAAGTAGGCGCTGCAGTAATTAGAGGATCTGCTCCGCCAGGAAGATGTCTGCTTGCATGTGTACCTAGAAATGACGTTGGAATACCATTCAAATTTAAGACATTCAAAAGGTCATGGCCATCGAGATCAAGGTCTCCAGTCATAGCACGCGAACCATCAACCAATAAATACTGAGGATGGTCGTCATCTAGCAAACTTGGTGCATCTAAGAATCCATGATCGGTTATTCCACCAGCAGATGATATATTGAATTGAAATTCCCAAAGCGTAAGATCGACTTTTTTAAAGACGTCGCCATCCGTTCTATCAATATAGATGTCGTCGATAACACCAACTGTTCCAGCCGGATCACCGTCGCCAAATAGAATGTCTGCTCCAAATTCAGATTTTTTAATATATTCGACAAAACCGGTTGAGGATTTTGTCAATACAGTATCTGGATTTGCGACATCAAATCCCTTTGGGTTGTGTAACTCTGAATCTGGCAAGTCCTTATGAATAGGCATTCATCGTTCCTTTTACGTCGAGTCTGTAATGAACTCGCCATTACTTGTTGTTACAAATTGATTGTCCGTGGTTGTCACTATATTGGTTGGAGATATTCCGAGTAGCTCAAGTGTTTCGATTCCAACCAGAGTTCTAAGAGCCGTGCAATTTTTCCTTTTCTTCCAAAGCTAGACATCTTATTAAGTCCTCCATGCCCAGACTCTGGCTTCGGAAGTCGACTCAGATTTAAACCAAACCTTTCCTACGCTCAGGTTGTCCATGACTAATGGATCGTCATCACAAAAGAGTTCGCCATGTAGATGAGGTGACAAGAACGAAAAAATCAATCGAGGATCGGTGTCATTAGAAATGATGATCTTCGTGGCCAGAAAAGGAATCTTTACTTGCGCATCACTTGGAAAATCCTTTACGGCAACTTTGATCCGTGTGTAAAAAAATGTTTTGCTTCCCATCCCAGACACATTTGTCCCCATCCATCATTTATTCGCCCAGATTCTTACTTCAGTAACTGTTCCTGAAGATTGTCTAAGGGCGATCCGATTCGTTTCAAAATCTGTAAAATCAACTACACCATCTGTGGCCTTTATCAGTCCATCCACCTGATTGTCGTCAGCACCATTTAATACAAACTCAAGGTCTCCACCGACCACGGCTATTTTCATGTGGCGAGATGAAAATTTAAAATCGAAGGAATTGTCTTTGTAACTTGAAGAAAGAGAGGTCAATCTTCTATAAAAAAAATTACTGCGGTCTGCACTCATTCGTCTACTCTCCGTTTGTAAACGTCTTTCGGGAACATTTGTCGACCAATTAAAGCCATCGTCGTTCTCGATTGAATGGGAGGCTTTGGATCGTCATAGGTATAGACCAGAAGCTCAAGTTTCACTTGATCAGCATGTACGATCAACGTTCTCCCATTTTTCGTTTTTCTCCATCCTTCTTGTTATAGACCGACTCAGCATATACATTTACTTTCTTGAAATTCTTTGGATATGGGACTGTATGAAATCGTCGGTCATGTAAAATTCCAATTCCCGTAATCCTGTTTTGAAAATCCTGTGAAGATGACCATTCCTGCCACTGTTGCCAATCCGATGGTTTGTTGAGATCAAATGACAAAATATTTCCATCGTTTAAATTGACCTTAATCACAAGGTGGCCTCTTCTTCATTTTCACTAGGAAAAATCAGTCGATGATTTCTTTTTTTCTTCTTCTTTCCCCGAATGAAAAACTATCTTCTTCCTCCTCACTCTTTGCCTCATCCATTGATGGTTCTGGTGGCTCAGGTGCTTTTTCCTCAGCCTGTTTTTCTTCAACCTTTGGAAGAGGTTCTGGTTTTGTTTTTGTCTTTGGAAGTACTTTGATGTTTCTGAAAATATCTTTTCTTTTTGATTTAAGGTGCTCCAGCTCATCGTCCGTCACTTTCAGAAGGCGTTTTGGAAAGAGATGCAGCGACCCCTTGCAAGATCGCTCACATCCCTTGGCAAAGTCGTCGACAAAGGCCGGAGAATCACCCATATATTGGATTCGATTCATTTATGCCTCCACTTAGTTGGTCTCTTCGGGCTTCGCCTCTGGAGCTGGTCGTTTAACAAGTTTCTTTTGTTGAGCTAAATTTGGAGCTTGTTTCTTTGATTCCAGGCGTTTGACATGGAAGTAACCATTTTGTTCAAATGCCTTAATCTGATCCTCACCCTTTACGACACCAGGCACACCTTTAATCCAAGTGCGCCCGTGGACTTTATAGGTTTCTGCTCCTCTCAACACCACTCTTGCAGTCATCATCTATGATCTCCTTTTTCAAATTGCGATCTATTAAGCCAGACCGACGTTAATTCCCAACACAACGGCATCGGCCTCTTCGATCTCTACGGCAACACGAGTTGTAATGGCAAACTCGGTTGTAGATGCGAAGATGTTTCGATCTCGTTCCATTCGGATGTCCCTGCCAAGACCCAATATCAAATTGCGAAATTCCGTTAAGAACAGTTGGCTTTCCGCAAGGTATGAAATCTTGACATCGGAAGGATCAGAGATTGAGCCACCACCGAGTCGAACAAGTGTTCCCGCCGCGTTGTCGAGTGTGTAATCAATTCCATTAACAAATGGAGTGACAGGGGTTTTGGGGTTTGCGTTGATTGCCTGGAGAACAACGATGTCACTGCCTGGAACAATGTTTTTGTTCTTCAATGCAACTGGTGTAGTACCAGATAATGTCACATGCTCAGTAATGAGCGGCGTTTGCGGAAGCAAAGCGAGAGGGACAAGCTCCACGCCAAACGGACGCAAGTTCAGTTCACTCGTTGCGGCACTGTCTCCAAGACCCGTTGCCCTGGAAGCCAAGTTATTTCGGAACAATTGCTCAGTTGTATCTGAACTGAAGAACTTTAGATTCCTCTTGTTCCTTTTGAACTTACTCGGCATCTCCACAATCATGTCGGAAAAGACTTGATGAGAAATATTGATCCCATCATTATCAACAATGTGACTGGCGCCTGCACGTTTTAACCAGCCATCTTGCAATTTTATATAGGTATCTACGATTACGTCTGTGGCTGATCCTCCGTCGATTAACTCACTTTCATAACGGACAGGTCCAAGTTTGTCCCCTTGAATGTAGAGTTCTTCAAGGTCGTTTGAAAGCTGGGTTGCCATCAAACGCATGATGGTGTCTTCAACTACTTCACCTTCAAGGTTTTCTGTGACAAATTCATCCGAGAGCTCCCAAGGGACCATAATCTCTTCAGGCTGTAAGGTAACCTTACTTGTTTTGATTCGACGTCGAACACCTGGATCTACGGCCTCCTTTTTTGGAACGGCCACACGTCTTCCTACCCCAATTTTATCGATGTCCATTTTGTCGTTTCTAAAACGAACGACACGGACACGGCCTTGAAGTCCAGTGACGTCAATCACGAAGTCAATAAACCGATCTGCCTGGGCATCGTTGAGGCGGCCAGCCTGGACGATTTCAGCAGTGGTAATGACGGCTTTTTCTAAGATTTCTTTGTTACTGAGCTTACCCATGTTTTTCTCCTTTTGAGCAACCTATGGCATATAGTGTATGCCAATGAGGTGAAATTTTTTTGACCTCTAAGATTGTTCTGTTTTGTCCTTCCTCAGATAAGTGTCCCGCTTTTCAATTTGCATTTTGATCTCATCAAGTCCGATCAATGGTGCAAAAATTGACTTTTGCGTTGTTGACGAATTTCCGTCATCTTCTGGATCCTCATCGTCGTCTAGAGCCCCAGAAGCTCCCGCCGTGTTCTCGAATTCATCGATACGCTTTGCGAGTGCTTCAACCTTATTGGTCGCTTCATTTCTGATTGCTTCAATCGAAGACTCAACAGTCTTTAAACGACCGACTAGGCCATCAGTTGATTTGCTGACCGATTTACGTTTTCCATCTTTTCCCCATCCATTACGGATCGGATTAGATCAGAAAGTTTTTCTGAAATTTCTTGTAAGACTCGAAGTCTAGAGGTGGATATTTTGGCACCGGCCTTTGAAACTTCGGCTTTGAGAGTTTTAATTTCGCCGAGTAAATCAGTGTGCCGAGAGGCAGCGGTGACGTCACCATCCTGGCCGTCAGCCTGTTCATCTGGGCCGGTTAACATTAACACTTGCTCCAGGGCCATCATCTGCATTTCTACAATCTGATTAAGCGACCTTGCTGCCTCATCGTGTAGTGCCAACGATTGCTCAAGCAAGCTCTTCAATTCTTCAAACTGCTTTTCAACTTTGGAAAGTCTTTTACTGACTGACGGCTTTTCGCCTTCATGATTTTTGCAATTGTTCCTTTAAGTCTGTTGGCAAGAGCTGATCGAGAGGGTCGCTTTCATCAAATGACGGATCGATATCATATTCGAGCTCTGCCCGAACAATTCGTTCATGAACAATTGCCTTGCTCTTCTCCTTGTCATATTCAGTTGCATTTTGTTTGAATCGAACCCTCGCATTGGTCGCTCTTTTCTTAGAGTCAAATGGATATTTCAAATTCACTGGATCGCCATATTCATTTAGACTGTTAGGAAAGCCAGCGGGAAAGGTGAGGGCCGCATCGTCACGCACTTCTATTCCGAATTTTTTGACCTTTCTTGCAGGCTCGCCTGAAGCTCATCACGAGAAAGGCTGTCTTTGGGTGTTAGAGCTTTTTCTTCATCAGTCACATCTTCCTGTGAATCGGTATCACCCTCTTCACCACCTTCTTGTTCATCGCCTTCATCTTCTGAAGGGTCTTCTGATGTAGTTTCATCATCCTCATTTTTGTCACCGCCATTGTCTTCATCACTGGATTTTTGTTTTGAACTCGTCTGGAAATTTCGTTTTGTACTCTTCGAAGTCAAAAGTTCCTCCAAGCATTGATCAAAAACGCCATTATCTTCTCGTTGAACGGCACAGGAGAAACATACTCCACACTTCAGTCCGATCTTTGGCTCGCTACCACCTTCTTGTTTGCAGAAAACGCAAAGTTCTTTTCTTTTCAGAGCTTTTGGTCTTCGAGCTTTGCCAGCTAGTAGCTTTTGAATTATTTTCTTTGTGATCTTCATAGGCGCTTCCCTTTTAAAGATTTGATTATGATGAATTCCTCATCAATTGCGGGTTTATCCACTGGGCTAAACTCGCTGACATCAAGGTCGACAATTCGTTTGGTTCCTGGTGGTTTCTTCTTTGCCATAATTAGGCTGCCTCCCAATCAATGTGGTCTAGATCAGGCCAAATTATGAATTTTGGTCGCACTCTTCCGTCGATCAAGCGAGCACGACCCCCGATACTAAATCCTCGAATCTTTCCTGCTTTGATGAGGTTCCATACTTCATCGTCAAATATTTTCATTGTTGCCATCCAAGTACCTTTGACGACTTTTCTTTCATTTAATGTGAAATCAACTGGAGCAATATAGCTTTCAACGACTGCAAGTTTCCTCGTGAAATCTGAATGCATGAAACCCTGATCGACACGAGGATCGAGCCCAATTGATTTCAGAAAGTCCTCATCCTTTTGAAAGGTGAGTTTTGTCATGTAATTGTGAGCTGCAATTTCGATTTCATCAGCACTGACAATTTCATTTTGAAGATCAATTTTTTCTGGAACTAGGAGGGGTCCAGTTACAAGTCGTTTTTCTTGGATTTGTTTTAATATTGAATACTCAAATGCTGTCTTTACAATTGTGACCTTATCGGATGAAAGTCTCTTGGTGGTGGGCTTCAATTCTTCATTTGCATAGATAAGCCTTAGATTTTTAAGTTTCTGATGTATGCTTCGTAAGGATTTTTCCGACGGCATACGATCTTGGGCAGCGTTCATTGACGTTGTAGAAGAGGATGGTTCGGGATCTTCGGAGATCGCATTTTCAGTAAGAGAGGCTTCAGATGCTGATTCGGCGGCCTCTGTAAGTCGGGCTTCTTCACTTAAAAGTCCAACGATAGCTTCAACCCCATCTGTTAGTCGAATACGTTGAAGTGTAGATTCTTGAAATCTATCCTCGGACATCACGAGAAAGCGAAAAACATTGTCCCTGTCCTCTGACGTTCGGACATTAAGATTATGATCCAGAACAAAGCGTCTCGCTTGTCCAATGTCTACAAACCGCTCTTTTGATAGAATCAAAGCCTGAATTCCTCATGCCGTCGGCTAATCGGGAGAGAGTCTTAATAAGAGAAGATAGGACTGATTTTTGAAGAAGCTCTTTAAATTTAGGAGAATTTAAAGTCTTAACTAATGTAAAATCCATTTCAAGAGGTCCTGAAACACGTTTTTGAATATTGAAGTCCCGAAGACCTTTTTCATTCTTGGTAGCGTTCTCTACTTGAATTAGATCCCCTGGAAGCAGTGAGACTATTTTCTCGCCACCAATTTCTAGCGTGTGGGTGTGGAGACCGGAAACCGTAGTATTTTCAGTTTGTAGTTCATGTGTGTGGGGAGAGCCTTCTCCCGTATTTAATTCTTGGAGTCCTTGTTCTGTTCTAAGAGAAATTTTGTGTTTGTGAATGGGTTCAGACTCTGGTCCAACCTTATTGTCAGAAGGACTTACAGGATGCCAGTGGGCTCCATCCAACTCAGTCATCACAAGTCTGTCGCGTACAAAAAAAAGGTGCTTGTGCATGCCATCGACCTGAGTTCTTTCAGGGGACTCAAGTCGGTGCGCGTGAGCACCTCCTTCGCCTATAACTTTTGAATCCAGTTGAGCCATGTGAATCTTTCCAAAGTTTATATTGGCATACATTGTATGCCAAATACAGAAGAAATATAAGTAAAAATGGTGAAGTAAGACCATATTTTTCTAAGACTCCTCAAATCTTTGTGATATGGCGTGTTGAGAGTCGATCCCAAAATCCACGCTGTTCTTAAGGTCTTAAGCGGGTTGTAATTCGGAGCGGCATCTAAAATGTGCGGGAGGAACAATCGGGACGCCACTATCTGCAAGTAACTGGGCGGCTTCAATTGAACTCAATCTTTCTCCGGCCCTCAACCCAAACTCACTTAAATTCTTTCTCCACCCGAACTTCTCCTTTATTCCCTCGCTAGTTTCTTCGTCCAAAATGGCTCGTTGTTGTGCCTTGACCATCTCTAATGTGAAGACTCTCCCATTCATATCTAAGCAAATCTCTGACGTTCGATTATCTATAATAGATGCCCAGACAACTTGGAGGACACCAACCTCATCCATCAGGTTGATATTTCCAAAGTTTCTCGCACGGGTGACGCTTGTTACAGATAGGCCCTCGAAATATGCGTTCGCCGACCGCTGACCTTGACGTCTAAGGGCTTCCGGCACCGCTCGATCGAGCCCCCCCAGTCGTTTAGAGAGTTCATCACGGAGAAACTCTCCGGCTTGTCTCTTCGGCATTCCTCGCTGAAAAACACTCTCATTAATTAGGTTTGAAATGGTTGCCTTATGATTATTGGTAAAGTGTTCTCCCGCAGCAATTAGGTGAAGCCTTGAAATATTAGCAACAGTAGCCTGATCTGTAGAAGTGAAAACCAAATCAGCCAAATCTTCACCTTGTTTCAGAATCGGTGAGGCGACAAGTTTTTCGATACTCCCAACTTGAATTTTACGTTGATCAAAAAAAACAGACTTTTCATTTGGCTTAACTTCGAACCGATCTCTGAAAATCTTTTTACTTTTCTTAAATAACTTTTCAATGTCCTTCTTAGTTCGAGCTTCAATCTTCTTTTGAAATTGATTGAACTCTCGATCAAGACGCATAAGTATCCGTCTGACATCGGTCTTTGACACAGGGTTTGATGAACGGGTATCAAATGAACCAACGGCAGCTTTAATTGCCTTTGTTGCAGTGCGATTCCATTGAAGGGCGGTAAATCGAGTAAGACCATTTTCAATTCTTAGTAGCTCCGCTTCGCCTTTATCTCCGGACGCCTTTTCTATTACTTCCGACAATATATTGTAGAGCTTTTCTTTGGTCTCAAACGTAGGTTTGTTAACAGCAAGCTGAGTTTCCATTTTGCACCTCTCCAAAGGCTTCCGTATCCAAATTCTCCTTCAATGAGTCTCTGATTTGAGTAAGGGCCTTTATGTAGTCTTCAGGCTTCTCAAGCATCTTATCGATGGCCATGTTTGGGTCGAGTAAATCACCAATCTCTTCATATTTGGTTTGTTCATTGTTGTTTGCAGGTGGCTTTGGAGTTTGTCCCTGCGAAGCAAATGTACCATTTTGATTGGCATTACCTGCGCTTTGCATGAGTTTTGCCAAAGTAAAACTAAAAGGAACGTCAGGGTTAAAATCTTCAGGAGCTGTATCAAATCCTGGTAGTTCTCTATTTAGTATGTCTTCAAGAAGCATTCTTGAAATTCTAGGAGTAAGAGCTCCCGATCGCTCGGCTCCAGTTAAAATACGAACTAGGTCTTCATCGTTAGTTACATTCGGACTATTTGATTTAAAGGTCCAAAACTTTATCCCTTGTGCAAATAAAATTTTGTTGATGTCCCGATCTATCTCTTCTCGTTCTGGGTTGAAGACATATTTTTCTGTTAACCTCAGAACTTGAGCTGTTGCTCGGTCGTAATTCTCAGAGGCACCAACGAGAATTGGTGCAATTCTAAAGTTTCTTCTTGCTCTTGGCGTTATTTTCATCGTATGACTGCCACAGCATATCCTGATGCTGGTTCCGCGCAAGAGGTACAATTTCCATCTTCACACTTGATGGTGACGAAAGACTATCGTGAGAAGATTCCTCCAATATTAGCCACTTTGTCAATTGGAACTTCCTTTTGATTTGTGTGTCTACAAATTCCTGAATTCGATCGACAGAGCCCTGGGTGAGCATTCCTCCATTTGCTAGTACAGCGAAGGAAGGTATGTTGTTGTTCATTAGAGTGATAATGTTTGTTTCGTCCGCTTGTTCTGTGGTTTTTGAGGCTTACAGATATTTCCGGGGAACGATATGCTATAGGGAGTGTCGATGACTCGTCCGATCAACACAGCAACTCTGGGCCCAAACTCATGCGATCTAGTTTTTCATATCTGCAACATCACCTGTTCGGCGGTCAATAATTCTTGGATCCCCAAACTCCTTAAAATAGACCTTTTTCCGATTAATGATTTGAACAAATCGCCTAAATCGTTTCAGTAATATTTTGGTGCTTTGCCATTTTCAGCCTCTTTTACAGCGGGCACCATCCGTCAGAGTGCGGTCCGTCTTTGTAATCCTAACAGTCGCGGAATTGACCCTATTGGATGCACGAATATCGCTTGGTGTTTCCGAAGGTAGGGACCAATTCCCAATAAGCGTTACCAAAGTCTCTTCGTGTCGTTTCTTTCTGAGCTTACGTAAAGGATTCTGTTGGATTGGGATAATCGAGTAGATTGTCTAAAAAATCTCTGCCTCCTGAATTTCAACTTTATATTTCTTTAATGGTCAGCCGGTTTTTGGAGCAAACGTCTTCCAAACCATCGATGCCTAAAAGTGTTAGCATCGGCCGTTTGCCTAAGCTCAGTCGAAAAATTTTGAAGGCAGCCAAATCTGTGAGTGATAAAGGTGGTTCAATAACTCGTCCTTGAAGTCCGAGCACATCTAAGTCGTCATCTTCAATCGGAAGCAGAGCGACTTTTTCTTATGTCCCTTGGGCTTTGCGCCATTACTGTAGCCTTTAAACAAGCTTATTTCCACGTTCGTCTTCCACGGAAAGTTTCTTTGAAATCCGTTTTTAGCAGACGTCGTTTTTCTGGTCGTCCTTGCCATATCTTCTCCTTAAATTTATTCCTGGCTCACGATCTCGAATCCGTCTTCCTCCCAAAGGCACAGGAATTACCATCTAATCGCATCAAACAGATCCTTGTAACGACCGTGAGGAAATTGAAGCAAATGTTCTACAAATTCGCTCATCTTCTCGAAAGAACACCTGGCCCCGTTCAAAATAGAAGCTGAAAGTTTCCATGCGCGGGTTGTTTTGTCTTTTCAGTGAACAACGGGATTGCGCGAATACTCGCAAGTTCATCATCAGTATTTGCGTCTTGAAGAAATGCCTGTTGGTAGCCATTTGCCTCAACTGCAACTCGAATCGGGTCGTACTTGTAGAACATTTCTTTAGTCACTCTTTTTGATCACTGTAATGTGTGACTTCATTGAAATAATCTAGAACATAGATATTTTTAGTTCTTGGATGAATACCAATTGTCACATGAGCAAATTTATCTGCGCTTTCAGACTGTTTGATCGCCAGGTCAGATTCCTTGAAATATCTTGAGTTCGGATAGGTTGGCTTTGAAGACTGAAGTATTTAAACCAATCAATCTTAAATTTTCCTTTCATCGCCTCAACATCGTTTTGATATTGAGTATTGTTAATCGTTCCTAAGATGCGACGCTTTAAGAAGGAATTCAACGCTACATTTTTCCGGCCATAAGGATGTATATCGTTTGATTCTCTGACGCCTCTTCCGACTCCTTTTATTTTCAAAAGACTTGGTAAAACTTGATAGTGTCGTCGATCCGACCACCTTCTCTCACCTTTTGATGAAGTACATTTACAATCAAATATCCATAAAGATCCATTTGCAACGGGTAACGATATTCTCATTTCGCCATGAGGCTCAAGAGTTGGATCGAGAACCTTAAGAAACCAAGTCAAAATCTTTTTCACGCTGACCTTCGGTCATGCTATTTGCTTCATCAATTAAGTCGTCAGCAATAATTAAGTCATAGTGTTTAGACGCAAGGGCACCACCAATTCCGATGGTTTCGATCGTGTCTTCCTTATTGTCTGAGGTCCGAGTAACCACTCGTATATTTCCATCGTCTCGCTATCCTTGTTAGTCCGAAAATGTCGGTGAGAGCCTTACGCTGTAATCTCTGTTTGATTTCAGATAGGAATGCATACATTTGTGTCCGTCTTAGAGGCAATCAGGATGCGAATATTTGGATTCTTTAGAATTCAAGTATGCACCGTGAAAATATTCAGACAAGTACTTTTTCCGAATCCACGAGGTGCAAGGGTGAGATTCCATCTTTGATTTCTGTCTTCGTTATTCGAGATGACTAAAGAATTTCGTTTATTGGATAAATAGAGAATTCCAAGTGGAAGTCTTTTACTCTCATATCCCAAGACCTCCGTCATCAAGAGATCAATTCGGTCATGATTTAAAATTTGATCTTTTAAATTGTGAATTAACTTCTTTTTTTTAAGTTTTTCGATTAAGTTCTTGACGCCGCCTGAAATTCTTGGAGACCGGTTTTTCCAAGAAGTTGTTCGTTGGTATTTACGACCCCCATACCATTCGTAAGTGCTTTGATCTAACGATAAATTTCAATTTAGCTTTTACCTTCTTTTTGTTTTGCTCTTTGGTGGAAGGACGACAACATTAGAGGGTAAATTTTCTCGAACGCTTTCATCGAGAAGCTCTACAACTTCACTCGCATTGGTATCGTGCTGCGAGTGATTTGGTTCATCTTTCTACTTCTCGTTTGATCTCATCCTTAACTTCCTCCTTTAGCTGCGTGCTAAAAGAAAGCTCATACCAGACTTTCTCGCTCCGATGCCTTCAATGAAGCCAAAGTCCTGTCCAAGTTTAATTACCGAGTCGTATGCTTCCTCTTTTTTCTCCCAAATTGGCATTCACTAAAGCCTGAGCTTGGCCTCTTTTGCTAAATTTTCATTGCCCAATCGAGCTCATTGATGATTCTGCGTATTTTCTGAATGTATTCTGAATAGACGGCAACTGAATCAAGTCCCTCAAATGTCGCTCGATCTAAATCCATAAGCTGACGTTTATAATCGGCAAGGATATGGGGATGAATTCCAAGTTCATCCATGATCTCGTCATCAGCAGTGGTTTTGCCGATTAACTTTCTAATCTCGAGTCAACTTCTCGCGAGCCGTCATGTTTCGCCCTTTATTGGACTGCCTTCTTTGCCAACGCAATTCTCCCTTATTCTTTATTGGCATACATTGTATGCCGCATTGGGCGTAAAATAAAGATTTTGCTAGGAAACATCTCTTAAGCTCCTTTATTTTGCGGATCGTTTAACGAACTTCATCCCGCGACACTTCTTACAAGGCGAGCGACCTTCTAGTTCGAAAGAAATGACCTCTCGAATCAGGTCAGAAAGAATAACTGAAGACTCCGGATTCTCGTGCAGATTTTCTAAGTCCCCTATGCCAGAGAACTTTATATTTGTTGTGTCGACTTTGCGCGTTGTTTTAACGGTATAGCCCGCTCCCTTACAAACTTTGCAAAGGCGATATTTTGAAAAGAAGTTCTGGAGAATTTCAAAATAGTGTTTGGAGCGTTCCTTTGCATTCGGCTTGTTGGAAACCGGAACTTTTCTTACTGACATCCACCCTAATTTCACAATTCACTTTCCTTCTGTTGCCTTCCTCGAAGCGGCTTGTATTTTGAATGGAACTCTTTCATCTGCCACGGTTCAAAGGATTCAAGTCTCTTACCTTTTGCAGAAACGACAATTAAAATACCCACATGGCGTTCGGTTGCATATCGCTCTACACGAACCTTTTCTCCTGTTTTTAAGCGAATGTGTGTAAACACGTCGTTCCTTTATTATTTATTACGATGTAGTAATTTGTGTCAATGGCGTTGCTTTTTTTGCAGTCTTACCTGTCAGATTTTGCCAACGATCCACGATAACATCGCAATATTTTGGGTCTAATTCCATTGTAAAGCATCTGCGACGCATTTTTTCGCAAGAGATTAATGTAGAGCCCGATCCACCGAATGGATCCAATACATTTTGCTTTGGCTTACAACTATTCTTAATTGCATAAGAAACAAGGGCAAGCGGCTTCATGGTCGGATGCTCTTGACTAGATTTGGGGCGATCGAACTCCCACACAGTTGTTTGCTTCCGATCAGAATTCCAAGAGTGAGCCGCACCAGGCTTCCATCCATATAGTATCGGCTCATGTTTCCAGTGATAATCTTGACGGCCCATCACCATGCTATCTTTAACCCAAATGCAGCATTGTTTCAGAAGCCAACCAGATGATTTTAGGCTTTGACGAAAATTAAGCCCCTCCGAATCAGCATGACAGACATAAATCGGAGCACCTTCAAGACAATAGATATTCATATTTGTGTGCCATCTAGGACCAGGAATTGGCGAACTGCTCGTCGTCCATTTTATCATTTTTGATTTTAAGTGCGTCTTTGGTTTTTCCGGTGTAGTCGACATTATAAGGTGGATTGCAGAAAGACATATTGATCTGGTTGGATCCAACTAACTTTTGTAATCGGCACTATTTGTGGCATTCCACAAAGTAGTCGGTGGTTCCCTAGTATGTAGATCCCTGCGCTTAGTTTTGGGTTTTGTAGGTGTAGGTGGGACTTCATCCTTCGTCTTCACCTAGAGGATCTGCATTCTCACTTAAAGTCAGGGATTCAAGTAAATCTGAGTCAAAGTCCTCACCAAACTTATGAAATCTTCCACCATTGAGAGGTCAACTTCGGCAAGTTCAGCGATCTTGTTATCAGCGACCATGTTCCTGCATATTCCATAGCCTCGGAATCATAGTCTTGATAATCAACTGGGTACTTGTCCCATCCATTTAGAATGGCAGCTTCCCTTCTGCCGTGGCCTATCACAATAAACCCTGACCGCTTTGAGACTACAATGGGCCGTCTTATGCCCTGATGTCGCATTATTTTGCCAACAACTTGACCTGATCCTCTGGTGCTTATTGGGGTTTCGGGGGTGGGGCACTAACGAGGAGATGTCCACTATTGCATCGCTAGAACAGTGAACAATTGGGGATTTGGGGGAGGGGGTTGAGGGGGGATTCCCATTTCGGTTTCGTTTAATTAGCCTCGCGCCCATTGTAGTCCATAGCCTTTCTTTGAAGATTACTACGCTGTAGCATATCAGTGGCATACATTGTATGCCAAATAAAAAGCTATGACTAGGTGCTTTGCAATGAGACTATTAGGCTATTTTCTTAGTCCACATACCTTTCATGCGACTTCTGAGCTTGTGAGCGCCCTCGGTATAGTCAAGGTAGACCATCAAGCTTCTTTTGATTTCTTTGTCCGAGGTATTGCTGAACAGCCTTAAGGTTTTGGCAGTTTAAGAACAACTTCAATGCCCCAGCATGGCGTATGGAATGGGAGCCCTTCTTCGGATTGGTCTGTACTGACTCCAAATTGACGGGAAGTGTCTTGTTGAAATTGGAAAGATTGGTGCTTGGGGATCCATGCCTTCGCTGTAATCTTTAAGTTCTCTGAAAAATCTGCAGGTAACGGAATCGTTCGGTTGTTGGAGCCCTTGCTCCTGGCACGGTTACAGTGCCTCTTGACCAAGATCATTTGGAGTAATCCGTAAGACTTCCACCCCTCGACCTGAAGTCTTAATTGCAAGTCTTAATAAGAGCGCGTCTCGGTAAGAGGTTTTTGAAGACTTCGTGGGATCCTTAAATTTTGCCAATAAGTCTTGCAAAGACTTGAACTCTTCGTCAGTTAAAAATTTAGCCTCTGTTAGCGACATGGTCTAATTATAGCATAACTAGGTATATAACTAGGGACAATGTGATAATTAATTTGTATGATTTTTAGTCATGGGCTGAACAAAACGAGAAGAAGTCAAAATTAATGACCCTCAGCTCGCCGCTGGTAGCCAACTTTATTGCGAACGTCAGAGCAAGGCGATCCAACAGTACTCTCAGCAAAGTCTTGCTATGGAAGTGGACTCGCGGTTAATACCATCGCAGAAATTGAGCAGGAACGCAATTGAAGACATTCGTCTCAGCACGGTCACTGCACTTGCTAGAGCATTTAAGTGAGAATAATCCTTCAAATTACTCCAAAAAACCTGAAAAATAGGGGTTCGAATCGGCTTTCAACAGACTAGTTGGTACTGGTCTGTACTTCCTTTGAGTTTTTAAATATTTATTGCTCCGTAGACCAACTCGAAATGTCCAAGTGTCCAAGACGTGTCCATAGGAAACCAAGAGGTTAAACGCCAGAAGTCTTGGACCGCATCTTTTAAGACCTAGCCATTACTGCTATTTGGCTTCAAAAATCTTATTCGTACTTGTGTCCATTCCGTGTCCAAAATATGTCCAGAAACTTGAATAAAGCTGAGCAAATTTGAGTAGGCAAATTCCTCAAGACCCTGTAAGTATTTGATTCTTCTCTACTTGCGATTTCAGCCAGTTAGTAAGATTAAGCCCAATTTTAGGCGCGGAATTTGGCGGAGAGGGAGGGATTCGAACCCTCGGTACGGAATTCACCGTACGCCGGATTAGCAATCCGATGGTTTCAGCCACTCACCCACCTCTCCGCGAGCAATTTTAGATTGGCTAAACTGTGATGAAATCTGCCACAGCCCGGTAGGGGAATCAACTCTCTTCCACACCGCGGACTAATATGCGGTGCATTCTATGAGTAATTTTCCGGAAACAGCTCTCGCTCCACCGATCCAATCACCGTGTGGATGAGTTTTATATGCATCTCTTGGATGCGATCGGAAGAAGTGGGGCCTTCGATGACGATGGCCAAATCGGCCAATTGCTTCAGTTCACCACCACCCTTGCCGAGCAGAGCGATCGTCTTGATGCTTTTTGATTTCGCGACCTTAAAGGCATTGATGACATTTTTTGAGTTCCCGCTCGTGGAAAGCCCGATCAACGCGTCTCCAGGGCGACCGAGACCCTCCAGTTGGCGCGAAAAAATGTGTTCAAAACCATAATCATTGGAAACACATGTGACATGGCTGGGATCTCCAAGCGCAAGGGCTCCCAGAGGCCTTCGATCATCTCTGTAGCGGCCCGTGAGCTCCTCAGCGAAGTGCATGGCATCGCAGTGGCTGCCGCCATTGCCGCAGCTGAACACCGTGCCACCATTTTTATACACGTCGATTAAAATTTTAGAAAACTCCACGCATTTGGCGATTTGCTCTGGGTCAGAAACAAAGTTATTCAGCGTTGACTGAGCCTCTTCGAGTTCTTTTTGCCATTGAGTGGGTAAATCCATGGGGTTCCTACCTTTTTCTAATTCGCTGGAATCATATGGTTTTTTTGAAGCTATCACTGAGAGTGGGTTTAAACCAGCTTAAATTTTGCAATTTCCAGGGTAAACTCTTGATTTAACTAGGGGTAGGCGTTACTTAATTCATTCTCGCGCGCCCGTAGCTCAGCTGGATAGAGTACCTGACTACGAATCAGGTGGTCGGAGGTTCGACTCCTTCCGGGCGCGCCAATTTTTAATCCCCACCACGATCTGGTGATTTAAATCAAAAACAATAGCTAATCCGGATCAGGGCGCGTTCAAATTGATCGAATTTCATGTTTTAAATTATGCTGAAATTTCAATTTTACACTGATAGACATCCCGATTCGGTTATTCCCACATTATGTTATATCTCAATTTTGAATTGCAAATTTTTAGGAGAAATTATGAAACATCTTTTAATAATTATTTTTTTTATGGCAGCACAAACTGCCTTTGCTGATTACCAGCAAATTGTCGAAGAACTTTATCCACTTGAAGCTAATGGTGGGCATTTTATTTCAGATTCGCCCTATACAGAAGCACTCACCTACGACCAAGAAGAGGAAGAGGTTTTTAAATTAAAACGTGAAATTTACGATTACGGTGGCTGTTTAGATTCCCGCTTTAATAGTATCAATACTTCCGGAAACATGAGCAGTCATTACGTAAATGTCTGGTCAGAAGCTGCAATAGAGCATGCATATAACGGCATAAAAGAGGTCGCGGGCCATGGGAGTAACACTGAAGTCCAAACAGCCATTCAAAACCTTAGGCAGAACCTCACAGAACTTATTAGAGATGAAAAAAATCTGTTGGTGCTCTACTCTGGTATGGATCGATTCGGCCAAGACTTTGACCACTCTGAAGGCTGTTTAATGTATAAGTTTCGAATTTACCGCAACGATGGAAAACTCATTCAGTTGAACTTTGATTTCACGGACTGATTTGCAAAACCAGTTACTGGGACCAGTTCAGCACAGATTCAAAGATAATTGGAATTACAACTTTTTTATTTATTGTGGGCCACGTTGGCCCACAAACCAATTTCTCTTCTTTTGCAGAAATCGTAGTTTCTACGATAAGTTCCGACTTCGGGTCACACCAATCTTTAAAAAGTGCCGGATATTTAACTTAGGCCAGATCAAACAATAAAAACTCTGATTCCTTCGAGGCGATTATCTTCAATAGGCTTTCCTTTTCAATGGCCAAGCCATCACCTTGAGATAATAATTCACCGTTGACCTCCAGCTCACCTGAGATCATCTGAATCCATACGCCATGCTCATCCCTTAAGTTGTACTCTAGGCTTTTGCCACCCTCGAGTACACTGGCAAAAAGCTTAGCCTCTTGATAGATATGAATGGCGTCCTTGTCTTTTTCATCACCTGAAATAATAAGCTTCAGTTGATTGAGCTTTTCTTCGCGGGGTACATTTTTTTGCCCATATCGTGGCTCTCCACCCCGCTGGTTAGGCACGATCCAAATTTGTAGCAAGCGAGTGCTTTGATCTTTGAGGTGATTAAACTCACTATGCCTTACGCCTTTTCCGGCACTCATATATTGAATTTCTCCCGGCCGAATCACTGATCCATTTCCCATACTATCTTTATGTTCCAGAGCACCGTCAAAAATGTAAGTGATGATTTCCATGTTTTCGTGGCCGTGGGTGGGAAAGCCCTCCCCACCCTCGATTTCATCTTCATTAATCACTCTAAGAGAGCGATAGCCCATGAAGTTAGGATCCATGTAACTTGAAAATGAAAAAGTATGTTTTGCTCTTAGCCAACCGTGATCAACGTGTCCTCGTTCTTTTGATTTTCTCAAGACTTTCATATCTTCCTCCCTTAGGAACTGGCATTCAACAATGGGCGATAAACATCGGCTTTACTTTTTGCGACAATCAGTGAAGTGGCCACAATAACTACGGGCATAAACAATTGCTGTACTCCGGGGTCTAAAATGGTGTGATACAAAAAGATATTAATGGTGATGGGTGCTGAAACCACCAACGCCAACGCTACAAAACGGTTACTTAAAAAGCAAAGGCCAGCTAGGACCTCAACCCCTTTAATGAATGGGAACATATAGCCCGTGGCCCCTAGCGCTCCAAGAAATGCGCCACCTTCTGCCGTTGGTGCCGGGGGGGTTATAAACCCTAAAAACCCATTCAATCCAAACACAAAAAATATAAGTCCTAAGACATATCTCGATACTAATGCTGCTTTATCCATGATTTCTCCTTATTGGTTTAATTTCTTTGACTTTTCTATTGTCGGCCCATTTATTAATTAGAACAATACTTGATTTTATAATATATTGTTCTATATATAGAACAATGATTGAACGGGATCTTAATGAAATCACTGCCTTTTTGGCCGTTGCCCATGAGGGCGGGTTTACTGCTGCATCGAAGCGAACAGGGCACCCCAAATCCTACCTCAGCCGAAAGGTGGCGGACCTAGAGAATCGCTTGGAATTGCGACTCTTCGATCGCACCACACGTTCCGTTCGACTGACTGAAGATGGACAAAGATACTTTGAGACCTGCGAAAGAGCTCTTTCAGATATCAAAGCTGCAGAAAGTGATTTTGAAGAATCCATACATAATCCATCCGGGCACTTAAGAGTGACTTGCCCTACGGAGTTCGGCCCACTTCTCACCGAAAAACTTTGCCGAAAATTTCTCATCAAATACCCCAATATTACATTAGAGATATTCCCCGCAAACACCATTGTAGATTTAGTCAGAGATCGATTTGACGTGGCCATTCGCCCCTCGCAGCTAGCCCATCAAGACATGATCGCTATTTCATTGGGCCACTTGACCTGGGATTTTTATGCTTCTCCTGCCTGGAAGGACCGAAATATCCAGCTCCAAAAACTAGAGGATCTCCGCGAACGACAGCTCATTGCTTTTAACCCTTCTGGAAAACTTAAAAAAACCTGGAGGGTACGAGGCGTAAGCTTTAAACCTCGATTCATTGCAGGAAACCTGAATACATTAATTGATGCCACCAAACAGGGGGCTGGAGTGGCCTATATCCCTGACTTATTAATTAAAGAAGATCTTAAAAAGAAAAAGCTCGTACCAGCCTTAAAAAAATGTGACCGTAAAGAGGAAGAAATTTTTGCCCTCTACTCGAGCCGGCAGCATATGCCGTCTCGGCTCAGGGCTTTTCTGGATCACCTCAAACAAAATCAACTGTTCGACTGAAAGTTTGTACGAATTCTCATTTTTTGGATCAATAGCTTGCCTAAAAGCCACTGATTTCATTTTGACGGATCCTCTTGTGGTACCCAAATTGCAGTTCAATCATCAATATTGATTTACCTGAGGAGAGCCAGTTATGAAGTTTTTTAGTGACGTCTTTAAGAAACCCAACAATCAAAAAATTTACATCGATTCGCTCAGCAAATATCGGGAAGCTCTTAACAACGATTCTTCCGCAAAAAAAGAAATCCTTGAGGGCCTCTTGCCCCAGTTAACCCCCCTGGTGACTCCGAGAACATCAAGTTCTGATATCAACATTCAAAGGCTTGTCGGTCTTATCCACTTCCACTTAGGTGACTACAAAAAATCCGTGGAGATCAATACTGAGTTATCTGAAGCATCAAACAGCCCTAGGGATTGGTTTAATTTGATGGCCGCCGCTCTGCTGGGTGAGCTTTTTACCGTTGGAGATGAGGCCTACTCCAAAGGGCTCGAGGCATTAAAAAACAGGGAGACGAATGAACAGATGAATGCCGCTGGTTTCAAATTCCATTATGGACGTATAAACTTAGATGCTCATCGACCCAAAGCGGCTTTTGAGGCTTTATTAGATTTGTCTGAAACATATAAAAATCGCCACATCACTGACTACCATTTTCTGAGAGTCAGAGGCCTTCCTGATTTTGAAGAGTTCCTCAAATTATTTATAGAGTCCATTGTTCAAACGGGTCAGCAAAGCCAATTGCAGACACTCTTAGACGGCATTCGCTCTGAAGTTGACGAAGAAGGGAAGATCAGTGTTGATCGCGCCCTAGCTGAGCATAAGACTCAGTAGCGCCAGATTGGGAATCTGTATTGTGCCGCATCCAAAATAGACGCCTGGCACTTTTGTCCTTTTGTCCTTTTGTCGAGTGGCCCATCAATTTCTATCGAAATTATATTCAGAATAGATACTTTTCTAAAGACCAAGGTCCATGCTTTGAAGTGTGCCCTAAGCTTAAACAAACAGTCATCCGATATAACATCAAGTAGATCATCTCTAAAAAGTGATCGGAGGCAGCATGGATCGAAGAAAGTTTTTAGTCAACACCGCCTATCTAGCAACAGCAAGTCTCATGATACCGTGGTCCAACGAAGTTTTCGCAAAAACTCGTCAAACAAATTTCGGCTCCCTCTCGATTATCCAAGGACTTACCTCAGAAACAGCTACACAGTTTGCCATTGATTTACCTAAAAACGCACTCGTAACGGTGCAGGCCGTTGACTGCGACGGCGTGGTCATTCCTGCAGAAAAACATTCGTCAGAAGTTCGCTATTACTCCGAATGGAGAGTGGACCAGGTTGCTTTTGTTAACCTTAAAAAAAATCACCAGTATCAACTTCAGGTCATTGGGTTAAATGGTGATATCATTGATTATAGAGTTTTTAAAACCTTAGACATGTCTCTTCCCAACCCTAAAATAGGCATATTCTCTTGTATGCGAGATTCCAGCGGCGGCATCGATAAAATGTGGCAGGGGCTCCAGAGCAACAAACCCGATGTAATGATGTTTGTGGGTGACAATGTTTACGGTGATCGTGGTGGTGAAGGCCCACAACATTTATGGTATTGCTACACGCGAACAAGACAAAAGGTCCCCTTCTATCACCAGTATGAACTTATTCCTGTGATTGCCACTTGGGACGATCATGATTTTGGGCTCAACAATGCCCAAGGGGATTACCTTAATAAAGAAAATTCTGTGAAAACTTTTAAAGCATTTTACGCCCAAGACGAACGATTTGTGGACAACGCGATTTCCGGTCCAACCATATCTTGTTTATATTCTGTTTTTGGCCAGCAACTGTGTTTATTCGATGGACGTAGCAACAGAAACTCCGACACCCAGGTCATGTTCGGCTCTGAACAGCTCGAGTGGTTTACAGAGGTTCGTGGACGTTTTGATGGGCCGGTATGGCTCACCATGGGCAGCCAGTTTTTCGGCGGCTATGCGGAGCAGGAATCCTATGAGCATCAAGCCTATGCTGAATTTGGTACTTTCTTAGAAGAGGTCGCTCGCTGGAAGGATCCCGCACTTTTCATTGCCGGGGATCGGCACTTTTCAGAAATTATGGACATTGAAAACAGCATACTTGGGTACAACTCAGTGGAACTGACCTCAAGCTCAATGCACTCGATGACTCGCCCATTCTCTGGTAAAAACCCGAGACGAAGAAGCAATCATAATCACAAGAATTTTATGTTACTCGAGATCAACAGAGACGCTGATGGCCTTGATGCTGACCTAAAAATCGTTGGTAAAAAAGGTAAAATAAAACACCGCGACCATGTCTCGGTGAAGAGCAACTGTTAATCTAGGGTTTCCCGAAGTGCCCTAGAACCTAGGTAGTTTAATATCCCGCTGTCGCGACTAGGACGAACGTAGACAACGAGTTCCAACATTTGTGACTTGGTATCATCATCCTCGTAATCAAAATAAGTGCGAATAATGTCTTCGGCATACATCACGGGTTTTTTATTCACAAAACTTTGGTGAAATTCAATACCCGGACGCCCCTGATGCTCATTGGGGGTATAGGCTTGATAAATCAGCTCTGTACACACCAAACGAGAGTCTGTTCGCATATCGAACATGTAATCATATGGTTTTCCCCAATGGGTAAATGCTTCTAAAAGAGCAAAGGCTTTAAAGATCTTTTCCATTTTCGGCCGAAAGACCACCCATTGATCCTTCATCAAAGACTGATACAGGTTAGTAAAAATGATTCCCTCACCCAGCCCTTCAATGGCCACCTTAGGGACCTCTTCACCCTTCCAATTATCACTCGTCGTGTAGTCGACCAATGCTTCAGGGTATTTAAGAATCAAATACTCAGAGTAATTGCTGCAAGCAAGGCCTTCAAAACTACATAGCCCTTGGAAGAACTGCGCTGTCGCAGGGTCTGAATCAAAATACGATGACAGCTTTTCAAAAGATCCCAAATATAA
The DNA here is from genome assembly GCA_041391465.1 of Bdellovibrionales bacterium. Classification (GTDB taxonomy): domain Bacteria; phylum Bdellovibrionota; class Bdellovibrionia; order Bdellovibrionales; family UBA1609; genus UBA1609. The sequence continues at coordinate 73,719 of JAWKNX010000004.1, forward strand.
AACACTATGTGACCACTCTCCCCTAAACGCCACGTTAGTTAGTTTTTTATAGTGGCGTATGATAGCAATATCACCCGGCTCAAGTCCGTTCTCAATAATTTCAATTTCACTTTCATCGATGAAAAAACTTCGAGGCACATAGACTTTGCCCGTAGCATATAAAATTTTAGATCGGACAAAATAGAAAAAGTCGGAAAGAGGACCGGATTTGTAATCTTTAAAGGCGCGCTCCTGCAATTCATTGGCTTTGTCCAAAAAGGAATTCAAATAATTATTTAACGCCGCCGCAACCTGCTGACGATGTTCCGCTTTTTCTAGCCTTTTGATTCTACTATTAAATCGATCCACATGATGCGCAACAGTTCCCGCCGTGGGTGCCTTAAATAATCGTGAATTATTAATCGGGGCTAGTGAATAATCATCATACTCTGATCTCAACTGTCTAAATACGTCACTCAACATTTGGTGAATCAGTTTACGAGAATCTTCCGGCTCTATATCTGACTCAATCATCCTGATTAGTGCAGGACTTTGGAACAAATAAAGAAACGTATCCGCCAGTTCAGAAAAATAGGCTAACCGTGCCGATAGACTCGCAAAATATTCAAGCGCTTGTTTTCTGTCATAAGAAAAGGAGTCTAGTCCACTTGAAGTATATAAAAGATTGGCCAGAGAAAAATACTCAACCACAGCACCAGACACTAACTCATGATGATAGGGCGTAAGTACATATTGTACGTTTTCGGCACTCTCCTCGACGAGGGTGTTTATCCGCCCCTCAAGGTTTTTGCGTAAACTAATCATCTGCTGTTCGGTTTGATGTAATACGGACCACTCACTTGGGTCCCCACCAAACACTTGAGTCGGCAAAAAAATGACAAACAATATGTGGATAAACTTAACCTTCATGATCCCCTCGATCTCCACTATTGGTAAATTTTTATTTTAACTATTCGATTTCTTCCTCTGCACTGGGCCCCAACACCACTTCCTTCACAAACCTCAAATCCAGCTGGTACATTTCCTCGACTTTCTTTGCGAACTCTGGATCATTTATAATAATGGTCCCCTCAGTGTGTTTTTGAAAAGAGGCTTTAGCCACATTGTAAGACCCGATTGACGAAATAACTCCGTCAACACTAAATGCTTTTGAGTGAAAAGCGCCACTCATCATTTCATTACCGCTTTCGTCAGTGGCCGTCCTCTGCCACTCGAAAAGTCGGATCCGCCCTTGGCCTCGAGTGAGCAACTCCTCATAAAAGCCCTTTTGCTTCGAGTACATAATTAACCCCTTGTCGGGCAATGTGGTCGTCGTCGCGTGGGAGTTACCCATCAAGTAAACATTTACCCCTCTTTCAGCGGCAGCTACCAACGCTTCTAGAATATCGTCCGGTGGACGGTTGGAGTGGCAGCCCCATATAATTTGCTTTTGAGCATTATTAATGATGTTCACATATGCATTAGAAATATAAAGACTTGGATTGTCCTCGTTCACATACAATTGATTGGCGTCTGCAAAATCTTTAAGTTTTTGGTGCCGGTCGTGCAACCTTCTGTCGAGAAAAGGTCGACTTCTTACATAGCGCATTTCCAGGCCCATTTTTTGGGGTGATTCGCTAACACCTACGGCAAAAGCAGAATCATTTGCATATTTATTTTTATAAACCTCTTGAGCCTCGATGTAATCTTCAGCTTTTGCGTTTTTAAATTGATTCCGACGATTTTTCTGTTCAAGTACCTCTAATAATGAAAAATCTAATAGCAACTGCTGAAGAGCGCTTTCGAGTACGGGACCCTTAACCAGCATATCGGTATCGCGCCATGAGTCTTCGCCACTTTTACCCCACTCTGCTTGAAAGGGTACTCCAATTTCTTGAACTAGAGGATGGCTATAAAACTCCGAAGCATCAAGAACGGAGTTGGTAAAGCTATTTCCATCCCAGTAGGGTTCTCCCCAATTCAATCCGCCAATAACTCCATAGGTACCATCGACGATCATAGTTTTCTCATGCCATCGGTTTGCAATGGGGTTCTGATTGACTAAAAGTCTATAAGTTATATGGGGTGCCGCTGCGACCAGAGGCAAGTCCGATTCCTGGCCAACGACGGGATTGTACTTTACAACATGAATTCCCGCTTCGCGCAGTTTATCAATGGCCACCTGGGCACCCGCCATAGTGGAACTAATTCCATCAGTAATAACAAGTACTTTAACACCCCGGTTTTTAGCGGCGATGAGTTTTTCGGCCATCAATCGCGTCGAGGCATCTTCAATTTCTCCATCGTCTTTTTGAGCGTAAAAAGAAAACGTCGACAAGACGATAGATTTTTTAGCGTTGTCGATCAGTTGGTATCGCACCGGGAACGACATCTTTCCGTTTAATGGATTAAGGCTTCATTACCAAGATATCTTTTAGAATCAGAGATCACATCCAACTGCAGGATTGAAACTCTTCACTCGCCAAGTAACTTTTGGTCATTTGGTTTCGTTCCCCATCAGAGAGGACCACATTAACTGGTCCGGCAAAAGTGGGCAGGGCCATCGACAGAATCAGTACACATAAGATATTTTTCATCCGAAAACTCCCGTAGTTAGAATTCATACGAAACTTTCAAGCGCCGTACCGCTTTGAGAGGAACGCGGAATAGTTGTATCCACTAATGCTGCGTGTCGATTTCTGCAATAAAAACAATGTTTTCGAAGACATTCGCTCAGTGGTTCTTCTCTGGAGATGGTTTTGCAAAAGTTATTCAAAATGACAATGGATTCGTACCCAAAATGGGTCTAGATGTAAATTTTTATTACTTTTTTCGCTGGTCCTTATGGGGTTTACTTTTGTTCATTATGGCTCTCCGTTCATTCTGGTTTTAAATTCATATTGTATATCTAACAATGACCTCCCCGGAGAAAGTTGATAAGCACGAATTCTATGTTTTCAAGGGGGGACATTTTGAAAACAAAAGTTCTTATCGCATTTTTATTTTTCGCGTCCTTTGCACGGGCTCAAGTTTCACCCGAAGTGTTTCCGACAGACTTAGAACCACTTCCGATTAATGTTTTAAACTGGCAAACACCCGCACCACTTGCTCAAAATGATTTGCCGAACATTGTGCTGATCGGCTACTGGCCCCCGACCAACGAAATGGTTCGAAGGTTTGATCATCGCCAAAGAGATCTTTGGGAGGGTGAGAACTGGGAGGGGCGTGGCTACAACATCTACGCCTTCTTCTCTGAGTTTGGACCCGATACTCCTCAAGGGGTTGGTGCGTTTCAGGTCGATTATCAAGCCACCTCCAACGACTTTTGGAATATTGTTCCACTGTACTCCCCCGTCGCCGTTTTAAGTTTCGGGCGATCCTCTGCCAACAAGGATTGGGAGATTGAAATGGTGACTCGCAATCTCACCTACTGGAACCCTGATTTCGTACCGCCACTGCGCCCTGAGGTTGCTCCGCCCGATGAAAGTTTTGCCCGCGATGGAGAGCGCCTCACAGAGTTTCCGGGTGACGCCATTGTCGAAGCTTTGCGCTCAGAAGTCCCCGCCCTCAATGCTTTTACTGATCGCAATGGCGCCGGCGCGTACCTTTGTGAGTATTTGGGGTTTCACTTAAGTTGGTATCGAGAGCTCAACCCTGATCGGGTGCGCTTTGCAGCTCATACGCACATTGGATCGAATTCTAATTTGGAAACTCTCAGCCGCGGTATGGACACAATGTTAAGAGTTCTCTGTCGGGAAATAATCTTGATGCAAATCGATAGACTCAATTAAAAACAATTTAATTACTAGGTAGAACACTTTCTGTTTGAATCGGCTAGTCCATGCGAATTTTGCTCAAAGTATGTAATGACTTCATCGGTTTTTTAGGTCTCTTGCTGACTCAGACAGTGCATAATCGCCTACCTCGCGCTTGTGCGTGACGATACAGGACAAAGTCAGTGCGAGTTCCGAAGTCGGCTTAATGTGTTTTGTAAACAATGGTTCCGCCGGACGTCGATATTGCCCAATCCAGAATACTCTAAAAATGCTTTAACGCTAAAAACAACAAAATATCCATTGGTGAAAACACATTCACTCCAAGAGGTATGCCGAAAATCAATTCGTGATTATGAATAATGTTGGTCTTAGGGAGGTAACCTTTGCTTCTACAGCCTGCTCAAGCGAGCGTGAATTGATCATAAGGAAAGGCAACAAAGTCAGCTTCGCCACCAACGATCTCACTTTCAGAGTACATTGTCCTCATCGAGAAATTGCAGGCCCACAAATTCTCTGCGACAGCATTGTGTCGGTTTCCCAAATGATTTTTTCCAAGTCATTATTAATGTAACCTGTTTTAGTTTTGCCGAGGCAATTGAAAAATCAAAATGGATTTTTTGAAATTGGTCTTTAAAGTACTCCGAATAATCGCATAATCCGTCTGCGCCTGTGCTTACATGCACAGGATTATTGTGAAAACGATAGAGAATATGGTTAAACATTTTAATCTCAGACATGACGAAACCGATACAAAGGGATGCCATGCCGGTGACAATGAATTACCTAAAATGAATTTCAACTAAAACACAGTGCTGGTTTCAGTATTTGAGGCCCTTAAGTCACTGCAATAATTATATTAAGTGCCCTTTTACGGCAGTGAATTAGTTGTTTCTCGCCCCCATCTAAAACCCAAAGATTCCACTCGTCAGATCGTGATCTTCTAAATAAACCAGAGGTGGGCATAGGGCTACTGCCACTGTTGCTACGCCCAATAAGGGCGCCTGAAAGCTGACTAGGTTCACCCGCATCATCAGTGAGGTATATTTTGAATGTTTAAATTGCCACTGGAGTTGTTGCCGTTATGACAATTTAAACAGGATTGACCAAACACCCCCGTCGTTCGCCATTAGCTCTGAGAGAGTAGAGGCTGTGTAGCCATTAATTCGAAGGCAGTTATGTGCATTTTTCAAGCCCTACGTTATTAATACAAACATCGATATTCGCCTGCGCCAATTCATCATGCAAGGAAATTGAAGCCAAAATTGGCACTCAGACAATTATATATATTGGATTGCCCGGCGACCTCATTGCAAAGAGCCAAGTCGTCTTGGCCTGGGCGAGAATCGATCATCTGGTTTTTGCGCATGCATTTAATGACGTTGTTTTCACCCACTGCCGTTCGGCAGTTGTTTATAGCGGTTTGCGTGAAATCCCCAACAAGACCGTTGGCGGTTAAACAAGCTGCTAGGTTATCAAAACCCACATCGCTAATACACAAGTCGACGTGTATTTTTTGAAGGCTTGCTGGCTCGAAGTCACCCGGTCCACGAGCACACTTTTGCGCGTTTTCAACGCCGACGTTGGAGATACAGGTGGCGATATTGTTGGTGAGATTTGCACCCAATGTCCCTCGATCTACTAGGCATTCAGGGATGTTGTTGTCGCCCACGACTTTTTGACAAAACAACAAGTCCGCCTTCATTAAGACGGGGCGAAAACTTAAAAATTTATTTTTACGAAGGCATTTTTCTACATTACCGAATCCGATGGCGTTACTGCATGTATTCAATTGATTCTGTAGAGTTGTAAGACCTGAAAAGCTACCCGGTAATAGGTTTTTTAAAAGACCTTTTTTATTGAGACAGTTAGCCACTGAGTTCTGACCAACGGCACTGGCACACGAATCTAGATCCGTTTGGGTGAGCTCGCGGTAACCTGGAACCGTAAATCCATTTTTAAATAAACAATGTGCAACATCCCATGGTTTTTCTCCGACGTTGTTCACACAACTGTCCACTTGGGTTTGGGGGATACTATCTGGATTGGAGTTGTTTTTATCTAAACAGGCCACCAGACTTTCGGTACCTACTTTGGCAATGCAGGCTTCCACTTTGCCAAAGGTCAATCCTTGGGCTGCGAACGGATCGTCGCCAATACCGGGTAGAGGGCTTCCGCTCCCTAAGTTCAAGCTCCCATCAGAAAAGGATTCGAAACCTTCTCCACAGTTTTGAAATATCACAATGATGGGGACGCAAAAAATTATTACTAAAAGAGTTCGGGCCCAAGCTTTCATGGATTCTCCTAAACGTTCCTTAAAAAAAACCACTAGCTATTGCTTTTAAAAACAAAAATAGATGGTAATGGTATTATAAAATTGATCTTATTTAATTATCGACAGATTCATCGCGTGTCTCAATGGTATGTTAACAAAACGAGGTATGAGTTGGTCATAAGTGAGTGTGTTCTGCTTGGGGTCTCAACCTGAGAATCAGGTTAAGGGGCAAAATTTCTCAAAGTTTGAAAATCGTCTGGAGTCTATGAGAATATTAAATCCATGTTTAAAGAAACGGGCCGGCCACTTTAATCTTCAAATATCAAATAGGATGTTTTTTCTCTCTTAATTGTACTCGTAATCCCATGGCTGGTTAGAGTCAGGAATGCATTGATCAGGAATTTCTGATTGATCCCCATAGGGCTCCTTGGTGGTGGACAGAGCACTCTTCAAACAGACAAATTGAAGACATGTGAGCCTTTCAATGAGTTTTTCGTCGTCTCGGTTATCCAAGATGAATTCGATTTCTTCGTCCGTCAGGCTGTCTGCCAGCTGCTCTGACTCACAATTGAGTCTCGCCGTGGCGTCGTTGATTTTTTTCTCAATGGACTTCACAAGAGTCGAGTTGGCATTTGCCACCGTTGAAAACATTAAAAAAGTAAATAAAAATAGGTATTTAGGAAACTTCATGTCGGGACCCCCCTTGCGTTGTTTTGCCCAGATTATAAGCGAGAGCAGGAAAAATCGAGTGCGGAATGGATTTTGGTAATTATTCCGGAGATCTATGGTTTTAATTCACGCAGATTAAATTGACAGCCCTTCGGATGTTGGATAATTTCGTCAGTCTCGTTCAGGTGTAGCTCAGTTGGTAGAGCAGGTGACTGTTAATCACCCTGTCGGGGGTTCGAGTCCCTCCACCTGAGCCAATTTTGACAGTGGGCAAACCTTTTGCCCCCATGATTAACGATTTCTCCGAACCCCTAAAATCAAGTAAATCCGGATTTTTCACCCTCAAGACCAAATGCTCTTTTTTCACCGCAACTCCATCCAAAACCCCCCGAACCAATCGAAGTCGTGCCGCTATTGGCAACGACCCAATCCCATCCACCAACCTATCCAATGCCTGTTTGATTGTCTCTGCGTCCAGCAACTGCGGCTTTGACCGCTTGCGATCCTCCAAGTGATCGATTTGCTGTTCCACTGACTGCTTTTCTTTTTGAAGCCTGTAGGCTTTCTCCTCCACATAGTTTTTTCTTCGTCGATCCAGACATCAAAATCTCATCTGTAATTTTGTCTAACTGCCTTGTGATTCCCAAAATCTTATTGTTCTCCGCCCGTATCAGTTCATCAAAGTTTGGTTGCTCGGCCTTGAATTTTTCATTGGCAACCACACATAGCTCCTCCAACATCTTTGGTGATTTAATCATTCTTTTCAATTCACGAAGAACGTGTTGTTCAACTTGCACGGCTGGCACTTTTGTCAGTCCACATTTGCATTTGGTACGGCAAGAATGTTTGTAGTAAGGATACTTTTTGCCGGACCGACCTGTTCCGCTTTTACCAATCAGCCGATTGCCATTTTCACAAAAAATCAGATCGGTCAAAATGTAGTCGTGGTTCTTCCACTGTGAAACCTTTGAGCTTTCTGTAGTTTTCATCTAAGAGTTTACGAGCTTGATGAAGTTTACTCGGGTCCACCACCGAGTCCCAAATAGCTAGGACGATCCGGTATTGTTCATTGCTGGGTAAACTCTTTTGATCTTTGCTTTTGTTTTTGGAGTTGATCTCAACTTCGCCTGCAATGTGAGGATTCCGCACCCAGAGAGCGAGAGCTTGAAAGTTCCACGGTTGACCGCAATCTCTTAGCCACCCATTGTCGTTGATGATTTTGCAGGTGGGCTTTAAGGCACCGCCCTCATTCAACAAAACCTCCAAAATTGAATTAGCAATCACCTGTTTGGTTGAACTGACTTTCAAGACCCCATTCTTTTCGGTTTTCTCTAGGCCAAAGGGATGGGGCCGCCGTTATAAAGACCTCGCTTTTTCTTTCATGGATGCTGGCCTTGACCTCTCAATCGTTTGCTCTCGCTCCAGTTGACTGAACTCGATCATTAAACTTAAAACCATTCTCCCCATTGCACTGGTAAGATCAAACTTTTGGCGAAGTGATATGAATTGAACGCCATGATCTTGGAAGAACTGCAAAAGGTCCATCCAGTCTCTTTGTTCCGACTCAGTCTTGAAATTTCAGTAATCAGAACACAATCGATTTTACCTTTTTTGATGTCGAGAATTAGACGCCGAATCCCCGGACGCATGAGGTCTTTACCGCTGTAGCCGTCGTCAATGTATTCATCGACGATTTTACCCCAAAGCCCATTGCCACGATTGTTTTCGGCCTCAACATAACTGCGGCATCCTAATCGCTGGTTCTTTATTGATCCTTCTTCTCTTCCTGCCTGTTCATCGGTGCTGACCCGAGCCAGTATTCCTACTTTTTTCATAACTTCCTCACGTTATTTCATCAATCACACTTGGCCTTCTAATTGACGCCAACAATTCAAAGTCATCCACCTCACTCTTTGTAGGTGACTCCATAAATCTTTGCTCTAACAAGATGTCGAAAATCAGAGGTGCCACTTTGTCTGTGCCTGTCGCCTCAAAAATGATCTTTGGTTCCCATCGTGAATTGGATCGCCGTGGGGTATAAGAAGACCGTCGCCTCTGGTTATCACACTCTTTACAAAGGCGACTGAGACGACCACGTCCGCTTATGCAAACTCACAGGTGGGCTTGGGTTCTCCGCAGTCAGCGCAGACTTTATCAGTGGGTTTTATAACCCGCTCGACGGAATGATGTCCACGAACCTGTTGAGTCTCGAAGGCGTTGATTTTATTGGGAGAAATCTCTGAAAAGACAACTCCCATGCCTATTGCCGCTGTCAAAATAAAACTAGAGGTAGATTTACCGCCGAAGAAGTCTTTGAACCTTTGAATTTGATGTTGCTCAAATTCCACCATTTGCCTCCCAGAGATTGCAGTGACAAAGTGCCGAAGTGGATTCAGTATGAGTTTTGTCACTTTTGTCATCTTAGTTCTTAGTATCTGTTTTTAATTCAGGGTGTATTCTTAAAACCTCAGAAGGGGCGGCCCTCGGTTGGTAATTCCTGAACCTGAACCATGCCGAAATCGACAAGGATAGAGATGGCTTGCTCAACTTCACGGGGAGTTTTTAGTAGCGACCAATGTTTTCGGTAGATGTCTCGCAGCTTGATTCCATCATTGATCTGACCGTCTTTGATTTTAGCCAGCAAAGCCTTGGCTGAGTCCAGCCGTGACATCTCAGAGAGGCCATAGATTTTCTGAGCATGACCCTCAAGGTATTCACACCACTCGATGGCTAATCTTACACAACGGGCTGGGACTGGGCCATCCAGTAAGTCATGTTCGGCATAAGTCAGTAGATGAAAAATCGACCAGTGATGGCATTAGTGAACGGTATTTACCTAAGTGACTCTCTAGTGCCTCGGGTTGGATAGTTTGACCTCGAAGCCTCTTTTCAAGGTTTTCTATCCACTCATTGTAAAGTGGTTGAGCGTCTGGGTGAAGTCTTAGGAACGGTACAGAGTCGAATGATCCTTGTTCAGCTCCGAGGTCTAACCAATCAACCTCTGAAAGTTTCTTGAAAATATGGATGGCTTTTTGCTGGGTACGTTGGTTGGGTGTTCTATCGACGTTGAACCACGCCAATTTGGTCTCAGGGTAAACTAACAGTTGAAAGCGTTGAACAAACCCATCATTGCCAGCAAGATTCTCCGTGGTTTCGACAATGTACTTTTGAAAACGTGATGGTTGAATACCACCGAGAACCGTAAGACATAGAGCCGGAACTGAAATAGAGCCTCGGCCAATTCGATCAACGTTGTGTCTTTGGTCCCCATTCCATGCTTCAAGGTAAAATGACCGATCTTGCTCCCGTCCTTTCTTTTCAAGGCCAGCGAGAAAACCAGTCAGTTCATCTCGATGGACAAGCAACCCATTGGGACTATCCCTTAACATCTCAGCTAACTTTTCAATCGTGGCATCGCTGGTGAAATAGCGTCGGTGTTTAGGTGTGACCTCTTCTGTAACCTTTGTTTTAAGTCACCAAGCTCAAGCAAAGCACTTTCTTTTTTAATCGGATCGAGTTTGCCGAGGGATTTTTCAATCTTCTTGATGTCAGACTCAATTCCAAGTTTTTCGACTTCGGCTTTCAAGACACTTTTTCATATTCCTGTCTGCTTCGCCAATGAGCCGATTAGGGGAACCAAGGCTTGAGTAATCGCTGGCGACTTGAGCGTACTCGGTGGCGCAATAAGACCTCCCCAGACAGTGGGGATGACAGTAAAGTTATCGTTTTGTTTTGGACGTATAGAAACCTGTCGACCAATAACAGAAGAGAGCGCAACAATAACTGATGTCGCGACATAGTCTAATGGAACTTGAAGACGATCACAGGTGTCGACGATCCAATCTCGCAACGGTTTTGGAATCATCTTTTCGGTCAATGCCGGGGCACGTTTTAGAAACTTGGGTAGTGGCTTGATTGGCCCCCATTCTAATTCTTGTTCGATGCCCAAGCTTTTTTGGTTTGAATACTTGGACACACTCTCCGCAATACCGTGAACCTCCTCATCAGATAAAGGTGGTTCGCATTGAGTAAATTTATTCCTTTAAGGGCCGCAAAAGACCTTCAAAGGATAAGACCTTGTCGCCTTAGTGATCCCGCTATTTTCGTGAGTGCAACATTTCTATGCCTTCTCCGATCGATCCGGAAGTTGATGACTCTGATCTCGTATTTTTTGTCGATGAGAACCAAGGTTCAGGAGCCAATGCGGTGCTGTTGCTAATTGTAGTTCACTAGCGAAAATGTTCTTGTTCCACTGGTATTGGCGACCAGAGATGTGAACACTTGGTGGCGCAACAATGTAACCACCTTTGCCCCTAACATCTATTCCCGACCGAACATTTGCTTTATTGCGAACGTTTGTATTGGCGTCGATGAATACCCAATGCTCGCCGCCGCCACCAGTTTCTGATTTCAACGTTTCTGGTAATTCACCAAATTCACACATAAGCTCTTGCAATGAATCACGACCGCCGTGTCGGTCGTCAATGTCCAACACCCATATCCCTGATTCCTCTCCAGTCGCTATGCCTATGTTTGCATTGGGCCATTGAGTCCACCATGCCTCTATTTGTGCAGCGTCCGTCGTGGCTTGGTTTCTCCCCCCACTAATTCGAGGATGCTTTGCTGGGCTATTACAGTCGCTGTCACCGCATGAACAACCGCCATCATCATTAGGTTCAAAAACCGGGAAGACGGGCCATCCCCACTCTGCATATTTAAGTGCATATTCTTTTTTTGACCGAGTTGAACCTTCACTGTTACTCATGGCGACCTCCAGCTCTATCAAATTCAACTTCATGTGATCGCAAGATGCTGTGAATTTCAGTCAACAAACCTCGATTGCCGAGAGCTGACAACACAGCTCGACGAACCAGCTCCCGTCGTTCATCCTTTGGGTAAATTGAATCAAGTTGATGTAAAATGAGTCCGGTGTACCGAGACGTTGGTTCTTTGATGTCGGCCATGATAGTTTCGATAAGGCAGTCCATCTAATCTCCTCCTCTTGTTGGTGGACGGGAGATTAGAAAACACCCTTGCCATTCCTAATCCATCCCAGTCCAAGTTGAGGGAGAATCATAACGGCATATTTGATGGTTCTAATTTTTGAGGTAAAAACCCGGAATTGAGGTCTAAATTCCAATCGGTATTGTGACAAATCGCCCAGAATACTTGGATGGTTTTTCAAGCATCTGTCGCACCTGTTCGCCATTGTAAGAACTTGTAATGCCGTAGCAAACCATGAAGACCCAGTTGATCCACTCAGCGATGGTAGAGTAACGCAGCTCCGATTTTTCAAAAGGGCTTTGCACATCTTCTTCACTGGAACCAATCAACATTTCATCAAGTGCTTTGACCAAAGAAATCAATGTACCTTTCATAACAATTTCATGCTCACATGAACGCTCCCTCTTCGGTCCTAAATGTCTGTAGGCTCGAATGACGGCTTTTTTAGATACGGGTTTCTTATGCGGCAATTCAGTTGTGATATAGTCTTTCATCGGTATAAAAAACTCAAGCGCACCTTTTTTGACTCGCTTTAGTTCCGATGCCTTTTCATCAATCATATCCGCAACACGAAAACAGTAGGAACCTACGTTGATGTAGGCATCTCTTACGGTCAGTCTTTGAGAAATCAACGTCGTGTAAATGCAATTTGAACTAAGTGATGGGATGCTCTCAATCAATTCGTAATGTGGAAGGTCTTCTGGGCTATGAGAATTTTGATGACTTAATGCTGTTGCGACCATTCCTTACCTATCCATTCCATGCCGAGTGACCAGACCTATCTATCAGACCTCACCAGAAAATAAAGCTCTTTTCATTCCATTGCTTTGTGTCTTCAAATCGATTTGATCTTTTCATGCCCAAATAAACCGGACCAAAGCCAAATAGGGTGAAGTGGCGGCAAAAGTCCCAAGAACCTGTCGACAAATAGCAGACCAGAGTGGCGAACCAAACCCTTGTCACCCTCCTAAAAAATCAGACCCCGCCGGGGGGGGTTACAGTGCAGAGTTGATCCGGGCTTTGGTTTCTTTTGTGAAGTGTAAATAAATCGCTGTCGTCGTAGGAGAGGAGTGGCCCAACATTTTTTGAACTTCGTGCAGCAGGAATGAGTTGTTCAAAAGATAAGTCGCATAGTAGTGACGAAGTGAATGAAAGTTGATCTTGCGAGTGATTCCACATCGCTTCTTCCAAAAACTGAATCTTCTCTCGATTGAAAAACGAGTAAATGGTTTGCCATTGCGGTTTAGAAACAATCTTTGGTTTGGATCAGTTGGTTGGTCCATTACATCAGTTTTGATTTGTAGAAGGTCAGTCACAGCACTCATACCCTTGCGACCCAAGGGCACGGACCTCATTTTGCCGCCTTTGCCGATGACTTGAATTGAACTCTCGCCGATGTCAGAGATTTTGACCGAGGCAATTTCTGAGACTCTCATGCCCGTCAAGCTGCCAATCAAGATAAGGTAAAAGTCATTGATGTAATGTAGGTGTCGCTTGGTTCTTAATGACTGCTCCATGTAGGGTTTGATCGCCTTCAACATCGTTTTCAATTCTGACTCAGAAAGTATCTTGGACTCGGTCAAAGTGTGTTTTTTAAGGGTTTGGTTCACAAAGACCTCCTATAGTTATCTAAACTCATTTTATCCCGCACTAATATGAACTGTCCCGCCAAAGGGGAGTATGGACTCAAAGGGAGACCTTGTAGAACTGCGAAGAAAATCAACGGCTTCTGAGTCGTTTGGTTCTGTAGTTATCTTTCTGATCTTTTGTGCCCTATCGTGGAGGCTTGGGGTTTTTATGAGGTCTGTGCCGAAAGCCACGGGAGGGTTGGATAGAGCGTCTCAGTATGCCTCTGGTGCTGCCGTGCCTCTTCCAAGAGGTCGATCTTAGAGGCAAACATCTGTCGGAATCGTTGATCCTCAAGGTTTGGATAGTCAATGCCTGCAAGTCGCTCTATAGGACGGTATTGTTCCGGTTCATTTTGATGACCACAGATAAAGCGAACCAGTTCATTTCTGTTGTAGCCCCTCATGGCCTGGCCATCGTATGCCTTAAACTGTTTAGCGATTGAACGAAGTATGCCCATTGGGAGAGACGCTAACTTCTGAACCGACATGGGCATTTGAAGAAAATAAAGGAACCTCTGAAAGCTTTTGCGATAAGTCTCCGCTGATACGGTCGTTGAGCTTTTCATCTTGGCACCACAAAGATTGAATCGACACGCCGAACCTTCAAGGCACGGGCAAGCTGAATAGCGAGAAAAACGTTGGGCTTAATCTTACCGTGTTCAATTTTCTGGATGGTTTGTCTTGTGACCCCGACTCGTCGACCAAGTTCGGCTTGTGTAAGTTCATCGTCAGGATACTTCTCATTGTAAAATTCACGAGCGTTACGAAGTAAGTTGTCCATACGTTTCTCCCTCTTAAATTGTAACTTATAGTTTGCCTGACGACAAATTTAATGACCCTTTCGACAAGGGCGAGTTCTCGGGGTTTGTGAAATTAACACCCCATACCCGTCACGAAGAGAACCAAACCGAATTTGAAGGTGAACAGAAAAGTAAAGTATCATAACCGCAATGGTTTGAAGTTTTGGTTTCAGGATGAATTTCAGTCTAGCAGTCCTACTTCATGCAATTTTTATTGTTTATGCCCTTAAACTGAATGGGGTGATGCGGGGTTTGATGGGGCAGAAACCTCACGAAAGCCAACCAACGGATCTTTTTATGGGGTGAGTTCTGTCCTCTTTTCTTCGATTGGCCCAACCCCTCAAAACCCAAATCACTTTAGAGCTGGTATAGCCGTTGCTTATAACCCTCATGAGATTATGAAGAACCCCTCAAGTCCGAATTTATGGGGCTTTGGGGCATAAATTTCAGGTGTGACCGCCAATTTTTGACGGCTCGGGTAGAAATTACACGGGTCAAACTAGGAGCATGATATGAAGGCAAATAGGAGTCACCGGGATTACGCTAGTAGCAGTTGCACTGACACTTGGTGCACAAAAAGCAAAAGATAAGAATAACGGTAGTGACCCTGTAAAGATAAATTCACCACCAAAGCATTTAGCGAAATGGTACGAACTCAATGGTTGTAATACTGGTAAGCACGAGTTCAGTTCGGACTCTCATACCGATGTTACAAATCAGCTTTGTGAAGCCCTTCAAAACGAAGAGCAATAAAAGATGTACGCAACCGCTAAGAAAAAGCTTCTTTGATAAGAAATGTCAGGGAGTAGCGTGGAACCTTTACCCTGCACCTTCCCAGCATACCAACCGTCCAATCCTAGTAATCCGACCCCGCTCAACCTGATAGAGACTATGCAAAGAGCGAGAGGTTAGAGATGCCCTTACCTATTTGTTAGCTGATTCTTACGAAGTGGCCGATGGACTAAATGCTGACGTTACTCGGTTGCAAACACCTTGTCGGAAGATATGAAAAGTTGCGGGTTTTCATACGTTGGCCCCAAGTGCATGAGCTACCATGCCTATGCTGGAAGCTATGAGGGAATACTGACCCCAAAGGCGAAAGCATTTTTATGACCTGCGGTTTAATGGCATTAACGTCGACATTCTTTTTGCGGCCCAAGATTAAGGATGAAAATGGAATCGTCTGATGGTCTCTATGTCAAGAATCAAGATAAGCAGAACAATCAGAGTATTAAAGAGTATTTGGAATCGGCCTCAGTCCAGTTGATTTCGACGGCTAAAATTTCAATGGACTTTATTGCTACTGCAAAAGAACGAGTTCAATCGCCGCAGTCACTTAAAGAGCTTTACACCATATTTATCAGTTGAACGAATTGAAAATGAGGCCGTAATCCAATTCAAACCTCTCTTCATTCTTAGTTAAGTCGATTGTTGATAACAAGTCTCTATTCAACTCTCTGGTGACGAGGACTACCAATACCGAACAGCTACTGCTGGTCGAATCTTTGGGTGCCAAAAAGAAGAGCTGGTTAGTATTGCGGAAGTTCTCTTAACTGCAAGAAAACTGATGAAGACAGGTGAAACAAGTTTGCTGCAGCAGAAATTCTCTTCGAAAAGAATTGAAACCGCTTGTTGTTTGAAGCATTAAACCATTCTCGATGGACCACAAGAAGAACAGCAATCAAGCTTTGGTCTCAGCAGAACCAACAGTAGTGAACAGAACGCAATTCTCATTAAGATGAATGATAACGTTCGTGAAGGTCCGTGAGGCTGCGCTTGCTGCAACAAGCTCTATTGACTTGAATGACACACATTTGGCGACCCTACAGACGCTCTCAGACAGCCAATACTGGACGACCCGACGAAGTGCCGCCACTCTTTTGGCCCAGGTATCTGGTAAGGAGGCAACTGATCTTTTGATTGGCAAAATGTCGGACAATGTCCGTGAAGTCAGAGAAGAAGTGTATGGTCAGCTCAATAGTCGTACGATTGGAGATGAGTCTCTCGATACACTGGGTAGTCAACTCGCCAGCCAATACTGGACCGTCAGAAGAGATGTAGCCAAATTGATCGGCAAGTCTCAAGCACAAAAAGCAACAGACCTGCTCATAGGTAAAATGTCTGATAACGTAGAGAAGTTCGAGAAGAAATCATGGCGCAACTCTCAACCCGAACTTTGACTGACGAGTCTCTTTCGGTCTTAGAGTCACAATCAAGAAGTCAGTATTGGACAGTTAGAAGAGATGCCGCAAGCCTCATTAGCAAAATTCCAAGTGATGACGCCGTAAAAGCTCTTATTACATTGTTATCGGATAACGTTGAGGTTCGGTGATAGGGCTGTTGAATTACTAAATTCAAAGTCTATGAAAGAAACTTACGTCGGCACTTATAAAACTCAACTTGAAGGACAGTATTGGACTTCTCGCAGAAAGCAACCCGCCTATTAGATAAAAACAAATAGCTCCTTGGATGTATTAATTGCTCGACTACAGGTAGAAACAGTTCGTGAAGTCAAAAATGCTATTTCTGAGGCCATTGCAGCCATTGAGGCTAAGACACGAAGAGAGGGCAGTCAGTGGTGAAGTCGACTGCCCTCTCTTCTCTTCAAAAATCTTAAACTGTCGGCCTATCCCATGCTCGTGTGCGATTCTTTGTCGGAACCTCATTTGAGTTTAGGTGGTCGACAATCTGCCCAAACGAACAGCCATCCTCTCTGAGAGCTACCATTTGGCTTATTGTGGCCTGTTCTTTCAAGTGGGGGACCAACTGTCCCCTCTGAACCCGATACCCAAAGGGCACCTGTCCAGCGGCATGACGGGCAGCATCATTTGAACATCTCTCCATAGCATTGGCCCTAAAGGCCTCTCCCACCGTCGACCTTGCACAGCCTTTTTCACGATCTGAGCCATCGACTTGCCACGTTTTTGATGTATTCCTGCTCCAAGTAGCCCTTGTCCAGCCGCCAGAAATATGTGATTTATTCGAGGTTATCTCGATGACAGGTTTGGGGGCGAATGGACGACCCCAGTGTCGGAATCGAGGAGCCATTTGGGCAAAAATAGGTAGCGCTAGCTGCCTTTTTATGCCTAAATGGAGTCTGAGTTGAGGAACAACAAAGTCGTTGGGCAAAACAAGTCAACCCACGACGGCTGACTTAGCAAATGAACCGCCGTCCCGGAGAAACCAGCACTCGGATTTGGAGCCCGGCACCTAATGCTTTTTACGACGCGGAATGGACTGGGTGAGGGTCCGCAGTTCGCTGGGCAACATGTTGCAAAACAAAAGGTGGTAAATGGACCGCGGCATAAATCGGCGCAAAAATCCAAACAACAAGGCGTCATAGGTCCCCGCCACTCCGAAGCGGTGGGTTTTTTGATTTTATGACCTTCGCGACCACCTTAGCCACGCTTTCGGGTGTTGAAATCGACAAGTTCATCCAGTTTTCCAATAAACTTCGACATGGCCTGATATTGAAAATAATAGTCCGTATTTGGCCAGTGCATCGACTTTTCAAAGTCCCTTGTTCGAACAACTTTAGTAAACCCATCTGAATGGACAAACCCCGGCTGCACCAAAGTCACTTTGATATTCCAGGGCTTAACTTCATACCACAGAGACTCTGTCGCCCCCTCCAGAGCAAATTTCGATGCGCTGTAGATGGCCATGGTTGGCATGGCCATCATCCACCCACTGATGAGATGTTAATGATTTTGCCCGCTGCGTTTTTCTCGCATCTTAGGAAGCACTCTTCGAATTAAACTCAAAGGTGCTCTAAAGTTAGTATCCATTTGCTTGAGACGTTCTTCTTCCGTTCACATGCTCTACAACAGCACCTAACATATATCCCGCGTTATTAATCAGGACGTCTACGCCACCTAGTTTTTCTTCGATCTCCTCGACAATGTCGTCCCGCTGCTTTTTCAATAAAACGTCGAGAGGTCGTAGCCAGAGTCTTTCATTCTCGACAAGGCCTTCTTTGGCAAAACGCTTTGCATCGACCTTCTCTGGCTGTAAGCACGAGGGTGGTAGTTTGTATTGGCCAATAGGTTGCGCGCTATGGCCAACCGATGCCCGTTGAAGCTCCCGTAACTAAGACAGCACGATTCGAGTTGTCCATGATTGTCTCCCACTTCTAAAGTCTCTTTGCTTTATGGCGACTCCATTACGCCGTCGCGGCTCCAATTCTACACCTGAATTGAGCGGATAAAACAAAAAACCAAGGTTCGATAAATATTTCTGGCAATGGGGCCGTCGCCCTACCGGAGTTGAGTTTTTTTAAAGCCCGCTATCATCTTGATCCTCGGACCTATCTGTTAAACAATGCTCTGATAGGAGAAAGGTCCGCCTTGTGGAGTCAAAAAAAATAGGATTATTTATCCCCACCTACAACGTGGATGGCAGAGTAAAACAAGTGCTTGAAGGGGTCCCAAGTGAAGTTCTGCAACGACTGGAGCGGGTTTATATTTTTGATAATAGAAGCTCGGATAAAACCGTAGACCGGTGTGTTGAGTGGGCGAACTCTCTGGCCGACGCCGACAAGGTAAGAGTTTTTAAAAATACGGCCAATTATCTGCTGGGCGGATCGACTATGCTAGCCTTTAAGGAGGCCCTCAATGACCGTCTCGACTTTCTTATTTGCATGCATAGCGATGGCCAAGCAAGCCCATTAGACCTTCAAAAATTTATTGATGCCATTGATGAACCCGATATCGAATACGATTTTATTTTAGGCAGCCGAATGCTCAACGGCAGCGATCGACAAAACTATTCTAATACCCGACTCATATTTAATCTTATTTTCGCCTGCCTCCAGCGTCTTGTGTTGAAAACAACCGTATATGATATCGGCGCCTTTATTGGGTTTAATTTAAAAACCATTGCTCGATTTCCCGCGTTCAATATTTGCCCCGATATGGGCTACCACCCCTATTTAATTATGGCCGCTGCACAAAATAGTTCTCAAAAATTAAAGTTCAAAGAGTTTCCGATTTTTTGGGGGGCCGTTGAAACCACGAATGTGAACGTGATCAAATATGCGATCGTTCATTTCTGGCGAATTCTTCGATTGCTGATGGGAATTAGGCCTTTTCAAAGAAATTTTGTTGAGGGTATGATGACTGAAAGGGTTTTCCCGAAGGAGGCCAGTGATGCTTAAGCTCTTAGTGCAAATTCATATTCTTGTGTTCGCTTTGGTTTTTATCCTCTTTGCCAAGGGAGAACTGAATCACAAAGGGCTCCCGGAGCCCATTAAACAGGTACTCGGCCTCTCCAAGCCCGCCCCAACGACAATTCGTGCCACCCGTTCTGGGGACTGATCAACTATTAAATATATAGTGTAATTCCTTCTGTTACTCGAGCTGAAACACCTTTGATTTTCATTTCACGGCCAAATTCATCACACTCCCAGGGCACCACAATTGCTATGTCAGGGGCTAGGTGAAATATGAAGCTAAGTTTAGTGTCTGTTATTTTTTACTTTGTCCTTTTTGGGGCCTGCAGTGTGAGCCACGCTCTTACTACTGGAGCTACCGAATACGACTGTACTTTAGTCGGTAAACACCGACCCAATCACGTCAGAAAACTCGATGGTCTTTTGCAGCTTCAATCCATAAGTCCTAATCGAATGATCAATAAAAGCGAAAAGCATGTTTTCGATTCTTATAAAAAAGTCGGCACAACTTGGGTGGGTCAAAAAGGCAAACTACTTGAACACCTTACCTTTAGCGGTTCTAAGGGAGTACAAACGAAACTCTATGTTTCTGCGAGTGCAAGTCGATCAAAATTCCAGCGAGTTCTGGACTTTCCGGAGGGAAAGTACACTCTTGTTGCGACAACAAACTGCCAGCCCCGAGTTAATATTCAGTAGTCAAATCCATTGCCATTTAATAAAATCATAAGACGATTCACCCACAGGAGAAGCGTCTTGACTCACCGACTGATATTACTTTTCACGTTCTTTTTCTTTGGATCACTTGCGCAGTTTGCAGATGCAGAGCCTTGGATTTCAAACCGCTGGGCCCAAAACTGCGCTGCCTGTCACGCTCCTGGTCGATTGAATCTTCCGCCTGTCGGTCGACGGTGTACACTTTCTTGCCAAGGATGCCATGTCAACCCTAACGGAGGCGGACTCAGAAACGAATATGGAAAGTGGAACCAACAGCGCTGGGTAAGAAGTTTTAAAAACGAAAAAACTCTTGGTCATAAACGAACTCCTGCACCTCATTACAAACAGCCCTACATGAAATCAAAGCCTAACAACAAGGGCGTTTATCCGGTTAAAAACTTCACCGTAGTTAAAAACCCTTGGGTCAGCGATGAACAGTTCACCAACAAGATTTATAAAGACTGGCACAAAGACGCCAAAAGCAAACGCGAATTTTTGTCTCGCATCCCTTATGACGACCCCTATAGACTTGAACGCGATTTTGATACCACCGTGGGCGGAGATTTTAGATGGATCTTTGGAGAGCTCAGTGGTGATGTGCCAGATACTGTAGACACTAGTTATTCTTTTGGTATGGCTGCTGATATCGGTGTAAGAATTCGCCCCATTCGAGAAAAGGTCAGCGCCGTTGTGGAGGCAAGATTTGCCAACGGACCTAACTTTTCTGATATCGAAAACATGTTTACCAGTGATGCCTATGTAAGATCGGCCTATATTTTGGCTGACGATCTCTGGTATAACTCTTATGTTATGGGTGGGATTTATACTCCAATGTTTGGTAATGCCACTCCCGATCACACAAGATTGTCGGCTGACATCACTGGACTTGATCAAAATGCTGTTTATAAGGGGTTTGGCGCCGGTATTGCTCCTAACGTCCCTTTTGCTAATATTAATATATTGCAAGCCGGAGCAGACGAAAACTTCACCCAAGATGAGGGTTATGTCATAAATATCGGTGCCCGAGCCGTCACTCTCAGTTTATCGGGCGTGCTTTCTTACTGGAGCACAGAAGACAAATTCAATGATGTAGAAAAAGAAATGATCGCCGCAGCCGGCGGATTCATGTTTAAGGATTTTATCGGCACTGGAGAGCTTGTTAACTTTAATGTTAAAGATGGCGCTCGAAACAAAGGATTCGTGGGGACCATTGAGTTAAAGTATCGGGTATGGCGTGAAAACTACATTATGCTCAACTACTCGGAATCGAACACCACTCGTACACGTGCCGAGGGGCAAGCCACTGAATCAATGATTGGGGTGAAGAGTTTTCTCTACCCCGGATCCGAGTTGGAACTATTGTACATTTCAAGGTTTGAAAAACGAGAGTCCGGTGGCGGGAGCACAACAAACACTGATTTAATTCAGCTGCAAACGCACTTGTATTTCTAGTAGTTTTTTAAAATTTTCTGCAATTGTTTTTTAGTAGAAAAATTCAGTGCCGCAATGATGGCATCTTTATTTATCGGGCCATAGATATGTGGAAACAGGCCATGAGATGATGGTTCTTCCCTCAGCTCTGAAGTCAACCGACTGCCGTCGATTACAAGTAAAATCAAATTGGGCGACTTCGAATAATACCGATCATAGACTCCTAAAACTTGATCCTTATTGGAGGTGTGAATAAAACCCTCTTTTGGATAAGCCGTGGGCAAGTAGTCCTCTGAGCTCGCTTGACTCGTCCAAGTTTGCACTTCTGTTATATGAAAAATTTGTTTCAAATGGATACACTCCTGATCAAGACTAAAGTTGGTATTTTATGATTATTGGTTTTACGAAGTCACTTTCTAGACAGAATATTCTCGGTTTAATTCCCCTAACCCTTTCAATTACAGCTTGATTGGTATGCATCTTGAAATTTAATGCACCGTAGAACTGTTGAGGGAACACATTATGAGACTAAAAAAATTCATTTCAATTCTGGCGCTTTCTTCCATATTGGTATTATTCCAAAATTGCGACAACCCGGAAGTGGGTTTCGATGAAATTAATAATCCTTCAACTTCAAACCCCTTAAATGATGATGAATTAGGTAACAACGATGGAGATCCCTCTGGCCTGGTCGGTAATGGTGACCCAAGTATGGCAAACCCGGAAGACCCCACGCAAAGTTTAGATGGCTATGAGCCACCCAATTTTGATAATTGCAGTACATTTGTTGAAATTCCAGAGGGAATGACCGTCATACCTGCCTATGATGCGCAAAGAATTTGTTATTACAAAAAACTCATGAGTGCTCGCACACAAGAAAAGTCTGGCACACGTGGCGAAATTAGAACCGATAACGTCATTGCCGACAACCACGACGACACCGTAAATAACGTGGACCAAGGCGGAGTCATTGAACCCTATGAACTTGCAGATGTGTCTTTTAACTTTAGATTGGCAGGGCTAAGAAGAGTTGCATTTACTGGCAAGTATGATGATGCCAATGCTGACATGAAAATAGATAACTTCTTTCTCGTTGAATTGTCTGGGCCACAAAACAGTTCTGTATGGGCCTACGGCACGGCCGATGCCGAGCCAAAAGACGGAAAAATATTACTCAACGGCGAGCCGGTTGAAAACTTTTACTCCTTCGTCCCATGGGGGCTTGCCACATTGACAGCCATAGATGTTACAAGCTCTGTACCTTTTAATGCTGATCTTTCTTTTCGCTTTCGCGCACTCGACTGTGGCGGCATGGCGGAAGGATCCGACGTTTACCTCGTATTTTACTAGTGGTGTTCTGCACACGATGTGCAAGCCCTTAAGATCTATGATGTGTTTCACTATGAAACACATCATGAAAATCTGACTATCAAGAAATGTATGAACACAATCTAGACAAAGTCATATTATTGACGGTGAATTCTCAATTCAAAACAACGAAATGCCCTCCAATTGCATCTCCCACGGTACGCTTTTTGAAATTTATAAAGATAGAACGTACATGTAAGGTATTAATATGAAACAAAATAGTCTCATTTCAGTTTTAGCAATTTCGGCCATTTTAGTGCTGTTTCAAAACTGTGACCAACAGAAGTTTTCTTTTGAAAAAGTTGAAGTGCCATCGACGGCGAGTGGAGTGGATAGCTCCCCCGACGAAGAAGGGGCTGTAAGTGATGAAGACCTCACGGAGTTGCCACCTGAAGACCCCGTTGAACAGCCGCCCATCATTGGTGATGGTACGCCTGAAATTCCAGATATTGGCGATCAACCCAATTACGATCCCGGTGAAGAGGTGTATGTTCCACCTATTACTTTTGCCGGATGCAATAGCTTTATTGAAATCCCTCCTGATATGACTACGATACCCGCTTATGATGGACAGGGGATTTGTTATTACAAAAAACTGATGAGTGCGATCTCTAATCACAAATCTGGAACCCATGGCGAAGAAAGAACCACGGGTGTCGTCTCCGACAATCATGATGAAGGCCCTGCT
The DNA here is from genome assembly GCA_041391465.1 of Bdellovibrionales bacterium. Taxonomy (GTDB): domain Bacteria; phylum Bdellovibrionota; class Bdellovibrionia; order Bdellovibrionales; family UBA1609; genus UBA1609. The sequence continues at coordinate 97,218 of JAWKNX010000004.1, forward strand.
GTCATTGCGCCTTTTGAAATCGCCGATATATCATTTAATTTTTCACTGGCCGGTCCACGCAAAGTCGCTTTCTCAAGCAAATATGATAATCCCGTTGCTGAAATGAAAATCGATAACTATTTTCTAATTGAACTTGCTGGTCCACAAAATAGTGCGGTATGGGCTTACGGAACCGCTGACGCCGAACCGAATGGCGGACAAATCTTGTTAAACGGTGAGCCTGTCGAAAATTTTTATTCTTTTGCCCCTGGTGGTACGGCAACAGTAACCGCTATAGATGTGACTAGCTCAGTTCCCGCAGGAGTTGAACTGTCCATGCGTTTTCGAGCCTTGGACTGCGGAGGCTCTGCCGCCGGGTCTGATGTGTTTCTTGTTTTTTATTAATTGATTTTTTCTATCATTAAAATTATGAATCCTAAGTGCTATTAGCTTAGGATTTTTTTATGATACATCTCTCAGACATAGATAATTTTGTCGAGGTGGCTAAGTTGGGCAATCTCTCTAGGGCCGCTCAACGACTGGGTCTGTCGCAACCGGCGTTGAGCCACTGCATTCATCGAGTAGAGAATGCCTTAGAGGCCGAGTTGTTCTTTCGATCTAAAAAGGGCATGGAGCTTACCCCTCAGGGTAAAAGGTTTTTTGAGCAAGCCCACACCCTCACCAACCAATGGCAGCAGCTGGTAGAGTCGGTTCATGATGAGGTGAACCAAGCGGTGGGCACGATTAAGCTCGGTGTGCATACGGCTGTTGCGCAGTACACTCTGCCTAAGTTTATGCCGAGTTTTTTAAATAGTTATCCGAAGTTGTCACTTCAACTCAATCACGGTTTATCGAGGCATATGACCGAAAAGGTGGTTTCTTCAGAGCTCGATGCGGCCATTGTGGTGAACCCAGTGAAACACCCCGATCTTGTGATTGTTGATCTGTGCAAAGATGTCGTAACGGTGTGGCACTCAAAGCAATGTAAGAACTTGAAGACCCTGATGGTCGATCCGGCGCTGATTCAGTCCCAAGACATCCTACGAAAACTCTCAAAGAAGGGGTTTGATTTTACTAACACCATTGAGTCCACCAGCCTCGAGGTGATAGCGCAGCTTATGGTGGCTGGAGCTGGCTGCGCCATTTTACCCGAGCGTGTGGTGAAGGCATTTTCCCAGGGAAAGGCCGTGCAGGTAAAAAATGCTCCGCAATTTAATGATCGCATTTGCCTCGTATTTCGCCCCGAATTTAAAAAAGCGCTGCGAGGCCAGGTTTTTATCGATGCCGCCAAGGCTGCAAAGTACTGACTCTGGGGTGTTTGCGGCGCATCATGCGGCCGTTACAGGGAAAACCATTGCAAATAGCGCCAGTGTTTTTTAAAAATTACGATTCTAAACCAAGTCATCGCGGAGAGGTGGCAGAGTGGTTGAATGCACCGGTCTTGAAAACCGGCGAACGTTAATAGCGTTCCGTGAGTTCGAATCTCACCCTCTCCGCCAGTATATAAAAAACGGTCACCTTCAGGTGGCCTTTTTTTATATCTTGTGAATGGGTTGAGGAGTTGGACAATCACAGAGTTCGACCCGGAGGCCATGACGGCCGGAGGGCGCGACCGTGGGGAGCCCGAAGGGCGCCGACCCGGATGGGAGGCGCAATCTCACCCGCTCTTAATTCTATTTATTCGCCGCTTCCGAAAAAGGTAGTAGGCACTTAACCTGTGACTCGATCGTAAATTTGAAATATTCACGAGGGCATGAAGGCGTTTTGGTGGTTTGAAGATAATTTACTCGCGGGCATGGCACGCCCGGGCTTTAATTGCACTCAATGGTTTGATTTGCCCTATGACGAAGCTGTAATGATGGGTTGGCTCGGTCAGCATTCTTCGGGCGAAGCTTTGCGAGAAGACCTTCATCAGCATGTTCAATACTACTGCCCCAAAATCGCGAGATTCTACGGGCTAGAGCCGGAAGAGAGTCTTGAAATTGCAAAAAAGTATTATAGTAAAAGTGGCGTTGAAGCAGCTCTGGATAAACTTTTAAACAATACAAAAATCTTAAAAAGCTATGAGGTCACAGAGGATCGTATTCAATTTAGCTTTTGCGATATTCGCCTCGACCAAGAAATTTCATTTTTGAAAAACCAGGGGATTAAAACGGTGGTGACTTTGACCGAACAGCACCACAACAAGGATGAGTTGAGCGACCATTTCGACCTCCATCACTTTTCCATCAGAGATCTCGATGCCCCATCTTTTGAACAAGTCCTTGAGTTTTCCGAAATCATTAAGCAGTCAAAAGTAGATCGTGAGCCCATGGCGATACATTGCCTTGCAGGTATTGGACGAACTTCAACAATGTTAATTGCTGCCCACCTTGTGCTGGGAGAAAATTTGGACCAGTTGCTCGCCGATTTGGCTGTTAAAAATCCAAGTTATAAGTTTGCTGGTAGCCAGGCAGAGTTCATACATTCGGTCGCGGAAAACTTAAAATCTTAATGGATCGCACTGCATCCGAAAAGGTAGTAGGCACCTAACTGGGCACCTCACTGAGGGTGTCGTAGATGCCTACTTCTTTTGTCTTTACCTGTGGGATTGATTTAGCAATGAGTTCTTTGGGTTGTTTTTGGCAGCCGACCAAGCAGACTTTTTTGCCTGATTTTGTAAGGCGGTTTATTGTACTCTCCAATGCTACAAGCCCAGTAATATCCATCGTCGGGACTTTGTTTAATACAAACACCACTGTGTTGATTTCGTCAGTGATGTCTGACAATGCACTCGCGGCTTTCTCTGCTGCACCACAAAAACAACGCCCCTTCAATTTCGTAGATCACCATATTTGAAGGGACCTCAGCATCATTAGTTTGCGTATCTTTGTTTGCAATAACTAAATGACCTTCCGTCACTTCTGCCATTCTTCGCAAAAATAAAAAAGAGGCCAACACGACTCCCACTGTAACGCCAACTACCATGTCAAAAATTACAGTGAGAAAAAAACAAACCAACAGGACCATTACGTCACTTCTTGGCGCGACTCTCAATATATGCAGAAAATGTCGATACTCCGACATATTGTAGGCCACAAGCACAAGAAGCGCCGCCAACGAGGCCATAGGCAAATAAGAAATAATCGGTGCGAGCAATAAAATTGTTATCAGTGCAAACACCGCATGAAACATGCTCGAAAGTGGCGACTTCGCCCCATACCGAATATTTGTCATTGTTCGAGCAATGGCGCCCGTCGCTGGTATTCCTCCAAACAAGGGGCAGAGCACGTTCCCCACCCCAAGGGCAATCAACTCCCCATCAGGATCATGTTTGGTTTGAGCAACACCATCTGCAACCACCGCCGACAGCAGCGACTCTATTGCTGCGAGCATGGCGATGGCAAATGCGCTCGGGAATATTGAGCGTATTAAATTAAAATCAACTTGTTCGAAAGGCCAATAAAACTCAGGTAAAGATTGCGGCACGCCCTCTGTAAATCGGCTACCTATGGTGGTAATTTCAAAGCCCGAAACAAGTTGGGTTAAAGCCCAGGCACCAACAGACACCACCGACAATGCCACGAGTGGAGCCGGGATGTTTTTATTCCACCGAGGCCACATCACTAAAATAAATAAAGTGACAAAACCTACGCTCAACTCTCCCGTAGAAAACGACCCCAGCGAGCCGAGCAGCACAACCAGCTTCTGCAAAAAGGTTTCAGGCAATTCACCCACAGATAAGCCAAAAAAATCTTTAATTTGCAAAACGGCAATGACCACGGCAATCCCCGAGGTGAACCCGGTTGTTACCGGATAGGGGATAAATTGAATGAGGCGGCCCATTCTCGCTATCCCCATTGCTATTAATATCAGCCCTGCCAAAAACCCCGATATCAATAAACCCGATAGACCAAATTTTTGTACCACCGGGACTAACACCACAACAAATGCGGCCGTTGGGCCCGACACTTGAAGACGTGAGCCTCCGAGGAGGGCAATAAAGAAGCCACCAACAATAACTGTGTATAGTCCGTGCTGCGGTGGCACCCCGCTGGCGATGGCTAAGGCCATACCTAGCGGAATCGCGATCAAAGCAACGACGGAACCGGCCAACATGTCCGAAAAAAGATCCTGTCGAGAGTAACCCTCACTCAAGGCTTTATTGAGTGCTGTGAACAGCCTGGATTTTATAAATGGTAAAATTCCTATAGAGCGTCTTTGATACCTGCGACCCATTGGGCACCTTCTTCTTTTTACATATATGATATTCCGAATGCAAAAAGTGCCAACTCATTTTTTCGCAATTCGCAGGCAAGACTTTCTGGGAGGGTTGCTATTAAAAATTACACCAATGCCATTTGGGAAACCGCTCTCTTAGGTCGAGAAGCGTATCTTCAAAAAGAACGGGGCACTTACAAGGGGTTTGCGGCGAAGACGGCGTCTCTAAAGTTTCTGCTGTAACTCATGGTGTGATGATCATTGGCGTTCACCCAATGAACAAAACGGAGAGTTCCGTCCACAAAGTAACCACCAAGTCGAACACTTCCTGCCTCTTTACCGGTGACAGCCAATTCAATGACATCTCGATTGCTTTTAAGTCTTTTTAGTCCAGCCCCAACTGCCGCGCCACCTTTGACTCCCTTTCGAATTTGCGGAAGAGCTCGCTGACTGTAAAGCGCCAGTGCCATATCATCACTTCGAAAGACTTCATTAACCACTTTAGTCGTAAAAGACACATTTATTGAGCCCGTGCTGTGCAAAGGCACCGTATAGACTTTGTTGGCCTCTAGAAGATGTGGGTTTGATTCCAATTCGCTCCAAATTCTTCAGCTGCGATATACGTTCTTCAAATTTTCTCGCTCAGCCATTCGTTGTTGGACCAAACTGACTTTCTCTCTCTTATGGACTCTAGCTCAACAAAAATAAAATTCAATTTCTTTATGACGAACGGGCAGTTCAAAATAGCTCTCTGGATAATTTCATATCTTCCAGAAAGCTCACAAGCGAGGAGCGCATCCATCATTTCCTGATTGACGGAGTCATTTTTGCCAAACCGAGTGTTAACCTCCATATAGGCCTGCCGGAGGTTAGACTCGAACAGCTCCATTTCTGAGTAAAGTACCTCTGGGGAGAGCGTTTCGCTAGTAACTGAGAACACATCTTCGCAACGAACAGCCGCGAAAGAAGATGTTGAAATTACAGACCCAACGGCAATTATTGCATAGGCGAGGAGTGGCCTAAGCCAACGAATGGGAGTTCTTTTAACTTGGAGGTGCATTAGAAATTGTTTAGCAAGATCCGGGCCCGCCTAATGTGCCCGGCACTTTTTGAGAATGCAACCCCCGCCGACCCGCGCACGAGGTGCCATTGCTGGTTTAGCAACTCGCTGCATCCGAAAAAGATAGCTGGCACTTAACGGCCCACGTATTCTCGAAGATCATCAATTGAACGAGAGTTTTGAAAAAATAAATAGTTGATGGGGCGATGAACATTTATCACTTCATCAAAATCAATTACCTCCGTACCACCCCACGATCGGCCGGCAGATCTCAGTAATGAATCCATCGCTGAAACCCCACCCGCCGTTCCGGCACTCACGCCCATAAGGCAGCCAATAACAACACCCGGTAAATTGACAGTATATGCTCCACCGAGACAGCCAAGAAACGTACCTCCCGGAATTATTACCACGGGAGCGAGCCCTCCTAATATGGCCTTAAATACACCACTCGTTTTTCGTAGAGTTACATCTGTTAACGAGTTAAATTCTTTTTGCATTTCTTCGAGTTCTTGAAAGCTATAACCTTTTCCCCGTCCGATCGGATCTGAGCATTCCACTCCGTAGGGTTCAAGCAACATAACTTCACATTCAACAAAGGCAATGTTTCCTGTCTCCAATAATCGCACCTGAATGCCATATTCAGGAATTTGGTCAGTAATCCACTCGTCTTCGATAAAACTGCGACGGCCAAAATCAGAACTGATCCAACCTACCATTCTGCGGCCCAAACGCGAACCTTGTTCGTCGTCATATCCCCAAATGTGAGACATCTCTTTCACTAGGCGCTCCATGGTTTCTTCAATCAAAGGGTCTGCCATTGATGGCCCACTTCTTCCGGAGGAGTTCGAATCAAAATTCCATGTTGACCCCATTTGAATATAGAAATTCTTCAGCACCTCAATGTATAGGGTGCCGTCTTCATCCTGCCCCCAATCCATAAATTTGATTCCGGCTTCGTCTTCAAAATTTTCTCGAGCATTAAAAGCTAATTCCACCATAAGGGATTTCAAAGTTGCCGGTGATGTATTTTCTAAATCTATGTATGTTCTTGGATCTTTTGCATATGCTGGTGCACCCAAATTTTCTTTATTGAACCGCCGCTCAAAATCTTCTGGGCTCATTCTTGTGAGTCCCATGCCGAGGATCAACTTGGCGTAACTCAACGTCTTATGTGCATGCCCAAAATCACCACCGCCACCACGGTCTGCATGGGCATTACCAACTAGAAGTGCCATTACTACATACGTGGCAATTAAGTGCATAAAATTTTTCATTTTGTCCTCCGGGCATTCGACACTGGATAAAGAGAAATTCCCAAGTGGTAAACTTCTTCGTTGTTTCCAGGTTTTTTCATTAATAGTCCTAATTCATCTAAAACTTCTTGAATTCGCTTTTTTGCTAGTTTTATTTTTTCAGGAGAACCTTCTAATGTCCGTGAAAATTGAATACGCTCTTCATAAGGCGTGTTCTCTAAAGCATCTATAGCTTTTTCTAGCACCTGTCTTTGCATTTTTCTGTAGGCACCATTGGTGGTTTGAAGGCCCATATTATCAGCTTCACCCAGCACATCCACCCAATGATCTTCGTAAACGGTAATAAATTTAAGGCGCTCTAAGCGTTCTACGGCAGCCCTAACCTCACTTGCTGGAATATTTAAAACCCTAGCAATCCAATTCATGTCGGGTCGAAAGTTCTTTACATGCATTAACTCTAAAATTGCATAGTGATGCCAATCTGAGATGACATTAAAACTGTCTTCTGAAATTTGTTTTCGATGTTCTACAGTCGAAGAAAGCTTTAGCCCCATCATTTTTTGCGTCTGTTTTGGCGAAAGGCCCGGTGAATCTGCCATCTTTAAACAAGACTTGTCTGTCAACTTTCGTTTGCCAGAGAGGATTTGAGAGAGTGATGAGGCTGGCACATCAAGATGCTCTGCGAATGCGCGCAGAGAATATCCTTGGTTGTTCTTAATCCGTTGGTTCAACTCAGATAATAAAAAATTTCGAAAACTCTCGTTTCGTGCCATAGGCACTGTTAGCATTGAGCACACGCCTCAACAACTTTTTTGAAACAAACTGTTTCAAATATTGAAATCTATATAACTTTTATAATTTTGTACAACACCATAACCTAATGCATGACGCTCCATTTTCCGAATAGGGATCGCGCTGCATGCTCAAAAGGTGCCGAGCACACTAACAGAGTTGACGAGCCTCAAGCATTTTGTTCCGGACCCCAAGTGGATTTCCTCAGTGTTGGGGATCACGGTGAATGAAGTCCAAGATGCAGTTCGACGATTGAAAGCTCTGGAGTTGCTCGAAATCACTGAGGACGGCACTTGGCGAGATCTTTATGGGCGACGCCAATAACCTGGGCAATAAAACCTCTAACTCCGCCTACAGAAAACTACAGAGACAAATTTTAGAAAAGGCCATTCAGGCGCTGGATGATGTCCCCCTACGAGGATCGTATTCAGACTTCAATGACCTTGCCGGTTTCAAAAGTCGCCTTAAGGGGGGCGAAATGAAAGTCTTAAAGTTTATCGAAGAACTCGATGCCTATTTAAAATCTGGGAGAACCCGCGAGGAAATTTACAATATGAGTTTCTCGCTGTTACCCCATATCCGATTCGCTTCAAAAATATAAGGAGAAAAATCATGAATAAATTCACCCTCATTTTCATAGTTCTATCTATGGGCATTAACAATGAAGGATACAAGACCGGGCGACCTTCGAGTCAGAGTTCAGCGACACGAATTTATCTAAAATTAAACCCTTCAAAGTAGTTATTGAGGGCGATGGTGGTTTCCGTCGCCCACTGATTCTCTATTTTAAACCAAACCGCAGTCGCTTAAACACCTTCATAATTAGCTCAGAGGGTACTGGCTTTCTCTCCCTTGTTGCTTTTATGATTTGCGTCCAGAGTCCATAGCTTCCAATTCAACCAGGTCTTTTTCATTTACCTTTTAATTGCCATAGACCAGTGAGGAAACAACCGCTCGGTGGCGTCTTGTTTAATTATTAACCTTAAGACCCTCATGTCGAAGATCACTGGCAATTCGACCCATAGAGATTCAGGATAGTATCTCGGTCTCCTTCGAGAATCTGAACAAACGTATTTCCGTATAAAATGAGCATTCCCGTAATCCCAACCGATTCATTGTGCTTCACTGATTGATGCAAAATTTTATCCGCCGTATCGCTTGGTTCCAAACCGTCGGCTACATAACTTAAATATGCTAACTGAAATACACTCATCCGGCTCATTTTCCTCTTTGTTAAAAAATTAAAATATCTTGGAATAGGATAGCTTAACCCAGATCATTCCACCAATAACTTTGAGGTTTAAATATTAATTAGACGATCAAAACGTTGTTCTTATCTAAACAGCCATATAGCACCATGCGCCAGAGTTTTAATATTCAGTGAAATGTTATTCTGCTCCTGGCAGCATTAAGTAATGAAATCAACGCTATTAATTTTTGCTATCGTCTTTTATTCAATACTCGGTTCGGCGCACTCTATGGTGCACCATCAACCCCCGCTGAAAGATCAAGTGATTGAACACGCACAACGAGGCCCCCTTGAGATAATTAAAGAGGGGCACCCGACTCTAAGGCTAATTGCTGAACCTATAACGGAGGCCGAATTAAGTAGCGATGAATTTCAAAAATTTCTCGATGATCTTGAGGAGACCATGCTCAAATCGGGAGGCGTAGGAATTGCCGCTCCTCAAGTGAATGTGTCTAAACGAGTGTTTGTTGCCTTGGAATCCCATATTGTTAACCCTGAAGTGACTTTTTACGAGGACCGGGGCACCAAACAGAGTTCCGAGGGGTGTTTATCAATCCCCGGCAAAAAGTACATCGTGCCTCGATATAAAGAATTGCACATTGATTATTTCAATCGCCATGGAGAGTTCATTAGCGAAGACGTCACTGGTTTTCGTGCCACCGTCATTCAACATGAGTTTGACCACTTGAATGGTATTCTTATTTCAGATTTTGCTGATTCATTTGAGTTTATTGACGAATTTGATGAATCAAACACTCCTTTGCTTTAATTTTTTTAGGGGCAACACACTTATTATGAGTCACAGCGCAACCTCAAAAAGTGCCGGGCATTCCGCGGGAAACGTGATAGTATTTTGATATGAAATTTATTCTTGTACTCGAACCGTCCAAACAGATTTTTGAAGACCTAAAGGCTGCCCTTCTAGAAATCGACGGAAAATTTAAACTTAAGAGGTTTCTCTCCACGGCCGAAATTTCGGCATGGCTCAAGAAAGTTATCGATGAAACCTTTACAGAAGAGGAGATGGAGCAGGAGTTTGGTACCGAGGAAATGCCCACAGATATTGATATCCCGATGATCGTTTTAAACACGCTTGGTATTGGCAAAATGCAGACTACCACTCTAGAAAAGCTACAGGGACTATTGATTCAACATGAACTTTGCGACCCAGACAACCCCTGTGGGTTTGTGCTCTTAGGGACGGTACCCATCCCACCGGATTATCGAAAATATCTTCACCCCTGCGTGCGCAATTTTTTAACCACACCATTTGACCCTCTTACGCTTAAAGAGTTTTTTCGCATTGCCATAAAGGGAAATCAAAAAATTCAAACAGAACTTTACACAGAAAAATCAGACTTCACCATTGAGATGATCAAAGAAGTGAACATCACTCGCATCACTGAGCTGGGGTTTAGGACCAGCAGCACCCGCGAAATCCCCACTGGCAGAAAGGCGAAGTACTATAATGATCACTTTGGGTCCGGGAAGAATCGCGCCATTTTCGCCTACTGCTATGCCAATAATCCCGTCGGAGAAGAGGAGTTTTCTTGCTCTTTTGGGTATTTTGGAATTTCAAAACAACATTTACTTGAAATCCGAGGTGCTATTGCCAATTCAAAGAATTCAGAGGTTTTAGCATTTTATAACGAACCCAAAACTAAAAACGCAAAAATGCAGTATCTAACAAATAGCGAAGGCAATTTTAATCGACTTAAAGAAATCATTACTGGCAAATTTAAAGACATTGAAGTTTCGCAGATCAGCAAGTTTGAAGATTATAAAGAAAAACCTGAAGGCGCCGATTATTACATTCTTATCGTTGATAACACGATGATTGAATCCGGACGAACAAAGGAGCGTTTCAAATTATCTGGGAAAAATCCATTTATAGGCTTTACCTCTGCTCTGCCCATTGAAACTTTCGATGATCTTGAACGCAACGCTACCTTCGACGATGTCCTGTATTTGCCAGTTGACGATTTTTATCTCGCCAGAACCCTCAAACAAAATATTCCGGAGTCTTACGCGGTCAACCCTAAAACCGATCTTTCTGGCGAAGTTCATAATTCTCAATGAATCCATGGATTCGGGCACTCCACTTCAGGTGGACGAAGCGCTCGAACCCACATTGGGTTTTACTACCACCGGCCCATTCGCTTAGCAGAAGCTTCTGTGAAAGTTTGATTTGAATCCCTGTCCAAAGTAAACTCTGTAACTGTGCTCGGCATTTGCCATTACGTCAAAGAAGCCCCGCAAAAATAAAAACTATTGTGAATTTGTTTTTTACGGGATTCAAAGGACGAACTCGCGTTTTTAAGACAATGGCTTCTTCAAGGGTGGCCACCAAAAACCCGATAAAAAGAAAAAGGAAAGAGTTAATCTCTCGCATCGGCGCCAAACACGGCGTCTTGAATGCCCAATAAACTTGCGTTGTACAAAAGTTCTCTCATCTCGTATTTTTCTGTGTTGGGAACTACGGCCAAATCGGCTATGACGAGCTGAGCCGGACTGTCTTGGGAGCGAGCCATTCTTCTTGGACTTTCACCAATAGCGACCGTGCCGTCTTCTTTAACTCCTGAATCAAGGTAATAAGCCTCACCATCCGCTTGAGTACTCTTTCTCCACTCACATCTGTCCACCCTCTATTGAGGCTCTTAATTGGAAGTGTGTTACTTCGAATTAACCCCCATCATGATAAAGCGGTTGCCCCTTCAACATGATCTGAAAACCCTGATCTAAGAGCAGCATAATTGACGACTTCGGGATGGTCCCTGAAAAACCTGTATCAACGACGATCACTCGATCGGTTTATGAAACACACCACTTGCACAATATGAATAAATATTTCACTCTCAGAGTTGTATTTTCAGGATCACGGTCATTAATTACAAAACTGCCTTTTAGTCGGGGCCCAATTCCAGTGCGAAACTCATCTTCTTTTATTTTTAAATGGCCACCAGCTCCCCAGCCGCACTCGCCAAGGCTCAACTACTTTGTCGTCAAAAACAACTCCACAAAATCAATATTTGTAGTTCTTCTTTTTCTACGACGGCCCGCAAAGAATACCTAAAAACTCTGCACCACCCATTGCAATGACAATCTTTACTCTCTCTCCTGGCTGAATATCTCCAAGAATCATCTGAGAAAAAACTTCTCCCACTTTCTTCATGGAAGCGCTGCATGAACATATGGGCTCACATTGCCTTTGCGAATTGTTAATTTTCGTTAACCGAGAGGGCGTTTGGGGTGTTTTCGCGACTCCACGAATTCACAATTGGCTGCGGATTACCAAATAAATTGGGCAACTTCTGGGCCCGCCAAAGAGACTTTGTGCCCATATCGGGAGTAAACCAACAAATAGCACTCAAAACTAAATAAATGAGGTTTTGCATCAAATCTCCAGTTCTAGAGGTTAGAACTACAAATGCCGTGCCGAAATCTGTTGGGTGAGCCGTCACCCGGCAGCTCACCTTTATCGGATTTCTTTAACTCCGCCCATATATGGCTGCAGAAGACTTTCTGGAATGGAGATACTGCCGTCTTCACGCTGATAGTTTTCTATCACGGCAATCCAAGTGCGTCCTAAAGCTAAGCCCGAGCCATTAATCGCATGTAATAAACGTTGCGGTTTGCCACCCTGTTCACGATAACGAATGTTGGCACGTCGAGCTTGAAAATTCTCAAAATTAGAACAAGAACTGATTTCTTACGATACTGATTTTATCCCTGGTAGCCACACCTCAAGGTCAAAACATTTTGCAGCACCAAAGCCAATATCACCGGAGCAAAGTGAGCTTCGACGATAAGGCAGTTCTTCTAACATTTCTAAAATTTTTCTGCTTGTGTGAGCTGTGCCTTTCACAAGACTCCTCGGGCCGACAAAACTTAACTTAATTCCACTTTGTAGAACTGATGTTGGCGAAATAGCCCCTTCGTGTCCTTACCATACGCCCGCCTCGGCCCGAAAACATGGTGTGTAAGCGACAAATTTTGAGGCAACTGACTGGCATCTAAAATTTCATCTGCATAAAAATTTGTTACCGGTATTTCCGCCGTAGCAATCAGGTTGTATTCTGTACCCGCCACTTCAAATTGCTCTTCTTTAAATTTAGGAAACTGCCCCGTCCCAAACATACTTTTTAGGATTCACCATCAATGGGGGGAGACATTTCTATATAACCGTATCTGGGTTTGCACATTCGAAGAACAATTGCGTGAGGGCTCGCTCTATAACAATGCGCCCGCACCTTTAAGTAAGTAAATCGCGCACCAGTGACTTTAGCGGCTCTTTCAAAATCAACAATTCCGAGGGACCTGCCCAGGTCCGCATGATCTTTGGCTTGAAAAGGCAACTCCTAGGGTTACCCACAGTTTTTTCCAATCATTGTCTTTCACTTGATCCTAGCGGAGTGGATGGTGCAGGTGATTCGGCAACCGAAAGCAATTCGGTGATTTTCTCACTGCTTCTTCGGCTTCGCGCAGCTGAGATTCTTTACACCGGCGCTGACCTTTTGCATTTTCTGAATCAACTCCGAGATCTTCTTTATTTTTTTCATTTGAGCAACGTCTATTTTATTTTGTTCCGCCTTGGCCTCTTCAGCCCGCTGAACTTTTGTTTGCGAACGGCGTTTAATTCCAGCGCCGTATCGATGTTTCAGTGATTTCCGCCGCGAGCTCTCAAAGAGTCACCAATACAGTGATCTGCGTAGCCTTTATTGGTATCCAAGTAGGATCATTTTTTCGAGACGTTTATCAAGTCCAGTATAGGTTAGGCTCCTGGGGCTATCATAATGTACATTTTCAATAGAAAGCCTAACAGAATGCGCATTACAAAAGCAAGACGGACATGAGCTTCCACCCTTGAGATCTTTAAAAGCAGCGAACAGGATAGAAATAATGACAAAAATAAACAAAAAATACACCGTAGGAAAAGGTCTCCTGACCAATCAATGTAAGGGTCAAACCCAGCATAAATCCTGTAAAAACTTTAAGAGACAACGTGAAGATCTGCAGGGTCGATGACTTCATTTGGTTTTGTACGTTTCCCATCATCCCATTCATATCTAGTTTCATATGAAAATCTCCTTACTGAGCCTGCAATGCTCTGATTTTTGTTTCAATTTGCATTCGATCCGAGCCACGGGCTCAAGGGCCAAATATTTTTGATAAGCAAGTATCGCTTTTTCATACTCGCCTTTCGTTTCGTAAATTGATCCCCGTTCTTTCCAAATGGGAGTAACAACCACTTCCACTCGCCGCCCTGTTTAGCATTTGTATAGCAAAAATCCAAATTGCCCGACAGGCGATAACACTCCGATACATTCACATAGCTGACCGCCCCAAATCCTGAGCTTTATCGCCATTTGATATTCGCGGGCGCACAGAGAGTATTTTTTTAACTGCAAATAAGTTTCGGCGGCCAAAAGATAGGATTCTGGAGGTTCGGATTCACCTTGCGCTCCTCCTGCGCTTGGCGGAGAGACTTCCTTTTAAGTCCCCCGACATCAATGCCGTCTTTCCCATAAAATAACGGGACGAGGGGGTATATGGGGTTGATTTCATAACACGGTCAAACTGCTTAGCCATGGCGTATTTTCGAGTCTGCAGGTAGAGAAGACCCGACTCAAACAGAGCCCGGCGTCGCCGGGGTCGACGGCGGCCCCATTGAGAAATGCATCCAAAGCCGCCTGAACCTCACCCAACCCTTTGTACGCCTTGCCTAACCCCAAGTGGGCTTCTTTCAATTTATTCTCGATCTGTAATACTTTAAAGGCCACAATTGCATCTCGATATCGATCGGCTCTCAACAACAAATTTGCTAAAGCAATGCGATAGCCAATGACCAAAGGGTACTTTTCCAAATTGAAACAAATAATCCAGTCAGCCAGAGCTTACACCTTGAATTCCCGCCAAAGCGGAAGCGAGGGTCACTTGTGCTTCACGGTCATTGCTATCCAATTCCACCGCCGAATTAGCTGAAGCATAGGCTTTGTTATACTCTTGGAGTTTAAGGTAGGCTTTTGCCATTAAAATGTGGGTCTTGGTGTCGGCTTGGTACAACTTTAATGCTTTTTGACCATAGTTAATCGCATGCGAATAATTTTTTTGCAGATACTGGACGTTTGCCAACCCATAGTAAACCTCAAAACTATTTGGTGAAACACTATTGGCCTTTTCTAGGATTTTATTTGCTGAAATAAAGTCATATTTCAATGCGTAGTACTCAGAAAGAGTCACATAGGCTTCAATAAGTTTTGGATCTGCTTTTATGGCGCGATTGATCCAAGTGATGGCCTCTTGTGACATACTCAAAGCCCATAAACTTTTGCCCGCCTTCATCGCAGCAATCGCGCTGGTCGTATCCAACTGATAAGCCGTTTGGTAATATGAAGTTGCCGCCTCCAGTTGGCCTTCGCGAAAAAACTGGTCGCCTTGGGTAATATAAGATCGCACATCAACGTTTGTGTTGGCCACAGCTCCTTTACCGCCTAAGGCTACACAAAGATCTCTCGCCTGTGCATTTGTCGGATCCGTCGCGTAAGATTTTTTGCAATACGCAAGAGCCTCTTCACTTTTTCTATAACGCGTCGATATTTCTGCCAATGCGAGATAACCCCGACTTAAAATCTCTGTTGGCGCTTCCACTTTTGGCTGACTCAATAGGGGCTGCAAAATGTTATAGGCTCTTTCGATTCTATTAAAATTACGATATTCAATGACCCCTAAACTAATTTGCGAAACCGTGTGGCGATTATTAGTGGCATTTAAAATTTTAGTATATAAGTTTGCGGCATTTGAGAATTTCTGGATTCGCATTTGAAGTTCAGCCTCAAATGAAAACGCTCGCATCCATTGGGGCTGTAACTCTTGAGCTGAGCGAACATAACCAATGGCCGTTATCGCATCTCGAGGGTCTGTTAACTGCACGGCCTTTAAATAATAAAACGCCACAGGAGGTGGACCTGCGGAGGACGCATTTTCCAACGTCGAGTTCGTCAACGTCGTTGCTTCTACTTTTTGCCCTTTCACCATTTGCTCTACGACTTTACAGGTGTTGGCATTGATGCCGCCGGGCTCTAGACTTCCCACTGCGGTGCTGCTTTCGCAATGACTTGCGTTTCTTCATTGACTGGTTGGTATAAGGCCAGAGCTCAAAATAGGTCATGCACAACCACGACCAACTCACTGGATTTCGTGGTTCATATTCAATAGATTGCACAATATCTTGCATTGCCTTTTTATAATCAGCATAGATATCGACCAAATAATGTTGTGTGCCCGATACAAGTTTTTGTTCCGCCAAATCTTCAGCGTTTTCAGGTTTGTTTTCAATATTTTCGGAAAGATAAGGCCTTCTTTTTGCGGCTCTGGATTTTGATCTTCTAAAAGCAATATTAGACCCAGCCCCATAATGAGGGCGAAAATAATCAACACGAAGGGTTTTCGCTTTGCTTTTTTATTGGCTCGTCTTTGTGAACGTTTTTTCTCAGTTAAATTAATGACATCATCACGATAGGTCACAGTTTGACTGTTTCCCCGTGGCCGACTGGATCTGCTCTTGTCGTTTATTTGTGAAGAGTCCTTCTTCTTTTTTGCAGATCGGCTAGGCATTATACTGAAACTCATCTTCCTGATCCTCTACTGCATGAAACGGATCACTATTTTCGCCCACGGGTTCAACCGAAACACTTTCCGTAGAAGCGTTTTTAATTTTTGCAGTTTCTGATTTCGGTGTCCCGTTGCTGTCTGGCTTTACCCTTTTCGAATTATTTTGACCTTCATCGATGGCCTCTAGTTTTTCCGATCGCGTATCAAGGTCTTCAATCCCCGCCGAAAGAACCTTTAAAAGTTGATCATAGAAGTTGGGTCTGTGAAATGGATACCACTCGCTTCCTGGGTATTGAGAGATTTGCTCCTCGCCAGAAAAACCCCCTGACCAATTCTCTCAACAACATCCTTGGTGGTATAAGGTCCACGAATGCGTCCGTTTTCATCTTTTACGACCCACATCTGTTTGGCCAAATTGAACTCCGTTGCTACATCCTTGTGCAAAACAATTCAGTTAATGGTTCCAATTTGGGGATGAGCACCGGCATGGAACCACCTAACTTAAACACTGAATATTATTACAGTTTTATTCAATCCTTCCTAGTTTTTAAAACTCTGGACCCAAGGTGGGATTGATGCGCCGCACATGCTCTCGTGTATTAAAATAAAACAACGTCTTATCTTTCATTTTTGGCACATCACTTGCTCTATTGAATGGCGTAACTGCTATATGGGGGAAGATATGCTTAAAGCAATAATCATTACCTACATCTTACTTGTATTAACTATCGCTGGCTTCGTCCGCGCAGAAGAATTGAATGCTCCCAACGAAGAAAATTTAGTGGTTCTCCATATCGACAATCAATCTGTTCGGTTTGATGGAAAGAAATTTTGCCCTTTCAATTAGTGAGATCTTTCCGTGGGATGTGCTCGAAACCCCAGACCCCAGTTCATTCTTGCGGAAGATCAAACCACTGTGATTTTAAATGTTATCGCTGACTTTAATGGCCCTTGTACCATGCTTTACGAGGGACAATATGATTTGGTTTTTGATCTCAGATCCCAGCTGGAACTCCATGAAATTGATGTTCACGATAAAATGATTTTAAAAGTTGGAGACACCGGAGAGTCATTTCCAATTGGTCCCTACAAATTTGATGGCGCCTTCCCCTTTTTCGATGATCTCATTGAAGGTGATCTAACTTCTGCAGGAGACGGAACATTTTTACTTTTAACTAAAAGTGACGACGGAGAGGCGGTAGTCTTTCAAATTAAAATTACGCCGCCTATGACAGCTGAAACGCTAAACCCGTACATTGGTCAAAGAGTTGGAGTCAGCGGCTACATCTTTGAATACACGGTCCCTGATTTAATTTTTAATACGGATAACTCTAGCAGCTCTCTTAAACCAACTACAGTTTGGTTGTCGGGAGTCAGTATGATTTCGCCGTAACCCCCATACCCCAATCCCCAAACCTAGAGCCCTATCCTGTCGGATGGGGCTTTTTTTTGGAGCTTTGTGAGGAAGCACTACTCGGGCACTCTTTCGATCATCGCACCAAGGGATTGGAGCTTCTTTTCTAACCGTTCGTATCCCCGGTCCAAATGATAAATCCGGCTGACTATGGTTTCACCCTTTGCCACAAGGCCGGCCAACACTAAACACGCACTAGCGCGTAAATCAGTCGCCATAACGGGAGCGCCAACAAGTCCGCCAGGTTTGCCGCGAACAACAGCCACTCGAGTTTTAGGAGTGATGTCGGCGCTCATTCGCATCAACTCTTGCACATGCATAAATCGATTTTCAAAAACACTTTCGGTGATTAAGCTCGTGCCATTAGCCTGAGTCATTAACGCCATAAATTGAGCTTGTAAGTCCGTTGGAAAACCAGGGTGTGGTGACGTGGTCACGTCCACGGCATTCCAGTTTTTTAGTGGTTTAACTCTTACTGAATTTTCTGTGAGATCCATAGAAAACCCACATTCTTTGAGTTTAAATATTAGTGGCTCCAAATGAGCAACAACACACTCAGTAACGGTTACATCTCCTCCGGTAATTGCACCGGCGATCATTAAAGTCCCTGCTTCAATTCGATCAGGAATTATGGAGTGTTGAGCAGCCCTGAGTTTTTTAACCCCTTTAATTTGAATGACTCCCGTCCCGTGGCCCGTGATGTCCGCACCCATTTTAATAAGGTACTCGCAGAGATCGACCACTTCGGGCTCTTTAGCGGCGTTTTCGATGACGGTTTCACCTTCTGCCAGTGCTGCCGCCATAACTGCGTTTTCAGTTCCACCGACTGTGGCCGTTTCAATAAAATGTGGTCCCCAATTAGTTTTTTTGCTTGGGCTACAATATACCTCTTCCGTTATGGAGACCCTGCCCCCGAGAGCCTCCATGGCCTTCAAATGCATATCGGCCGGGCGCCGATCCTATGGCACATCCGCCGGGGAGGCTGACTTTTGCTTTTCCGTACCGGGCTAACAACGGTCCCAAACAAAGCACACTGGCTCGCATTTTTCGGACATAATCGTAGTGAGCCAACTTTTCTTCAGGCTCACTCACTTCAACCTTTAAAATATTATTTTCATAATGAGTTTTACAGTTGAGAGATTCTAAAATTGTCCGAGTTGATTTTATATCGAGTAGATCTGGGACATTTTCAAAAACATGCTCACCATCTGCCAAGAGCGAACTAAAAATTATGGGTAGTGCGGCATTCTTCGCTCCACTTGTTCTCACGGAACCTGTTAACGGAGTCCCACCTTTGATTTTCATTTTATCCATGTTGCTCAGTCCCGGAAGTTTGATCGCAAATAAGTAATCGATCGAGTTGATTATAATCTTTTTTTACTCTGACCTGGGCGTCTTTGAACGTTTTTTTCGCTTCGTCACTCAAACGAGAACCTTGATTCCACCCAATTTCAAATACCATCAAAAAAGATTCACCCACGAACTCACGAGATTTTTTTAACCATGCCTCTGGGGCCAGAAAACCGTTGTCGCCACTGAAAAGGGCTTGGTGAGGTTCGCTGTTACGCACTTCGGGCATGACGCCCTCGTCGTCAACTCCAATATAAGGTGGATTCGCAACCACAATGTCAAATTTATTTTGCAACTCCAATTTTTCAACATCACTCAATATGAACTCAACCCGCTGTTCAACTCCCAATCTTTGAGCGTTTTCTTTTGCAACAGCCATGGCCGATTCCGATTTTTCGACTAAGACCACTTTCGCCCGCGGTAAACCGCACGCCAAAGAAAGTCCAATACATCCCGAACCACAGCCTAAATCTAAAATAGAAAGATCTTCCGGGAGTTGCCCTGCTTTTTCGCGGTCCAAGACCTCATCTACGACCAATTCAGTTTCAGGTCGCGGTATTAATACATCCGGGGTCACTTTAAAATCACGACCGTAAAAGCCCCGGACTCCGGTAATATGAGCCACAGGTTCACCTTTGCCTCGCCGCTGTATCAGCGGTCGAAGTTGGTCTAACTCTTCTTTTGACATTATCTTTTCAAAATTCACGTAGAGATCTACCCGGTTTAAAAACTCCAATGCATGATGAAAAAGGTATTCCGTATCCACTGGGTTAACTATCCCTTTTGCCTCAAAAAATTTAACAGTACGGTCTAAGGTTTCTTTGAGAGCCGCGTGTTCTGCTCCGATTGTCGCTTCAACGCCTGGCTTGATAATAAGCGATAACAGCATCGATACATCCGACATTTCGCCATTCATGACACTTGGCAAAGAGTGAACCGTTAATCCACTCTATGATCTGTACTCGACTGAGGAAAATTATATGTCCGAATCCTCTCAGACCGATCACCCGTACCAATTTGTGAAAAGTCAAGCATCGCTATCTTCTTTCGCTTTCTCTCTCCTCAATGGCCACTAATCGAGAATATAAAACCTTTAATGCTTGTTCTTTGTTGGACAGCTGAGACTTACCATCCTGACAAGTCACCACCAACCCAGTTGGGATATGGGTTACCCGGACGGCTGAATCCGTGGTGTTAACGGACTGTCCACCGTGGCCGCTCGAACGATAGGTGTCAATCCGAGGTCATTGGGGGTTGACCTGCACATCAATTTCTTCGGCTTCGGAATCACCGCTACTGTCACCGTGGATGTATGCACTCGACCCTGAGACTCCGTCTTCGGTACCCGCTGCACTCGGTGCACTCCACTTTCGTATTTCATCGTGGAATAAACGCGATCCCCTGAAATTCCTCCGCCACCACTTCTTTTAGGCCACCTTGGTTGCCCTCAGCTATGGATAGAATTCGAGTCTTCCAACCTTGCCTGACCCATAGCAAAGAATAGGCTCTAAACAACTCTTCCGCAAAAAGTGCGGAATTTCATCCCCGCCCGCTCCGGGTCGGATTTCTAAATAATATTTTTTTCGTCATTAGGATCTTTTGGTAAAAGAGCAATTTTAAGTTTTTGCACCAATTGTTCACGCTGCTCCTCCATGGCCGGAAGCTCTCCTTTGCCATTTGCTTGAGGTCTTCATCGGACTCCTGGGCTAGAATATCCTTATTGTCTTTAATATCCTGGTCGATTTTTTTATAGCTTGATAAATGGAGACCACTTTTTCCAGATCAGAAAGCTCTTTCATCAACTTTCTGAATTCATTTTGGTCATCGGCCACATCGGGACGCCGTACTGCATTTGAACCGAATGATATCGGTTTTCCACTTCATCCAATTTGCTAAACATGAATTGAATTGCTTTTAATTTTCGTGATTCACAATGCCGATCTGCGAAACTCTATAATAATTACAATTTTGTGCTTTACAAGATTTTGACCCGTTGCTAATTCTATTGATCCCGAATTTTAAATCCAAGGGCCAACCAGTAATTGAACTCAAAATATTGTGTTCACTTTATGCTCTATCCACATTTATATCCACAATTCTTAATGCATCGCATTCTATATGAACAAGATCCTCCGTTTTCAGGAGGGCAATCAAAATTAATCAATAATTTCGCTAAGTTATTTTCCGCCCATGCTGCTTAAGAATTCAGCATTGGTTTTGGTTTGCTTTAATTTATCTTCCAAGAACTCCATGCTATCCACAACGTTCATTGGCGCAAGAACCTTCCGCAAAATCCAAAGTCTTTGTAGCGGTCCCGGATCAATTAAAAGGTCTTCTTTTCGTGTTCCCGATTTATTGATGTCCATACAAGGAAGATCTGTTTTTCCATAAGTTTTCTATCTAAATGGATTTCACAGTTACCTGTCCCTTTAAATTCTTCGAAAATCACCTCATCCATTCTTGATCCGGTATCAATCAAAGCCGTTGCAATAATAGTGAGTGAGCCACCCTCTTCCACGTTTCGAGCGGCACCAAAAAACCTCGGCTTATGAAGCGCGTTTGAATCCACACCACCAGATAAAATCTTTCCTGAAGGCGGCACAACCGTATTGTAGGCACGAGCCAATCGAGTAATTGAGTCCAGTAAGATAACCACATCGTGTTTGTGCTCAACCAGTCTCTTCGCTTTTGCAATGACCATTTCAGCTACCTGAACGTGTCGGGTAGGAGGCTCATCAAATGTTGAGCTAACAACTTCGCCCTTCAATGCCGCTGCATATCCGTTACTTTTCAGGTCTTTCATCAATTAATAAAACGATTAGCTGAACTTCGGGATGATTTTTAGCAATAGAGTCTGCCACCCGCTGCAATAAAACCGTTTTTCCCGTTCGCGGTGGGGCTACAACCAGGGCCCTTTGCCCTTTACCTAGTGGCGCCATTAAATCAACGATTCTGCTGGTTAATTCTTTTGGATCATGTTCCAGGGTTAATGGCTCTTCAGGGTATAAAGGAGTTAAGTTATCAAATAATACTTTGTTTTTTGACGCTTCCGGAGGCCTATGGTTTAGGGAGTCCACCTTCAAAAAGAGCAAACATCTCTCCATCTTTAGGGGACGAACCGTGCCCGTAACAGTATCACCTGTTCGAAGGCCAAACTGACGAATTTGCGATGGACTCACATAAATATCATCCGGACCCGGCAGGTAGTTGTAATCCGGGTGACCGCAAAAACCCATATCCATCGGGCAGTATTTCAAGAACTCCATCTCCAAAATATCACCTAAATCTAGCTGCTCGCTTCAGAACATTAAAAACTAAATCCTGCCGACGCATACCTGCGGGATTTTCAATTTTTAGTTTCATAGCTAGGTCTATGAGAAGTTTAATATCTTGTTTTTGAGGTTTTTAGGAGGAGAGGCCTTTCCGCTTTTTCTTCATCTGTAAGATTAATATTCGATAAATCTACTTCATCCGTTATGGCGTCTTCAATTTGAGGGAGATCTGTTTTGGGCTGCTTGTTCGCTTTGTTGCCATTTCGCCCACCATTATTTTTTTTGTAGTTGGATCGGCTTTTGTATCTTCCACCGCGTCCACCGACTCTTCTACGACTGCGATTTCGATTGTCCGATTTACCGTCTTTGGCCATCGTCGTCAGCATCTTCCGACTTTGCGGACGTTGATTTCGTTGTTTCTTCTTGCGTTGATTCTTTCATCTCTGCTTCAGTAGATTCCATATCAGACATTAGCTTTTTACTCCTGAGATAGTTGGGATGATTTTTTTAATTTAAACGGGTGTTGATTAATTATAGAAATCTCTTCATTTAGTTAAGGAATTGGGATCCTGAGCGGCAAATTCAATTCCCCCACTCCACATGTACCATTTCAATTGAGTACTTAATTTTCTTTGGTGGAATCGTTTTGAACCTTAAATTACCTGAATGACGTAACCTCAGGCCAATATGTGGTCGAAAACAAGGCAATTTCAATGATTTCGACTCATTTTGGAAAAAAGCCATTAGAAATCCTGGTAAAATTTGTGCTGTTTTGTACCACAACTTGTTTCAAGAATAGAGGCAGGGTTCACAGAAAGAATAACAATTTAGTTGCAAACCCCTAAAATTGTTAATTTTTACTTATCCTTTTGCCGCCCCTTGCCGATAGTTAAATACGTCTTTAGGGGGATAAAAATGAATTCTAACAACCAGGAACGTATTCAAAGAAAAAATCCTGCCCCACGTTTAAATTTGCAGTTGGACGTGGAGTTTCGGAAAAATTACGCCAGAAGACACGATGTTGGGATTTTAAAAAATATCAGTTTAACTGGAGCTTTTTTAGAAACCAATCATGTGAAGTCTTTGAACGTAAATGAAAAGCTGAATGTTAAGTTCACTGTGAGCGGCCGCGAAAGAGAAATCATGGCGCGCGTGATTTGGAAAGGCCGCGGAGGGTGCGGAGTGCAGTTTCAACCCTTCAATAACCGAGATGTCCAAATCGTCGATGATCTGATGTACTTTATCGAATCAAAAAAACAAACTCGCAAAAGAGTTCTCAACTCTATATTTGATGTCGTTTCTTAGTGCTAAAGCAAAATCGAAAGCATAAAAAAAGCCAGACTAAGTCTGGCTTTTTTATTTTAACTAAATCGAACTCATCAAAAATACATTCACCAAAGAATGACCGACGGCTCGAAAAAGTTCTCCCTTCAATTTTTAATATACTTTACGCAGACAGGGCGCCCCGGAGCGAATCGATACCAATAGGAATACTCGCCCCCACGCAAAACAAAGTCCTCATTGTACAGTTCTATCGTTTCTGAATGAGTGTTCCCACGGGGTGATAAGTAGGTCACTTCTAAAGAATAAATCCGCGCATCATAATTCGGTCTTCCTGTTGGGTTCAGATAGGGAGCTTCCACTTGAACAGAGCTGAATCCATCCCGGTAATCATTGGCACGACATCTTCTTGAAACATTAATGTAATGAGTGTCCCCGCCTGGCAGATGGCTGTCCCCTCTCAAGGCAACCTCTCCGGCCAATACAGCTGGTTCTGCTATTGGTCGGCGATCAATTGGGCCTCCACGATTTGGAAGTTCACGATCAATTCTGCGGGGGTTTCGTCGTTCACTGTGTGCGGGTTGAGCAAAAATAGATTCCACAGACATTGTTATGAATAAAGAAATAAATAGGGCTGTTGTTTTCACAAGCGTTCTCCTTGGAGTTTGGTCTTTCCCCTGTACCAACCCGACTTACTTCTGTCACAAAAATGATCAAAAGGGCGTGTTATATAAATAATTTTTTCAACGGAGTTTAATAGAACTATTAGATGGCATTACCTGCGCTGCGCGTAAACAATAAAAAACCCAGCCTAGTTAGACTGGGTCGAATAAAATCAATTCTAAAATTCGAATCACTCAATTTGAGTGTGTGTCGTTGTATTAAAATCCATGGATTGTCGAGACCCTCGTTTTCTTCTCACAACGATAAGGATAACTGCTGCTAATACCGCTAGACCTGCAATCATCATCAACATCATATCTTCAGAATTATCCCCAGGTGAACTACCCATTAGGTCATTGTTCGCCTGCATGGATGGCGCAGGTTTAGATGGTACCGGCGGTGGGGGTGGCGGCAAGTTCGGCCCATTATCCATTGAGCCCATAGCTGGAGGTGGTGGGGGCGGAGGTAGAGCCGAATCATCCATGGATGGCGGTGGGGGCGGTGGTTCGTTCATCGCCATTTCCGGAGCCGGTGGAGGTGGTGGTAAATCGAGTTCTTCCATAGGCGGTGGGGGC
Organism: Bdellovibrionales bacterium; assembly: GCA_041391465.1. Taxonomy (GTDB): domain Bacteria; phylum Bdellovibrionota; class Bdellovibrionia; order Bdellovibrionales; family UBA1609; genus UBA1609. Next base: position 121,920 of record JAWKNX010000004.1, read on the forward strand.
GGATCATTATTCATCGCCATTGCCGGTCCAGAGGCGGCTACGTTTTCAGGCCAATACCGAAGTGTTGTTCCCTCAAGCAACTCACCTTTAGTTTCCACATCCAAGTTGGTGGCATATATCTCCATCCAACTTCTTTCATGTCCAAGAAGATCTCTTGCTACTGTTCTTATATTGTCGCCCGCTTTTGATACGTATGTTTGCAGGGCAAGTCCTAAGTCTTCATAAAAAGTCAGGAGTTGTTGGTCGTCATCTGGTCTTTTTGGAGAGTTGTAATAGACTTTATCGCCGACTTTGATTCCGTTATTTAACCATGGGCTTGTGTTTAAAATTTTGCCCGACTGGTCAGATCCATAAATTTTCTGACTGATGCTGTTTATATCATCACCCGGTCGCGCTATATAAAATGGCATTTACTAAGTCGCTGCCACGAATTCTATACGGGCTTGTTTGCATTTTTTAACCGGGACTAACCCCATAGATGCATTGGGATCTTCAAATCCGCCGCCGGCATCAAAACTAGCCACCGGCTCTGTTGCACCAAAATCATCTAAAACAGGAGCTGGCTCTGCAACATCCACTGCCTCTGGCTCAACAATAGGTTCTGCTGCGGACTCTTCGCCCAAGTCAGCCAACATATCATCGCCGCCTTCTTCGGCCTGCCCCTCTTCTGCAAATTCATCGGTATTTTCCGCAAATTCATCGCCGCCCTCTTCAGACCACTCGTCTCCGGAGTCAGCAAATTCATCGCCGCCTTCTTCGACCATTCGTCGCCACCCTCTTCAGACCACTCGTCCCCAGACTCAGCAAATTCGTCACCACCACCTTCGTCTTCAAAGAATTCGTCTTCACTGAATTCCTCAGTACCGAAATCGTCGCCTGCCTCTGCCTGCTCAGTCGTTGCAGCCTCGTCACCACTTCCACTGTCGCCTGACGAGCAACCCGCTATTCCGAAAATTAGTCCGATAGAAAATATTAGCACCAAAAGATGTTTTACCATGATCATAATCCTTGTCGTCGGTAGAACTGTAACACTCTCCCATTACAACATTCAAAACCTTCACTGAAAAGCCTTTCTCAAGGGGCTCCAGTCCTAAGTCACACGATAAAGTTATAATTTTGCACTTTGTCTGGCAGACTAAAGTCCTGGTTCGCTTGGTAGACGTAAACGATCGCCCAGTTGAATCCCCACTTTACTAAACCAACCGCGAGGTACTTCCAGCGCATATTTAGCAGGTTTTCGACTCCGATATTGTGGAATTTGCGTTTGCAAGACAGATGTTACGGGCTCCATATCTTGCATATCAACAAGAACGCCTTTTGTGTCAAAAAAACCGATCGACAGTGGGATAAATGTGTTTTTCATCCAAAATGATCGCGTTTGATTCCCCTCAAATACAAACAGCATTCCCTCACCATTTTTAAGGACGGTACGGTTCATCAATCCGGTGGCTCTCTCTGCCGGAGTTTTTGCGACCTCAACTTGGAGACTTACTTCCCCAATTGAAATCTTAATTTGCTCTTTTTTTAGTTCTGATGCGAAAGCAATAGCACTCGAAGTCACTAATATTATTATAAAAACTTTAAACAATTTCATAAATTTCCTGCGCTAACTCTTTAAGTAAACCGTACCGCACCCCTGTGCACGATACGGTAAACTCATCCATGTGAAAAAACCGAATCGCTTCATCCAATATACAAAGGCCCGCGACAATAACGTCAGCACGGCCCTCTTGCATGCCCTTTAGCGCCAACCGCTTTTTTACACTCATTTCTTTTAAAGTGATCAGCCAATGCTCAAGATCCTTCAATTGAACTCTTTTTCCGTGCATTTTATTAACATCAAAATCAGTTGCTTCAATAAGACTTGCCAAAGTGGTTGGCGTGCCCGCAACAGCAACAATCATACTTGACTCTACTCTAAATTTTTCCGGCAAACTCTCCAACTGACCTCTAACATAGGATGCCATTGCAACCAGTTCATCTTCGTGGACGGGATGATTGCTGATGAATTTTTCAGTCAATCGAATACTTCCTATATCTAAACTTCGGCCCACAATCTCATTGTTGATTTCTGTTATAAACTCTGTTGAGCCGCCACCAATATCCACAATGAGCGGCGATCCCACCGTGTCCAAGTGCACCAGTCCGCCTTTAAAAGTCAGCTCGGCTTCGCGATCACCTGTGATAATTTCAATCGGAATTCCGTATTTTCGACCAATGCCAATAAAGGCATCACCATTTTTAGCATCACGAGCTGCACTCGTGGCCATTGCTTTTATTTTTTGAACACCAAAGCTCTGCATAGTTTGAGAAAAGTTTTTGAAACTCTCCTCGGCTCTCTTTAATGCCTCCGGGTGCAGCCGCCCCGAACTGTCTACACCCTGTCCGAGGCGAGTAATAACACATTCATCGTGTAACACTTCAAAACCGTCGGCGACAATCTCAGCGACAGTTAAAAGGAAGCTATTGGAGCCAAGGTCAAGCGCCGCAACTCTTGGTTTTTCGATTATTTTGTCATCCATTTTCCACCGGACTCATAGGGAGTGCCCTCAGGAGATGCATCTACAAAAGACTGATGAAAGCTTTTTCTCAAACGTGCCGACTGAGAGGCTTCGATGCCATTGGAGGACATGACCTCATTATATAACTCTTCTCTGTCTTGGTTTTCATCTGCAACCAATTGACTGACTCTTTTACTTTCAATTTTCTTCGGCGACTCTACTCTTATGACCAGTAGGCCGTTTTCAGCTTCGCCAATCAATCCTCTTTTCTTAAACTGGTCGATTTTGGCTAGCCTTTTCGCCTGCTTGCCCTGAATGGTTTTAGCTTTGTCGGACTTAATGGCAAATTCGAGTTTTGCATGTGCTTGCGTAATAAAAGAGAGGCTAGCAATTTTGATACCCGGGATTTATTTAAGAAATTGTACTGGCGAACTCTTCCCTTCCATTTCCGCTTCTTGCTTTTGCTTTATAAAAAGCTCCTTTACGTAGTCATCGGCTGCTTTTTGCACGGCCGCTTCGGGAAAGTTCACGTTTACGGTAATACAAGACACAAGAAGCACACTTGCACCCAAAATACTTAGTCGATTAAAAAAGCCTGCAATTTTCATTATTCACCTCATTGTTTTCGAGTTTTGAGGTCCCATTGTAACCAGAATCTTTGTCTTCTTGTAAGCCCTTTATGACATTGTCCATATAGCCTAAAAACTGTACTACCTGATAGGCATCTAGAACAACTGGATAACTGCGGCTGGAAACGGGAATTTTCATTCTTTCTGACTTAAGTAGGTAATGCGTCGAATTACTTTTTGAGCCCGACTCTGAATCCAAAGTCTCCAACAATATGCTGCCCGAATTGGAGTAGAGGGACACCCCGGCAAGCGTCGATACGGTAACTCCTATCAGGTCGGATAACCTCCAAAAAATAGGGGCTCGCGATCTCCATTTGCTCAATGGTGTCTTTCAAACCAAGGAGGTACATAAAATTCTTCATTGCTCGACTCGAAAAATAAACGCGTCGTGAATTCTTTCCATCTAATGTTAGTTTTGCATTGAATTGGGTCAGCAATTTCCCCTGCCAGACGGCCTGTTTAAAGTATCCATTAATATATCCTTCCATGTCGCCAAAATTCGACCATTTAGCAAAACGCGAAAGGCTCAATTTGTCTACAGCAACGCTTCATCTGAAGTTCTGGATAAGCCGTCATGTAATTAAACAATTTAAGGTCGTTATACCACCTGCCCACCCATGATCGCAAGACTGTCTCCGTCTAAAATTAGGTGCTTGGGATTAGCCGTAAAATAAAGGTTGGTTTTTTTGGTAAGGGCGTCTGGGAATTTGTTTTGATCTAAAACAGATTGAATCGAGAAACCCTTGCAGGCTGTGGGGCCCCATTTCAGTGGCAAAATCCAACTTCCAACGAAATTTGTCGTTAAGCCCAAAAAACATATCCGATTCAAAAAAAAGTTCACGAAATATCATCGTCCCGATTTTGTTGGTGGATACCCAATCACTCTTTTGTATGATTTCCACATAGATTCATCAGTATCTCCCCCTCGCCTCAAATAGGTTTCAAACTCCAGAGGGCTGAACTTTAATGGGGTATTCTTAAATGATGAATCCTTTATTTTTATAAACCCTTTCGATCTTTTGTTTTCAATTAATGGGATCTGCGCCGTTAAACCTGCTAAATGTATTCCCTGTTTGGTGTTAACGAGTCTCGTTATTCAACATTTACATTGAGACCATTGAGATATAACTTCATGTTTTTCAGATCAACCGCAACTTCACCGGCTACGGCCATTTTGACCCTTTAAATCAAAATCAGATAGAGCATCTGAAATTCCCGAATCATTGATGTAACTCTTTAAAGCCGAAACATCTTGAACACTAAAATTCAATTGCATCTTTTTGGGCTTCATAAGAGCGCTCTTTAAACCCTCGACGGCACTGTCGATGAGCAGTTTTATTTTCCCCTCAAAAGCGGGGTGCTTAATAAAAAATGTCGGATTTTTTATGTTTTCTTGTCGCAGGACCTCGCTGGAAAATGTCAAAGCAAAGTCAGACAACGGCAAATCAAGGTACACCTCTTTATTGAGATACTCCGCTGAATCTGCTTTTAGATCCACACGAATTTCTACAGTTTCAGAGTTCAGCTCTTCAGAAAATATTTCTAAATTTATATTCGACAGGGCGTATGCGAACTCTTCTCCCTCTTCATAGCTGAGTGAGGGGATGTTAATCTGCCGAAAGCAGGTGAGTTGGGTTGCTCTCATATAAAATATCAATTTTTTCCAATTCATATCCGGGTAAGTCCTGTGGCACTAGTTCCATCTGCCCTTGAATTGCACTAAAATTGTCGGTCGCTTGTATACGCGCAGATCCAACAGCATTATAAGCATCCCATCGCAGCTCTTCAAAATTGAGATCAACCAAAATTTTCGCTAAATTGGAGTTGTCCGAGTTGTACCGGCCATTTAAATCAACCCCAGCTCTTACTTGAAGATTCTCGTTGTGCAGCAGGACTGTCGCCTGTAAAGAAAAAGTCTCCATTCAGTTTTAACTGAATGTCTCTTCCGCCTCTGCTCTCAATTTGCTTGTATTGCACTTTTGCAAAACATGCGCTGGCTTTAAAAGTATTAAATCGATAAGGCGATAATGGACATTGATTTCAACGACCTCTAAATCACCACCTAAATCTGCTTGTTGTATTCTCTTATATATTTTTTTTTTTATTTGATGATCAGGTATGGGGACAATAATGCCATCATCACCACTAAGGCGATGAAAATAATATATATCTTTTTTTAAAAACTCGAATCGGCATATTTTTTATTTATTGCTGGCTAGTAGTTTATCAACCACCAACACACCACTGATGTCCCTTGACATTGACTGCTGTTCTAAAGGTATCTAATGGACGCTCGACGACCATCAAGACACCAATCCCCTCAAGCGGTATGCTTCTAAGCAGCCAACAATACCATTTGCATGCCCGACATGGAACCAGAAGGCATACCCGGAGCTCCAATACTTGATACCACCGCCATAAAAAAGATGCTCAGCATTAGCTGCATATTGCTCAGGTCCATACCAAACAACGAAGCTAAAAATACGGCTGCAATATCTTTTCAAACAAGGCCGTTCCGTCCATATTCATCGTCGCGCCTAGTGGTAAAACGAAAACTCGATACTTTTTGATCGGCTTTAAATTCTTCATCGCACACCTGCATGCTCACTGAAGCGTAGCCGAGCTCGAAGACGTGCTTTAACACAATACCAAAGCCTTAGACGCTTTGGTAAAAATTTTGGACCTATGCCGAAAACTTTAAAATCGCTGGTAATACAATCAACCCATGTATCATAGTGGCAGAAACACCACCATCATAAACGAAATCAGCGACAATATAGTCCCGGCAAATCGATATTGAAAATCAAAAGCAATCGCAAAAACACCAAGGGAGCCGCCAAAATGACCCACCCAAGCACTTGATGAAACCAAAATTGCTTTGACGAATAAAGTTAATAATTCCCGTGTCTATTCCCCAATCGCTATAAAGGAAATTCCGATCAGAAAAGCCCAAAACACAATGGCCAAAATATTATTACTTACAAGCGCATCAACTGGATTGATGAGCATCCTCGCTTTACCATACGAGAGCCACACTCATTGTAATTTCATTTTTCCGCAGTTCCACTTTCGGTCGCTCAGAAACCTTTGAACGACTGGATTTGACCCCTTCACCTGGTCCGCTTCCCATGGGTGAACAAAAACACCGCCGTCAAACCAATTACGATGGCAATGCAAGTGGTGCTTAAATAGTATAAGAGCGTTTTTTTGCCCATGCTGCCCAAATGGCTGATTTCTGAAATTTGAATCATACCCGCTAAAAGTGAAAAAAAGATAATCGGCGCTACCAGCATCTTAAGTGCAGAGAAAAATACTTCCTTAATTAATAAAATAAATTCATAGCTCGTGCTCTCTGGGGTATATCCCGCACTTTCCGCCCACATCGAAAGTATATACCCGACGACTCCAAAACCAATGACCAGCAAAGAGAGATACCGTTTCCACATATTAGAACTCCTTCTAGGTATTACAACCTAGCCCCATCCCCGGGGCAACCGACAATCGTCTAGACTCCATTTGGGCAATTTAAAATTAATGATTAGTGGACTCCTAGACTCGAATCAAGCTTTCTAATACCCGATGTATAAATGATGGAAAAATTCAAAGATAACGTTAGTTTTTATTGGGAATATTTCTTTAAAAATGAAGAAAACTCCGAGCAAGTCAGCCAGACGAAGTTTCTGCAAAGTCTTCCCTTTTTCTCAAAACTGAGCTTGAGACAAATTCGGGTTATTAGCGAGTATCTCCACTATCGCGAGTATGCAGATGACGAATATTTATTTGAATATGGTACCCCTGGAGCTGCGTTATTTTTAATTTTTGAAGGTTCCGTGGCCATCGAGGTTCCTACTCCGTCGGGCGTGAACCAAGTGGCAATACTTGAAGATAACTCTTTTTTGGGTGAGCTTGCTCTTTTAAGTAGTGCGGAGAGAACTGCCAGTGCTCGTTGTATTAAAAAATCAAAATGTTTTGCCCTTTATAGAAATGATCTCGATCGATTGGCCGATTCCAGCCCTGAGATTTGTGCGGAAATATATAAATCTTTGGCTAAAGTCGTTGGGCGCCGGCTAGAGGCCACAACGAAACAAATTACTTCATTTAAAGAAAAACACGGTAATAAGAACAATGCAGATGCAGCATGAAAAAGCGCGAAAAATTAGAAGCGTCATCGTTTATTCGGCGTCAATTATCGCGGCTATCTGTCTTGTCGTTTATCTTTTAGGCGCTCTCCGTGAGTTGTTACTTCCTATTATTGTAGGCGGATTGCTCGCATATTTGTGTAAACCTTTGCTAGCAAAACGTATTCTGCCCTGGCTGCCCAACTCTGTTCGAGTTATCATCCTTTTGGGTGTCATTGGTGGCGGCCTGGCTTACACGGCACAATCAATTAAAAAAAGCATTCCCAGTAAAGACGAAAGACTCGTGCTCCAAGTTCGCATGAATTATAAGTTGCATGAACGATTTAATTCCATCATGGGCGTTGACGCTAAAACCGGCAAAGGCAATTTCGTTTACAACATGGTGAAAGATGAGATCAATCCAATAATGTCTCAAATTTATTCCGTGCTAAACCTAACCCAAGAGCAACGCTCAGACTTTAGAAAGTTCTATAGAGAAAATAAAGAGACTTATCCCAATCTAGAAAAGTACTATGAATACTATCGGGCAAATTTAAAACGTGCTCGAATCGAAGAGAAGGCCCTTGAGGCCGCTAAGAAAGAAGAGCGAAGTCTTGCCTCCGCAACAATTGATGCCAAGGAAGAAGAAAAGGGATCCATAATCCTAGATCTTCTAAATGTAGTGTCAACGTGGCTGCTTACACCGTTTGTATTTATCTTTTTACTGTTCGACAATGGGCAAATTATGAAGTTTTTTGTTCAGCTCGTGCCTAATAAATTTTTTGAACTCTCGCTAAGAATCGTAGATGAAGTGGATACTGCCATTGGTAATTACCTCAGAGGCACATTGTTAGAGTGTTCCTTAGTGGGGGGCACCATAGGGCTGGGGCTGTTTGTGATTGGCATTGATATCAAAATCGCATTGACCATTGGGGCGGTGGCTGGATTAGCTAATGCCATTCCATTTCTTGGCCCCGTCATCGGGCTTGTGGTCGGTTTAGGATACGGACTGATCGTTGAAGAAATTGCACCGATCATTCCCGGTATCGATACAGGCAATTTGTTTTTTGCAATTGTCGGAACTGTTGTCGTTGCTCAGTTGTTAGATAACTCAATTTTTCAACCCATTGTATTGGGCAGCGCCGTTAACTTGCACCCTCTTGTTGTAATTATCGGGGTCATGGGCGGCTCGGTCATTTTTGGCTTTGCAGGAATGCTTTTGGCAATACCCGCCATCGTTATATTCAAAGTGGTCATCGAAACCCTGTTTAAAGAAATGAAGGCTTACAGAATTATTTAGTCGATAACTTCTTTGTTTCTTACTGATCGAGCTTAGATTTCAATATTTGATTTACAATCTCCGGACTGGCCTGACCTTTAGTTGCCTTCATCGCCTGCCCCACAAAGAAGCCAAATAATTTTGTTTTACCTTCGCGATACTGCTCTACTTGTCCCGCATTTTTGGATATTATTTCATCAATAATTTTCTCAATGGCGCCTTCATCAGTAATTTGAACCAAACCTTTCAACTTAACGACATCTTCCGGATCTTGATCTTTCTTCCATATTTCAGCAAAAACTGTTTTTGCTATTTTTCCCTAATGGTTCCCGAATCAATCAGCTGTATCATCTTTGCTAAGTTTTCCGCTCTGAGCGGAATGGCTGCAAAGTTCAGTTCGTGTTCGTTAAGTTCCCGAAGAACTTCTCCCATGATCCAGTTACTTGCAGATTTAGGATTCCCAGACGCCCTCGCTACGGCTTCGAAATAATCAGCCAACTCTCTTTCTCCGGTGAGAATCACACTGTCGTATTCCGGCAAACCATAATCCGTAATAAACCTTTTGACCCGAGCATCCGGTAATTCACAGAGAGTAGATCTGACCTTTTCCACATAGGCATCGGTCAATTCGATCGGTAAAATATCCGGCTCCGGAAAGTAGCGATAATCATGGGCGTCTTCTTTATCACGCATTGCAAATGTTTTGTTCGCCGCCGAATCATACAGACGTGTTTGTTGGGTGATTTTGCCTCCCCCCTCCAAAACATCGATCTGTCTCTGCGTTTCATACTCGATTGCCTTTTGCACAAATCGGAATGAGTTTACATTTTTTATTTCACAACGGGTTCCCAATTTTTCTTCGCCTTTTTTGCGAACACTGACGTTACAGTCACATCGCATGGACCCCTCTTCCAAATTGCCATCACAAACTTCTATGTATCGAAGGATATTTCGAACAGTCCGCGCATATTCTGCCGCCTCTTCTGCAGACCGAATATCGGGACGCGAAACGATCTCTAGAAGCGGTACACCCGCACGGTTTAAGTTGATGAGTGTATAATCACTGTGGTGGGTACTCTTGCCCGCATCTTCTTCCATGTGGGCGCGCTCGATTCGAACTCTCTTTTTTTCCTCGCCCAATTTAAATTCGACCCAGCCATCTTCGCAAATGGGTTTATCGAATTGCGAGATTTGGTACCCTTTTGGCGAATCCGGATAAAAATAATTTTTTCGTGAAAACACATTTGTGTTTCTTATGGAGCAATTCAACGCCAATCCAGTTTTTACCGCAAACTCTATGGCTTGCTTATTTGGAACGGGCAAACATCCTGGCATTCCAAGGGTGACTGGGTGAGTGTTTTCATTGTCTGCCGCACCAAAATCACCACTTTCTGGAGAGAACATTTTTGATTTAGTCTTAAGCTGGGCATGGATCTCTAAACCACATACCATTTCCCAATCATCATATGACATTTGGAACCTCTGATAATTTCAATTGATCTTCAATGGCCTGTCCAAAGTCGAACAAACTTTTGTTCCTCGAAATCATGACCGATCAACTGAACGCCGATAGGCAGGCCTTCCCCGTTCAGTCCCGCCGGAACACTCATGCCTGAGCCCCGACCAAATTACACGCAGTAGTAAAAATATCGTTGTTATACATTTCAATTGGGTCATCAATGCGTTCGCCAATTTTGAAGGCTGGCCCTGTGGTTACAGGGCCTAAAAGAATATCACAACCCTCCAGGGCTTCATTAAATTGTTTTTTAAGCAATGCTCGTACCCGACAGGCTTTATCGTAGTAAGCATCATAGTAACCACTGGAGAGAGAGAAGGTGCCCATGAGAATTCGCCTTTTGACTTCTTCACCAAACCCTTCGGCGCGAGTTCTCGCATAAAAATCCGCAATGTTTTTCGCCGGCTCTTCTTTAAAATCGGACCTGTACCCAAATCGCACACCATCATATCGGGCTAAATTGCTCGAGGCCTCACTTGTAGCAATTAGATAATATGTGGAGACTGCTGTGTCGATTTGAGGAACGCTGACTTCTTTAAAGTTAACTCCGAGGCCTTTTAAAACATCAATCGTATTCTCCACTGCTTTGCGCACATCGGAGGACATCGCACCTTCTTCAAAATATTCTTTAAGGAGTCCAACAGTTTTTCCTGAAACATTCGGGTTAATATTTGCATACCAATCTGGAACCTCATTGGACGCCGTTGTATAGTCCTGAGAATCACGACCCGCGATATATTGTAAAATTAGAGCTGAATCTTTTACGTTCGAGGTCATCGGGCCCGCCTGATCTAAGCTGGAAGCAAATGCTGTTATTCCATATCGACTGACTCGTCCGTAAGTAGGCTTCACCCCAACGATCCCGCAAAAACTAGAAGGTTGTCTGATCGAGCCCCCGGTGTCCGTCCCAATTGCAGCGGGAGTCATTCGCGCTGCTACGGCGGCGGCTGATCCACCGCTACTACCACCTGGCACCCGTTGTGTGTCCCAAGGGTTTTTGCAAACCCCGAAATAGCTCGTTTCAGTACTTGATCCCATCGCAAATTCATCGAGATTGGTTTTTCCCAAAACAATAGCACCCGCCTCTTCCAGTCGAGATGTTACCGTTGAGGAATAGGGGGGCACAAAGTTCTCTAAAATTTTAGAGCCCGCAGTGGTTCGTATGCCCCTTGTACACAAAAGGTCTTTTATAGCTATTGGCAAACCCCCTAATGGGCCAAGATCTTCACCGGATTTATGTTTTTTATCTAGTTCATGTGCCCGCTCTAAAGCGTTGTCGTTAACTGTTATGAACGCATTGAGGTCATCATTGAGTTTTTTTATTTGCCCCAGATAAGCTGCTGTCACGGCTTCGCAACTGATTTCACCTTCGGCAATGTGCGCCTTCAACTGAGACAGGGATTTATTAAGAATTTCCATTTGCAATATCCTTAAACAACGGGGGGAACTTTAAAAAGGTTTCCCGATTTTTCTGGGGCATTCGCCACGGCTGTCTCGGCATTTTCCCAGTGAATAACATCATCCTCTCGAAATTCATTTTTGATGTCAGTGGGGGTCACCATCGGTGATAAATTACCGGTATCTACTTTCGTAATTTTATTAAAATGACTTAGAATGGACGAGAGCTGTTGCCCATAAGTTTTTATTTCTTGATCCGTCAATTTAAGCGCTGCAAGTTGGGCCACTTTTTCTACGTCTATTTTCATATTCTTCTCCCACACTACGATTCTTAAATTGAACTTTTGTGTTTAGTTGAAGGGGTTAGTTTTGTCCATTGTTTCAGCAGCACCAGGTCGCTTTGTGTTGCGTCAACAAATGTGGATTTCGCTGTGGTTTTCATACCTTGAAAAAATTTACTGGGCCATGATACATACTCTATTACGATCCATTCAGCGGGGTAATTAGTTTTGGCAAGCGACGAAAAGAAAATTAAAGAACTGCGCGAAAAAATACGCCATCATGATTACCTTTATCACAGTCTTGATCAGCCTGAAATTACCGATTACGAATACGACCAAATGGTTGAAAGCCTCCATAAACTGGAGTCTAAAAATCCAGATCTGATAACACCTGACTCCCCCACTCAAAGAGTTGGTGCTAAACCCCTCGACCAGTTTGAAAAAGTGGAACATCGGATTCCGATGCTGAGTTTGTCAAACTCGTACTCAATGGAGGATATTCTTTCCTTTGATGAAAAAATAAAGAAATTTCTCGATCGATCCAAGGAAATTGAATACTTCTGTGAACCGAAGTTGGATGGGCTTGCGATCGAGCTGATCTATGAAAACGGGCTCCTGACCTCAGCATTAACTCGAGGAGATGGGTTGGTCGGTGAAAATGTTGTTTCCAATGTGAAGACGATTCGGTCCATACCTCTGAAGCTCCATGGTTCTGATATTCCTTCGCTACTAGAAGTTCGTGGCGAAGTTGTGATGCACAAACAAGATTTTAAAAGCCTTAACGAACACGCTGAAGAAGACGGCGGGCAGGTTTTTGCAAACCCTCGTAATGCTGCGGCCGGAACATTGCGCCAACTTGACCCAAGGGTTTCTGCCCAGCGACCTCTTAAAATGTATAGCTATTCGACCGGTGCCATCGAGGGCATTGAATTCACATCGCAAGAAGAGCTTGTAGGGCGTCTCAGAGAATTTGGTTTGCCCACATTAGAAACTTTTGATTTTTCAAAAGAGATGGAAAATATTTTACATCAAACGCAAAAAATGAAATCGGGGGATTATTTTCTTCCCGGGCTATCAGCAAGGGTCAGTACTGCAGAAAAGGCTGTCGAATACTATCGGTTTATTGAAAAGCTTCGACACTATTTGCCGTTTGATATCGACGGAGTCGTTATAAAGGTCAATGATTTCAATTTACAAAAACAGCTTGGTTTTATTGCTCGATCTCCACGGTGGGCGACAGCTGCGAAATATAAACCCGAGCAAGCAGAAACCGTTGTTGAAAGCATAGATGTTCAAGTGGGCCGAACTGGCGCCCTCACGCCGGTGGCAAAATTGAAACCCGTCAAAGTTGGCGGCGTCACAATCTCCAATGCGACCCTTCACAACCAAGATGAAATAGATCGAAAAGACGTTCGCGTTGGTGATGCCGTTATAGTTCAACGGGCTGGAGATGTTATTCCTGAAGTGGTTGAAGTCCTACTTAAAAAGCGCCCAAAGACATCTAAGCCATTCACAATTCCAAAAGAATGTTCGGTTTGCGGAGAGGCCGTTGAGCGCATAGAGGGAGAGGCTAAATCTAGATGTGTGAACCCAATATGTGGTGCGGTTGTAAAAGAGTCTCTAAAACATTTTGTTTCTCGCCGAGCTATGAATGTCGATAAACTCGGGGAAAAAATAATTGAGCAGCTTAACAATGAAGGGCTTGTGACTCGATTTAGTGACCTTTATCGACTAACAGTGGATGATCTTTTGAAATTGGAACGGCAGGGTAAAAAGTCTTCTGAAAACATTATCACCAGCATTAATAAATCAAAAAACCCTGAACTGGGTCGATTTATTTATTCTCTGGGCATAAGATTTGTAGGAGAGCAAACCGCACAAACCCTGGCGAAATATTTTCGCAAGCTCGATTTATTTTTAAATGCCACAGAAGAGGAACTCACGCAAATTCCCGATGTGGGTCCAAAGGTCGCTGAAAGCATAATGCAACGGCTTAAGTCCAAAAAATTTGTTTCTGAAATTGAAGCCCTTCGAAGTTTGGGAGTTTCTGTACAGGAGCTCGAGGCCGAAAAATCCAACGACCATCAACCTCTTAAAGATCTAAATATTGTCGTAACCGGGTCCTTACCCTTGGGCCGAAATGAAATCAAAGACCTCATTGCCAAACTGGGCGGCAAAAGCGCCGGTAGTGTCAGTAAAAAAACCGATTACGTTTTAGCGGGTGATGATGCTGGAAGCAAGCTCTCCAAAGCTGAAGAGCTCGGTGTGTCCGTATTGGATTGGGAAAAATTCCAAGAATTGATTAAATAGTTTCGCTAAATAATCAGCCCCATTCGATTTTAGAAAATACTGTAGTCCACCCCAAATACCAAACCATGCGTGATCTGGAAGTCCTCTAAAATTTTTGGCTGTTTTTGAGCACGGTATTGATATTTCAAGCTCGCCCAATCATTGATTTTCGTTTTGAATGATAAATTCACATCCACACTGGTTAATTCTAAATCATCACAACTATCACAAACATCTCCCGCAGCGATGTCTTCGCCGACTGGAGTTAAGAACTGGCCGGTTAAACTATAGGAAGATTTATCGTTCCACATACCTTCCCAGGTAAACCCATACTCTAAACCTACAGTGTCAGAGTTGTTCAATCTCTTGAGTTCAATAATAGAATCAGTATCTTTATCATCATCCACAACCAATTGATTTTTAGCGATGACTTGCTCGGCTCCCAAACCCAACCTAAATTCCACCTTCGTGTTTTTTCTCTCAAGGTATTTATAAAACAGTCCCACGGCCTCGTTGGTCGTCATTGGCTTAAATCCATCAGAAAGTCGTTGGGATTGCTTGGTGCCTAAATTTTCAGAGGTCGCACTCACTAAAAAAGTTTTGTCTTCCGCTTGCACACTTTCACCAAAAAATATGGGGGCCGACCCAGATACTCGGACATAGGGTCCGATCTTTGGATAATTTTCAAGTGAGTAAAGATATAAACTCTCATACTTTAATTCATCCGCCGATTTTACAAATCGCGGGAGGGTCGGTGTCTTTGCAGTTTTGCCGCTGTAGTTTAAACTTTGCCGCCATTCATTTTGATCTTTTTTATAAACCAACGCGCTTTTAACCAACCCGCCAATCGTAAAAGTGTCCCCATCATCTTGTCCAACAACACTGCTGCTGGAGTTAAAGCTAATATCCAGGCCCAACCCCAGCTTAGGATGCCATCCGTTTTCAAGCTTTTCGTCACTTTTTGCCTGCTCTTTCAACGTCAATTGTGTGTCTGCTGCCAATGTCCACTGAAAATAAAAAAAGGAAATCAAAAATAATAGGAACTTCAATTGTGCCTCCCCAAAAAAAAAGCCTCCCATATTGGAAGGCTTTTGTTAGACAATACATCCGCTAAATTAAATGTGATCGATTTGAATGTCTCTGGCCATTACCGTTTTGCGTCCATCCGCTTTCGCGCTATCAACACCTTTTCGGCATAGTTTTTCAACCGCTTGGGACAAAACTTCGATAGTTTCAGCAGAGGTATTGCAATCCCCTGATTCTTTAATAAGTTTTTTAACTTTACTTGTTACTACTAATACATCTGCCATAGGGTCCTCCAATGCTTTAAGTTCAAAAAATATTTTGACCTACAGTACAGCTGATTCAGCTTTTCCTGCGAAACGACCCCATCCTACATGGTTCATTCGGCATGAAAAACAAAATAATGGGGTTTCAGCTAATTGATGCAAAGCATTTTGAGATGAGGGGGCGCCTCCTTCGTTTGAAGATGACGATGCGGCGCGTATTAAATTCTTCTGCTTTATACTAAGGGGCTATTGATCGTTTTTTCAACATGACCTCAAAAACCCCATTTCGAAACCTTAGTAAGCTCGCTTTTCTCAGGCCATTTCTCTGAGGCTCTATCCAGACCAAAGTTTTATCGTCAATGCGACGCTTACACTCCACGTCTAAAAATGCCGGCGACCAAGTTCCTGAGTTGAGGTGCTCGACAGGCCCAATGAGCTCATGCCTCGGAATATGAGTGTGGCCATAAATGACGCGCTTAACCCCAGTGATCAATCCCGCTGTAACCAGAATTTTTTCTTTGGGCTCTTTGTATTCATGGACCTCACTTTTAACGGAGCTGGAATAAAACATAAAAAAGGGCAAAAACAGCATAAACGGAATAATGGTCCAATAAATAGAAATGTCATAAACGTTATCAAAAATGAGGAACAATTGAATGAGTACAAGGAATGAAAGCAAAAGCATAAACGCTCGATCTAGCCAAAGCTCTCGTAATATAACAATTGGGTGACTCGTCGCCGGTTGCACAAATAGCTCTCGCATCTCGCGCACCACCCTGGGGGTAGTGTTCGACTTTTCGGCGATTCTTTCAATTCGATCCTCAATTGTAAGTGGATTTTTGATCGGTGAGAGCAGTCGATCAACGAAGGATTGCACCAAGATCACCGAAGACCAAAAAAGCCACGTTAATAATAATTGTGGTTGAGCAATCAACATGTATTTAAAAAAGAATTTTACATATTGTACGGCCGACATGATGTAATTGGCGTCTACATGGGGATTAAAAAGCCCATCCGATTAATCAGGTATCGAGTTGCCAAGTTACCAAATGGAACCCTGATCTCTAGTCGATTCCATCGTTGAATAATGGGATTAACTGGATCTTCAGCCAAACAGTAGGGGTCATACTGATTTCCATGTTCGATCAATGTGTCGGCATTGCTAATGTAGAACCATTCATTAAACCGAATATTCTTTTTAAACTCTTCCTCAGCGGCAAGAGCCTCAACAATAGCCGATTGAACTTTGGGCCAATGCAATTCTAAATCATGATTGCCAATTATAAAAATGACTCTATGACCTTTTTTTAGAAAGTCTCGGAGAGCTCTGACCCACTGTTCGTGATGACTTAGTATTCGCTTTATCTTAAATGTTGATTTTTCTTCCTGGGGTTTCAATCCGGTCAAACTCTCTACCCAGGAAACTCTAAAAGGCGGAGCCGGAGGTTTAGCAGTGACACTGTCGAAATCAAAAATATCGCCGTTGAGGATCAGCTCTATTTGCTTGCCGCCGGTCCGGGCATGAAGCTTTTCAAGAAAGTCTTCAAACATGTCATCAAAGAAAAACTCTCTTGTCTTATACTTCTTCCATAGCGGGTGTTTTTTATTGGGGGGCTCCGCTTCGCACAGGTGCAAATCACTAATAATGGCTGTGTAATCTGCCTTGGAAAAGTCATGTATGTTTTTATTGCCCCAGAATTTCATCCCTTTATGGTGCCAGTGCTGCCAAAAAGTTGCAAAGCCATAGATGAGTTCGACACCTGTAAAATTGTAATGCTCTTGGCGACAATCTTTGTCGCTATTAGGTTGCTCCTCCCTCTCTCGCTTGCCCTAAAGGCCTCTACAGCTGCTGATTTCATGGCCAAATGGCACCCGATTTGCTGTTATTTCTCCTGTATGCAAGCTATTAAAAGACTGATCTCGAGAATCAGACCTAAAAAAGTACCCTTTGAGCCCATTGGCCGAGCCCTGTTTATTGGCCTATTTGGAGGCCTCGTCGGCATATCGGCTGCACACACTCTCACATGTAAAGAAACCCATCGCTTTTGGAGCTGGGTGACCTCTCAGCCCTCGTCTGAAAAGGCGCCAATTACTGAGCAGTTACCCCCTTTGCTGCTACCAGAAAGCGACCAACAAGAGGTCTCAAAGCTCCTTGATCCAAACAATTTTTCAATTACCCCTCTGGATCGTGGTGCTGTTGAAAAATTGGCCTCGCAAATACAAAACCAAGAGGGCGTCGACCCCAAGTCATTCCTGTCAGACCCTGAAAATAAGATTTCAAAGAGCTTTAAAATGCCAAAGGCCTTGCGAAAAAGAACCGGATTTTGGCTCGATGTTTATACGAAATATGGTCAAGACCAACACGTCATTCATCATGTTAACTTTCCTTGGATTGTTTTTGACGTTGTCGACACCGCGCCGGTTAACTTAGAAAATAGTCATCGCTGGACGAAGTACCACAAAAAACGGCGCATGGTAAATAATCGAAGAAACCAAATTAAAGATACTCTTCGCAAGCTAGCAAAACGTAAAAGCTATAGAAACTTAAAGGGCCTTGAAAAACAGCTCTTTAATGCCGTGTCTTCCTTAAAGGGAAGACGCCAAGATGTATTTAGATCCGCCTATCTCAATTTACGAACCCAAAAGGGTCAGCGAGATTATTTTTTACAAGCCCTAGTCAATAGTAGCCAATATATTCCTTTTATAGAATTCCAATTCATCGAAAAGGGATTGCCTAAAGAGTTAAGCAGACTTCCATTTGTAGAAAGTAGTTTCAATGAGGCCGCCCAATCAAAGGTGGGTGCTTCAGGCATTTGGCAGATCATGCCCGCCAGTGCACGAGATGGCCTCATACGAAATAAAAATATTGATGAACGAAACTCGCCATTTAAAGCTACGTTATATGCCATAAAACACTTAAAGCGAGATTATAGAATTCTCAAAGACTGGGGCATGGCTGTTACAGCTTATAATCATGGTATTGGTAACCTTAAAAAAGCAAAGCAGCTCACTCGCGCTCGATCGATTGTTGATATTATAAATAGAAACCAATCTGATGCTTTTGGTTTTGCTTCTAAAAACTTTTTTACTTCCTTTTTAGCTGTAATTCATGCTGAAGCCTACCATCGCCAAATATTTAAAAATATAAAGCAGCTTCCGCCATTGAGGGTCGCTTCCGCCAAACTAAAGCAAAAAACACCAGCCAGAGAATTAACCAAAATTCTCAACTTAATTCCTCAAGATGTTTATGTGTTCAATTTGGACATTCGTAATGCCTTGGAAAAAAACCTTACATTGCCCAAAGGTTTTAGAGTTTATTTTCCAGCTTCAAGAGTCAATTCGGTCGATGCAAATCAATTTTCTCGACCTCGCTTTTATGGGCTAAGAAATCAAAACAAGACGGATTGGCAGACGCGAGAATCCCGCAATATATAACGACTGTGCAGCTTGTGGCCCGTTTTGGGGACAGCAATAAGGTGAATTAATTCGTGATTTTCATCTATATCTAATAAAAATCCACCGCCCACCTCGGGGGAATTCACTTGCTCACCTTGCTGATTAAAATAAATTATTTTGTTTTCTGACAACGTTCTCTCGCCGACATGCACAGAAACTTCTTCCAGCTCAGCTCCAAACCAACCGACAACTGGGCAAGTGCTTTCCTCGCTGATTGTTTTTTGCACAAGATACTCAATACGATCAAAAGATAACATTGGAAAAGACTCTCGCTCCGATTGCGCATTAAGCATAAATCGCATCAAAGGGTACTGCTCTCCCATATCGACCTCTACTTCCAATTCTGTAAAGCTATTCGGCGTAAGTATGTTCGCATATCCTTGATCAATAGGAATGATTTCATCAACTCCGATGTATTTAAGGTCCCCATTTAATTTCTCGCTCAAGATGGGGTCGAAAACTTCTATCGCCTTTGACTTTTGGTAATCCAAGTCAAAATACACTTCAGTTACAGTCCCTGGTTGCAATTGTACCCATTGGGATGGGTAAGATAACCCCTTGGCTTGAATATTAACGAAGCGTGCCCCCTCCGCTTTTGTGAAAATAATAAACTCACCGGATTCTGTCGTGCTTACAAGGTCGGACCTGGGTAAAAAATATTCGTAGTAAACAGGAATCGCGAAGTCATCCTCTACTTTAACGGAAGCCCCGGCGAACCCTTGACCGCCCTTAATTACTTTGCCTTTAACAATAGAAAAGCTTTTCAACTCTTCGTCAGATATTTCCCCGTATAAGGATTGGTAAATCGATTTTATATCGCTCTCCGCAAACATTCTTACTTTTTGATGATGCCCTGTTGTTACTCTGTGGAGCGAAGACCAGTGTCCTTCTTTATGCGTGCTAAGTAGAGCACGGCTCCCTGCCTCATAATCCTGGTCCTTATATCGGCCTAATTCGGTCGTTACGACGTATTTATTAAATGGGCTCAAATAAGATTCTGAGCCAGCAACTGGAATTGTGTTCGTCTTGTAGGAGTAGGCAGAAATAATCTGACCTTCAAAGGCTTCCGATTTAGGTTTAATAAGTATTTGTAAATGAGTTATTTCATCTGTATTCACTTCCATAAATGGAAGGTCTTTCATTTCTAAAGTTCCAACTCCTTTTAACTCTCCATCTCTCGTGCGAATTTCCGCGACCAACATTCCGCTGGCGTCACTAATAGGTATATAAAACTCAGCGCTTTCTATGTTAACTTCTCCAACTTCAACATTGAGTCCCGAAATGTTATGAAAGAGTGAAATCTTCTGCTCTTCCGGATTGTATATAAGTCCGTCGGTCACTCCAATTTGTCCTGACAGCTTCAACCCCTGAAAACCCCACTCCACTTCCGTGGGATGGACTAAACGAGTACGTTCTTGTGAATCTGCGCTTGAAAACCTCTGGTCAACAGGTTTTGCCTTAGATCGGTTTAAATTCGAGTTTCCGTATTCAACAGTACTGATTGAAGGCAACGACGGCTTAGGGGCTTCAACCGGTTGTACGACGATTGGGGTACCCTGCGAAGTGGCTACATATCTCACATTAGATCCATCGGCCAAAGTGCTCGCCTCTGTGATTTCCTCAGGAAGGGCTGGCAATGCTGTGGCCTTATTTTGTTCTTCCATGGCCATTAAAATTTCATAAAGATCGTTTTTAGTAATTCGAATGGTCGGACGAGGGTGATAGTTGTTGAGATCATTAAAAACGAAATCTGCTCGCTCCTCAGAGCTCTCTTTATGCAAATCATTCTTTGAGAAGACTTTCTCTACATCGAACCTTTCACCAGCAACCAACCTGGTATGTTCTTCATAATGTTCTTCCGTCTTAGTCTCGTAAGTATCAATTGTTAACACGTCTTCTAATGCCGCCTGCGCAGGAGACGGTTCGTTATGGCGCACAGAAATTCGTGGGCCCACTCCCAAATAAACATCATCCTCTACAGGTTGATTGTACAATAGTGCACCGGCCAGCATACCCATGACCGCTAACGACTGTATTGTACTAATAATCATGCCCATCCCTGGGGCCTCCTATAAAGGCGTAAGAATCCACTCGAAGGCAAAAGCCCTTACTTTAGACTAATTAAAATATTCGAAATTCGTCAATGATATTAGCATCTTTGCGACGTTTGGATAGGCTTTTACCGATTCGACGAGCGACTGTAAGAGATTGCGATTTATCCACTCCGCGATCACTATATTCAGGTAGGACGGCACTGGAGTTTTTCTTTCGAATCTCTTTTCGAACAGTAACGATAACAGTATATGGTCGCATATCACCATTAATCACAGCGGTGGCATAGTAGCGAACATTGGCGTTTTCAGCCTTAAGGATTTTTTTCTTTTTAGAATCAATGTAATAGTAATGGGAGGTAAAAGTACGGCCGTTAGTACTGACTTCTCGAACCCAATGGGAAGTGAATCTGCAACAGAGCGTTTAATAGCAGCCAGAGGCTCTTCTAGATTTTCAATAGTGGCTGCTGTTGAGCAACCACATAAAAAGAAAAATAATGTAATTCCAAATAATTTACGCATCCACCTATTGTGGCACTTTTTCTGCGTCTTTCAAGAACTGAGCAATACCACTATCAGTCAAAGGGTGCTTTTGCAAGTTGGGTGATAACTTTATAAGGAACTGTAACGATATCAGCACCAATTAAAGAGGCATCCATAATATGCATTGGGTGCCGAATGCTCGCCACTAAGACTTTTGTCGTGTAACCGTAGTTATCGTAAATTTGTTTAATGTTGGCAATAAGACCCATGCCATCATTGCTAATATCATCGAGACGCCCAACAAATGGAGAAACCAGAGTTGCTCCAGCTTTAGCAACAATAGGGCCTGTAGCGGAGAGAACACTAAAGTGACATTGGTTTTTATTCCTTCAGCTGCAAAACGTTTTACAGCAATTAAACCTTCTTCACACATAGGTATTTTAACAACAACGTTGTCAGCCATTTTTGCCAACTCAAGGCCTTCTTCGTACATTTTGTTTGATTCAAGGCTAATGACTTCAGCTGATACCAGTCCATCCACTTCTTTACATATTTCAGCAATCACTTCTTTGTGAGGCCGTCCAGTTTTGCCACGAGCGTCGGGTTTGTCGTCACTCCGTCCAAAATACCTAGTAAATTGGCTTTTTTGATTTCTTCGATATCTGCAGTATCTATATGAAAATCCATATTTAATTCTCCCTTAGTAGTTACGGTTTATGCTCACCAGGACTAAAATCAAGTACCGACTTCCCATGGGCGAAAAACTCACCCCAAGATCCCTGTGCGGATCTCTTTGCCAACGACGTCATGCTCTCCTTGTAAACGGGGTGGTGATAGTCTCCCCATGCTTCGGAGGCTGGAACACTGATTTCCGGTCTTTTCAGTAAATCTGGATAGGGCAAGGTCAGTTGAGGAGTCATCAATGTTCTCCTCGTAGACCACTAACACGATTTCAACGATTCGCTTATTGACCTTGCTGGTCAAAAGCATTTCGACTGATTTTATCTGGTCCACTAGACGAAGCGCAGAAAGTTCCGTATTTATGCATACACTCATACTGAGGCCACGAAATTGCCCTCACTGCGAATATCATGAATATTATCAATAGCATGTTCTTTTCCACGAACTTTATACACCGATGAAATCTTCTCAACTCTTCCGAGTTTTACAATTTTTTCCACGGCTTCCGCAGCTCTGACATTCCTTTTTGGGAAAACACAATGACATTAATAAGTGCAAGCTGAGTCAAATTAAAGCCCCAAAACGTCTTTCATGGAGTATTGCCCCGGTTTTTGATCGATAATCCAAACCGCTCTTTAATGGCCCCATGGGCAAAAACGCCTCGCGTTAGAGCGGTGTGTTTTTACTGATATAACTTCATCTTTCGCCATTGCTAGAATTTCATGCTCTCCATAAATTCCCCCTCCACGTATTGCCAATGGTTCTGGAATCCCCACATCCGCATGTTTATTTAAAGTGTCCTGTAAAAAAAGTGCCGTACCACTGGGGGCATCTTTTTTTTGATTGTGGTGGGCTTCTATAATTTGAAAGTCAAATCCCTTCAATGTGCCTAACATCTTGATCATTTCATTGAGAAAATTTATTCCAAGACTGGTATTAGGCGCCCATAAAACAGGTATCTCCTTTGAGGCTGATTCTAGTTTTGGAAAATGAACCTCTGCTAGGCCTGTGGTACCACTAAAAAATGGTTTCTTGTGCTTCTCAGCCCAGGCTAATGCTTTTTCAAAAGCCATCGGTAGAGAAAAATCAATAACCACATCCACTTGATTGGGGTCGGCTTCTTCGAGCGACTGAATGGTCCTATCTCCCGTGGCAGAACGAGACCAACCATAGGTCATCTGCCCAATGCCCTCGGCTTCGGCAAGAGCTACAATGTTTTTTCCCATTCGCCCTGTTGAGCCACTCATTAAAAAGTTCATTGCCTCTCCCTATATTAGTTTTGCTTTTTCCAATAATGGTTTCTAGGTTTTTTGTCCTTTTTCTGATAGTTCCAATAAAGGAAGGCGACATTCAGCGGATTTAATAATTCCCATTTGTTGGAGAGCCCACTTTACCGGTGTCGGGTTTGGCTCACAAAATAACGCATCGATGAGTTTTAAATAATTTGAAAACCCGGCGTCTTCAGCCGTTTTTCTCTCATTAGCTTTTTGCATCCAGTTCACAGTTTCTTTTGGGTAAAACGTGGCTCATTACAGATATTACCCAATGCCCACCTTTAGAAAAAACTCATAACATGATCCATCGTCACCACTGAGCAAAGTGAAGTCAGAATTCACACCTTGTTTTATTTTATCTAGCAAACTTAAATCGCCACTCGCCTCTTTGATGCCTACAATATTTTTAATACTGATAGCTCAATGACGCTTTCGGCGCTCAGGCTTACCACTGTTCGGCCTGGCACATTGTACAACAGCAACGGCATTTCTGTAGACTCTGCAATCGCCTTGAAATGCGCCACCATCCCCCGTTGCGTTGGCTTATTATAGTAAGGGCAAACCACCAGCGTTCCGTCGGCGCCCAACTCTTGTGCCTGCTTCGCATTTTCAATGCTTGATCGAGTGGAATTGGTACCCGTCCCCATAATCAATGGCATTGAATGACCCACTTGGTTTCTAACAAATTTAAATATTGCAGCCACTTCCTCTGCGGTGAGGGTTGGGCTTTCCGCCGTCGTGCCGTTAATAACAAACCCTTGAATGCCATTGGACTGCTGATGCTCGACGAGCTGACCTAAAGAATTAAAATCCACTTCTCCGTTGTTAAACGGTGTTACTAAAGCAGTAATCACCCCAGAAAAAATATTGCTCATTGTTTTTTCTCTCTTTCATCTTCTTCTTCGTCGTCCGACTCTTCATTATTTTCATTCTGATTCGTCTGCATATCCTGTACATTGAGTGCACCTTTAAATCCCGGCCTTCCACGACCGATATCTGTAGGCTTCAGTGGCGGACGAGGATCTCCTTTTACCCCACAACCAAACATCAGGAATACCAAGCAGAATAGATAAATTAATTTCAAACTAAAACTCCTTATTCAGCATCTGAATTGAGCACGCCTTCTTTTAGCACTGCCAACTCTTTTTCGACAAGGGGAAGTTCGGAGCAGTATAGAGGGTTCAGAGGAGGGGAACGATGGGACTTTGCAGTATACAATTTACATATTTGCACGTATTGCTCCGCTAAGCTCATTTGAGTATCCATCGACGGAGTCATTTTATATTCCAACAGATGCAGCGTCGCTGGAAATTGTGGCTTCTTGATATTCTGCAACTTTGATCGCAAATCATTCAATATGGTCTTTTCACCATCTGGTAGGTTAATTCGCACCTTAAGTTCCAACAAACGCTCGTCTGACGCCAAAATTTTCTTTTGATCCAACTGATTCACGAGTTCCTTGGCCTCATTCACCTTAGATAGACATAAAAAGGCCATAGCTAAAAAGATATATGCATTTCCGTCGTACGAGTTTTTTTGAATGTGTTGATTCAAACGATTTTCTGCGGTCTCACACTGCCCCATTAAAATTTCAGTGGCTGCAAGCCCCTGTATGACTTTTTGATGACCTTTCTCAAGCGCCAAAGCTTCACTAAACCTTGAGTGGGCCAGCTTGGGATTAGATCCCATGATACTGAGTGCTGACGAATAACGGCTCTGACCTTCCTCGGTATAAAACATTTCAAGAAGTCGATTGATTGAGTTCCAATCTGCAATGGTTAAATTCTTAGATTGCGAGCTGTCATGGGCCAATTGATATACGGCCTCTCTGTCTTGCTTGAGTGTAAACTCCTGTGCTTTTTCAACAATCCCTATCTCAGAAAATAAAAAAGGGGTTGAAAATAATATTTTCAACCCCAATAAAATTTGAAAAACTTGAATTCTAGTTCTTTTCAAATGAAGTGAGCTCCAGAGTAACGGTCAAACCCATTGGTCCTGGAGAAACTTGCTTAATTGCACCAGAAATCGGAACCAATTGCGGGTTGATCCACGCCTCTGAGATATCTCCGCTCTCTTTATCTCTTATTTTAAAATAAACGCAATCAAAATTACCGGCTGGAACAGTTATGTTGTCCTCTCGCATGTCGATAACTTCTTGCTCTCCCGGCTCAGGAATATCTTGTTGCTGGCCATTCACAATAAATTCCAAAATTTGTCCGGTGTTTTTATCAAAAAGAATTTCTGCTTTTTGTTGTCCGGCAAACCCTAGATCCATGTTTTGCTCTACCCAAAAACCTCTGTCGTTTTTTTCTCTCACTAACATTTCATTGGTACCTTTTATAATACCCATGTCGATGTTGTAAGACGCTCGATCGCCAACAGTCCAATTAAGCGCATAAGTCTTAACCGGCTGGCTTAACATATTGGAAAACAACTCTACTGCGTTTATTTGGTTGGCCGAAGCATTCCATGCAAATGCTACGGAGATTATTGATAATAAAAGTTTCATATTTACCCCTCATCCGTGATGAATTAGATAAATATCAAACCATATGTTTTTATAGGGGGGCAAGACGAAAGGTCATAAGTCCAGCCTGGACTCTATGACTTTAGTCTAGCTATTGATCCTCATAAGAATTAACTAATACTTGTCTCGGCTTAGATCCATTTGCTGGCCCCACCACACCTTCGGCTTCAAACACTTCGATGAGTCTGGCTGCCCGCGGGTAACCGAGTCTAAACTTTCTTTGGATCAGTGAGGCACTCACGCCTTTTGAGAAGAAGCCCATGCGAGGATTTCATCATATCGCTCGTCATATTCTTCACTCGAGTCTGTTTCTCCGCCAAAATCACCCGAGAGGTCAAAGCCTCCACCAGATCCATCTAATGCCTTCATCGCAAGCTCGTCGTATTCCGGCTCACCCTGCTCTGACCAGAACTCAATTACTGAATTGATTTCCTCTTCTGATAAATAGGCACCATGATGTCGAGCTGGCTTGGGTAAGCCCGGAGCAAGAAACAGCATATCTCCTCGAGCAAGAAGTCTTTCCGCACCAGATTCATCAAGAATGACTCTACTGTCTAATTTGGAGGCCACTTTAAAACTCGCGCGACCGGGAATGTTTGTTTTTATCAGCCCGGTAACAACGTCTTTTCTAGGAGACTGCATTGCCAACACCAAATGTATTCCGCTGGCTCTTGCCATTTGAGCCAGTCGAACCACGCCTTGCTCAACGTTTTGTTTGTCGACAGCCATCAAGTCGCCAAATTCTTCAACTACAAAAACAACGTAGGGTTGAGGTGTCCAATAATACGTGTCATTGCGCCTGTTGTTTTCTTCTAGCTCTTCATTGAAACGTTGGTGTTCAGCAATTTCCTCTGATTTTAAGTTCTCAACTTTTTTATTAAAGCTCTCTATATTGCGCGCACCAAATTTAGCCATGGATGTGTAACGCTTTTCCATTTCACGAATAGCCCACTTCAATGCTACGACCGCTTTTTTTGGTTCGCGAATAGGTGGCATCATCAAATGAGGAACATTATCAAAGATAGCCAAGTCCACCTGTTTCGGGTCTACCAATATCATTCGCAAGGTTTTAGGTGAGTGTTTAAACAATAAACTCGTTATAAAAGAAACTATAAATACAGATTTACCCGAACCCGTTGTCCCTGCGACCATAAAGTGCGGCATCTTTCTTAAGTCTACAATCTTAGGGTCTCCATTTGCTTGACGCCCTAAGGGGACCGGAAGCTTTATATCCTCATCCCAAAATTGGTCCTCTGCAATGATGTCCTTTAAATAAACCGTTTCCTGAAAAGAGTTCGATGTTTCTATCCCCACCACATCACGACCTGGTATGGGAGCAATTATTCTCACCGACTCTGAACTTAATGCTAAGCTGAGGTCATCTGCCAATTCCGTAATTTTTGAGATTTTGACATCTATATTCGGTTTGAATTCAAACATCGTCACTGCTGGACCTGGTTTGATTCCAACGATTTTACCGCCAACGTTAAACTGCGTCAGTTTATCCACAAGTAATCGCGATTTAATTCTAATTTCTTTTTCATCGAGACGCCTTCGTTCCAAAGGGGGGTCATCTAGCAAGCTTAATTTTGGGAGCTCCCAATTTTCGATATGACGTGAAATTTTAGTTTTGAGCTTTACTTTTCTCTTTTGAGCTTTCTTTTTTGAAAACTGACTCAGCAAACCCAGCTGTTTGCCAGATGGTGCGTCGTCTGGATCTTCATACTCCTCTCCTAAATCCTGTGAGAGTAAGCTTAAGTCGTCCTCCTCAATATTTTCTTCGAAGTCTTCATCATCAAAATCTTCCTCTTCTTCGAGATCGTCTTTCAACTCATCTGCTTTTCTGATTTTAAAGAATTTTTTTGATGACGCCGGTGGCCCGGACTCTGTTAATTTCTCCACTGGGGCCGAGTTAGCACTTTGCCACCTTACTGGTGGAACTAGTTTTCGAAAAACTTTAAACAAAGTCAGAACAGCTGAAATCATTTTTTGGCCGACCTCATACTCTTCGAGTCGATCTTTAATTTCTAAAACAAGATCTTTTGGCCACTGCAGCAGATCTTTCAACGTCTTCTCTGTATAGAAAATAGTGAGGATCAACGTCATCGACCAAAGTATGATTGCCACACCATAAAAATTGAAGAGAGACACCAAGCCCTCAGAAACTGTAATCCCCAATAATCCGCCCACGGGAATCTGACCTGAAAAGACAAAACTTTCTGGCCAGTAAAGGCTTAAAAGACTTGAGCAGGTGACAATCAAAAGTGAAGCCCAAAGATAGCGAAGATTACGTAGACCCACATCCCTGCCTTTAAAGCTAAGCCAGGCGACTCGAACACCGGCCAATACCAGGACCCACGCCGTTAAACCCATAAATTGATAAAGAAGGTCCGATAAAAACGAACCAAAGTAACCGCAAAAATTCGATGCTTCTAATGATTTACCAATGGAATTAAAAGACGGATCTTTCGGGTTAAATGAATATAAAGCCAACGATAAAAACACTGACAATGACAGCCACAACGTGCCTACAATATCACGACGAAATTTTTGAATTACATGATTCATCCCTGTTATTATAGAAATACTAGGTACAAGAGAATAGTCTTGAAAACGAATGTCCTTGACTAAGGTGTGTAACCAATTGGTTTTTCTCACTCCCCATTGAATGATCTTTTTCTTAAACTGTTCATTTCAAACCAACTTCTTCAACAAAGCTGTGTTAAAAGCGAAAATGAAGTTGCCTACTCAATGTCAAACGAGAACTCGGTTAACCTAGTGTGGCATGTATATTTTTTTAATAAACCCATTAAGATTTCTACAGACTTATCCACACAAAGGAAAAAATAAATTTATACATGTCGCCAACCTGGCTTTTTTTGCAAAAAAAACTTGCAAAAGATGTCGAAATATTAAAATTAATGGTCCTGCATTTATGAACCATTTTTTTTTAAATGCATGAGTGTGGGGAAAAGAGTAAAAACTCTTTTTTAAATTATAAACATCATACGCGTAGGGGCAGTTGTTAATGACACCGAGTCTAAATAGTTCAAACCATTTGTTCGTAGCTAATCTTCAAAACGTATCTTTAGAGAAGCTTGTTAAAAGTAAGCTAGAGGTTTTATTTGAGCAGCAAAATGAAGCCGGGGTAGATTTGGATGGGACAGGCCTATACAAGTTTTTCATCAAGCAAGTGGAGAAGCCACTTATTGAGCTGTCTCTTGAGGCGAACAAGGGCAATCAGGTAAAAACTGCCAATATGCTAGGTATCAATCGAAATACGCTTAAAAAGAAAATTGATTCCTACGAAATTAAAGTTCGTGGTATCAAAGCAAATTGCTAATTATTTTTCACAATAATTTAGCATCAGCGGGTACCCCATGTACGCTCATCTTGATTAGGCCCGCATTTATTAATTCATAGATTGGGTGTGGGTTTCTATGGAGCGTGTTCCTCCAAATAATTTAGATGCAGAAAAGTCCGTCCTTGGCGGACTTATGCTTGATGAAGAGGCGTGGACTGAGATTATCGAAATTGTCCAAGAGGATGACTTTTATAAACCCGCCCATCGCAAGATCTTTAAAGCTATTCAGACATTGAATCAAAAAAGTCAGCCCTCTGACCTCGTTACGGTTTCAAACCTTTTGATGGAAACCGGCGAACTGGAGTTAGTGGGCGGCCCACAGTATTTAGCCGAGCTTCTGGAGGAAACTCCCTCAGCGGCCAATATTGCAACCCACGCCACTATCGTGGCTGAAAAATCCACTGTTCGAAAGATCATCACTGTCGGTCAGGAAATTGCCGATCAGGGGTACTCTCAGAACTTCGAAAACATCGAACAGTACGTTAATACTGCCGAGGCGAGCATTTATAATGTCGCCCATAAGAATACAGCCAGCGGGCTCACGGGCCCCAGTGAACTGGTACAGGCCAGCTTGAAAAAGCTTGAGGAACTCTTTGCGCAAAAAAGCGAAATTACAGGTGTCTCCAGTGGGTTTTTGGAATTGGACGACATGACCGCAGGCTTTCAGCCTGGTGAATTAACAATTGTTGCCGCTCGCCCTTCTATGGGGAAAACGGCTTTCTCATTGAATATTGTTTTAAACGCGATCTTGAGAGAAAAAAAGTCGGTCGCCTACTTTTCCGTGGAAATGGCCAAGGAATCTCTGATGATGAGAATTATTTCTCAGGCGTCTAGAATCCCCCTCAGCGCAATACGTGTGGGTAAAATTGATGATAAACAGTGGCCAAAGTTGATTAGCACTTCTGCCCAATTGAGTGAGGCAAAGGTCTACATTGATGACACCTCAGGAATTAGCCCATTTGAAATTCGCTCCAAGCTCCGGCGGATGGCCTCTAAAGTGGGCGTTGACATGGTTATTGTCGATTACCTACAGTTGATGAGTTTAAAAACTCGAATTGAAAGTCGTGAAAGAGAAGTTTCTGAAATTTCTAAGACCTTAAAAGCGGTCGCCAAAGAATTTAAAGTGCCCGTGATTGCGCTTGCACAGCTCAACCGAGGCGTTGAAGGCCGAACCGATAGAAGGCCAATGTTGTCAGATTTGCGGGAATCGGGCTCAATAGAACAGGATGCTGATATTATCATGATGTTATATCGAGAGGATTATTACGACCGAGAAAACCCCGACATTAAAGGTCATGCTGAAGTGATTATTGGTAAGCAGCGTAACGGACCCACCGGAACCGTTAAGTTAAAATGGCTTCCTGAGTACGGTATTTTTGAAAATTTTGATCCCAACACATATGGTGGGTCACAACCACCTATGCCTGACGAGCCCCCACCGGGCTTTGGCGTCGGCGCACAGGCCTCACCCATGCCACCACCACTAAAGGGGAGAGGCGGACCAAAGAACTTTGCTCCTGGCTCCTAAGGGGCTTTTGGGCATTGGTCTAGTTTTGCCCCTTTATCTGGCCAATTTATTGCGAGAATATTTCCCACTTGTTGCAATGGGCGTGTCCTTAAATTGTAGCGAATGTACGTAAATTGAATTTCTAACTCAATTTTCCATGGAGGGAAAATGGACCACAAGCTCCTCGACCAAGTCATTGATCTCACTGGTTTACCAAGCCACTTTGTAAGACCACGCCTTGAGGCTATGCTTCAAAAAAAGGGTATAGAGCCTGAGGCCGTTACCCTTGATGATTTAAGAGTGGTTTTAGTCGATTTTTTACAGGACGTAATAGTTGAGGCCAAAGAAACTGCACGTGAGTGCAATTTCATTAGCTAAACTTAAACTCCCGCATTGGGAGCTTAAGTCCTTCAGAGAGATTCAAATCCGTTATTGCTGGCGTTCTACAACTACAGCGATTTCAGCATTGAGATCGTCGCCAAAGTCGATTTTTGCTTTATGTTGGCCTACCATTTTAATGGGCTCTAGTATGATATCTCTTTTATCTACTTCTATACCCATTTCAGAAAGCTTTATAGAAACATCGTTGGCAACAACTGATCCAAAAAGTTTGTCAGAATCAGATGCTGACATAGAAAACGTCACCGTCACTCCCTCGAGTTTTGCGATAATCTGTTTTCTATCTCCAATAGCTTTCTTCGCCTTGATTTCGGCCATTTTCTGGATGTGAGCAAGTGCTTTTTCATTTTTGTCACTCGCCTCTACCGCCAAACTTTTTGGAAACAAAAAGTTACGCGCAAATCCATTTTTTACATTTACAATACTACCGGCTTTTCCCAGGTCTTTTACGTCTTGTTTAAGTAGTACTTTCATTATTTTCTCCCTGAATGTTTTTTCTGGCCTTCTTTTATCTCCGCAGCATGTCGCTTAAATCGGAGTCTAAAATCCAACCAATAATCAATTAATCCCAATAAAACGATTCCTATACTTAGCTGAACAATAAGAAGGACTGTCCAAAACACCCTCCAAAATGTTCCAACTCTAAAAATTTGGAAAAACTTCGACATAACGGCTATACCCTGCAGAAAAAGCAAGAGAACCGTTACGTTCAATGCATTCGTAGAGATAATTTTTACGAGCTCGTTATTGAACTCCCAAAAACTTCCCAATAAAGATGCAATAAAAATCCAGATCACTGAATCATGAAGACGAAATTCATTGAGACGATAAAATCTTTTCCCCTTCGCTTCACCAGACAATTTCAAAATTCGAGATTCGCCCAAC
This sequence comes from Bdellovibrionales bacterium, assembly GCA_041391465.1. Lineage (GTDB taxonomy): Bacteria > Bdellovibrionota > Bdellovibrionia > Bdellovibrionales > UBA1609 > UBA1609. The sequence continues at coordinate 153,847 of JAWKNX010000004.1, forward strand.
AATCCAAAAAACAGCGCTACGATCAAAGTCATTAAGATAAATGACGGTGTTTGTGCCTTTAAAGCGGCAATGGCCTTTTCGTCCAATAACTCTTGCCCAAATCTCTCAACATAGATCGAATTGAGAGTTACAAAAGCGGCGTCCAGTCCTTGCTTGAACATTACAAAAAGTTCGCTGCCAAAATAAAGGTAGCTGATACCCACAAAACCCAAACCAACAATGAGTGTCACTAAAATAGAACACACGCCGGCGCTTTGTAATGAATCGCCTCGATTTTCGAATTCACTAAAACTTCCCGTGAGGACCGTTAGGACGACGAAAACCCCGCCCCATTCGTATTGGCCTAGAGCAATTAGTGCTCCCCCAAATACAAAGTTAAGAGCCCAAAATAATTTGGGTCCCACAATCCAACGCGTTGGCATCAGCGGAAAAGCCGCAAAAACCCCCATAAGCTTTGTTAAAAACAAAGACATCGAGAGCAATACCATTGCGAATAAAGTTCTATTTGAATTCACGGTCTGTCTTTCCGATCAGAATTATCTGCCAACCGATGGTTTTCTCGGTTTTCTTGCCGCCTTCTTAGCTTGAAGTTTCGCTTCGCGCTCTTGAGTTCTACGGTTTGATTCAACAAGCGCGTCCTTAAATTTTTCAAGATGTTTAGAAATGGGCGTACGGTTGTCCAGTCTCACGTGAATAAAACGAAGAACAGAATCGTTAATTCTCATGGTTCTTTCTAGCTCAGCAACGCAATCACTGTTGGCAGTAAACGTCGTGTGAAAGTATGTTCCACGTTGAAGCTTTTTTATAGGGTTCGCCAACTGACGCTGTCCCCAAGTGTCGATATGATTGATTTCTCCATCATAATTTTTCACAGTCGCGTGGTGCTTTTTAAAGAATTCTTTTTGCTGAGCCTCATTGAGTGCTGGATCAAGGATAATTACACTTTCGTAATTATTAACATTAGCTGTCGCCATATTTTTCGTCCTTTTGGTTTGTAGTCCTGGAGTTTTGCCTCCAGAACAAGGAAATTGCTTATTTTTTAGAATGGATGGTGTAGCATGCAGCTCGCCATTGGACAAGTATTACAGCCTTAAGTTGCAGTGATCATAATGATTTTTAGCCTTAGGCTGAAAACAAGGCGAGACCTAAGACCCAAGAAATGCCAAAATCACTAGTTATTATAATGGTTTATAGTAAAATTAGGGGATGAAAGCTTGGCGAATAAAGATACTTACGGGGCCCAGCAGTGGTAAATATTTACCCGTAGAAGTGGGTTTTACAATTGGTCGAAAGCGCGCCAAGTTCAATTTGAACGATCCCAAAGCTTCATCCATCCATGCTGTGATCAAGAAAACCCGATCTGGAAAAATTGTTCTTGTCGATAACAACTCTCGAAACGGCACAAAAGTAAATGGGGAGAAACGAAAGCAAATTCTTCTCCACCCGGGTGTAAAATTTCAAATCGGAAGCTCCAAGTGTGAAGTCATCGACTTTCAAAAATATTTAAAGCAGCGAGCGGGCGAATCCTCGATTGAACGCTACAATCAGAGTACCAATTCTTTTGTGCCTGATTTTCATGGGGATGAATTGCAGTTCGGCTCTACGGACGCCAGCGAAGTCGACTCCACCGAATTGGACAAAAGCTCCGCAGAGCACTCCTCTGCCGACGTCAATGTGCTTGACGATAAAAGCGTAGGAAATAGCCAGTTTTATCAGGACGCAGAAGATGCCGGTAAACAAATTTCGGCCACACCGAAGCTCAATATCAAGAAGTTTGAGGAAAAACGCCGTGATTCTCCCAATGAAAATACAGAAAAGGTCGACTTTTCGTTCCAGCAAAGCCAAATCAACAGCTCGCCTTTTGCGGCTAATATCAATGAAAGCTCTGAAGCCAAAGACGTCACCTTTGACGACATGATTGGCACCAGTCCGTCGATTCGAAAGTTCAATAGGGATCCTTCTGATAGCGAAATCAACTTGTCGAACTCTGATGTTTCTCTCTCCCCTGCAGAGAAATTAGATCGAACCATGGTGTTGGAAATCGCACAGGGTACCAACGAAAATATACCCATTGAGGAGGAGGTCATAGATGCTGCCCTCAACTCAATTCAAAAGGGAAGCGTCAATAAAGAACCCTTTGACGACCTCGTCGAGGAGGTTTTGGGAGATTCGTCAATTGAGCCCGCGGAAAATGTGCCGAACACCGGAGGTGCAGATGCAGAAGAACCACTCACTAAGACGGAAGAAATCCCTAAAGCCAATGAAAATAAAAATAATTTAATAAAATCCACGCCACAGAATAAAGTTTTTTCCGCCGATGAATACTCTAGTAGAGAAGAATTAAAGCCCGCTCCAAAAACGCTTGAGCAGGCCATCGAAAACATTGAGGGTATCGTAGAAAATCAACCGCGCCCCATGGAACCGCTTGTGCCCGGAATTCGGTTGGTGTTTATCCAGGGTCCGCAAGTCAACACAGCGTGGACGATTGGTTATGGGCCCCGCGAAATTGGGCCCGAATCCAGTGAGTTTCCAATTATTGAGCAAAATATTCCTGATATTTGTTTTCTTCTCAAGCCGACAAGTCAAGGCGTCATGTTTGAAACATCAAATCCCCATACAGTCCTTTTAAACAATAAATCTATAAAATCCGATATACTCAAAAGCGGAGATGTTATACGTATAGGGGATTCCGCAATTGAGGTTGAAACGTTCTAATGAGTGCAACTCCCAAATCTACAGGCTATTTTGATAGCTTCGATGGTACTGAAATTTATTATGAGGTTCGTGGAAAAGGCGAGCCCATCGTATTTGTATATGGCATTGGTTGCCTGATGAATCATTGGAATCCGCAGATAAAATATTTTAGTGAACATCATAAAACTGTTATTTTTGATTACCGTGCTCACAATAAATCTGGAAAACCTGAAGACGATAAGAATTTTACTTTAGAATCATTTGCTAAAGATATTCAGGGTCTTCTTGAGTTTCTAAAAATTGATTCTGCTCATTTTGTAGGACATAGTTTTGCCGCTCAAGTTCTTTGCAAAACCTATGATCTCTACCCGGGTCTTTTTAAAAGCATGACTTTTGTTAACGGATTCGTATCCAATCCGATTCGAGGTATGTTTGGCTCTGACCTACCTACAAAAGCTTTCGAAACCGTGAAGTCTGGGTTTGAGCTTCTTCCAAATGCGATTACTAAGGTTTGGCAGTTTTCCGTAAGTAACCCCATTGCAGTACCACTTTCTGCTCTGGCTGGTGGGTTTAATCTTTCGCTGACCAACTACAAAGACATAGAGATATATGCCAAAGCTCTGTCACACATTGATTTAAAATACTTTATCGATTTATTTGAGCAAATGATGACCTATGACGGGACAGATGTCCTTTCACGGATTAAATGCCCTGTTTTAATTA
>JAWKNX010000005.1:0-141053 GCA_041391465.1 Bdellovibrionales bacterium
GCACACCACCTGAAGTTGAAACCCCTTTTGCATGGGAAGATGATTAGGGTCGCAAAGTTCATCTTTACGGATATCGATAAACTCGAAATGGTTAATTTGCTTTTGAATGGGCACTTTCGCTCTCCTCCTTACCACCATTAAAGTTAAGGGTTTTACTGAGTTCTTTAAAGTTGAGCTGCTTAAAAGTAATCAATGTCTTTAGTGCACTATCAGCCACAGAGACCATTTTAGTGAGTTTCTCAACCCTTCTCTGGGAGGCAAATGGCGACAACTTGCTCTGAGGCAATCGATGGACAAGTTCACAGGAGCTCTTTATGTTCAGTAACATCTTTGCTTCTCTCGCTAAAAGAACGTCGGTAATAACACCGGAGATATCAGGATTGGCTTCGTAGTGAACAGTTGATTTTTTTGCAGCTGATTCCAAGATCACTCTGTAAGACATTAACTCTTTTATCGACATACTCACTAAGGATTTGGAGACGCCGAGATGCTTCATTAAGTAGTTTGCGTCCACGGGGTTTTCTGCCAAAAATATGAGGGCCCATATGCGACCGTGGATCTTTTTAAAGCCCCAGTATTCAATGAATTGCCCAACACCTTCAGCAAGCTCTAAGACCTGTGAAGCGATTTCAGGTTCTGAAGAAGAGTGTTGAGAGTTCAATTTAAGCCTCCAGATAATACTATATAACTGAGGATGATGGTTCGAATGGTCCACATTGAGGTGCGTGCCCAATTCGTATCTACCAATTTAGTAATTGAAATTTCATCGTAACCGAGAAGCAATTTTTTATGATATTTGCTACTGAAAAAGAAAGTTACGAGCCAGGTCCCTGCCAGCAAAATCATATTTATGAGAAGCAGATAAGAAAAAATTGGTGTAAAAAGCAATATTAACCCTGAGCCCAACTCGAGCAACATGAGTGGAACCACTAGCGCGGATATGCGATGGGTGTGAAAACCCTCGAACTTTGAAAAGTCCTGGTTATTCACAAACCTAAAACTGGGGTAATGGACTAACTGGATACACCAAATTAGCCCCGTCATAAATATTGTGCAAAGAAGGTGTGTGTACAAAAGCATCAGATTTCACACCTTCCATCGGCACAATCTTTTTTGGGTAACCATGGGCGAACTTTAGCAAATACGCTGTAGCCGAAGTCAAATAAAGGACGTGAGACACCGTTTTTAGCCAAGCGAGAAAGTGGAGAGAAGATTTCTAATGTATCCCAAATGGCAACGAAAGCGTCTACTTTTGTCAATACCTGCCCATCTTTGCTTTTGACATGAAAAACGCTATGGATTTTTTGGGGGTCGAGTCCCACTGCTTGTGCATCAAACTGCGGATCTGCGATGTCGACATATTCGATTTTCCCTTGAGTGTCTTTTACTCTGTAATGGTCTATTTCGCGGGAGCACAGGGGGCAAAGTCCATCATAGTATATTGTCAGCTCTGGATTTTTCATAATCACCTCATAGTCAGAATATTCGATTATCGAATATAGTTCAAGAAATATTGAACAATTATTATATAAATTATATAAGTATTTGATATTATTTAGTTTAATATATATCAATATTGTTCATAATATATTAAACAAAGACTCAAAGGAGAGCAAAAAAGGGAATCTTTCGAGCTATCTGAGGAACTTTGAGCAACAGGTTTCTCATGCGATATGACGGCCAATATGTTTCTCAATACTAGGTAGTCAGCTAATTAACCTCAGGCGCTTAAATTTGCATTCTCAAAAAGTGCCAGGCACTCAACTAAAATTGCGCACTGTCATTAGACTAAAATAGAAATATCGTATTGAATCTTTGACTCTATGTCGCAAGAAGTTCCAAAAGAATTGAGAATTTTAGTAAGGTCCGTTTTGGATCTTTTGGGGCAATGTATTCATCAAGAGTATGGTAAGTCGTGTTTTAAGACCGTGGAAAGAGTTCGAACTGATTATAAGAAGTCCCGAAGCTCTACCCTAGCAGCCAAAGTGAAACTCAACAACAAGCTTCTTAAACAATTCCGGCAACTCAGCCAAGAAGAAAGGTTTGACGTAACTCACAGCTTTGCGACATCATTGGAGCTTATTAACGCTTGCGAAAACGCTTTCGTACTCATAAGCTAAAGAAAGAGACCTATTTACCGACGAAAAGTGGGTCAAAAAATACTCTTAGTGTTCACAGCTCACCTCTACGGAGTCACGCAGCCCAGAGGTATTTCAATTTTTTCGCGAATAACGAATCAAATCATTGAACACCTCTCAAATCCCAGTCAGGGGCTCGAGCAACGACTTAAACATCTGATATTGTTGTCACTTAAAATACCTCTGGCCAAAAACCAAAACCCTACCGTGCGAGAGATGAAGCTCAGTACATTTACTCAACCTTATTTCAAAAAGATGTTGTTTCAGCTTTGATCGACGAATCACAGCGGGGGCAGCTATTTTTAAGGACATGGGTCGGTGGAGATAAAGATGGGCATCCCGGGTGTCAATTACAGAGTCATGCTCGAAAGCTTGCAACTGTCTCGAAAAGAGCTGGTTAAATTGTTTTGCGAAATGTGGGAAAACATTGGGTATGATTTATCGTTGATGAAGAGCGAAAAAAAAAATCCTACCAAGATTTACAACGAAAGTTTCAAAATATTTCTAGGCTGTTGCGGCAAGCGGAGACGATACAACGACATGATGGAAGAATTATAAATGAAATTCACCAACAGTTTTCTAAATTTGATCAATATTACAAACAATATGTAGGTTCTACGTCGAAGGACATAGAGCGCTTTCAACATTTATTGGGTTTGTTTCCTGACTCGTGGTGCCATTGAGCTCAGAGAAGACAGTGGAATCCTAGAGAGACTAAACTGGGAGAAAATCTGCCATTTCCGAGATGATCAATGAATTGCGTAGGGTTTCTCTAGGCGGCAATCCCGTTTGGTATGCGCGAGGTTTAGTAGTAAGTATGACTGAATCGGCCGAACATGTAATTAATGCCGCAATAGTTTTACGTCGACATTTAGGTAATTTAAAAATTCCGGTCATTCCGTTGTTCGGAAACAAAATCGCCCCTGATAACCTGCTGAAATCACTCAAAGCTTTTGGCGAATCCAATGATGGCTTCAGCCTGCCGTAAATATTGGGGCGAAAAGTTTGAGGTGATGTTGGGTTATTCAGATTCAGCGAAAGAAAGCGGTTCTTTGGCTAGTCGGACAATGATAGCCAGAAATTTATACTCCCTGGAAAAAGTCATACGCCGTGCTGGATTCACACCGGTATTTTTTCATGGATCGGGAGGAAGTGTCGCACGTGGCGGGGGATCTATTGAAGAGCAGATCTCTTGGTGGCCCTCGTCAGCTAAAGCTTTATTTAAAGCAACGATACAAGGGAGATGATTCGCCGCTCGTTTGCAACACTGCCGGGAGATATCAGTCGACAATTGCAAAAAATATCAGTGAGCTCCACCATTAAACGTGATCCTTTTATGACTCGAGGAAAGTTTAAAGTCGTTGAAGCATTTTTCTGAAAAGGTGGGTGAGAAGTATCGCGGCCTCGTCAATGACCCTGAGTTCTTGAAGTCGTCGCCGCGGCACGCCTTACTCTTACCTGGACAAGCTGAGAATCGATCTCATCCCAGTAAACGCAAAAAACAACTTAATGTTAAAAATCTTAGGGCTATCCCTTGGCTTTTGGTTGGACGCAAACTCGCGCTCTTGCCGGTTTGCGGGGCCTGGGCAAAGCCTGAAGGAGTTGGACAGTAAGTCGCAGCGAGACCTCAAGCAAGCCTACAAGAAAAGTGCTTTTTTAAAGTCTTATGCTAAGGTGCTGTTCTTTACACTGGCAAAGTTGAACCATCAGTTGTTAACTTATTTGGCACAGTCCTCACTTCCTAAAGAAAAAAGTTTTAAAAGTAAGTGAGGGATTTTATTTAGAGTATCAGTTAACCAAATCTTTTCGCAAAGTCTCATCATCAATGAACGCTATTATGGCATCTCCCTTGGTTAAAGGAGAGTATAAGTTTAAGATCCACAACGATCCACCCGCTCAATTTAATGCAAATTGTAGCAATAGAGAAAATGACCTTAAACTTTTGCGAGATTTGTTACAGGAATAGCCAGTGGGATGCTCACCACGGGCTAGTTTCGAAGGCGTTTGGTACGACCCACCCCCAAGAAATGCTGGGCAAATCTAAAACGTCTCCTCAAACGTCCCCAATTCTTTATTCTTTCTCACATTGGGCGCATTAAACAACTGCCCGTGAAAGGAGACGTAAAAACCTGGAGGGATGATTTGGGAAGCATAGAGGGCTTCGGGTGAAGTTTTGAGTGGCATCGGAGTCATCGAAACCGGCGGGTTTCATGGCGCCGGTAAATATCACCGCAACTGGCGGTTTGGGACATTTTTTGTGACAAAACCTAGGGTTTGCTCCATGGTATCCGTACCATGCAAAACAACGATGGGGCGAGTTTCATTTTCCCAGGTGGATTTAAATAAATTCAAAAAATTGTTTTTCTATCTTCAGTCGTCATATCAAGGAGTCTTTGGCCATGATTTGAACCGCTTTGATTTCTGTATGAGGATGTCGAAGTTTTTTTAGTAACTTTTCTTCAAGCAATGACTCTTGATTTTTAATTGAACCATCATCTTCACAGTAGGACTTTTCAATGGTTCCGCCGGTGGTCAGTACGAACACTTGTTGCTTCATGAGCGCCTTTTATTGGCCGGATTCGGCCCACTTTTTCAGCAAGATAGCGATTAAAATTACTGTTCTCCCCCGTAAAATGTCCATGATTTTTTAGGTTTGGACCCAAGCAAAAAGCTATTTTTATTGCCATAAGCCCTGTTGCTTCTCAAATTGGGGACTTTCAGTTTGATTCCCTCCGTAAAACCAGGTATTTCCAAAGAGGTAGCAGGAGTCCAATTCAACGCAAACTGGCTGGTATGGAAAAAGAAAAAATTAAGAATTTTATTGAACACATCATTGATAAAGACCTCGAGTCGGGTAAGCACAAAAGTATAGTCACTCGCTTTCCCCCCGAACCCAATGGATATTTACACATTGGTCACGAAAATCGATTTGCCTTAATTTTGGTCTTGCCGACTGGCACAAAGGCAAATGCAACTTAAGATTTGATGACAATAACCCCTTGGCCGAAGAGGCTTGAATATGTGGATGCCATCAAAGGAGATGTACAGTGGTTGGGATTTGATTGGGAAGACCGACTGTTTTTTGCATCAGATTATTTTGGAAAGCTGTATGAGTTTGCCATTCAATTGATTAAAAACGGCAAAGCTTATGTGGACGATCAAAGTGTTGAGGAGATTCGACGCCAACGGGGCACTTTGACCGAACCGGGCATTGAAAGCCCTTGTCGCAACAGATCCGTGGAAGAGAATTTAGACCTGTTCGAGCGGATGCGAGCCGGCGAATTTGAAGATGGCAGTATGGTCTTGAGGGCCAAAATTGATATGGCCTCTCCCAATATGAATCTTCGTGACCCTTTAATTTACCGAATACGCAAGGTGGCCCACCATCGCAGTGGCAACGAATGGTGCATTTACCCGCTCTATGACTTTACTCATCCTCTTTCAGATATGTTAGAGGGGATCACACACTCCATTTGCACATTGGAGTTTCAAGATCATAGGCCGCTTTATGATTGGCTTCTTGATGAACTAAAAACGCCCTGCCATCCACAACAAATAGAATTTGCTCGGTTGAATCTCAACTACACCGTTTTAAGTAAACGTCGATTGCTTGAATTGGTGGGAGAAAAAATTGTAGACGGTTGGGATGACCCCAGAATGCCCACCATTATGGGTTTAAGAAGAAGGGGTTATACGCCAAGAGCCATTAGAAACTTTGCCACAGACATTGGCGTGACTAAAAAAGATACGGTCATTGCCCTTTCCACCTTAGAACACCACGTGCGTGGTGATTTGGATGAAACCGCACCAAGAGTCATGTGTGTTCAAAGCCCTATTAAGGTTGTAATAGAAAACTACGAACAAGACGAAGAGTTTTTAGAGGCGCAAAATCACCCAAAAAAACCAGAAATGGGTACACGACAGGTCCCATTTGCAAAAGAAGTATATATTGATGCTGATGATTTTAGTGAGAACCCTCCACCTAAATATCATCGGCTTGTACCGGGCGGAAGAGTCCGCTTGCGATATGCCTACGTGATTGAATGCAAAGAAGTCATTAAGGACGATAGTGGTAATGTGATTGAGCTACGATGTACTTATGATCCGGAGACTAAATCTGGGCATACGCCGGATGGGCAGAAAAAGGTAAAAGGCATTATTCATTGGGTGAGTGCTAAACACTCTATCCCGTGTGAGGTCCGACTCTACGACAGACTATTTACCGACGAGAACCCCGGCGGCCACAAAGACAAGGATTATAAAGAGTTTTTAAATCCGAACTGTACTAGAAGCATCACAAACTCCTATGTCGAGCAAAGCGCTAAGGCCGCACAAATCGAAGATCACTTCCAGCTTGGAGCGGCCTTGGGTTTTTCTCAGTGGATAAAGACCGCAAACGACAAGCTGGTAACTGAACTGTGACCTTAAGAGATACTTGGGCCAAGTGATCACGGTTTGATGTTGCGCCTTAGCCTCTGAAGTGAGCTTGTGCCTAATAGGTGACAGAGTGCATCCAAAATAGACGCCTGGCACCTTATGGGGCATCGAAGTGGGCTCTTTGGATATCATAGGAGTTGGTATCGGCCTGCTTTTTAAGACAGAATTGTTGATGAATCGGAGTTTCTCGTAAAGCTCATGACATCGCCAGTTGAAACAATAAAGTCTGTTTCTGAGTTATCTAATTTTTTAATCTTCAGGTTCACCTGCTGGTCACGCCTTTTAGTGACCGTAAAATTAACGAGCTGCCGATAAATTAATACTAAAGCTGTTGGTCTTACCAATATCAACAATATCACCCAAAAAATTACCCTGCCCTTAGTGCTTAGATTCACTTTTGAGCAAGTAACTTTCTTCTGTGGAATCATAGTAAACAAATAAAACATGGGTTTTATCAGGGGTCACAAACGTGTTTCACAATCTGTTCCTTAAGAAGCCAAGGTGGTGGTTTCAATTGCATAGGGATCATGTTATGAAAAAGCCGTAGGAAGACTATTACTATTGCGCCCAAAAAAATTTTCCGTTTAATACCATTACTTGCTCAACTATTAGTTCAAACGGCCGTGAGGGTGAAGAATAAATCGCCACCGTCCGAAAGCCGCAATGAGGCCGTAGTAAATGAAAAATAAGCATCCGATTCGCTATTCATCAATCCGTACACCCATAGCCAACCAAGGCCGAACCCTAAGTCAGTGGATGTCCCATCGTCAATTTTTACTTTGAACCCACCACCTTGAGCATACACCACATATTGGCTGTCGGCGGTAATAAAGTATTCGCCTTGAGCTGGGTAAGTATTAGCCTGACCTAAAAAGCGATGATCGACTCCGTCCACACTCGTGGTGAACAAGCGGGCGTAGGGATCGGCTCCACAACACCAATCCTTTCGAGAGGCATAAACAATATACTGACTGTCCGGTGTGAAAATATACGGAACAGCGTGTTCACCGATATACTTAGAAGCCCCATTATCTTGTGAGATGACAACTTTGTTGCTGCCATCTAAATCGGAGGCCCATAAGTTGCGTCCCAAATCAGGAGTGGCCGTTGAATAAAGATCCATATAGGCAATCTTCTGTCCATCGGGGGAAAACTGGTAAGTTGAAAAAGGCTGAGTGACGTAGGTAAAGTGAGTATAATCGCCGGTTCCGTCAACTGCAACCGTGTGCAATTCCTGATACCAGCCTTCACCGGCCAGATAAGCAATATGGGTGGAAGTGGAATTGAACTGAAAAAAGTCAGAGTAGTGTGGAAAGTAAACCGACTCAATCCATTGGGTTGTGGTGATAGGTTGAGCTGTGACCTTTACACTGTTTGTCCCGTCACTATTTACAACATAAAGATGGCCCTCTTTATGATACATAATCTTTGACCCGTCCGGTGAAACTTTGATCAAGTTTTTATCGTAGGCAATTTGGCCCGGAAGTTTTGCGGAACGTGCAAGAGTTCCATCTAAGTTGTAATAATAGGTGTATTCGTCATTTTGATTGGTTGTGGCGCGGACCATGACTTGCTGAATATCCGTCAAGAATTTACTTTCGGTCATGGTGTCTGTTGGGTTCACCGGTTCATAATTAACTAGCCCCGTTCCATTTGAAAGATACGATCGAATGGCGCCGGTTACGTTATTTTTTATAAAAACTCGCGTGCCATCATTGGAAATTGCGAGAGGAACCTCATCATTAGAAGTGCTTAATTGCACCGTTGAAAAAGGAGATTGAATCGTTGAAACATAAATTTCGTTCTGATTATCAGCGTCGCCATCTCCCCGGTAAAAGATGTAATCCTCATTGTAATAGAGAAGATACTTAAACTGAGAGGGCTGAATGAATATCCCTGCCCCGGTAATCAATTGAGGCGATGAGCCGTCGTGATTGGCACGATAGTGCCATTGTCGGTTGAATAAAACACATAATTGGTAGTGATTTTTGTAGCGTATTGATCAACGATATTTGCAGCGGCAGACGCCAGATTTGTAATATTCGTTTTGGTCAACCCATCAGATGAGCTTACATAGGTGTCACCACGGCCGTTCACCGTTAAGTCGCCGTGGTAAAGAATAAAGCTGGAATCATCTGAGATTTTATATTTTACAACAGCCTCACCACTACTATCGGAATTTATATTTATTTTCTTGGGTTGGAGCCATCGACGTCGACCGCAAAAATTTCGTTACCACTGCCGCTTCCCAGACGAACTTCAATAATGTAATAGCTTGAATCCGGTGCAATGGTATAGCCGTATGCGGCCTGGGGCGAAGCCGTGAAGTTGGAATGGAGTTTTGTCCTTCCTGTACCATCGGGTCGCACTGTAAAGGCCTCGTCGCGGTACAAAGTATCTTGATCGCCAATATAAATAAGCCAGTTGCCATCATCAGTAAAATCAAATTTGTCGATGGCGGCTGTACCACCGGGCAATGTGCCAGAGACCTTTAATTGGTTAGAGCCATCAAGATCAACCGTGTATAAATCAAAGTTGAAAAAAATCCGATGCAGTGAATGCAATTTTGTCGCTGTTTGGAGAGAACTTAACAATATCCACTGTGCACCTGCTGGGCCAAGCGTATCGTTACCCAAGGAAATATTAAAGTCGGAGAGGCGAACAATTCTTAATTGGTTTGATATCTGCCCCGAGTTGGATGGATAGGCAAAGTATTGCCCGTCTGGCGAAAATGCGATTTCATTTAGCCACATGTCTGAGGCGTCGTCATCGAACAGAGTATTTACACCCGTCGTATGGTTATAAAAATACAATTTATTATTGAGTTTAATTATGGAGTGTTCTGCATAAGGAGATTGAACGACATTAAAATCATTTCCACCTACAATACTGCCAAAATCTATAGTTGTTATATCTCCAGTACTTGAATTGATGACTCCGACCTTGGAGTAACCATTCACCACAGTGGGCTGATCATAAAAAAGGTATTTTCCAGAGAAGGTTGAAAGAATATTACCTTTGGATGGGGCGCCAAACGTACCTTCAAAAACTTTACTTTGACTCATTTCAAATGGGTTAGGAGGCGGAGGAGGTGATGTTATTGGTGGAGAGGGTTCTCCGGAGCTACTTCCACCCAGTGAACCAGATAGTTTTTCAATGCACCCGGTAAGGAGTACCGTTGAAAACAAAGGTATTAAAAAGATATGTGTCAGCAAACGCACCATTAAATCAATCTTCTCTTTATAAGTACATATCGGTTAAGAAAGAGTAAAACTCAACTAAAGTCGAGGCTGCTTTTCAAGAGATTTCGAAGGTTTAGCAACACTATAACGACACTCACAGCTTTAATTTTTTAAAGGGGTTCCGGACTGTGAAAAATTGCAAAAAGCGTATCGTTTCAAAACGCACTTACAGTCTATTAGTCTAATTTTAAGTCATTATTTTTAAAGAAACCGGAGATGTCGTTAACCCCCTTTTGCTGACGCCGAAAACATCTATAGTATGTCTCAAGAAAGCAAGCATGCAGATAAATATTTAACAGGATTTTTTTCCCTGTTTTTCTCCATATTTGGCATTGTGGGAGTTTTGTCCTTATCGAAAAGTTTCTTGAATAACACCGTGGGTGAACCACTTATTGTTGGCGTCATCTTCACTCTATTCGGAGCTGCGGGATTGTATTTTGTAGCGTGGTTAAAGGGCCGAGTGGCAGATATCGAAAGGTTACAGGAAAGCTTTCCCGATCAGCCTTGGTTGTGGAGAACTGATTGGTCAAAGGCTAAAGGTGAAGGAAATACCTTATTGTTGAAATCAATTGTATCTACAGTAAGTGTGGTGCTCATTGCGGTTTGTGTGCCGGTTCTTAGTCAGCATGGGAAGTCGGTCTTTGAGCTTAGAATGCCAGAGTCATTAGTACTTGTATTACCATTTTTTGCGGTTCTCTTTTCTGCTTGGTCCGTTATTTTATGGGGTCGTCAATTTAAGTATGGAAAACCCATTTGTCGTCTTAATACTTTGCCAGGCAGGATCGGTGGGAAGTTTCAAGCTGAAGTTCATATTGAATATAAGTTTATCCAAAGGCAATCCGCAGAAGTTAAACTGACTTGCGTTAATGTGTTCACAAGCGGCTCTGGTAAAAACAGGTCGACTCATCGAAATATTTTTATGGGCCAGTGAAACCCACCAGGTCCCTTCACAACCGGTAAGTCGTGGCATCGATGTTCTTTGCGGACTTTGACATTCCTCGAGATGTTAAGTCGACCGACTTGAGCAATGGCGACAATGAAATCAGGTGGGAACTTAGAATCGATGTGGAGGTTCCTGATTTTGACTTTCACAGAAACGTTTCATGTGCCAGTATTTTTGTTGGATACCTTTTGATGAAACCGTGAATCTGACGCTCTAGTAGATCTCAAAAACCAAAGGGAGCTCGAGAGAGTCAATCCTGAACAATTGTCAGATATTCGTGTATCACTCAAACCGTTCAAGGATACCAGCAGATCATTTTGAAAATGAATCATCCAGTAAAATACTTCTTCATTAATTTTGCTATTTCGACGATTTTCAGTTTGATTGCTATGGGCTCGGCACTCGCTGCCTACCAGGCCTTTGGAATGTCAGGCAGCGGAATCACGCGAGTCTTTTTAGTGATGTTTATTTTACCGTTTGTTTTAGTCTCACTACTTATGGGTGTCATTGCCGTTTTGATTTTAGGCTCAACAGCAATTAACCTCATATCGAAAAATTCGCTGACGATACTCCCTGAGGGATTGGTTGTATCCTCACAATTTTTAGGTTTAACATTTAAAAAGCTGATTTCATGGCGGGACGTAGAGCACTTCAATGTCGACGCAACTTTAACTCAAAATGGCAAGCCCATTACATTTGCAATTAAGGTCAAACTAAAAGAAAAGAAGCTGGCACGCCAAATTCTAGGCCCTTTTTTCGATAAAACATCGGTGGATTGGCTGTTGAAAACTATAAAGAATTATCGACCTCCCTTCACGCAGTTTCTAACGGTTGATTCTGCTGAAGTCTCCCAGTACACATTATCACTGGAGGTTTTATGGGTTCAGTAAAAATATATCAGTATAAAAAATGCAGCACTAGGTAAAAGGCTCTAAGTTTTTTGTGGGCAAAAAGGGAATTGAGTTTAAATCAATAGATATCGCCAGAAAACCACCGACAAAAAAAGAGTTAAAATTTATGCTTGAAAAACCACGAAGGTGACTTTAAAAAGCTTTTTTAATACATCTGAGTTCAGTAATGTGAACTCAATATGAAAAGAAAATTGAAAAAATGACATCAGGTCAGGCAATAGAACTTCTTAAGCACAAATGGTAAACTTGTTAAACGTCCTTTCTTGGTGACTGAAGGCGTGGGCCGAGTGGGCTTCAAAGAAGATGAATGGAAAAAACTATTCTAAGGAAAATAATTTGGGCGCAATCAAAAAATTTATTCAATTTTTAAAAGACGTAGCTAATGATCCGGTTATTCCTGAGAGGGACAAAAAGGTTTTGTTGGCGATGATTGTGCTCGTTGTCTCCCCCATCGATTTGATTCCTGATTGGATTCCCATCATTGGCCTACTCGACGACATCATAATTTTGGCGCTCATATTAGATTATTTTTTTGAAATATTGGATTCCGATGTGCTCCTCAAGCACTATCCATTTGGAATGAAAAGCTTCGTAGCTACACGACGATTATCAAGAATGATTACTACATTGAGCCCGTCATTTATTCGGGATCATGTTTGGAAATACAAACCGGACATTTATAAAGGAAAGTAAATGAAATTAATTGTATTCGGCATAATATTGATTTCAGTAATTGGTGCTCAGGCGGCCAACTATGAACAAGGTACAAAAGAGTTCGGGGGTTCCATAAACATTGGTAAATCCGACACCTCGGGGACAATCATTCAACTGTCACCACGAGCCCAATACTTTATTGTTGATAATCTGGCTCTTGGGTTAGAGATTGACTATTTGAAATCTGACAATGAAGAGGAGTTAGGGATTGGACCTTCGGCAACTTATTTTTTAAATTTCGATGAACGGTTTGTCCCATTTATCTCGCAAAACATTTTATACAAAAATTATTCGGGCCCTTATGCTGATGGTGTAGACGGTTTGTACGCGACCACATCCATCGGGTTAAATTATCCACTTAGCGAAAATACAGCACTCAGTATTGCCTACCAAAAACTTTATAGTTTAGAGGGAGATCAAGATGCTGAGGAGAGTGAATCATTAAGTTGGGGTTTTAGGGCTTATATCAAATAGCCTCTTCCAACTATTATTTAATAGTCCTTATCAAAGAAGATGAATTGGCTCTTAATTTAACGGGCAATTGTATTTTTTTAAAACTGTTATTAGGTGTGCTTCATTTTTAAGAGTCCAGTTAGGCTCATCAGGATCGGAGTAATCAAAAAGTTCAGAATTCGGGATATTGCAAAATGATTTTTTTATTCTCCAAGTTGATTCCCGATCAGGGTCGACGTAAGCCACATTTGAATAAGCGAAACCCATATCAAAAACACCACTTTGGGTTTCATATTGAATGAGACCCCCACCATTTCCAACCTCTACATTTTTGTCTAATTTGAAAAAACCGTCGCTGTAGTTTGCGACGCTCAGGTCATTCAAGTTAAAAATCATTGTATGACTATTGGTCAGACTCAATAAATATGTCGTTTATCAACATTAAACGAGATGTTTTGCGAAGCTTTGAACTTAGAGAAAAAATGACCCGGGTGCCGATTGACTCGAAATCATCTTTTGCGTTGAAGGAATTGAACAGCATCCATTGCCCTTCATCTGTGAAAAGGTGACTTCTGTATTTTAATTTGTTGGTGTCCACGGGTGATAGGGAAAGGAAGCAGGTCCCACTTAAAAATCGGCCCGTTTGAATTTTTGTTGAGTCAACGACTTCAAATGTGTCTTCACAGATGTCGGAGGCAAATACCGCTGGAGAAAGAAAAAGAAGTAAAATTAAAAAAGACAAAGGCATGACATATTCGACCAAAGAGATTGCCGAAGGGTCATGCCTTAATTGCAGTAATTGACTTAAGTCGAGCTATTTTACAATTACTTTGATCGAAGCCCGCATTTTTTCACCGTATGAGCGATGGGCCCCATCGGCAAATTGTAGCATAAGCGTATGCTCTCCCTTAGAAAGGTCTACAGTGGTCTCAGTCTGTCCACCACCAAAATGAATATACGTATCATTGTTCGGAATTACCTTTCCTGCGGCGATGGGTTCTCCATCGATTATTAGATGGTGATGGCCCGTTCCTTCAATGAGTTGGCCTGCGGGTTTGACTTCCATTCCCTCGACTCCGAATTTTACATTCAGTGGGCTTTGAACCGTTTGGCCATCGGTGAGGTTTGAAAAGAAAACTCGGCTTTCGTCGACCTTTTCCATGCTCATGCACCCTGAGATTAATATCGTGGCAGCAACAATCATTGCACTCATAAATTTCATAAACTCTCCTTAGGTTAAATATTTTCTACGACCCGAATTAACAATCAGTTCTGGAGCCAGTAACAAGGTGTAGATCCTCATGGTCCAGTTGTGAGATCGAAGTGACATGAATATAATTAAAAGCATGGGAAAAGTGAATCTATTTGCGGGTATTGTCATTTTGTTTTTAACCTCATTTGTGTATGGTTTTGAAGCTAACTTTAATGGAGTATTAGAGGGTTTCGAATCGCAAATTGAAAAAGTTGAGGATAGCAAGGACAACCGGCTTATCTACAGATGTAAAAATTTTGATAGTGACGGTGATACTATAAGATATAGCACGGCAGATGTTAAGAACAATAGTAGTAGCGGAGCAGATGTTAAGTGTGTGAATCAAGGGGGCTCCTCGCTGATACAAGTGAAAACTCTCAGATCTTTAAAGGGCGATAAAATAGATGAAAATCAAGATTACTTGCGAGTCACTGCAAGTCGACGATCGGGGGATGGTGCAACAAGTGCAGTCACTCTCGTGGAGCAAAATGGTTATTCTGACATTATTCATTGCGAAGGCCCTCCGCCGCCGGGTAAAGGATTGCTCGGTATAGGGGGCGCTAAAAAAGTCACACTCACATGTCTTCCGGTGAGCCGCAAATTTTGTTCGGATAATTCCAACTCGTTTTTCAGAAAAATGGTTCAAGAAAAAAAATTCCCAATATCTGATAGTGATGCCGAGCGAAGTATTCGTTTAATGCAATTGACAACTTTGACCGAGACGGCGGCAGAGCAAGAGGCAAGAAGCCTTCGTCGAGGAATGCAAATCTATATTCAGCAGAACGTTGAACTGATGAAAACTCTTTACCCTGATAATTCCATTGAAGTCATCAATTTGAGGGATCTCACCAGCTTAACTCCCTATTATGCGACGGTTGAACAACTCCCGAACGGGCCAAAATATACTATTAGGTCAGAACGCAAATCAGACCTGGAGGAGTTGTTGCGGAAAACGGCACGAGTTTGCCATAATGCCTACCCAGAGACCATGCGATTCAATTCTCCCAATACAAACACAGCCCCAGCTACGGGTTCGGATGTGACGAGATAATATTGCGGGACAATTTGCCACAGCATTACGGTCGTAACTGCCCAAATGAAATCTCAAGTTCAACCAGTTCGAAATGATATTGGTACATCCATTGCTCATTTCATAGAGCATGAACTGGAATGAATTATTAGAAAATCCAATTTCGATGTTAAGTGAGCCTTTAAAGCTTCGGCTGACTCCAGAGATTAAACTCTGGAGTGCTTGGCGCTCTATGAAGTCAAAAAATGTTTCGATTGCTCCAGTCTATGAGGGCGATACATTGATTGGATTTATTACGGAACAATGTGTAGAGGTGGTGACATCTTTAGCGGGCATGGCCAACCTCGATGTTTATGAGGTAGTGCAAAAAGAGTATTTAAAAGTAAACCATAATGATTCCATCAAATCCGCATTGATTGCTGCGGGCCAGCACAAGGTTTCGTATATTCACGTTGTCGGTTCTAATGGGGAGCCCATGGGTGTTATTAATGTCCCCACGGCATTTTATAAATTAGATCAAATCAATCGCCAAAGAATGGCGGACGGAATTTAGGAGGTCACTATGGAAATCATCACCAGTGAAGATTTTGAACTCACAGAAGCAATTAAGGCCGAAATTCATGAAAAAGTAGAGGCTATCAATAGCCATTTAAATGGAGAGGCCACAGTTCAGGTTTTTCTGTCTAAGGATTCGAGTCGCTTGTACAACGTAAAGTTTTTAGCCCATGTGTTTCATCAAGATGTTGTCTCTGATGCCAAAGCCGAAGATTTTCACGTTTGTTTAAATGACGCGAAAGCGAAAATTTTAAGACAAATCATGGACATTAAAAATAAACACATCGATCGAAGACACTGATTTGGAGGACGGTATGCAAACTCAATCAATTGAAAAAAGAAACGGAAATTTGAAATACTCTCCAACTGTGCGCGATTTAATGACGCCGGAGGTATTCACATTAAATGAAGAGGACTCGTTTAATATGGTTGATACCATGATGAAGTGGCGTCGCATTCGACACGTACCCGTCGTCGACGAGTATGGAGCCCTTGTAGGGTTGGTCACTCACCGTGACTTTTTAAAAGTAGCTGTTTCGCGATTGTCGGAAGCGGACCCTGTCGAGTTAAAAAAGGCCTATAAAAATATTAAGGTAAAAGAAATAATGCAGCCCGACGTCCTCGCGGCCCCCCCAACTCTCCCTATAGCTGAAGCGGCTCAGCTTATGCATGAAAATAAATTTGGTTGCCTTCCCGTTGTAGAAGAGGGAAAGTTGGTAGGCATTATTACGGAAGCAGACTTTGTCAGGGCTTTCTTCGATTGGGAGGTAAAGTTTACGGACGAAGATTGATTGAGATCTGAGGGGATCTTAGTTACTGCAACTTGAACGCATTTTTAAAACAACAGCTTTCTTATCGAAAGCAAAACACAATAGAGGGGGATAGCATGAAGCACCTAACTGCTTTGGCCTTAAGTATTATTATTTTCACAATTTGGATGGTCTGCAGTGGAACCAGAAATTCTGAACCACGTACCTAAGCACGTCTACATTCCTTCGGGATTTGATAGCAATGACAATGCGCAATTGGTTTTTGAAGGGGAGTTTACGAACTCTTGCTACAGAGCTGGCGTTACAAACTATTATGTGAACGAGAACACAAAAACTATTACTGTTGAAAACAAAGTTCAGTTTTACAGCGAACAAATGTGTTTGATGGTGACTTTGCCATACAAAAAAGAAATCAGTATGGGTGTACTTAAGGCAGGAAATTACGATGTGAAATTCGCTGCAGAGTCTGGGCAGGACCGTCAATTGGGCGTGATGTCCATCAACGAGTCTTCGGACTGATAATGTGGACGATTTTTTATACGCCCCCATTTCTGGAGCTAGCTATGACAAGAACACCAAGATGTTGACGCTAAAAGGTAACTTCTCCAACTCTTGCCTTGAGATGAAAAACATTCTTGTTCGTCGACCAGCTGGAAGTGGCAACAATGTTATCGAAGTTCTTCCAGAGGCCGTGCTAAAGCACGAATCCATTTGTACTCCTGAGTTGGGAGAATTCCCTCACTCACAGAATGTCTCTTTAGAGAATATGGGTGAAGGCCGCGTGCTCGTTCATGTTAGATCGTTGAATGGTCAGGCGATCAACGTGATCGTGAATCTATAAATATTTATAAGATAGATTTAGTGAACCGAAGGGTCTGGAAACAGGCCCTTTTTTTGGTACATTTTTCGCTCTAGATTCTTCCTAATAGAATATAATGGACTTCAGTCCCACAATGGGGCAATATGTCCTATTTATTGTCTTGTGGAGGGATAAAATGACCCAAGTTGGCGCAAAAATAATGGTTGTTGATGATGATGTTGAGATGCGAGAAATGCTCGAGGATTTCATAACGTCTCAAGGTCACCATGTTGTGGGGTTTCCTCAGCAACGGACGCATTTGAATCCATTGTAAAAGGGCAAGTGGGAGATATTTCGAGCACAGAAATTGACCTTATAGTTACAGATTTAAGTATGCCTGAAATGGATGGTCTTGAATTTATTCAAAGAGTTAAAAAAAGACTGCCGGACGTCCCTGTCATATTGATTACGGCACATGGAACAATAGAATCTGCCATTGATGCCACTCGAGCCGGTGCTTATAGTTATGTCGTGAAGCCTTTAAGCTGAATGAATTTGAGGTGATTTTACGACAGGCTTTGGCACACAACAGACTGCAAAAAGATAATGCGATTTTTGCGCGGTCAGGTTGGTCAGACCTACAGTTTTCAAAATATCATTGGAAAGTAAATCAATGAAGCAGGTCTTCGATCTCATTAGCCGTGTGGCAAATGCGTCAGCCAACGTGCTAATTACTGGTGAGAGTGGAACGGGCAAGGAGGTTGTTGCCCAAGCTATTCACAATTTAGGTCAGCGAAATAAATAACCCTTCGTAGCGATCAATTGTACGGCTATTCCGACACCTTGCTCGAGTCAGAACTGTTTGGCCACGTAAAAGGATCATTCACCGGAGCTGTAGCGAATAAAGTGGGGCTTTTTGAAGAGGCCGACGGCGGCACGCTTTTCTTGGATGAAATTGGCGATTTGGACTTGAGTTTACAAGCTAAAATTCTAAGAGCCATTCAAGAAAAATCGATTAAGCCTGTTGGCTCTACTAAATCTAAAACGGTGAATGTTCGCATTATTGCCGCAACTCATAAAGATTTAAAGAATGAAATAAAAAATGAGCGTTTTAGAGAAGACCTTTATTATCGATTGTGTGTCATACCTGTGGACCCCGCCTTTGCGCGATAGGAGAGATGATATTCCGCTATTGGCAAATTATTTTGTGCAAAAATACGCGGTATTAAATAACTCGCCGGTGAGGGGCTTCACCACAAAAGCCATGACCAGGTTGTTACATAATAATTGGGAGGGGAACGTTCGAGAGCTTGAGAATTATGTTGAACGACTAGTGGTACTCAGCACGAATGAACTCATTGAGGATTATGAAGTGAATTTAGCCCAAACGGACGGGGTTGACGAGCTCTTTTCATCAGCAACTAATGAGTGGCCTACGTTGGCTGAGCTGGAGAAGCGATATATTATTGCTGTTTTAGATAAAGTGGGCGGTCGAAAAGAAAAGGCTGCAGGTATTCTTGGCATCAATAGGCGAACACTGTATCGTAAAGAACTTGAATACAGTGGCGAGAAAACACAAAGTGATCAAAAAAGTGAGCACGAGGAGAGAATCACTTACCACAGTTGAGTCTAGGCAGGAGATCATCTGGAGCATCTGAATTTTATTAAAAACTTAAAAGGGGTGGCCTGCATTGTTGACTCTAGAGGCTTTGTTACAGAGGTCTATGATTCGGATTTGAAATCTCATTTGCGAGCAGGTGACAACCTTGCTGATGTACTCGGAGTCCCCCAAGGCACGGACCTTTCGGGAAGTTTCGAGTTGAAGTTAACTAAAATGGAAGCGCCGATATCGCTATTTTCATCACGATATGATAGTGAAATGAAATCTCAGTTTATTGTTGTACGCGGTGGTCCGCTTCAAGCCACCAAAAGTGAAAGCGACCAAGGGGATTACCTAAAAGTAATTCAACGTCAAAAATATGCGTTGGACCAGTCGGCCATCGTGGCCATTACGGATGTGCGCGGCAAAATAATTTACGTCAATAAAAAATTTTGTGAGATCTCTGGGTATGAAGAAGGAGAACTCATAGGTCAAGATCACCGAATGATTAACTCAGGCTTTCATACCAGGGATTTTTTTAGAACCCTTTGGTCTGACATTTCAAGCGGTAAAGTTTGGAAAGGTGAAATTAAAAACAAAGCCAAAAATGGCAATTATTACTGGGTTTATACAACGATTGTTCCCCTTGTGAACTCTGACGGAGCTCCAGAGCAATATGTGGCTATACGTTTTGATATCACCGAAAAGAAAAAAACGGAAGATGCGTTGGCCGAAGAGAGAGCTCGTGCCGTTCACTCGGAAAAAATGGCCAGTTTAGGAATTATGGCGTCGGGGATTGCTCATGAATTAGGAAACCCATTAGGAGCACTTAGAGGGCGAGTAGAGATGCTTCGAGATTCTGTAAGGTCAAAACAAATTAACCCTGAGCACATCGAAAAAATGACGGAGCGCCTATTGGGGTTGGTTGATCGAATGAATAAAATTATTCGTGGGCTACGCGCCTATGCCCGCGATGGGTCAAATGACCCCTACGAAAATGTTTTACTGTATTCATTGGTGAGTGATATTGTCGAACTGTCGTCACAAAAATCAAGAAAGCTGGGTATAAATCTTGAAGTGCGATGTCAAAACAAAGAAATCATTTTGCAAGGGCGCGAAACAGAAATTGGACAAGTCATAGTAAATTTATTAAATAATGCAATGGACGCCATTGCTGAATTAGACGATAAGTGGATCCGAGTGGATATTGAAGATCAAGCTGACAGAATTAAACTTTGTATAGTCGATAGTGGAAAAGGCATTGAGCCTGAGTTTGTTAAACGTATGTTAGATCCATTTTTTACTACGAAACCGGTTGGTTTAGGTACGGGCCTAGGGTTAAGTATATCAAATACCATAGTGAAGTCACATGGGGGAGAACTGTTCGTGGATCACGGCAATCCAAACACAAGTTTTTGTATAGTTCTTCCTAAAAAACAAAACACGCAACAAGAGGGTGAGTCATGAAGTTAGTCATAGTTATTTTTTCAGCGATAGTGGTTCTGGGCATTGGGTGCAAAAGTTCAGATCCAAAACCAGTGGGCTATGTAAATATGGAAATGAACCAAGTTGCACAACAGGTGAAAAGTTTGGTCCCATATGTTTTTTCGCCAGAAAAATTCAAAGACGAAAAAAACAATGACATCATATTGGCCCATATGCGTAATTTGCAAACTTTTGCACACAATTTGCCTGAAGAAAAACTTGAAAATTTATTGGGGAAAGATCCAATAATCGGATACATCGTAAACAATATCAATCGAGATGCCGCTGGAGCTATACAGAGTTATAAGTATAAAAACTATAAATATGCTAGAGCTTCAATTAAAAATGTGGTTTACCAATGTTTTCAATGTCATACGAGAACGGACCAAGGTGTAAAATATGACTATTGGGATCTCGATATTGGAAAATTAGAAATTCCAGCCACAGAAAAAGCGGAGTTATTCATAGCGACTCGTCAGTTCGATCAGGCCACTAAGGTCTTAGAAGGCGTCATGGTTAAGTCGCCAAAAACCTATAATCAACAGCCTTTTGAAAAAGAAGAAGCCATTAAAAAAATGCTTATCTCTTACATTCGCGTGCAAAAGGATCCAAAGACGGCTCTAAAAAAGGTGGAATATTTTTCTGATTTAAAAACCACCCCTAAATATATTTTAGAATCTATGGGCCACTGGAAGAAATCACTTAAAAAGTGGCTTGTAGAGCAGTCAGAGAAAACGCACTTCAGTTTCTAGTCAAATGCAGCATGCGAAAAAACTCTCTGAGGACTTTGGCTATGATGCTGCATTTGTTGAGTATTTAAGAATTAGCTCTGAAATTCATGATGATATACAATCTACCCAGACGCCTTCCCAGTTGGCACAAAAATACTATGAGTTGGGCCAAGTCTATGAGGTGCTAAAAGATGCTGGATTTTGGGATGTCCCGCTTGTTTACTATGAGGCCTGTATCAAAGAATATCCTCGCTCTGCGGTAGCAAAAGATTGCTTTAAACAGGTGGAGCAGGAGATCACCTTGGGATTTACAGGAGCGCTGGTACATTTATACCGGAGTCAGAAAAGAAACATTTAGATCAATTAAAAAAATGTCTGGCCTTTAAATGAGTAAAGTCCATAGATAACGGAGGAATCAAAATGTCGAATTCTACAAAAAAATTGTTTGGTCATTTGATCCATATACAGATATTCCTGAAACTTGGAGTAGAACTACGGAAACACTCAAAGCTTTACAATCCAACGAAAGTGTTGAAATTGTTCCGGTCTATGTCATGGGATCGGACCAATTGGACTGGGTTGGGCATATGGAGCCCCCGCAGTTGGATCATGTTGAACCCTAGGTAAAAAGGCCGTGGACTCGAGACTAAGTCAGCTGGATTTGAAAACTTCGGCCCCAGTGGTTTTAAAAACCCTGATAGTAGTCGAAGAAGTGATATTCAAGTCTTACTGGATTACGTTGATCGAGAAAATGAGATCTCATTGTCGTAAATACGCATGCTCGTTCGGGAGTGATTCGTCTGTTTATGGGGTCTTTTGCTGAAACCTTGGCATTGCAATCCACAGTTCCAGTATTATTTGTTTCCCCCAGTCGCGCCCAGTGAAACAACTTAAAAATGTATTGTTTCCGTCAAACCTATCTTCAGAATCCTTCTCTGTATTCAAAAAATTTATTGCTGGGCACGGATCGTCCATTTCAGAGATAACCATTCTGTCCAAAGTTCTTCGTCCAATCAATGCGTTTGCTGAGTCGAGCATTACAGCCATGGGCGGCTCTTGGATTGCGCCTGAGCAGTATCTGGAGCGAGAGAACAAACATCGAGATGACTTAGGCAAAGAGTGGGTGAGCTATGCGGAATCTCAAGGTGTTAAAGCTAAAGTGGTAGTGGATGATGAGTTAGGAGATGTTTCTGATTCTGTGGATAAATATGCAAAAGAGAATAAGCAGGATATGATTGTCGTCGGTTCTTTTGCGACTGCTACCGAAGCATTCTTTATTGGAAGTATTGCTCGTCAGGTAGTTAGACAGGCTGATATTCCTGTTTTGGTTTATCACAACAAGAGCAACTAATATTTTTTAGAAAATCTTTACTTTGTAAGCCATCGGCAAAAGCTCGCCGATGGTTTTTTTTATGTGCTCTCCACCTTTGCGAAAAATATAAACCGGTACATCTGCATCTTCGCAAAACTCAAACAAGACCTGCCGGCAGGCTCCGCAGGGCGATACAAATTGGTCTGCTTCATGAGTGACGACCACAACAAACTCTAAAGGGTTCGCACCTTTGAGTGAAATCCCATGGGAGATGGCACTTCTTTCAGCACAAACAGAGACGCCGTTCACTGCGTTTTCCACATTGCTACCACAGTAGAGATTATCTGAATTTTTGAACTTAATCACTGCACCCACATTAAAACCAGAATAAGGGGCATAGGCACGATCTCTTGCCGCACACGCCAGTTCGAATGCGTCCTGTACAACTTTATCCATTCAATACTCCTAAAAAAGAGGATTCACCCAAAGTGTTTGGTTTCGACCAGGGCCTACTGAGACCACATCAACAGGGATTCCTAAAAACTTTTCGATGTATTTAATGTAGCTCAGACATGCCGCGGGTATGTCTTTTATAGCGTCGACATTAGATAGATCTTCATCCCATCCAGGCAGCGACTCGTAGATAGGCTTGGCTTTTTCAAGATCATCTATAGTTATAGGAAAGTTTGAGATTTTTTCGCCATCGAGTTCATAGTGTGTACACACATTAATGGCTTCAAAGCCGCTAAGGACATCGATTTTCATCAATGCAATGTTGGTAATGCCATTTACACGAATCGCATACTTCAGTGCAACCAAATCCAACCAACCACAACGACGTTCTCGGCCGGTCGTTGCACCATACTCTTTTCCGATGTCTCTTAGCCTGACGCCGATCTCATTGTTCAGGTCCGTGGGAAAAGGGCCAGCTCCCACACGAGTGGTGTAGGCTTTTGTTATACCTACCACTTTTTGTATGCTTCCAGGTCCTACCCCAGAGCCGATACATGCAGATCCTGCTATTGTCGATGAGCTAGTAACAAAAGGGTAGGTTCCATGAAGTAAATCTAAAAGACTGCCTTGTGCTCCCTCAAATAAAACTTTTTTATTTTGTGCCAAAGCTTCTGATACGACAAGGGATGTGTCTTTACATCGAAAAGGCTTGAGTAAAGAAGAGAGGTCACGAAGAGTATTGACCGTTTCGTCGACCTCAATTTTTTCTAAACCATACATTTCAAAGAGGAGGTTTTTTTCTTTGAGAGATTTTTCTACTTTTTTTCGCAAAGTTTCTTCATGAAATAAATCGGCAAACAAAATAGCACGTCGCGAAGCTCGATCTTCGTAGGCGGGCCCGATACCTTTCCCGGTAGTTCCAATTTTATCAAGTCCAGCGGCTTTTTCCCGGGCCATGTCCAAGTGACGGTGATAGGGCATAATCACGGTACATAAGTCGCTGATGAGAAGCTGCTCAGAGTTTTTAATATGGCCAGCTTCTTGTAGTGCTTTAATTTCTTTATATACAGTCTCAATGTCGAGAACCACTCCTGGCCCTATGATACAGGTTGTGTTTTGGTGAAGAACTCCGGAAGGGACAAGATGTAAAACCGTCTTCTTGCCATCGACAATCAAAGTATGTCCAGCATTGGCTCCACCTTGATAACGTACGACTAAATCTGATTGGGCAGAAAAGACATCAACAACTTTACCTTTGCCCTCATCTCCCCACTGTGAACCAACTACGACAATTCCTGACAAATTCCTCCTTATTGAGCGACTCAGTATCTTACTTTCTGAGCGGTAATGGGCAAGCAATTTACTGGTTTCTGCAGAGAGGCGGGGGCTAATCCTCGTACCAGGAGGCATTTGGGGGGAGCGGGGCCGCATTTTTGCCTTCTGAAAAATAGGCAATGGTTTGTTCGACAGCCTGTCGACTCACTCTTTCAAAGGCCTCTTGAGTATAAGCCCCAGAGTGGGGTGTCATAATTAAGTTGTCTAAATCTCTCAAAGAACTCTCTCGGGGAAGCGGTTCTGAGGAAAAAACGTCCAAGGCAGCTCCAGCAATGGTTTTGTTTTTTAAAGCTTCAATGAGTGCCACTTCTTTCACCACGTTTCCGCGCGACGTGTTGATTAAAAAACTGCTGGACTGCATAAGTTCCAAGGTCTTTTCATTAATCATGCCACGGGTTTTATTCGTAAGAGGGACATGTAAGGTTAAAAAATCCGACATTCGTAAAATCTCGCTGAGACCAACACTTTCAGCATTTCGTTCTTCAATCAGAATGGGGTCGACATAGGGATCACATACAATCACATTTAAACCAATTGCTTGGGAAACTCGACAAACTTCTCGTCCAATTCGGCCAAACCCAATGATTCCCAATGTTTTTTCTTTTACTTCATGGCTTTTGTTCAGTTGATCTTTCCACTGAAAATTTTTAAGCATGTTTTGTTGATGGGCAAATTGATGTTGAAGTTCTAAAATGAAATACGTTGTCAGCTCGACCACGCTTTGCACGTTTCCCTCTGGTGTGTAAGAGAC
Organism: Bdellovibrionales bacterium; assembly: GCA_041391465.1. Classification (GTDB taxonomy): domain Bacteria; phylum Bdellovibrionota; class Bdellovibrionia; order Bdellovibrionales; family UBA1609; genus UBA1609. Next base: position 24,912 of record JAWKNX010000005.1, read on the forward strand.
CTGCACGCCATAATTTGAGCAAGCTTTTAAATCTATATGATCGAAGCCACTGGTGGAGGTCACCAGCCACTTTAATTTCGACATCTCCTTGAGTAGGGCATTGTGTACTGTGAAGCTGGAGCGAATAAGTAGCCCGGAACTGTCTTTAAAATCATCTGGTAACGCTTCTTTTGGGTGAAATATTTTAATTTGAGCATCGGGAAGTGAAGACTTTAAAAGGCCAACCGATGACGGAGAATATTCTTTACTTACATAGAAAATCATATTCCCAGCCGATTTCTAAGTTTTACCAGTGTTTGTTCAACGGTCGGTTTTTCAATGACATGTCCTAATTCACGTAGCCCTTCAATTAAAAAATAAATGCAGGCGTAAATATCATCTTTTGAAACATCGCCCATGTGACCTATGCGGATAATTTTTCCCTTTAGGTGTTCTTGGCCACCCATTAGAGTCAGTTGATATTTTTCTTCCAGCAAATTGCGCAGGCGAGCCCCATCGATACCTTCAGGAACATTTATAGCAGTCACTGTTGGGCTGGGAACTTTTGAAAAAAGGCTGAGCCCTAAATCTTGAATGGCTTCAACGACGAGCTCTTGCTGTTGCCTGTACCATTGCCGATGAATTTGCAGCTGATCCCCTTGCCACATTCTTAACACTTCATAGAGTGCAGAAATAATAAAGCATTAGAGCTAAAATAAGTTTGTTGTATTTTGTTGGCTTTGAGTTCTGCCTTTAAATCAAAAATAAAACGTGGACATTTGGCCGCTTCGTTTTTTTCCAGGCCTTTTCGGAAAGGCACACAAACGACAATCCCGTAGGTAACATAAATGCTTTTTGCGACCCGGCAACGACCACGTCTATTTTCCAATCATCCATGTGCAAATCACTAGCACCTACAGCTGTAATTCCATCAACAATAAACATTGTATCTGGGCATACCTCTTGGACAAGTGCTCCAATTTCTCTAATTGGTAGCCATGTTCCAGTGCTGGTTTCTGAGGCTTGGCAAACCATGGCGTTGTATTTAACTGACTTGAGGCTGGCCTCAATTTCATCAAGTGTAACCGGCTCTCCCCAAGGCACTTCAATGGTATCTACATGGATTCCAAAAGCGGACGCTATTTCCCCCAACGTTGGCCGAACTTGCCCGTGACGAGGCAAAGAATTCGATCTCAGGGGAAAGCGTGTTCATAAATGCCGCTTCCATGCCACCTGTTCCCGTGGAGCTAAGCATCATCGGCTGAGTTGTGCCAAAAACCTGAGGCAACTCTTTGAGAACCCATTCTAATTTATCGGCAAATTTCTGGTTCTATGATGAATCATAGGTGCCGAAAGGGCTTTATAAACAGAGGGCATCATGACTGGCCCTGGCGCCATCAGGCGGTATTTCTTTTCTGGAATTGGTAACATTTAAAGCCTCGATTGTTTGCCTTTGCCTTATGAATAATGCAGTATGCCCAATATGATCAAGTTCAATTCTATGGTTAGTATTGTTTGCCTGCTATTTCTCAGTTTATCGGCGGGGTGTAAGGTACAAATGGGGTTTTAAAGATCGAAAGCTTGCTGGCGGATATACCGAAGTGAGTGTGCCGATGTTTAAAAACCAATCCCATGAAGTGAGTATTGAGGTGGCTTATACGAATGCGCTCATTGAGGAGTTTTCTCGTTCGCAAGTGGCGGATGTCGTGAGTGATTCATTAGCTCCCGTTAAAATTGAAGGCGTATTCGAAAGGTGGAATACATCCCAGAAGGTAAGCGTGTTGGTGGGCCAAACACTGAGTTGCCCAATTTGCCGAGGGGTCTGTTCTTGCGACGAACTATCGAATTTATGTCACCGTTGAGGTATCTCTTATTCGAGTTTCAGATAGAAAGTTTATGTGGTCGAGCCAGTTTAGGGACGAAAAAAGTCTATGCGGCTCCTCGTTAGAGTCGGCACTCATTAACTCTGCCAATGCACTTTATAACCACTCGCCCGTCAAATCAATATTAAGGAGTTGGCTCAATCGATGATAAGTGAAGCTCATGACAGGATGACGGAGAGTTTTTTAATGGCGGCAAAAAGCTCCAGCGAATGGGACCTTCGGCAATTACAAGTTCACCTTTCAGAAACCAATGCCTCCGGAGTGTTTTTAATTGTCGGAGAAGAGGCTTATTTAGTGGGTGAAGCTCTCAGCGCATTGAAGCAATCGTTTTCTAGCGTTACTGCTGCTATGGACTTTAACTTTGAACAAGTCTATGCCAGCGAAGCTACGGGTGAAAGTGTTCGAGATCGAGTAGAGACCTTACCTATGATGGCCGAAAAAAGAATGGTGATTGTGAGAGGGGCAACAGCTTGGAAAAGGATTGGCAATCGCTAATGCCTTGTTTGCAACAGCCTTTGGACTCTTGCCTGTTAGTGATTGAAGCTGAAAAAGTGGATCGCCGAAAAAAATGGGTTAAATCCATGGGGCAGCAGGTCCAATGGGTGCAGCTTAAGTCGCCCTACGACAACCAGGTACCGCAGTGGGTTCAATACATAGCTCAGCAAAATGACTTGCAGCTGAGCTCGGATCAAATTCATTGGTTACAACATGTTGTAGGTCATCGATTAGTTGACATCAGAAATGAAATCATAAAACTCAAACAATTTGTTGGAAGCAGAAGTCAAGTCCAGCAGAAAGACTTAGAGACCGTCATTTCTCATTCGCGTGTGCAAACAGTTTTCGAGCTGACAGATGCGATTGGGGACAGGGATCAGAAGAAGGCCTTGCAGCATTGAATAATTTGTAGCCCAGGGGCAAAGTGAAGTTGGTGTTGTGCATTTGGTGGCACGCCATATTCGATTGCTGCGCAAAACAAAAGAATTTTCCAGTCTGGGATATAGGCCTGATGATTTAGCAAGAGAGCTTGGGGTGCATAAGTTTTTTGTAAGCAAGTACACACAACAAGCTCAAAAGTGGTCAGATCAAAAAGTCCAAGTTGCGACATCCCACCTTTACTCGGTAGATGGTCAGCTCAAGTCTTCTTTCTTATCGGGTCACTTATTTTTAGAGAACTTTATTTTCTCCCTTTAAGTACCTGGGCCTTTGTCGGATTCATTCCTTTCGCAAAACCTCCGATAAGTCCATTGGAGGACTCCTCAAGTGGCAAATGAAGCGATGGTAAAAAAGACGGGTACCGCGAAGAGATTATCGCGAAAGCATCGGGATATTATATCGAGGAACCTATTTTATTGCTAAGTCCCTACAGATTGGTGAGGGTGGAATGTTATTTTTCTCCAATTTGGAGCTGGAAAAGGGGACCTATTGGTTTTGAGTTTTCATATACCAGGGTTCCAGCATGCAATTGCAAGAGGCGTGGTTCGCTACAGAATTGCCGCGAAAAACCAAACATTAGAGACATTCTATTACAAATATGGAATTGAATTTGAAAACATCGATTTTGATTCAAAAAGGCATATACGTTATTACGTGGCTTCAGATCGTCAAAGCATAAAAAAACCCGCACCTACTGGAACGGGCTTCTAAATTTTTAAAATTCGACCTTTTATTTTAAGGCGCTGACTTGTGAAGAAAGACGACTGATTTTTCTGGCAGCCGTTTTCGCATGATAGATGCCTTTTTGAGCAGCTTTACCCATGCGGCTAGCATAAACGATTAAAAGTTTTTGCGCTTCTTCAGGTTTTTGACCAACAATTGCAGATCGAAGAGTTTTTCGGCCGTTCTTACAGCGCTTTTTGCTTGGCTATTTTTGGCCCTCTTTTTACTTGTTGCCGGGCTCGTTTTGCAGCTGACTTATGGTTTGCCAACGTTTGTCCTCCAGTGTTTTAATACTTAAGAACTGGGATTTAGCACAGTGGGCCGACCAAAGCAAGGGCTCATTCTTTAAATACCTACAGCTAAAAAATGGATTGATCAGGGCGCCAACTTGGAAAAACTCAAAGAAAATCAGGAAGTTACTAGAAGTGCTGGTGCTATGGCCTTAGGGACTTTAGGCAGTCGAATCCTGGGATTGCTTCGAGATATCATTCTGGCGGCACTGTTTCCCAATCTAGTCAAAGACGCATTTGTAGTGGCTTTTCGGCTGCCGAATCTATTTCGCCGACTCCTGGGAGAAGGCTCTCTTTCGGTGAGCTTTATTCCGGTGTATGTGGATGAAAGGGATTCTGGAAGCCCTATTCAAGCCCTCAACTTAGCGGGAACGATTTGGTCGCTTTTAATGATATTGACGGCCATTTTAAGTGCTATCGGCGTGATCTTTATGCCTGATGTGATCAATATGCTCGTTCCAGGACAAAGCTATCAGTCTGTAGAAGGGAAAGTGGAGCTGACAGTGCTTTTAGCACGAATCATGTTTCTCTATTTATTTTTAGTCACAAGTTATGCGTTCTTGATGGCTATTTGTCAGAGCCATCGCAAATTTTTTGGACCAGCCATAGCGCCTGCTTTTTTCAATTTGGTTCTTATTGTGTTTTCTCTGGTGCCGGACTCCATGGTGGGAGGTATTTCTGGAGTGCAATTGGCTTTGGGGGTAATTCTAGGAGGACTTGCTCAGCTTTCATTGGTTGTTATTCAACTGGTAAAAATTCAAAAACTTCCTCGACCTCAGTTACGCCTTAGCCATCCCGGAGTCAAAACAGTATTGGCCAATATGGTGCCCGGAATGATTGGATTGGGTGTTTTGCAGCTCATTGGTATCGTTAACGTTTATTTCGCAAGTCAACTCGAGCAAGGGTCTCACTCTTATATTTATTTTGCCGATCGAATACTCGAGTTGCCCATGTCTTTGATCGCCATCAGCTTGGGGTCAGCACTTTTACCCACGTTATCGTCACTGTGGGCCAAAGGGAAAATAGCAGAAATGCATTCAACATGCCTTTCGCAATTAAAGGTTCTCGTTTTTACCTCTTTGCCCTGTGCAATTGGCATGTACTTTTTGGCAGAACCCATGGTTGTTCTTTTATTTAAACATGGAAAGTTTGATATTGAAGATGTGCGAGCGACTCAGTCAATTATTGAGATCTATGCATTCCTGCTGATGGCTTCGAGTTTCGTGCGGGTTTTGGCCCCAAGTTTTTATGCGATTAAAAATACTTGGTACCCTGCGGTAGTATCAGCGATTTGTCTTTTAGTTCATATCGTGTTGGCACCCCAATTAATGACTCATTATCAACTTAACGGAATTATTGGATCGCTCGTGGTAACCGGCTACATTAACGCAATCTTACTGTTAGTGGGTTATTTCTTTTTTATTGGGAAGTTCCCTTTAAAAGAATTCGTGTTGTATTTGTTTAAGCTGACGGCCCCGGCTTTAATTATGGCTGGGTTTATTCAATTACAATTCTATATACTATCCCTGATTTCCATCCAAGCTCCATTTTTAAATGCGTTTATTAATGTGGTTATTGGAGGAGTCTTATCCGTTTTGGTCTATGGCATGGTAGCTTATTACTTCAAGAATGAAGAGGTTATTCAAGTTGCGGGTCTCCTTCGCAGAAAAATTTTGAGAAAAACCTAAATGGATAAATTGGAAAAATACGATGCGATTGTAATTGGCGCCGGAGCAGCAGGAATGTTTTGTGCGGCTCAGCTGGGTCAAAATGGTATTACGACGCTACTCTTGGAGCAGAACTCCAAAGTTGGGCGGAAAATATTTATTTCAGGTGGTGGACGTTGCAACTTCACAAACCTTTCCCCATTTCCTGAAAGATTCAAAAGTTCGAATAAACATTTTGTAAAATCCGCATTGTCTCAATACACAGCGAAAGATTTTATCCGCCTGATTGAAAGCTACAATATTGGGTATCATGAAAAAAACTGGGTCAGCTATTTTGTGATGATAGATCACAGGGCGTGATTAATATGTTATTGAATGAGTTAAAAAAAGGAAATGTCGAACTTCGCTGTGATTCAAAGGTTTCTCAAGGAAAAGTTGGACGAAGGGTTTGTCGTTCGATTAAAAGATAAAACTATCTTTAAATGTCGAAAGCTGATCGTCTCAACCGGTGGTTTATCGATACCTAAGTTTGGCAGCGATGGGTTTGGATATAAGTTAGCACGTCAGTTTGGCCATGCAGTGACCGAGCTAGATCCGGCATTGGTAGGTCTAAAAGCAAAAGAACCATTGTTAACAATCTGTAAAAACCTTTCTGGAGTGAGTCTTGACTCCAAAGTAACCATAGGCAAGCAAAGCTTTAGGGAAAATGTATTATTCACTCACAAGGGTTTCAGTGGGCCTGCTATTTTGCAAATCAGTCTGCATTGGCAAACAAAGGGTGAAATTGTAATCGACTTTTTTCCAGATCAAAATATGAGTGAATATTTTGATCGCTGGCGGCGTGAGAAGACCAAATCTCAAGTGGGAACACTGTTGAAGACGCTTTTTCCGAGCCGTTTCGTAGATGGATTTATTTCTCATTTTATTGGTGAGGAGCTGTTGGCAAAAAAAATTGGCGAGTGGTCTAAAAAATCTGAAAACCAATTGAATCAATATGTCCACAGGTTTAGTTTTTTGCCCGAAGAAACCGAAGGGTACCTGAAGGCAGAAGTGACTCGCGGAGGTGTCGACGTCAATGAAATCTCATCAAAGACTTTCGAGTCAAAACTGGTTCCGAATTTATATTTTATTGGTGAAGTTCTAGATGTTGCCGGATGGCTTGGTGGCTACAATTTTCAATGGGCATGGTCCTCTGGCTACGTGGCTGCTCAATCTATAGCGTCGAAGGATAAACCTTGATTCAGTCACCAGATCTAGAGGTTCAACTTAAAAATAATCCCATAAAGTTAAATCTATTTAGCTTTTTGTGGATGTTCATGATTATTATGCCAATCATAGTCCTCTTTTTTGAGGATAAAGGGTTGTCGCTTACCGAGATATTTTGGCTTCAAACGGTTTTCGCAGTGACAATGATTATTTTTGAACTCCCATCTGGGTACATTTGTGATTTACTCGGTCGCAAAGGTACGCTCATTGTTGCCAGTGTATTTCATGGTGTAGGCTATTCGATTTTCCCGCTGGCCGACGACTTTATAGTGCTTGCTGTAGCGGAAATATTTTTGGGGCTAGGAGTGAGCTTATTTAGTGGTACGGACACTTCGATGATGTACGACACGATGAGTGTGATTGCCCCCAAGAAGCCAACTATTAAATTTATTGGTCATATGCTTTTTTATCGTCAAATGGGAGAGTTTGTCGGCGCCGTAGTCGGCGGTTGGATCGTGTTTTACGGGTTACATGCCAATGCCGTAGCCAACGCAATAGTTTCTTGGTTGCCACTCGTCGTAGCTTATACGCTCAAAGAACCCCCTCGGGAGTTAATGTCTAAGACAAATCATAGAGAAAATTTTAAATACATATTCAGTTCCCTCTTTCGCCATTCGACACTTTTGAATTTGCTACTGTTGAATACTGTTTTGTATGCGGTTTCTACACTAACTGCCGTATGGTCCTACCAGGGGCGTTGGCAAGAAATTGGCATCGATGCTAAGTATTTTGGTTACTTATGGGGCGGTTGTAATCTATTTATCGCAATTTTGGGTCGATATGCTTACAAAGTAGAAAAGGGTATTGGAAGTACAGTTACTCTTTTATTGTTTGGTGTAACTCCGGCACTGTGTTTTTGCTCTCGCCAGTACTGCGAATATTGTAGCCGTCGTTGCAGTCTGTTACCTTATACAGTCTACCCGTGCTGTTAATGCGGTCGTATTGAAAGATGCAATTAATAAAAGAGTGACGGGTGATATGCGTGGACCGCGAACTCCTTAGTAGGAGTAGGAATACGATTTGTTTTTGGTATTATCGGCCCTATTTTTGGTTTTGTGGTGGATACTGGTAGTTATGAAAAAGCCTATTTAATGATGGGCGTATTTTACGTTTTAGTCTTTGTTTTTGTTGCACTTCCACTAGTAGGACAGAGAAAGAATTTTGATCCCATAAACTAGGTAGGAAGCTTTCCAAATGCGATGGGCATAAAAAAGAGGAGCTCTTTCGAGCTCCTCTAGAGATCTGTTAGGGATGTGTGTTGTTAATATTTTGGTTTAATAACCACTACAATTTGATTTAAATGTACGCGCCCTTGATTTGTACTTGCCATGCGCCTTGGCCATATTGATCATAGTTTCTAAGTATGACCTGGTCGAATCCGCCTGGGCTTTGAAAATTGTTTTGAGAGGCTGCGATTCTTGACATATCTTGTGACATGCCTCGAACCATTAGTTCTGCAGTTGCCATTCCGGCTTTGGATTTAGCTCTCAAGTTCACTCGAACCAAATCGAAATCTCTCAAATTTAAGTTTGGGTGACTTGCGAGAATCTCTTTTAAGTCCTATGGTTTGCTCACCGCGAATTATAGTGTTCATTGGTAAAACGAGCCTCAAAGGGTCATCATGAATGGCTTTTGGTTGAATGAAGGCAATGATGTTTTTGACTTTTATGCGCCCCCTTAAATCCATTTGCCAGATTTCATTTCGACCGCTTCCAACTTGGCCACCCCGGCCTTCTCGTGAATTTCGAGCAAACATCTGATGTGTTGAAAATGTGGCGGGCCTATCGGAAAAGAAGTCACCTCGCGAACCTGCAATGGTGACTTGGTCTTGAACTTGGCCTCCAATGTTCAAAATAGCCTGCCCATGACCTCTTGCTGATTTGGCGAAAACAACAACTTGTGTGAGATCCATGTCCTGTAAATTGATTCCAGTTTGTCTTCGGATCATAGCTTTAAGAGGGAGAGTGTGATGACCATTATACATTTGATCCACTTGTATCCTTATTCTCTGCTGTTGATAGCCTCTGTCCCGGCGCCCCCGATCAAATTGAGGTAGATCAAAACCTCGATCAGGGCTGCCAATGAAGTTTCCAGGCCCTGGGCCCCGTAGGCCCCGCTCAGCTTCCTCGGCATGACTCAGTGACAAAGCACTCATTAAAACCGCTAGCGATACGACGAATATAGTTTTACCTCTCATTGTTTCCTCCCCCTGGAAATGTTGAAATCAACTGTCGTAAATTTACAAAAGCAGAGATTATGCCAATCCTTGAAACCATTGAAAACAGGGCGTTTGGCGGTGGCGGGGTCAATTTGTCGAAAAAGAAATTAACTGATGAGCTTGTCTTTGGTGTCAAAGCGCCTACACAGAAGTGTTACTTTTTTGTACTTCTTTTTGCGTCTTCCCAAAGTTGTTCTTTTGTTTGAGAATCCGCTTCGGAAAACTCCAGACCCTCTTGCGCCAATTTTTTTTGCATAAAAATAAAACGGTTTTCAAAACGACGATTGGTTTTTCTAAGTGCCTGCTCAGGATCCACACCCAAATGCCGACACCATTGTGCCAGCGTAAATAAGCAATCACCCAATTCAGATTCGATGTCCTCGGCTGTGCCTGACTGGAGGGCTTCTTCCACTTCTAATAACTCTTCATTGATTTTTTCTCGGACCTTATCTGGTTTCTGCCAATCAAAACCAGCTTTTCTTGTTTTTTCGCCGATTTTGAGGGCTGCCAACAGTGACGGGAGGTGAGCTGGTAAATTGAATCCGAATTTTTTTTCAGGATTTTCTTTTTTCTTAATGCTCTCCCAGTTTTCTAAGACGGCTTCTGAGCTTTCAGCTTGATCTGTGGAAAAAACATGGGGGTGTCGACGTACCATTTTTTCGCAAATGTCTTCGATGACATCTTCGAGAGTAAAGAGACCCTCCTGTTCTGCGATGACGCTGTTGAGCACTACTTGCAAAAGAACATCTCCCAGCTCTTCTTTCATATGGGTATAATTCTTTGCGTCAACAGCCTGGGCATATTCGTACACTTCTTCGATGGCAAAACGCACTAAAGATTCATGGGTTTGCTCCTTATCCCAGGGACAGCCCTCAGGGCCTCTGAGAGCCTGTATAACCTGGACAAAAGACTGAAAACTTTTTCGATCTACAGGAGGCTGAACCATTTTTCCTATCCTTTAACTGTAATTTCTCTTAAAGCCGGGTAAAAACAGTCGTTCTGCTTGTACCAACGGCGTAATTTACCGATATTACAGGTAGAAGCAACTAATTAATATTTCAAGGTTTTATGGCAAAAGTAACAAAAAGCAAACCGGGGAAAAATACTCCAAGATTACGTTCCAAATATCGTGATCACTCGCAGCGTTTTCGTGAGTGGGTGGATGAGTTGGGTTTCGAGCAAACTTTTTTGGGCCGCTTAACTCTCAACTTAGAAAAAAGATTTTATATTCGTAAATCTGGATTACTTTTTTTGTACTGCTTACTTCTGGCGTTTTTTATGTTTGCTGACTTTGATTTTCAACAAACGGCGGAAGTAGGGCAAATAGCCCGCACAGATTTTAAATCCCCAATTACTTTTACAATGGTGGATGAGGTATCAACGGCCAAAAAGCGTGTCGACTCCGAACAAAGCGTTCCGCCAATTTTTGATTTTGATCCGAATGCGTTTCGAGACATAACAGGGCCCGTCTATATCGCTTTTCGTGAGCTGCGGTCCGAAGTTCGTAAAATCAGTTGGCCAACGAATGAGATTCAAAAAGAAGAAAAAATCAAAGATTTTTTGACGAACAAGCCTCGCTTTGAAGAACTACTTGGTCGAAAGGTGACAAACAGAATTTTTGAATGGCTCGTTGAACGCAAGTTTAGCGTTACCATTGAAAATGCAGTTAAAAACGCACTGGAGGAGTGGACCAGTTACAAGATTATTGATGCGCCGGTGAATATCATTCAAGACGACACAAAACCAATATTGTTGAAAGTTGTCGATAAAAAGGCTGACGATCAATCCACTGAAATTCAAGGCTTCTATCAAGACATGAAAGATATCAACAATGAAGATCATTTTTCATTGAAAGATATTCGTGGATACAATCGATTGAATCAAAGAGATCGTCGTAATACTCGTGTGTTAGCGAAATCAATTTTGTTTGCCAATGTTACTTATAACAAAAGTGAAACGGCAGAGAGAAGAGAAAGGGCGCGCGAAGAGGTTTTACCAGTTCAGATTTCGATCAAAAAGAATCAGTCCATAGTGACCCGTGGAAGTGTCATACAGCCAATTCATGTCACGATTTTCAATGAAATTAAAAAACGTAAATCTGTTCGAAGAGTTGATTTTATATCACTGGTTGCTGCTTTATTTTTTGCATCGGCAATTCTAGTGTTCTTTTCATATACGAGAAGGTTTACGCTCAACAGGATACGGGTCCGAGAAAAAGACCTGTTGGCTATGGGCGCTGTTGTTTTATCGGTAGTTATCATAACGAAGTTCTTTTTGTTCATGATGGAGTCTACCTTTGTTTCTAAGTTTGGCCTTTCTCCAACAGTATTTATCTATGCGGCACCAGTTGCGGCGGCCCCAATGATTGTCGGTATGCTCGTGGTCAGCGGAGAGCTGGTATGGCTATTTACCGTCTTTGTTTCAATAGTTTTTACCGTTATGGTCGATATGAATTTTTCAATGTTTGCCATGTCGTGTATCGGTGGAGTTGCGGCAATTCGTGGAGTTCACAATTGTGAAAAAAGAAATGATATTTACCGGGCAGGTTTACGAACGGGGCTAGTCAATTTATTTGTTGTACTGCTCATTACTTCACTCACCAAAGTGGGTTCTGTCCCAATTTATGAAGAGGTGCTTGCCAATTCAGTGGCAGGTTTTGTGGGTGGAATCTTGTCGTCTTTTGTGGTGATGGCAATGATTCCTCTAGTTGAGTCCATATTTAACTATACGACAGATTTGAAGTTGCTTGAACTTTCGAACTTAAGTCATCCACTCATGCAGGAAATGGTCGTAAAGGCACCGGGTACCTACCATCATTCTCTTGTGGTGGGCTCTATGTGTGAAGCGGCAGCCAAGGAGATTGGTGCGAATGCGTTGTTAGCGAAAGTTATGGCTTATTATCATGACATTGGAAAGATGGACCATGCACAATATTTTATCGAAAACCAGCGCCCGGGATTTAACCCCCATGATCACATTTCTCCGTACATGAGCAAAACAATTCTTGTGGCTCATGTGAAAGATGGAGCTGAATTGGGAATGAAGCATAAGCTAGGTAAGCCTATTATCGATGGAATTTTACAACACCACGGTACGACCTTGATCTCTTATTTTTACAATAAAGCCCTCGAAGAGTCCGATTCCGACCATGATTACGTAGAAGAAAGTGACTTCAGATATCCTGGGCCAAAACCGCAATTTAAAGAGGCGGCTCTGGTCATGTTGGCGGACAGTATTGAAGCGGCAGCGCGGTCGTTAGACGACCCCACACCAGCTCGGTTACAAAATATTGTTCAAAGTATTATTCAGGGTAAGTTTCTAGATGGGCAATTGAGTGATTGTAACCTAACTTTGCAAGACCTTTCAATCATTGAAGAGTCTTACGAGCACGTCATATTGGCCATGTATCATCAACGGATAGAATACCCTGGGGCTAAAAAAGACATGGCAAAAGACGGTCAAAAAATTAAAAGTATAAAATCTCATTGAATTGTGGCACAGCATGACTCCATTAATCATCAACCAAACTCAATGTCGTACGCCGCGCAGCTATCTTTTGTCGGCATTAAAATTTTTTAAAAACCGCCTACCCAAAAAACATCGATCCCAATTGGGTAAAGAACTGACAGTTCTTTTTGTTGATGCCAAGGAGGCTCAGAGGCTCAATAAACAATTCCGAGGCAAAAATTATGCGACTGATGTATTGAGTTTTGAGTCTGTAGAGGGTGAGCTGGGAGAGTTAGTCCTATGCCCGGCTGTCATCCAAGAGCAGGCGCGCGAACATGGGTTTTCATACAGAGATGAGCTGGTTTACCTGGTATTGCATGGAGTGCTTCACCTGTTGGGATATGACCACGAGACTTGTGAAAATGAAGCTCGAAAGATGTACGACATTCAAGACAAATTGTTTGATGAGTTTTTAACTAAAAAGAATAGTTAGACTCAATGAATCCAAGTTGCTGTTTTGCTATTAAGAATGGTATATCTGACTCAAAGTAGCGAGGAGATATCGTGTCAATAGAATCACAACTGCCAGAAATGAAGTCATTGATTCAGAAACTCATCATTAAGGCAGACGAACTTAGGGGGTATCTTTGACGTTGATACCAAGAAAAAGCGTCTCGAGGAATTAGAACGAGCCTCTCAAAACCCAGATATCTGGAACAGCCCCAAAGAAATGCAAAAAATTGAAAAAGAAAAGGCCGCGGTCGGCAAAACCGTTTCTGACTGGGAGAAAATAAAATCTCAACTGGATGATTTCGAAATTCTAGTGGAAATGTCTGAATCTGGAGATGAGGAATCATTTCAAGAGTTGGAAAGAGAGCTGCCACCACTTGAAACATCTATTGGTGAATTGGAAACTCAAAGTTTACTTAATGGTGAAATGGATTCAAACAGTGCCTACTTAACCATTAACTCCGGAGCCGGCGGTACGGAGGCCAGTGATTGGGCGGGAATGATAATGAGAATGTATTCCCGTTACGCTGAAAAAAACGGATGGAAGGTAGGCATAGTTGAGATGACGGAAGGGGAAGAAGCGGGAATTAAATCTGTGACATTGCACTTAGAAGGCCCTTACGCATATGGTTTGTTAAAGGCAGAAAACGGAGTTCATCGGTTGGTTCGAATTTCTCCTTTTGATTCTAATGCTAGACGGCATACTAGCTTTGCTGCAGTTCATGCTTGGCCCGAAGTGGATGAAGACATAGATGTTGAAGTTAAAACGGAAGATCTTCGCATTGATACCTATCGCGCGAGCGGTAAAGGTGGACAGCACGTTAACCGAACGGATTCGGCCGTTCGAATGACGCATATTCCGACGAATATAGTGGTGCAATGCCAGAGTGAGAGAAGCCAGATTCAAAATAGAGAGAAATGTATGAAAATGCTTAAAGCGGCTCTCTATGAAAAGGAGATGGAAAAACGTCAGGCAGAAAAAGACGCCACCGAGTCGGCGAAAAAGGCAAATGAGTGGGGCTCTCAAATAAGATCGTATGTCCTTCACCCTTATCAAATGGTTAAAGACCATAGAACCAGCGTTGAATCAGGCAGTCCTCAAAACGTCTTAGACGGTGATTTAAATGTCTTTATTGAGTCTTATTTAAAAGAGCAAGCGATAGGTAGGACCACCTAATATGTTTAAACTATGGCTCGCTTGGAGATATTTAATTTCGAAAAATAATCGACTGAGTTTGACATCAAGTCTTGGAGTCGTAGGTTTAAGCATTGGAGTGGCCAGTTTATTTGTTTCAATGGCAGTGGTGAGCGGCTATGAAACAACTTTAAAACAAAATATTACAGACGTCTCTGGAGATCTTTTAATCATAAAGCGGAGAGCAACGTCTTCTGTAATAGCCAGTATACGTGAGGACTTATCTTCTAAAATCGATGAAGCCTTTGAAATGTCGCCTTATATTTGGTTAGAAGGCCTAATGGCTCACAAAGGGTCTTTGACGGGTATTTTTTTAGAAGGTGCAAAAGTGGAGGGGCTACGCAAAGTTTTAAAAATTGAGCATCGAGTGATTCAAGGAAAGTTGGACCTAAATGCAATTGACGAGACTCCTGGGGCTGTCGTTGGAGTGGGTCTAGCAAAAAGATTTAAACTAAATATAGGTGACGATTTTAAAGTGGTATTGCCTTTCGCATCTGATTTTGAAACCTCGGGGTTGCGCCGAAAAATTCAGAGTTTTAAAGTTACCGGAATTATTGAACTGGGTCGTCATGAGTACAATCAAAGATATATCCTGGCCGATATGGATGTCGTTAAATCTTTATTAGATGATGAGGACCGGATTTCGGGAGTGAGAGTGTCCCTGGAAAATGAAGATTTCGCCGACAAATACAAAGATAAAATCAATGTCGAATTAGGATATCCCTATTGGGCGAGGTCTTGGCGTGACCATGAAAAGAACCTGTTCAAAGCTGTTCAATTAGAAAAGTTTGTGATTTTTTTAGTTATTTTTATAATGGTCATAGCGGCCTGTTTTAATATTGCAAGTACATTGTATGTCAGTGTGTTTCGGCGGTATGCCGATATCAGTATTTTGAAATCCATGGGGTTTAAAAGCCGCCAAATTACTTTGTTGTTTTCATTGCAAGGATTACTCATCGGTTTTATTGGCTCCATTGCGGGGTTGTTGCTGGGACTTTTTCTATGTGGAGCTTTTGTAGCATTGCAATCCATGTTCCCACTGATACCCAGCGAAACCTACAGAGTTTCTTTTATAAATGTAGATTTTAGGTGGATAGATATTGTGACGGTTGTAGGATCTAGTATGTTTATTTGCTTTATCTCTACTTTGTTTCCCGCATTAAGGGGTGCAAAGCTTAATCCCGTAGAAGGACTTCGATATGAATAATGTGATTTTAGAGGCGAGAAAACTAGTTAAAAACTACAAACAAGGCGCCGACACATTGAATATATTAAAAGGCATCGACTTACAAATTTTTCAAGGAGAAGATGTTTGCATTGTTGGTGCTTCAGGGGCAGGAAAAAGTACGCTTTTGCATCTATTAGGGGCTCTAGATCGGCCCACCAGCGGAAGTGTTTTATTTAAAGGTAAAAATCTTTTTCAACAAAATGATGATCAGCTTTCGGAGTTTAGAAATAAAAATATGGGTTTCGTATTTCAGTTCCACCATTTGCTCAGCGAATTTTCAGCACTTGAGAATGTCATGATGCCGGCTCGAATTTCAAGTGAGCCAATTGCAAAAGCAAAAGAAAAGGCTCTGACCTTATTAGACCAATTAGGGCTATCCCATCGAAGTCATCACTTTCCCTCTGAGATGAGTGGTGGAGAACAACAGCGAGTCGCTATTGCTCGAGCCCTTATGAATAACCCAGAAGTATTATTTGCTGACGAGCCCACGGGTAATTTGGACTCAAAAAATTCAAAAGCCATTCAAAATTTATTTTTCGAACTAAAAGATCAATACGGCCTGACGATGGTGACGGTGACCCACGATCAAGGCTTTGCTCAAAGTTTCACCAGAGTCCTTCGTATGGAAGATGGGCAGTGGGTCAATTAACGCAATGACTATCTTTATTTTTGGCTGCATAAAAAGAGAGCATTGAAAATTCCCTTAGGTTTTCACAGGTTTAAAAGACTGCGTGAGCCCTTAAATAGCCGTGGACTCAGTAAATATTTGCAGGGTCGCAGGCCCCTTTAAATCTAATCAGCTGTTCTTTACAAAGGTCTAGTTTGAGGTTAGGCTACAACGATTATATTAAGTGCTTTAAAACATTAAGGATTTTCAGCGTTGATTCACCGTAAATTATCTTTACTTGCCTTCTGTTTTTCCGCCAGTTTTTTACTTGTGCTATTCATGTCTTTACAAGGTCATGCGCAATCCTCCAATGTGGTTCAAGAGATTGTTGTCCAGGGTAATAAAAAAATTGAAACACCAGCCATATTAGAAAAGTTATCGACTAAAAAAGGAGAGGCTTATTCATTAGAAAAAGTTCGTGAAGATGTTCGATCTCTTTTTGCAACGGACTTCTTTTATGATGTCATTGTCGACCAATCCAATGTGAGTGGTGGCGTCCGAGTGACATACACAGTGGAAGAGAAACCTTCTATTCTTGAAATAGAATATGATGGTAACTCTGAGTTGGACGACGATGAAATGGCAGAGTCTTCGGGCCTAAAAGCCTATGAAATTTTAGATATCAGTCGAGTCAATGAGGCCGTCGATAAACTTTTGAAACTCTATGAAGAAAAAGGCTTTTTTCTGGCTCGCTTGGATTACAAAATTGAACCAATTAAAGACTCACCCGGTGTTCGTGTTCGCTTTGTCATCGATGAAAGTGAAAAAGTTCAAGTCAAACAGATTCGAATTTTAGGCAACAACCATCTGTCTGACGACAAACTGAAGTCAATGATGCGTACGCAAGAAGGTGGGTTTTTTAGTTTTATAGGGTCAGATAGCGCCTATCAGCAGGACACTTTTGATCAAGATATCCGGCTCTTAAGCTTTTTATATTTTAATGAGGGGTATGTACAAGTTAATATTGACCGGCCACAAGTGACGGTGACTCCTGACAAAAAAAGTATTTATATCACTATTCGAATTGAAGAAGGGCAGCAGTTCAACGTAGGGGAAATCGACTTCGCTGGAGATTTGTTATTCGACACCAGCGAGCTACTTGAGGGGACCACCTTAAAATCGGATGAGCTCTTTGTTTCAGAAAGCTTACAGAAAGATCTGCGGACGTTGCAGGCTAAATATGGAGATTTAGGTTATGCCTTTGCTAACGTCATCCCCAGAACACGTGTTCGTGAAAAAGAGCGCCTCGTCGATGTGACCTATGAAATAGATAAAGGTCAAAAAGTATATATAGGTAAAATTAATGTCAGTGGTAACACCCGTACCCGCGACAAAGTGGTGCGTAGGGAATTGAAAATCGTCGAAGGGGAGCTTTACCATGAAACTCGCAAACGAGAGTCTGAAGAAAATGTTCAGCGCTTAGGATTTTTTGACGAAGTTTCATTTAATACCAGCTCGCCAGACGGTAAACCGGACGTTATTGATATTGATATCAACGTGAAAGAGAGAAACACAGGTACCATTCAATTGGGAGCTGGGTATAGTAGTTACTCTAAATTTGTTATCAACGGTCAAGTCAATCAAATGAACCTATTTGGTTTGGGGCAAAAACTGGGTGCCTCTATTAACTTCAGTGAAAAAGAATCCAACTACAATTTAAATTGGACGGACCCGTATTTTAGGGACACAAAATGGTCGTTTGGTATAGATGCCTTTCAATTAAGCCAAACTAGGACTGAGTATGAGCAGGAGAAAAAAGGTGGAGCAGTAAGATTGGGGTACCCTTTGGCACCTTATTTATATGGCTTCGTTCGCTACAAGTACGAAGATATTTATATTGATCTCAATGAAAACTCTGACGAATCCTTATTTGACACAGCTACGGTCAATGGAATCACAAGCTCTGTGACAGTGACGACACAATACGATCGTCGAAACGACCGGTTCACACCTTCAAAAGGCGTATTTGGACAGTTGGCTTTAGAGTATGCCGGCCTGGGGGGTGACATAGATTATACAAAAGGTTCTGCAACGTTTAGGTACTATAAAAAAATATTTTGGGAAGTGGTTTGGAGAAATAACATCACCTATGGTTTTGTAACTCCAAACAAGAGTGATGAAGACGTACCATTTAATGAACTCTATTTGCTCGGTGGAGCGAATACTCTTCGTGGGTATCAATTTTTTACGGTTGGTAAAAGAAAGTATTCTGCGGATAAGTTTTCTGAATTATCTCCGATATTACCAGCTGATGAGGCTGAAAAACTTGCCTACGTTCCATTTGGTGGTGAACAGCAGTTTTACTACAACTTGGAATTTCAATTCCCACTTGTTGATGAAGCGGGAATTAAGGGCGTACTGTTTTATGATATTGGGTATGCAGATGACGTCATACGCTTAGAGGATTTAAAAAGTAATTTTGGGTTTGGCTTTAGATGGTTTTCACCAATTGGGCCACTCCGATTTGAGTGGGGCGTTCCGATTGCACCGGATGAAGACTATGGTGAAGATGATGTCTTTTTCCAATTTGCTGTGGGAACCCCGTTTTAACAGGAATTCAATCTTAAAAAATAAAGGAGAGGGATATGAAAAAACTTTTGATGGCTATTGCAGCAATTTTGTTGGGTAGTTCAGTTCATGCAGCCGATGCAAAGTTTGGTGTGGTTGACATGCAAAGAGCGATTTTATCAACTAAGGCTGGTAAGACAGCTCAGGCGACGATGAAATCTGAAATCGAGAAGCGACAAAAAGAAATGGAAAAAATGCGTACGGATTTCGAGGCTATGCTGAAAGATTTCAGAAAAAAAGCATTGCATTGGTCCGACGACCTAAAGGCAAAAAAAGGTGCGGAGCTACAACGTGAAGAATGAAGTTGCAGAAGCTATGTATAAAAACCCAACAGGAACTTCAGCGCAAAGAGTTGTCTCTAAAGAATCCAATTATTGAGACTTTGAAGAGTCAATTGAAACTGTGCTTAAAAGAGTGTTACACAATGATCCTTAGGTGCAGAGGACAAAGTATTGTACGTATCATCTTCAAATGACATCACAGATGAAGTGGTCAAAGTTTGAAACAAGAAACAAAAAATAGTGAATACTTGAATTTGAAGCTGAAGATTAAATGAATGCACCGCTACCTGGAGTACGCGGCATTGTTTATTCAAGAGGTTAAAGTAATAGAATTAGTGAATATTTCGCCGTCAATGAGCATCAATCAAATAAAAATACGCTACCTCAACGGTATCGTTTTTGATGGTTGATAAATTGTTGAGTTATTCCGGCGAGGAAGTAAATTGGCCGATCGGCCGACGAGGTTACGATTAGCAAAAAATGTCACTGTCAATGACATTTTTTTAATGGCCACTTTCGGGTTCCGAAAATTGCAAAGAAAGTTTTACGCAGTTAGAAGGAATGGCACAGGCTTATTGCTATATGTTGTTATTTCTGGCCGAGTGGATGGTGAGGAAATGGTCATTACCGGGGTCAACAATGCGCGATTTCGAAAGCCTGTTGTTCCAGGTGATATTCTATCCTCTAAAATTAGAAAATTTAGATATCGATTGGCAATTTTTGACTGTACTGCATCGGTCGATGGCGAAGTGGTTTCACGGGCTGAGATCATGGCGTCTCGAGCAAACACTAGAGCATAGGAGAGGGGAGCCATGAAGATTCATCCTACGGCAATTGTTGACCCAAAAGCAGAGCTTGCAAGCGATGTTGTAGTGGGGCCTTATTCTATAATTAAAGGAAAGGTTACAATCGGCGAGGGTACGGTCATCGAGTCCCACGTTAATATAGGCTACGAACACGGCGTCGTAGAAATTGGCAAAAACAATCACTTATTTCAGTCGTCGTTGATCGGTGGTCCGCCTCAGGATTTGGGTTATAGCAATGAGGAAACCAAGCTCGTTATTGGCGACAACAACATAGTAAGGGAATTTGCCACATTGAACCTTGGAACCACGAAAGATCGAGGGGTCACCTCCATCGGGAATAACAATTTACTGATGGCCTATGTTCATATTGGGCATGATGTGACTGTTTGTAATAGAACGGTTATTACAAGCTGCAGCTCAAATTGCTGGTCACGCATTAATTGATGACTACACAATCATTGGCGGAAATGTTAGGTGTGCAATTTTCGCGATTGGGAAATACTGTTATATTGGTGGTGGTGCCACAATTAATAAAGATATCTACCGTTTTCAATGGCTAATGGCACTTGGGCCGTGGCTCGAGGGCTAAATAAAAAATCGGACTAAGTCGGTCTGGATTTTCAAAACAAAAGTCGCTAATATTCATAAAGCTCATCGTTTTATATTAAAAGGCGGCCGTACAATTGATGAAGCCGTTAAAGCCATTCAAGAGAGAGTGTGAGGCCCTCAGATAACATTGAATATTTACTAAATTTTATTAAATCATCTAAAATTATAGCAAGGTAAAAGATTATGAGCAAATTAAAAGCAGCAGTTGTTGGTGTAGGATATCTAGGTCGCTTTCATGCGCAGAAATATCATGCGCATTGAATGATTTATGTGATCTGGTTGCGTTGTAGATGCAAATGAAGAGCAAGCAAAAAAAGTGGGTCATGAACTGGGCGTGAAATTGGTCAGCGTTATAAATCTTTAAAGGTCAAGGATTGACGCAGTGACTGTCGCATCGACAACATCAACACATTATGGTGCCAAATTCTTTATTGAATGTGGAATACACGTCAACGTAGAAAAGCCAATGACAGTAAACAGTCAAGAGGCTCTAGAGTTGTGTCAGTTGGCGGAAAAACATGACTCATTAAACTACAAGTCGGTCACATTGAAAGATTTAATCCGGCATTGATTGCAGCTCAGAGCAAAATCACCGATCCATTATTCATAGAAGTTTCAAGATTAGCAGAATTTAAACCCCGTGGAGTGGATGTTAGTGTGGTTTTGGATTTGATGATTCATGATTTGGATGTCATTTTGTCCATGGTAGATAGTCAGGTTAAAAATGTTTCCAGCGTAGGAACTCCCGTACTTACTTCGAACGATGATATTGCCAACGCTGGGAGATCGAATTTGAAAACGGCACAGTTGCAAATGTAACGGCCAGCCGAGTTTCTAAGGGGCAACGGAAGTTCAGAGTTTTCAAAAAGATCATTATATGTCCGTTGATTTTGGTGCTGGCAATGTGTCCGTTATCATAAGAAGCAGGAGAAAGGGTTAGACCCCGTACCTCCTAGATGTTGAAACTTGGAGCCTCGAGAAAGGTGATGCATTAATGGACGAAACAAAAGCCTTTTTGCACTCTATTATAAATGATGAACAATGCGTGGTTTCCGGAAAAGATGGATTGCAGGCATTGCAGTTAGCCGAAACGATAATGTCAGCCAATGATAAGAGAAAATAAGCAACAAGTCTTAGTTATAGCTGGTGAGACCTCCAGCAGCCTGTATGCTTTGCGCGTGATTCAAAAACTCAAAGAATCCCACCCCGACTTACATTTTTTTGGTGTAGGGAGTAAAGCCATGGAGGCAGAGGGGTTTGAGTGTGTTGGTCGATCAGAAGATATGGCCGTAATGGGTTTGCAAGAAGTTGTTAGTCACTATTTTGAAATTAAAAAGATTTTTAATAAATTAGTAGATCTAGTAAAGACTAGAAAACCGAGTTTCATTTTATTGCTGGATTATTCTGGATTTAACCTGCGATTCGCCGAGAAAGTACATGGTCAGGGCGTTCCCATTGTTTACTACATTTCTCCGCAGCTTTGGGCTTGGAGAACGGGTCGTGTTCAAATTGTTAAAAAATTTATTGATAAAATGTTGGTTGTTTTCCCATTTGAACGAACCTTTTATGAACAACATGGTGTTACCGTTGAATTTGTTGGTCACCCTTTATTAGATGAGCTCACCGAAGACTTATACGAAACGAGTATGAGGAATGAAAACCGCAGTCGGTATGGTTTTAATCTGAATGACAAGGTTATAGGCCTTTTACCCGGAAGTCGGACGTCCGAACTTAAAATGAATTTGGAATCACAAATTAGAGCGGCGGAAATTTTATATAGAAAAAATCGCCAATTAAAATTTATTGTTGCTGTTGCTCCTAATTTTACTATTGAAGAGTTCAAAACTCATTTGCCAGACATTAAAGACCTTCCTTTGGTTTTAGTTAAAAAAGACCCGTTTGAAATGATTAGAATGGCGGATGTTGTTCTCACAGCCAGTGGCACGGCGACTTTGATGGTGGGATTAATGCATACTCCAATGGTCATTATGTACAAGATGAAGCCATTGACGGCCTGGTTGGCTAAGAAATTGGTAAAAGGCACAAAATATTTCGGAATGATAAACCTCATCTTGGGTGAGGAGGTATGCAAAGAGTTGTTTCAAGAAAATGCTGCGCCCGAAATCATGGCAGCTGAATTGGAAAATCTTTTAGACGAAAGTGTGTACGTGGAAAAAGTGAACAAACTCAAGAGGGTCAACCAGCTCTTGGGTGAAAAAGGGGCGACGGAAAGAGTCGTAGAACATCTAACCAAATACTTAAAGTAGGGATATTGGTGATAGCGTCGATTTATAACCATGTGACTCAGTTGAGAAATATGCTTTTCGATTTAGGTGTCTTTTCTCAGCAGTCAATCGGGTGCCCAGTCATTTCCGTTGGTAATTTGACAGTTGGGGGAACTGGTAAAACTCCCGTGGTGGAAAACCTTGTCGAATTTTTGAGGAGTTAGAAATACTCCTGGAGTAGTATCTCGGGGCTATAAAGGTGAGTATAAAGGGATCGTTGAAGTGAATTTGAACGAAGCGAGCGCATCGAGGATTTTTGGTGATGAGCCCTGCATGCTTAAAAGTAAATTTCCACGTGTGCCCATTTATTTGAGTCGAAACCGCGTGGAGGCAGGTCGTGAATTACTTAAAAAACACCCTGTTCAGGTCGTCATTGCTGACGATGCATTTCAACATCGATGGATAAAAAGAGATTTAAATATTGTCATCTTTGACCTCACAGCAGATCTTAAAATTTATAGACCTTTACCAAGTGGTAGGTTGAGAGAGTCTATGCATGGACTGAAGAGAGCCGACGTTGTTATTTTGAATAAAGGCAATCTTGTGAGCAATAATGCAATTTTAAATGAAAGAATTCATTGGATTGAAAGTCAAATAGAGGAAAATGCAAAAAATCCTTTGGTTTTAAAGGGAAGTTACCAGTTTAAGAGTTTTCAAAGAATAGATGGCTCATCCCAAAGTTTTGATAGTGAATCTAATAAAGAAGTTGGATTGATGTCGGGGCTCGGAAACCCAAGTGGTTTTGAACAAATGGTTAAAGACCTGGGGTTTGTCGTCTGTAATCATTGGACATTCGCCGATCACCACGTTTACACGGAAGCTGAAATTGATAAAATCAAATATCAACTGGCGGAGAAGCCTTTGTTCGTCACTGAAAAAGATGCGATTAAATTAAAGGAATTGCAAGGAGTTGATTTCACGAACATCTGGTCTGCTCGAATTGAATGTTTATTGGAATCCCATTCTCATAATTCTATTGAGGAGTTTCATGAAAAGCTTAGTAGTCTTATTCGGTAAGTCGATATCCTACTTAATATGGATTTCACCGTCTTGGTTTAAGCTCTTTTTAGGGGATGCATTTGCGATTCTCTGGTGGGATGTTTTACGGATTCGACGAAAAGTCGTTTTGGAGAACTTGCAAATTGCGTTTCCGGAAATGTCCTCAACTGAAAAAAACAAAATTGCACGCGAGTCCATTCGTAATATGGGACGTGGATTGATCGAATATTTCAAGCTACCTTTTTTGAATAAAGATAATTATTCGCAATGGATTCAGTTTGAAGGTTTAGAAACTGTGGACAAAGCTTTGGCTGCAGGAAAAGGTGTATGTCTATTGGCGGGTCATTTTGGCAATGGTGATTTTTGCTTGGCGGGTCTTTCGTTGAGAGATTATCAATGCATTCTGATTTCAAAACATTTTAAAGTGGCTTGGATTAACGATGTTTGGTTCGGACTTCGTTCAAAATTTGGGACTCGTTTTATCGAACCTAGAAATAGTACTTCACAAATTTTAAAAGCATTGCGGTCGAATGAGATTGTTATATTTGTGCAGGACCAATTCATGGGGCCTCCGATAGGGTGTCGGGTAAATTTTTTTGGAAAAGAAACGGGGTCGGCAATGGGGTTGGCGATGATTGCGCGGCGGACTGGAGCAAAAGTAATTCCCCTTTATCAATACCGGGCTGGTGGAGAGCAGCATGTAATGCGCTTTGAAGAGGAAATTCCGTTCGAGGAAAAGGAAAGCAAAGAAGATACGATACAGTTTATGACTCAAAAATATACTGACTTTATTGAAGCAAAGGTCAAAGAGGATCCAAAGCAGTGGATGTGGGTCCATAAACGTTGGAAAACCTTTAAAGGAGCGTCGCAAAAGAAGCGGCATGGGGTGATTAAATCTCGAAATTAGAGTTAGAATCTAATGAGTATTAATAATTGAGAAAGAAGTAAACGCAATTACGGTTGACACACTATGACTCAGTCCTCATCCTCAATATATATGTATTTTTATTTACCCCTTATAACTGCTGCACTTTTTATTATTGGCTGCTCTTCGTTTTTGAAAACGGACTCAGACACTATGGAAGACGTGAAAAATCATGAGGAGTACACGCAGCTAGTACAAATCAAGCAAATAGAAAAGCCTCCAGCCGAAGAGAAGCTGGATGAGAAACCAGTGGCGAGCTCAACTTCAATGGCTGCAGAGCCAATTAAAAAGGATAATCTTCCGCAGATTAAAGAGAGTCTTAAAAAGAAAAAAATGCTAAAGACAGAACCGAAAAAAGAGAAGGCCGAGACTAAGAAAGCGGGCGTGCCGCATTACCCTGAGTTGGAGGGGGCAGAGGGGTTCGATGGGCGTAGGCCACTTGTAGACCCTTATGAGGTGGGAGAGGTGACAGAACTGGAGCTTTCCTATTTGGGCATGTCAGCTGGTTCTTTAATTTTTGAAACATTGCCATTTGTAGAGGTCAACGGAAAGAAGGCCTATCATTTTAGAATTAAAATGAAAAGTTCAGATGGGTTTGCCATGTTTTACAAAATTGATAATTTTGCCGAGACCTATTTAGATTATGAAACCTTGGTTCCTTATGGACATGAAGTGCATATCAAAGAATCTAAGCAGGTTAAAGAAACAAGAAGTTTTTTCGATTGGGAGAGCGGAGTCGGCCGCTATTGGGAGAAAAAGGTCACTAAAAAAGGTGAAAAAAACAAAAAAAAGGAATGGCAGCTAGTACCCGATTCCCAAAATTTAAGCTCCAGTTTGTTTTACTTTAGGTCGTTTCCTTTTCGCCCCAAAAAAACTTTAAGCTTTAATGTCGCCGATGCCGGAAAACAAAATATCATTAAAGGCAATGTTATAGCTCAGGAAACTATAAAAGTTCCGGCGGGAACTTTTGAGACGAATGTCTTGCAGATTCAATATCAAGTGGACGGAACGTTTCAGCAGATTGGCGATGTTTTCATTTACATCACCGATGATGATCGAAGAAGAATTGTTAAAATTAAAGCGAAAATAAAAATAGGTAGTATCGTAGGTGAAGCCGTTCGGCTCAAATAAACCAGACCTAAGTCTCAGACCGATCAATTCTTGACTCTAGTTGGCCAATTCCATGTGCTAAACTCTTCGTATGTCTATTATAGATTGCCGACACTTCAATGGGTATAAACCGTGTAATCGCAACCCGAGCTGCGATGATAAATGTCCGAAAAAAGAAATATCTAAAGGAAATTTGCTCATCGTACATTTAGATGCAATGGGCGCTGTGCTTCGATCAACTGCATTGTTGCCAGCGATTATTAGAGCGTATCCCGGTTATAAAATTCACTGGATCACCCGCAAACGAAACTTGGATTTATTGGCAAATATTCCGCTGATCGACCAGGTGTTCGACGACAGTGTTCAGACGGTAAGAGAATTACTGACCGTTCAATTTGACGTAGCCCTCGTCATTGATAAAGCGCTCGATGCAATTGGTTTGGTTCGGCAAATTGGAGTAGACAAAATTGTTGGTTTTAAATCTAACCCTAAGAATGGTGCCATATTGCCAGCAAACCCAGAAGCCACTGAATTATGGAAAATTGGTTTAGATGATAATTTGAAATTCTTTGGCAACCAAAAGACTGAAAATAGGCTTGTTCATGAAGCACTTAATTTGGGCGAGTACGTCTTTGATGACTACTTGGTAAAATTGACTGATGCAGAAAACAAAGAGTCGGAGCGCAGAAAAAAAGTTTGGCAAAGAGAAGGCCTGCCAATCATCGGAATCAATACCGGGTGTGCCGATGTTATTCCAGCGAAAAAGTTCTCTATTGAAAGGCATCGGTCATTAATTGAAGAGCTTTCAAAAGTTTATAAGGGGACCATCGTCTTACTTGGGGGGCCGGAAGATAAAACTCGCAACGAACACATTGGTTACGGATTAGATGTGATTCAGTCACCAACTCACAGGGGCATTCGCGATGGATTAGTGAGCATAGACGCTTGTGATGTGATTTTTACTGGTGATAGTTTAGGCATGCATATGGCAATCGGCTTAAAAAAATGGGTGATCCCTTGGTTTGGTCCGACATGTGCGCAAGAAATTGAGCTGTACGGACGGGGGAGAAAAATTCAAAGTCCCGCAAATTGCTCACCTTGTTGGAAGAGAGATTGTGACAAAGAGGTGATGTGTTATGATCAAGTCATCATAAACGATATCGTTGAGGCAATAAAGGAAGGCGTGAAGTGGACGCAAAAAAAATACTCATCATACAAACAGCCTTTATCGGAGATGCGCTCCTAACAATTCCGTTGATACGAAGAGTAGGGGAGATGTACCCAGGCTCCGAAATCACCTTGCTTTGCCGTAAGGGATTAGGAGATTTTTTTAAAAAAACGAAATTAGTTAAAAAAACTATAGAATTTGCAAAAGATGGAACGTCAAACTGGGAAAGTGTGCAGAAACATGTTTTAGCACAGAGTTATGAACTCGTTCTTTCCCCGCATCAAAGTTTTAGATCAGCACTGTTGGTGCAAAAAATAAAAGCCGATAAAAAAATTGGTTATTTAAAATGGTGGAATTTTTTTGCTTTCACGCACAGAGTTGTTCGCCCGATGGAGTTCCCTGAACCTCTGCGATTGATGGCTTTGCTGGAGCCCATCGATGAGAAGGTGAAAACCGAGCTGCAACAATTAAAAGAGAGTAAAACCTACCTAAATTCTTCAGAACAAGGCACGGTCAATTTCACTCGGGAACCCAAGATTCCGGACCTATTTTCAGCTCAACTTAAAAAACTTGATTTGCCCAATGAGGAATCGGCAATAGATAAATTGATCAAAGAAAAAGTCTTCAAACGTATAAATTAATTTTAATGGCGCCAGGGAGTGTATGGGCTACAAAAAAATGGACAGCAGAGGGATATGCAGAGTTAGCTAAAAAACTTCAGGAAAATGGATATCAAATTGCATTCATTGGTGCGGAAAACGAAAAAGAAGAATGTGAAAAGATCATACGTCAGGTTGGGCGCGCTATAAATCTTTGTGGATCCACTAATTTAATAGAAAGCATGTTGCTAATGCGCCGAAGTGCGTTGTTAGTAACAAATGATACGGGTGCGGCTCATTTGGCCTCGCTTGTTGGGTTGAAGACTATTTCAATTTTTGGACCTACGGTTTTAGAGTTTGGATACCGGCCTTGGAATTCAGCTTCGATTATTAACCAAGTCCCACTCAAATGTAGACCTTGCGGAAAACACGGCTCCGATAAATGTCCCATCGGAACTCATGATTGTATGAAATTAGTCAATGCAACAAATGTACTGATCAATGCAGAAAAGTTGCTCAATAAACTATAAAGATCAGTTCTCAGCGAAATCCTTCACATTAATGCCATATTTTTTAATTTTTCTCAGGAGTGTATTCTTGGGAATGTTTGCATGAGCCACAGTTTTGTTAATCTTACCATTATTGGTACGGAGGGCTTTTATGATAAATTCTTTTTCGGACTCTTCTTTAAACTTATCAAAATCGAGTGGGCCACTGTATTCGCCAGTTTGTGATAAA
The DNA here is from genome assembly GCA_041391465.1 of Bdellovibrionales bacterium. Lineage (GTDB taxonomy): Bacteria > Bdellovibrionota > Bdellovibrionia > Bdellovibrionales > UBA1609 > UBA1609. Next base: position 53,006 of record JAWKNX010000005.1, read on the forward strand.
TTAATATGAGTTTCGTCAGATGCTTTAACATTGTCAGGAAGCGAGTTTGTCGTAATCATATCACTGGTTTCAATGATAAAAGCCCGTTCGATTGTGTTTTCCAACTCACGAATATTTCCTGGCCAATGATAAGCTTTGAGTCGCTCTTCGACAGAACTGTCTAAACCATGAATGGATTTGTTGAGTTTTAAATTAAATTTTTTGATAAAAAAGTTCGCTAAATCTTTCACGTCGTCAATTCGATCTCTTAGTGGCGGCAAAAAGATGGGCATAACATTAAGTCGATAAAAAAGATCTTCCCTGAACTCACCATTTTCAATCATAGCTTCAAGGTTTCTGTTTGTGGCTGCAATGACTCGAGCGTTGGTCTTAATTTCTCTGTGGCCACCTACGGGAATGAACTTGCGCTCTTGCAGGACGCGCAGGAGCTTTACTTGTAGTTCTGGTTTTAGTTCTCCAATTTCATCCAGAAAAATTGTGCCGTCATTGGCCTGCTGAAACTTACCTATTTTACGGCTGACAGCTCCAGTAAAAGCTCCCTTCTCATGACCAAAAATTTCGCTTTCCATTAAGTTTTCAGGAATTGCTCCACAATTGATGGCAATAAAATCACCATGCTTTCTGGGAGAGTTTGAGTGAATGGCTCGTGCGACAAGTTCTTTACCTGTACCATTCTCACCCCGAATGAGCACAGTGGTATCGACGTGGGAGAGTTTATAGATTAAATCATAAACACCCCGCATTTTTTCAGATCGCCCGACCAACTCACTGTCTATGTCATCGTCGAAAATTGGGTTAGACAACGCCAATTCTTGGACGATATCGCGGGTTTCAAGTACTTTGCCCAAAATTTCTGTCAGTTTTTCCGGTTGGAGAGGTTTTTCTAAGTAGTCGTAAGCGCCATGTTTAATGGCCTTGACGGCATCTTGAAGATTACTGTGTGCTGTCATGATGACGACAAAAATTCTTGAGTCAAAGGCTTTAATTTGCTCCAAAGCCTCAAGCCCATCCATTTCGGGCATTCGAACGTCCATCAAAACAATGTGGTAGTTATTGGATTTTACATTCTCAAGAGCCGTTCTTCCGTTGTCAGCTTCGTCCACCTGAAATTGCGTATTGGGCAAAGACGATTGCAAAATCGAAATCACCGAACGTCTCAATTCGATTTCGTCGTCAACAATCAGTACATTCAAAATATTCGAATTCATAGTATTCCCTTTTATTGTATGGGGAGGGTAAAGCCAATGGTTGTGCCCTGCCCCCGTTCGCTCTCTAAAAACACCTCACCACCGTGAAGTTCGATAAAATATTTAACTAAATAAAGACCCAATCCAGAGCCTTTTGTATTGAGACTGTGCTCTTTACCTCGATGGAATTTTTCAAATACTTTAGCCAATTCAGATTTATCAATTCCCACGCCACTATCTTCTACTACCACCACAACTTGGTCGTCAATTTCAGTTGAAGAAACTTTGATAAACCCACCTGGGGGTGTGTATTTGATAGCATTCTCAATAAGATTTAAAATAACTTCATGAACTAGAATACGATCAACATCTATCAAAAAAAGAGGATCAAGATCGTTGCTGATGATAATATTCTTGGCATCAGCGAGTGACTTCACCTGTCGAATTACATCATTAATAATTTTGTTAAGGTCCGTCGGTTCGTTGTTTAGTTTAAAATCACTGGACTCCACTCTTAAGACTTTGAGAATTCCTTGGATATATCGATTTAATTCTTCGCTTTCGTTTCTCAAAGAGAGTAAATTTTCTTTCAATTCTGGGCGAATATCTTCTTCATTGATCGTCCGGTCGACGATAGCTTGAATTTTAGCTATTGGGGTTTTTAGATCATGGCTAATAAGGCTCACGAAGTTATCTTTTAAGTTTTTTACTTCAGTCAGAACTCGTTTTTCTTCTTCTAGGCGCCAGTTGAGGTTTTCTTTTATGCTGAGTTGTCGAGTCGTAAATATCACAAATGTCGTGAAAATTTGGACGATGGGGGCCAAAATCGGAGACCAAATACAGTATGTATCAAACAACCAGAAAGAAAAGGTCACTACAACAATACCAATGCCAAAAAATAAAACCACAGTGATCATTTGAGGGTAAACGATTATAATCCATACCGTGACGATCAAAAGCAACAAGAGGCCTGCGACATACCAAACGGTAGGGGCCGAAGTTATTAAATCTCCGCTTGCTAAATTATCTACGGAGTTTGCCAGCAATTCTGATCGAGACATGTAGCCGACGGGCGTGTAGAACTGGTGGTTTCTGTCCGAATGGTGCCCAACGATTACAATCTTTCCTTCAAAAAAACCGGAAGGAACTTTGCCATCCAATACTTGCTTGAAACTAATGCTGGGATAAGTGTTAGGAGGTCCCATGTAATTGATTGGAATATTACTGCCGAGCCGTTCGTCGATCGAGTCTTTATAATTGGGGTTCAAAGTGCGAGCGAGAACCTCTGCCATATAAATTGGAAACAAGCTATGCGGAAAACTCCGAGCGATACCATCATCATAAATATTGTAAAGAATCAGTGCTGATTTTTGATTGACCGGGTTAACGAATGAGGGCAATTGAGGTCTTTTCTCTTTATCGAGCGAAGCGGCCCAAGTGACTTTTGGGTTAGCAAAAATATTCAATGTGTCGTCATCGATGTTAGATAAATCTGAGGGGCCATCAAATAAAAAAGTAACTGCGATATTTGCCGGTGAATCTTTCAAGATGGTCTTAAGAAAATTCGACCAAAGGAAACTGTCCCAATAATAATTATCCGTTAGATTTGAATATATATTTTGCTGGTCCCCGTAAAAGTCATTAGTCAGTTGATTCCATTCCGTTCCTGTCATTTGCACTAAAATAATGCGAGAGTCGATGGTCTGAGAGCCTCGCATTTGAAATCTCTCGTCAAATCGTGTGTCACTATCGAGTGTTAAAAAGGAAACACCAGCAACTAAGCAGAATAGACCACGCAGCCAGACTCCACGCCAACTCCATAGCAGCGAGGCGCTAGATTTCAATTTTGAAACTGTCTGTTGAAGGTCCGGAATCATATAACGCTATGTATCAAATTTGTTAATAAAAGTCCACTTAAATTCTTAAAAAGACAAGTAGGATCAGGTATCTACAGGTTTTAATCGAAATGCTGATCTACCCCTACTATTAAACTTTTAAAATGGGAAAGTCATCAGCATGGTTTTCAAATATATACAGATGTGAGAAACATCCCATCTCTAGATGAATAGGGGTGAAAACTCGGTTCAGAACGAAGAAAAGGGCACTGTGGCAATTAAAGTGATAGATTGGGGCGCCTCTCGGGATATTGATGCCTGCAAGGGGAGGGCTGTATCCATTGGAAATTTCGATGGGATGCACCTAGGGCATCAGCACCTGATTCGAAAATTAAAATCTATTGGTCAACCTAGTTGTGAAAAAATTACAGTGGTATCTTTTGACCCCCACCCTGCGGAGTATTTTGGTCGACCTCACTTGTACCTGTTCTTTCGGTCGGATTTGGTGGAGCAGCTGGAAAGGTTGGGTGTTGACGAGTTGATCCTGGTCTCTTTTGACGATGCGGTTGCAAACTCGACTCCCCATGAATTTCTAAATCATGTCCTTAAACCGCTTAACCCAAAGGCTGTCGTTGTAGGCGACGATTTCAAATACGGTAAAAACAGAATGGGCAACATTGATTCTCTCGTTCGATGGGGCGAAGAGAATCAAATCAACATTCACGCAATTCAGCAGCTTAGGGCCAGTGGAGACATAGTCTCAAGTACTCGCATCCGAAATTTATTAATGAACAACTCACTGCAAAAAGCGAACGATTTACTGGGCAGAAGTTTTTATGTTGAAGGTGTAGTGGAATCTGGAGATGCACGCGGCCGACAAATTGGATTCCCAACAATCAACATTTATCCGCCAGAAAAAAAGTTTGTCCTGGGCAGTGGCGTCTATATTACTCAGCTAGAGGCATCGGGAGAAAAAATTCCTGGAATTACGAATATCGGAACTCGCCCGACCTTCAATGACAACAAAGTCCCGATTTCGGTAGAAACTCACTGTCTGCAAGATGTTCTTGTTAATCCTGGCGAAACCGTCCGGGTTCATTTTTTACAGTTTGTGCGGGAAGAAAAAAAGTTTAATAATAAAGAAGCATTGGTTGAGCAAATCAGTAAAGATAAATCTATGGCTTTAAATTATTTCAAGAAGTGAAAATGAAAAAGTGGTGTGAAATTTCTAATGTTTCCGATCGAGAGAGAAATGAATTTGTGCGCCAGTTTTTACAAGATAATGGCTGTGAAAATTCGGTTGAGTTTTTCGAGGTGGGCACCACTGAAATCAAAAAAACTATAATTGATGCTCAGAAAGAGTTTGATGCAATTCGCATCCACCCTAATTATGGAATTGAAGCCTTAAATGCTTTTGAGGGAATTCCAAGTGAAATGTTGTTCATTGGTGCAGCAGATTGTTGGGTAAAAGCAGAGGGGGGCTGGTGGCCTCGAAATATGTTGTACCGGGCATTCCACAAAGTCATTTCTAAGACTGCGAGTCGGCTAAATCTAGAATCGGATGTCCTGATAATTGGAACCGACGCAACCGCGAGAGGCCTTTGTAAGTGGGTTTTCTAAGTTTGGATTTAAAAAAATAAATGTGTCATCGACTATGGATGAATCGGCTGAACAGTTTGTGGCTGATTCAGCACGGTTTCTTTTTGATGTTCAGCTTTCCTATATCCCGCAGGAGCGACTTGTGACATTGCCAGGGGTTCATGGGGTTGTTGTTAATACCATGTCCATGTCTGAGAACAATAACCTTTTGGAAGATCTTTGCTATTTCAATTTTCTGGAAATGAACGGCCTGGTTATAGATACTAATTTGCACCCGCTTCAGTCGCTTTTGTTACAAGAAGCGGAGTCAGTTGGGGCCTGGACAATTCCCGGACATGAAATCGTATCAGCAACAGATGCTCAATGGAGTGGGTTGATTTCGGGCAAATCCTATAGTCCTGAAGAATACGACAAATTTCTCCTCGAAAAACTGCAATCTTCTAGTGAGACGGCAGCGGAAGAGGCATCGTCCGAGATATAAAATTTTTAAAAACACATACAAAAGTCCAGTTACATTATAGGGCCTCTAGGGTAACCTATTTGTTGGAAAGGACTGCGTCCTTTTTAAGGGGGATATTTTGTCAGCAAAAAAGGCCATTGGAGAACTATTAGTTCGGCAAAATTTTATTGATGTTCAACAATTAGAGCAGGCCAGAAGAGTACAAAAACAGCATGGCGGTCGATTGACTTCAGCCCTTATTAGCCTGGGTTATGTCAATGAAATGGAGTTGGCCGAGTTCATGGGTCAGCAGTATCAAGTGCCGACGATTGACCTCAGCATTTTTGAATGTGCTCCCGATGCAATTGCAATGCTGCCAAGAAAAGTTTGCGAAAAATACAATGTTATACCTGTATCAAAAGCCGGTAAAACTTTGGTGGTCGCATTCTCGGATCCTTCGAACATTTATGTGAAAGATGACCTAGGTCTTTTAACTCGAAGCAAAATAGAAGTAGTTGTCGCCTCTGAAATAGCGATCAATCAAGCCATTGAAAAATACTATCAAGGGGAAACAAGTAAAGTTGACTCCATTTTGTCTGACATGGAGGATTCGGCTGAGTTTCAAGTTGAAGCTGAAGATGATGCTGGCGAAGATGATGAAAATGTCGACGAACCAATTATTAAGTTTGTAAATGCTATGCTCAACGAAGCCATAAAGGTTCGCGCTTCAGATATTCACATTGAGCCCTATGAAAAACGATTTCGTATTCGGTTTAGAATTGATGGGAAGCTCATTGAAAAAACGCAGCCGCCACAGGAATCTGCAGGAGCGGTGATCAGTAGAATTAAAATTTTGAGTCAGTTAGATATTGCCGAGAGAAGGCGCCCTCAAGATGGTCGTTTGAAAATTAAACGTCGAGGAATGGCCGACGTGGATTTTCGAGTGAGTGTTTGTCCCACAATGTTTGGTGAAAAAATTGTGATGCGTCTTTTGGACAAAAGTAACCTTCAAGTGGATATGATGAAGTTGGGATTTGAAAAAGATCAGTTGGCGATGCTAACGGAGACGATTCACCAGCCACAGGGGATGGTTCTCATCACTGGGCCAACAGGAAGTGGTAAAACAACTACAATCTACTCCTGTTTGGCAGAGTTAAACTCACCTGACGTAAACCTATCGACAGCAGAAGATCCTGTTGAATTTAATTTGGATGGAATCAATCAGGTACAAGTTAATGCTGACATTGGATTTGGTTTTGCTGAGGCCCTTCGTTCTTTTTTGCGTCAAGATCCGGACGTCGTGATGGTCGGGGAGATTCGGGATTTGGAAACTGCAAATGTGGCCTATAAAGCGGCATCAACGGGTCACCTTGTTGTAAGTACTTTGCACACGAATGACGCAGCTTCAACTGTGTCGAGGTTACTGGATATGGGCGTTCCACAGTTTATGGTTGCTGAAGCGACATCTTTGGTTGTTGCGCAACGATTGATGCGTAAAAACTGCTCAAACTGTGTTGTACCCGTGAAAGTTACAAACGAAGTTTTATTGGACTTGGGCGTGCCAGAAGCAGATCTTCATTTGTTTCAAAATACTATGCGTGGTGAAGGCTGCCAAAACTGTGGGGGATCAGGATGTTCTGGTCGAATCGCAGTGCATGAAGTCCTGCAAATGACCTCCGCGGTAAAAGAGGCTATATTTAATAATGCAAGCCCATTGGAGATCAAAAAGAATGCGATTGCCTCGGGAATGATGAGCTTGAGAATGAGCGCCTTGGAAAAATTAAAAAGAGGAGAAGCGTCGGTAGAGCAGGTATTAGCAGCTACGCTTTCTGATGATATATGATTACACTTCACCAACTGTTGAAAGCCGCCGTTAAACAAGGAGCATCAGATATCCATTTGGTGGTTGGCTCGCCGCCAGTAATGCGCATTAAGGGAAGAATTGTAAGAGTTAAGACCAAGAGTTTAACCAGTGACGACACACGCCGTCTTTGTTATTCGATTTTAACCGACGCTCAAAAAAGTAAATTTGAAGAATATAAAGAAATGGATTTTAGTTTTGGAATTAGAAACCTGGCGAGGTTTCGAGCGAATATGTTTTTTCAACGGGGCTCAGTTTCAGGGGTGTTTCGACGAATCCCGATAACTGTACCAGATTTAAGTACTTTGGGAATCCCAAAAGCTGCGGAAGACTTAGTCAATATGCCAACGGGGCTGGTTTTGGTTACTGGGCCGACGGGCTCTGGTAAATCGACAACTATTGCAGCAATGATTGATAAAATAAATAAAGAAAAACGTGGTCATATCATTACGATCGAAGATCCTATTGAATATATCCACCATCATAAAAATTGTATAATCAACCAGAGGGAAGTGGGTCACGACACGGAGTCTTTTCAAATGGCACTTAAGCATGTCTTGCGGCAAGATCCTGATGTTTGTTTGATGGGGGAAATGCGTGATAGAGAGACCATCGAAGCTGCATTAAATGTAGCTGAAACGGGCCACTTGGTGTTTGCTACACTCCATACTAATAACTCGATACAAACAATTAACAGAATTATTGGTGTCTTCCCCGGTGAAATGCAAAATAAAATTCGGATGCAGTTGAGTTTAGTTTTAAACGGAATCATCAGTCAGCGACTGGTTCCCACTCGAGATGGGGAAATGGTTTGTGCACCAGAGTTTTTAGCATTTACACCCAATGTGAGAAACCTGATTCGAGAAAACAAACTTCATCAAATTTACGGTATGATGCAAGTGGGTCAGGATAAAACGGGCATGGTCACCATGAACCAATCGTTGCTCAAGTTAGTATTGAAGAGAAGAATTGATGTGCGAACTGCATTTGCGAACTCGCATGACCCGGAAGAGTTAGATGTTTTGCTCAGCAAAGCTGGGGTATAAAGAGGGATGTTTTAAATGGCGGCCTACCAATTTATAGCTAAATCTCTGAACGGTCGGCAGATTCGTGGTGAAGTAGAAGCCGAGTCGGAACAAGATGCTCGTGTCAAACTGAGAGCACAAAAACTCGTACCTATTAAAGTGAAAGCCAGAGGTAAGTCTCTAAAGCTTTCCAAGGGTAACGGTAAGGTAAAGCCGAAAGAACTACAAATTTTCACAAGACAGTTTGCCGTTCTGATTTCTTCGGGCGTGCCCATTATGCAAAGTATAGACTCGATGGCTCAAGGTGCGAAGTCACCGGCGATGGTTTCGACATTGCAAGATATCTCAGAGTCACTCAATAAGGGGAAGCGACTGGCCGAGGCTATGGCTAATCACCCACAGGTTTTCGATCGAATGTACGTCAACCTTGTAAAAGCTGGCGAAGAGGGTGGTGTGCTAGAAGAAATTTTGAGCCGGCTTGCAGATCACATTGAAAAAAGCGTAAAGATTAAAGGCAAAATAAAAGGGGCAATGGCCTATCCGGCGGCAATCATCCTCGTGGCATTTATTGTTATCACTGCCATTATGGTATTTGTGATTCCGAGTTTTCAGGAGATGTTTGAACAAAACGGTCAAGAGTTACCGGCATTAACCACCTTTGTTATTGATCTCAGCGATAAGTTCCAAAAATACTGGTATCTCATCATTGGGGCTGCTGTGGGTTTTGGGTACGGGTTGAAAGTGTATTACGGTACTAAGAATGGCAAGGAAACCATAGACAAGTACCTGATCGCCACTCCCATTTTAGGTGCTGTGATTCAAAAAGGATCTATTGCCGTTTTTTCAAGAACTCTATCGACTTTATTAAAAGCGGGTGTTCGAGTTGTTGAATGTCTAGATATTGCTTCTTCGACAGTTTCGAATTCAGTAATCGAAAAGGCACTTCTTAAAAGCAAAGATTCGATAACAAAAGGACGTACAATTGTAGAGCCTCTGCGCAAAGAAAAATATATTCCGCAAATGGTTGTACAAATGATGTCGATAGGAGAGCAAACCGGTAACTTAGATACGATGCTTTCAAAAATAGCCGATTTCTTTGAAGACGAAGTAGAAACGGCTGCCGATGCGTTAACGAGTATGATGGAACCTCTATTGATGGTTGTCTTGGGTGGAATTATTGCTGTTCTGGTTATTGCAATGTATCTCCCTATTTTCGACATGGCCGGTGCTGTGGGCGGATAGATGAAAGCAGTAGAGTATATATTTAAAAGTGAAGAACAAGACGATATCTCTTTAGCAGCATTTGAAGAACGGATGACCATTATTCAAGGAATCCGGATATTCTTTTTAGCGGCAATTTTATTTCTAACAATTGTATTTCAGAGCATTCAGCCGGAATTTTTAAATCCCGAAGTTTGGGTCCCTATTTATTTGATATTAGGGTTCTCTTTTTTGCTTAATGGTTTCTTTTTGTACTTTTTTAAAAACCTAACTCACCACTGGATTGCCAACTCCATTGCCTTTGGATTCGATGCAGTTGTTATTACAAGCCTCATCTACTTTACCGGCATTAGTCAGTCCGTCTTTCTCTTCATGTATTTAGTTTATCTTGTTTTGTGTGGTTTGGCTTATGGACAGAAGGGCTCCGTCATCATGGCGCTTTGGACCTCATCTTTGTTTAGCCTACTTATGATTTTAGGTCCCAGCTTGGAAGGTCGAAGTCTTTACTTTGCAATTGCCATAAACAATCTGGCATTTCTTTCGGTGGCTATATTAAGCGGAATTCTCTCAGAGCAGTTTGATTTTATTGGAGGAGAGTTAAAAGAAAGGGGCAAAGAGCTTACAGCTTTAAAGGATTTCAACCAATTGATTGTTGAAAATGTAGGTTCAGGTTTCTTAACTTTAAATGAGTCCCTAGATATTGCCCATTGTAATGCCTCTGCAGGACGTATTTTAGGCGATTACATGATAGATGGAAAAAACTTGAAAGAGATCTTTCCAAATTTAAAATTGAAACTGGAGGCGACGGGTCGGTTGGAAACACCCTTACGGTTTGAGGAGAAATTTAAAAATTATAAAGGCGATCAATTAATCATTGATTGTATAGTTTCATCTATAGAAGATGCATTAGATAACTCCCTGGGGTACGTTGTCATGTTTCATGATACGACAGAAGTTAAGCGCCTCGAGTTTAATATGCGCCAGCAAGAAAAAATGGCGGCTGTCGGCCAGCTGGCTGCTGGTATTGCCCATGAAATAAGAAATCCCCTGGCAAGTATTAGTGGGAGTATCCAGATGCTTTCGTCTGCGGACTTTACCGAAGACGAAAGCCAAAGATTGATGAAGATAGTTATGAAAGAAATTGATCGACTCAATGACTTGATTAGCGAATTCTTGGAGTTTGTAAGACCGGATAAAATGAAAGAAGAAGCTGTAGATCTTGTAGGTCTGATGGAGGAAATTTTAGAAATTGTAAAGCACAACCCCAAGCTTCCACAAAATGTAAAACAAACTTTAAAAGTTTCGACCCATTCTCGAATTTGTGGAGATGAAGCAAAGTTAAAACAGGCCTTATTGAATATCGTGATAAATGGATATCAAGCGATGGAATCAATTCAAGATCCAGAGATTACGATTGAATGTTTTCAGGACGCAGATCGAGTGGTTCTAAAAATTCAAGACAAAGGCATTGGTATGGATGAAAATAATATTCGCCGATTGTTTGAACCGTTCCATACCACCAAATCAAAAGGCACGGGCTTAGGACTAGCTATTACACATAAAATTCTTGAAAATCATGAAGCTGAAATTTTTGTGGAAAGCACCATTGGAGCAGGGACTACATTTGTCATTAAATTTAAAGTTCTTGATGATGATCGCCCAGGCAAATCTGATAAAATTGCGCTTGTGTCTTAGTATAAGGTATTGATTCTGCCGATTACAAATTGAACTTTCTGCCAATTCCTTTGAAAATATAAAATAGATTGAGGGGATTATATGAAACCTAGAATTCTAGTTGTGGATGACGAGGAATCGATTCGCGAATTTCTTGATATCATGTTGAAAAAAGAAGGTTATGAAGTCTCTTTAGCTCAAGATGGGCAGCAGGCACTTGGAATATTAAAAAATAAATCATTTGATATGGTGATTTCTGACTTACAAATGCCTAATTTAAATGGTGTTGAGCTGTTAAGAGAAGTTAAGTCTCAATTTCCAGATATTTTATTTATGCTAATTACGGCGTTTGGAACGACCGAATCGGCGGTCGAAGCAATGAAGCTAGGTGCTTATGATTACATCACAAAGCCCTTTAAAATTGATGAAGTTCGATTAAATATTAAGAATGCGTTAAGAGCCCAGAATTTAGAGGTTGAAAACCGAACTCTTAAAAAACAACTTAATAGAGAATACTCTTTCCAAAACTTTATTGGCAATTCGGATACTATGCATCGAATATTCGATTTAATAAAAAGAGTGGCCCAGGCCCCGACGAACATTCTAATCGTCGGTGAGAGTGGTACTGGTAAGGAGATGGTTGCAAAAGCGATTCATTACAACAGCCCTATTAAGGATAAGCCCTTTTGTTACTGTAAGCTGTGGAGGCCGGGCTCTAGAGAACCTGATGGAGTCCGGAAATGTTCGGCCATAAAAAAGGATCGTTTACAGGTGCTGTGGCTGATAAAGTGGGGATGTTCGAAGTGGCTGACCGGGGATTTTGTTCCTTGATGAAATTGGTGAGCTCCGCTGAACGATTATTCCAAGTGAAATTGCTTCGAGCGTTACAAAAAGAGTTATTCGTCGCGTGGGGGCTGAAAGTACAAAAATTGATGTGAAATTATCGCGGCCACCAATAGAAATTTAGAAGAGATGATTAAGATGGGACGTTTAGGGAGGATCTGTATTATCGCTTGAACGTAATTAAAATCAAAACTCCTCCTTTGAGAGATCGAAAAGATGATATCCTATTTTGGCCAAATCATTTTCTAAAAAAATATAATGAGGCAATGAATCGAAGATCAGTGGAATTAGCGTTGAAGCCATGGAGCTTCTTAAAAATATGACTACAAGGTAACGTTCGCGAATTTGGAAAACATTATTGAGAGAACTGTCGCGCTAGAGGAGGCAGTACCATTCTACCTGAATCATTGCCTCCTTTTGTAAATACTCCTTCGGGCCGAAAAATGGCATCGAGCCACGAGATTGAAGTGACAGAAGACGGTGTTGAATTGGATAAGGTGATGGGGCAGATTGAAAAAGAGCTTCTCATAAAGGCTATACATGCCTCTGGAGGCGTTAAAAAGAAAGCTGCCAAGTTGCTGAACATCTCCTTCCGATCTATGCGTTACCGGGTAGAAAAGTACGGGCTCAGTAGCCTCGGAGATGACGACAACAATTTAGATGATGATTAATATGAAAGGAGTTAGATCCTCCTTACATCATTTGTGCTTTCACAAACAAACCAGATTCAATGACAAATTGTATTTTGCGACGGTAACATACCCCGCATCGATGCCTGTCTAAAAAACTCTTTATAATACCTTTGATGCGAACGTCCCTCTTCGATACTCTTCAAAAGGTGGCATGTCGCATTGTGATGGGCCACAAACTCTTTATCATTAAGTTGCATGTTTCAATATAGTTCGGGCGATGAAGGCAGCTTCTGGTCTGAAGAGTCGCTGAGCACCCGTCTCACCAGAACTTTTAACTGGGTGTAGGCTTCGGGTGCAATATAATCCAGTTGCGCTTTTATTAAAAGTCCAAGCGACCTTCCTTTCACTTGCCCCTGCAATTTTTTCGATACTTTCAAAAACTTTTGTATAGGCCACATTCTGTGGGTCCAACGCAGTTAAAATAAGCAGCGATTGCCAAGGAATAGTGCCATTTTGAATGGCTACCGCACGGATGAGCACATCCGTATCCACAACAAGTTCGGATTTTCATCGAGGACGGCGGTGATTAACTTTAAGCTGTTGTGAAGTGTTTCATGCACAGGTGTGTTGAATGGGTCAAAGTAGTCATTTTCAGAATCCCTTAATTGGGCCTCAAAACCACATATTGAAGAGGGAAGACAGTCCAGAAGAGTTTTGGTGACAGATTGTGCTTCTTCTAACAGCTCATAGGGACCCAACCGAGAGTTTTCAATAGCCTTCTCGGCATTAAGGAAATGGTTGAATTAACAAGCCAGCAAGCGGGGAATCCTGCCAGTTAGATCACGGAGCCTATCCTGAACCGAAGAGAGAGGGCTAAAATATTTCTTAGCTTTTCATTTTTGATGCATTTGCTGAATTGGACTTGCGATCATCACTTTGATGATCTGGATAATTGGAGGTTTTATTTTTAATTTCAGATGCCATTTCTTGATTGGTCATGAGCTGATTGTTGGCAATTGCCAAAGAAACCCCAATAACTGTCAGTAAAATAAGTTTAACATTATCCTTCAAAACTCTCTCCGATCACACTTTCAAGATTAAAGCTCTCACTGCTCATGGTAGCTGGCGAAATCTCCGGCTTTCGATATTGGATAAAACCTGATTCCCCGTGCATGGTCTGAACCTTGAGCCACTGATCCCCATTGTTGTCTTCCATATCTGAAATCTAAAACGAACCGCTCTTCTTCTGGCCGCCACGCAGCAGAATAAGCGTACTAACGACTTTCGATGTGGTGGAGCTGAATAAATGAATTCGAGCTTGGCTCAAATTGGGTTTTAAACGAGCAATCTTAGGTTCTTTCATCATACATTGACTACAATATTGCCTGGAATATAATATCGGTTTTGCGCACAGAACTGGCCTCGTATCGAATTGGAAGTATCAATACTTTCTTGAGAAGCAAGGTCGATACATCCAGGCGAAGTCCTGAGTCGGGATCCCCGTATTCACGCATATTGGAACTTAACCCATGTTCTATCGTGATTATAATCAACGACAGGATACCGTCCGTTAAACTGGACAAAAGGGAGCTTTAGCTTGCGGATTTAGGAATTTACTTTCAACCACTGATGACTGTTCTTGTTCCCATCTTCCTGCGCAGTTGTGAACAAAATTAGGGTTTTGAGACAAAAAATCAGGGCGACAAGTGTCGCCGATAGATTCCGGTGAAGTTCGAACATTTACAGAATCGCTGTTATCTTTTAGCGTAATATAAATGGAGTCAAAGTGCTGAGCCAATAGTCCCATGGCCGACTCAATCTCTGCGTACTCCACTACTCCAGTCAGGGTCTTTGATTCTGTCGTTCACTTTCAGGCGAATTAAACTCATATTGGGCGGAGTATCTAAATAGCCGCACATAGTAGACTCACCTTGTGGCGTTGATCGGGGTCGGAGCGTAAGTACAAGGGGTTTTTTCCGAAGTCATCAAGTAATTTGCTTCGTACCTAAATGGATAAATGGCCTCTCGTAGGGATTGTTTTCACTTCGAGCTCTCGCAATAAACTTTTAATATAGAAGTTTCTTTCTGGAGTACTTCTTGAATTTGGGGAGCCAAGAATATTCTGCGAAAATTGTAACCCAATTTCTAAAAACGCTTTATATTCATCGGAGTCCGGGTGCAATCCTTTATGATAAAGGCTGGTGTTGTATTTAATAATAGAATTGAGAGTTTTTTGAACGCGGTATCGTGCTTTTATTCAGGTGCAATTCGACAAACAGATTGATTAAGTATGTTGCCTTGATTGTAACCGGCCCACGCAGCAGAAATTAAGTTGCCGTATATTTGTTTTGTCGTGTTTGGTTGATGTCTTCGCATCCATCCTTTTTGAGTTTCTGAGTAGAAGTCTTTATAAAAAGGATTGTCATAGAAATCAAAAGAGGTTCGCCGCTGAACAATTATAAGATTTAAACCGATTACGCAAAACCAACAAAACCTCCGGCACCATCACTGTCCCATAGAAATTTTATCAACTACAATCGTTCGCTTTAAATCGAAGGCATATTCAGGTTGAATAAATCGTCGGTGGTGCATGATGTTGAACTGCATAAAACCAAATCATGGTAATCAGTGGAGGTAAAAGAACTTTGCTGAGCGATGATTCATCGTTAATCAATTCACAGTCTGGAGCCAATACATTATAGGGTTTCACTAAACTGGCCCATATGTTGCAATATAAGTACCATTGGGTTTATAGACCCTGCATTCCGTTGAGGTTCGGGTTACCAAGTTTCGCGAAGATTGAATAAAGTGATTCAGTTTGCTTTCATGATGAGGAGTCGCCAACGCAGTCACAAGCCAGGTATAATATGTAGAGTTCTTATTTACCCAGATCAGTTTGAGGATAAGGGGTTTTCCTCAGGGTCTTCAGTATAACTTCTTAGGGCTTCGTCGGCTGCATAGATAATATATCGAAATACTGTTGGAAAATACTCTACGGCATCAATCGACAAGTCGCCCTTTCTATCGGGGCCGATAACTTCAACTTCTGGGGCAAGAGAAAGATAGTACTCTTCTTCAAACAAATACTGAGTGTTGAATTGGCTGAAAAGGTTTTTTTCTCTATCTCTCTCTGTGAGTGGTTGCCTTTGAAACATAAAACCTTCCAGCTCTTTAACGTAGTCGGAAGAGGGCTCTACCTCGCCTGAGTTGTAGGGTCCGGACCGCAAAGGCACACCATATAGATCTGTATATAGACCATTGACCTGGTTCAATCGACGATCCCAAAGATCTTGAATCACCGTGGGTTCAAAAATCCGCTGTCTCAATTGAGCCTCATAAGGCTCCTGCGCAAAAGCGGATGAAGCTGTTCCTAGGTGGACTAAAAACCAACCAAACCTCAAAAGAAATGATTTTTTTCAATTTCATAAATAATTCCTCTCAGGCATTAAGAGCAAAGTCCCTTGCCAACGCAAAGGCTTTCGAAAAGGCCCAATTAGACTTAAATTGGACCTAAGAATCAACCTGCTGAGACTCATAAGAATTCCCGTTTTTGCAATGACAATTCTCGCGTTATTTTTGAAAGGCTTTCAAGACTTGCCGGTGAACTACGCAGAAGCCTTATTTAAGACAATAATTTTTTTAGAGCCGGCCCCTGGATACAAACGACCGAGGACTGGGGGGTCGCATTTCCCCCATTGGCCAATGACTTGTGAGAGTTCATATCTTCCGCTCGCCTCTCCTGGGTGCTGCACCGAAAAGGAATAGGGACTCTCCATCGGGCGCAAAGCAAAGGCCTGTGAGCTCAGATTCAACCGGCCCGGAAGCCACACGAAAAACTCGTCCCGCATCGGAGCCACTCATCGGAATATAAAACAGGCTGTTGTTTTAAAACTATTATAAGGAGCCTTTCCCAAAGCGTTGGGCGAAATGTCACAGGCCATCCACAAGTTGCCCTTTCGATCAAAAGCTAAATTATCAGGGCAGGAAAGCCGTTTTCTTCTCCGCCAGCCAAAAAAGTTTTGAATGTATAGCGATCACTGGCGTGGTCATTATTTTGGGGTTCGAATTTGACAATAGAACCATGGAAGTTACCTTTGGCTTTATTGTTTGTCAGTGTGACGTATACATGCCCAGTTTCCGGGTGAATTTCAATATCTTCGGGCCGATCTTGAGGAGTCCCATAACAAGTTTCGCGGCTTCGCGACAGCGGCGAATCAAAACCTCGGTTTGGTCTTTAAAGTTTTTTTGCAAGAGTAAGTTTTTCTTCCAACTCAGACTGACCCATTCACCTTTTTCAGTATTTGCGACAAACAGCTCTCCTTGATCCAAGCTGTTGGGTCGATCACTGATAAATTTATATATGCACTCATTGGCTTTATCATCGCCTGAGTAAACGACAACCCGACCGTCAGGTAATGAGTGAACCGTTGCCGATTCATGGGCAAATCGACCAAGTGCCGTTAGCTTTTTTGGGTTTTATTGACAGGGTCAACTTCAACCACCATCCATAGTGTTCAGGTGGATTGTTGTAATATTGTCGCCAACTCGCATCTTGGGCAGTAGGACTTTTCATTTGGCGTTGGCCATTTTTTGAATTCCACTTCACCATAAAAGTTGTCGTAATTCTCTTCACAAGTAAGAAAAGTGCCCCAAGGAGTTTGGCCGCCAGCGCAGTTGGCTAAAGTGCCCATAGCCACCGTTGAATTCACAATAGGTCGATCAGCAATTAATGGAATCTGGGTGTGTCCAGTGATTCGCTGGTTTTTTGCAGACCCTTTTTTAAATATTCCCAATGCCCTGATTTATTTTTTTACATGCAAAATACTGCCACCCACTTGATAGAGCTCGTGATCCACTTGCTTTTTGGTGGGTTTAAATCGCTGTATCTGGAGTTGAACCCAGTTACAAACAATCGAGTGTAATACTCGTGGTTCACCCACAGATATCCTTCGTAGGCTCTATTTTTTATAGGAGGTAGCTGATAAAATCATTGTTACACCCAAACTTCAAACCATTGCCAAGGTCCGCCTGCTCACTGACAAGTATCTTGTAGTTGAAACCTTTGGCGAGCATAAATTCGTCAGCATTCATTGGTTCTAACGGGCTAAAGGGCAGGGCCGATCCGTTGGGACGATATTGACTGCATCCGGTTATTCCTGCCAAAGCCAGGCCAGATATTCCCATAAAGCAAAGGAATTCCCGTCGTTTTAAGTCGCATTCTGTAATTAGGAGGAGTCATGGCTAGGTTTAGCGAAAACAATTTATTGTGTCTATTTAGAATTTCATTTGCTGGATTTATAGGTTTTAGACTGAAATATCCGTAGGTCTTTTTTAAGTAGCATATCGTAGACTTCGTGTGCGGAGAACTCTTCTCGCAGCGAGTCTTCAAATTGAACGGGCAGGTTTCCAGCAGATTTAAGTTCGGACATATAGACCTCGACCACATGGGCTACAAACTCATCTTCTGAGGTCAAATGGAGCGTTATCGTCCTCTAAAGCGCGGAAAAGATCCAAAAATAACGGGTCGGTGGCCTTCAACTGCATACAGATAAAGGAAATCCTTTCAATGGGATTTATCGGAAAAGTTTAATGTGTTTTAATGTCGAAGTGTTATTTTATGTAAAAACTCCACGGCGGTCTGGATAAGTGAAAGCAATTAATGAGCGGGAATTGGACCTTTTGCTAGATGACATCAATGGTATGGCAGGAGCTCGACTTACAGATGTTAGAGTTTTTGATGAACAATTGTATCTGATTTTTTTTGAGTTGGTGCAGCGAAAGCTCATTGTCATTGATATGAATGGCAAAAAACTCATCATTGCCCGAATCGACGAAAAATCTCGAAATGATAAAAAGCAAAAAAAGCCCATCACACTGTTTTTGAAAAAGAATTTTTTAGGGCTGCAATTTCAGTGTGCCAAACGATTAAAGCAATTCGGACGGGTCGTGGAGTTGATGTTTGTCGATGAAAATGATCAAATATCGACGATTCAAGTTCGACTTTTTCCTGCCGGTAAAAATGTTATTGCCACCCATGCTAACGGAAAGACAGTCAGCTTAAATAAAGTGGCGCCACTTGAAGTTCTTGATTCTGATAAAAATGAATTCAAAGCGCGAGAAGTCGCTGAAATCATAAATGCTTGGGAAACAGAAAAACCATCGCATAAAAAATCAAGCGGCCCGCCGGATCCGGAAAAAGTAATTAAAAAATTGAAGAAATCCATCGAAAAAATACAACAGGGTTTGGGGGAACTCATGCCGTGGATGGAATTGGGAGAATGGCTCAAGGTAAACGGTCATTTGGATGTTCCGGAGGAGTATTTGCCAATGGTGGATAAGAAATTGTCTTTAGGAGAAAATATAAACCGGGCTTTTCAAATGCAAGATAAGCAAACGAGAAAACATGAGGGTGCGTTAGAGCGGGTTAAAGACTTAGAGGCGGAGATTGAAAAAGTCATAAATAATCCAGCAGTTTTACAAGAACAAAAACCAGGTAAGAGGTCGCCTAACCTTATGGATGTTTCTGGGGCGAAGGGAAAGAGAGTCCCACTCAAAGGCAATATCCCTGTTTTCGTTAATATTGGAAAGTCGGCAAAGGAAAACCTACAGCTAATACGTAAAGCAAAGCCTTGGCACATTTGGTTGCATTTGAGAGACTACCCTGGGGCACACGCAATTATGGAACTGGAAAAAAAAGCCAGTGTTGATGATCAACTCCTATTGGATGCCGCCAAAGAGTTGATTCAATTTCAATTTCGAAAGCGCCTGCCGGACATCAAAGGGGAAAAATTCGATGTGGTTTGCGCAGAAATTAGACATGTTCGGCCGATAAAAGGGGATAAAGCCGGAAGAGTGAACTACCAAAAAGAAAAGACCATTTCTGTTAAAATTTAAACTAAAAATAGCGCATCGCATATCACCGCGGGGTTTTATTCGGCAGAATATTATACTGTGAGGCAACTATGATTAGCGTGAGATCTTTATCAAAAAACTATGGAAACACCGAGGCGTTGAAGAATGTTTCGTTTTCTATAAAAACAGGTCACGTGGTGGGGTTTTTTAGGCCCAAATGGTGCTGGTAAATCCACGGCCATGAAAATTATGACAGGTTTCCTTCCTCCTACTGAGGGTGAGCGTTGAAATCAATGGCATTGATATTTGGGAGAATCGAAAGTAGAAGCAAAAAAGCAATTGGGTTTTCTGCCAGAAGACCCTCCGCTCTATTCGGAAATGCGCGTGAGTAGTTACCTTCGGTTCGCAGCGGAGTTGCGCCAAGTGCAAAAGTGAGCGATGCGGTGGAAATGGCGATGAATCGGGTGGGCATTACTCACATGGCCGATAAAAGAATTCTTCACCTGTCAAAAGGCTATCGTCAAAGAGTGGGTATTGCACAGGCATTGATTCATCAACCAAAAATGCTCATTTTAGATGAACCAACGGTTAGTCTCGACCCCGTCCAAATGATCGAGATTCGAGGACTCATTTCGGAACTTAAAAAAAACCATACGATTATTTTATCGACGCACACCCTATCTGGAAGTGGAAAAAGTCTGTGATCGAGTCATCATTTTGCACAAAGGCAAAATTCTTGCAGAAAAGGAGTATTAAGGGGTTGGTAGAAATCCAGAACCAGAAAACCGTATCCTTTCGGACTTTACAGACCCCATCGAAGCCACAGCAAGTTTCTGAGTTGAATATTACATCAATTGGGACAGGAAGTAGACGTGGCAGAAAATTCATTGAAATTTAATGGGGTCCTTTCGGATGACCAAGTGGTTCATTTGTCTTGTAAGGTGGTCGAATTGTTTGGCGGAGTCATTGAATTTAAGGCTGAGACGCAAAGGCTAGAGGATATTTTTGTGGCGATGACTAAGGGTGAAAGAAATGAATAGTATAATCACTCTTTTTAAAAGGGATTTTAATGCAACCGTGAACAGTAATCGGTTTTTGCTACTAACCTTTTTTTGCGTTCTGTTTTGGTCCATTGTTTTTATTCGCTGGACGGTTATGTATGCTGAAATGTCGATAATTGCGGGTCAACCTGGGCAAAACCAATCCCTCAATATTCACTCGAACCTTTTGATGTCCTATTTTAGTTGGATTAATATATTTTTATTATTTGTCGTACCTGTAGTAACCATGGGTTTTATTGCGGATGAAAGGCGAGCTCATACTTTTGAGCTATTGATGACTTCACCTGTTCGCCCCTTACAAATTGTTTTTGGAAAGTATTTGGCAGGGATTAGTCTTGGCAGCATATTGGTGTGTTTTGGGTTTGTGTTTCCTCTTATATTGAGCATTTTCGCTGACATTGATTTCGGCGCTCTTTTAAGTGCTTTTTTTGGTTTTCTACTTGTTGTTGCTCTATATACTGCGATCGGGATGTTTTCATCGAGTGTAACTTCTTCTGCCACAGTAGCAGTCGTATTGGGCATAGTATTAAATCTCAGTTTATTTTTAGTGGCGGGAACTCATTGGAGATTCGAAAATCAAATTGTTAGTCAATTGGTGCAGCAATCAGATGTAGCGAGTCATGTTAATGTCTTTTTACGTGGAGAATTTCAGCTTGCCAGTATGGTTTCAGTGCTTTCACTGACATCGGTGTTTTTGTTTTTAAGTGAGCGGATGCTCGAGGCGGAGAAATGGCGTTAAGGACGAAAAGACTTACATTATTAATGGTGGTCATCTCCAGTATCTTAGTTTTGTCGGTTATCGGTTCGCGCTATGTACTGGGCGCCTGGTATCCGTTTATGTACATTCCAGTTGCACTGTTAGTTGGTATTCTGGGTGCTCTTACTTATATGCATCGTCAAGTAATCGTTCGATTTTTGGTGCATAAAAGTACGAAAAAAAGTGTGAGTTCGGGGCTGCTGCTCATTTATTTATTGGTGGCTTTGCTCGTGATAAACTACCTGGCTGTAAAATATCCGGTGATTGTGGATATGACGAGAACGCAAAAATTGAGTTTGGCGCCAGAATCTAAATCTTTATTGTCGAAAATAAGAAGTCATTACAATGTCCTTGTATTTTATCGAGGAAGCCAAGATCAGGTAAAAGTTAGTCAGCTGCAAAGATTATTTAATCTTGCAAAAGCCGAATCTCCAATGGCGGGGCAAATACAAAGTTTAGATATCTATAAAAACTTTGAACAAGTTCGAAAATTACTGGGTCCACAACAAAAACGACAATTTGATACTATTGTTGCCTTTGTAGAATGTAACGGGAAAAACATTGCCATTGATCATCCCCATTCTGAGGTGGAGTTTGTCCAAGCAATCAATCAATGTTTTATCCGTCGAAAAAGAACTCTTGGTGTCATTGCCAGTCACGGTGAGTGGCAGGTGACATCCAAAGGGGAGTTGTATGAAGCATCGAGAGTCCTTGGGGACTTGCAAATTGATATTCAGGAGATGAGTTTACTTCGATCGCATAAAATTGAAAATATAGATGCATTGATGATCGTCGGTCCCCGGGCAGATTACTTAGAGAATGAATTGACCGCCATTGAAACTTATTTGGATAGTGGAGGTAAAGTTTTTATAACTTTGGATCCGGATAAAAAAACCAACCTGAATCAACTCATTCAAAAATATTCGATTCGTTCTAATAATGATTACGTCTTAAAACTCAGTGGAACGTCCGGAAGTTCTTCTCTTGAGGTAAAAGATTTTAATGGACAAAATTCCATAGTGAAAACCTTGGAGGGCGGGACGCTTTTATTTGAATTGGCCACAACATTAAGTCAAGTTAAGGGCGAGAAAGACTGGCAGGTGGATAATTTGGCATATAGTGGAGCCGATTCATTTGTGGTCGAAGAAATCGGTAATCAGCAAATTGAACCTGAGTTTAAAAGCCATCTCGTGGCTGCAGAAAGCTCTACGGGAAGTGGCGGCCAACTCATAGTTGTTGGAGATTCCGATTGGCTGTTGGACCAATGGTTTCCGGTTTTTTACAACAAACATTTTTTCATCAATATTATATCTGAACTTTTAGATGACAAGAGTCTTACCGTGTTACCAAGACATACAATCAAAAATGAACCCATATTTTTTGCTAGAATGCAGCTGGCTGGCTTTTTTGCGCTTTGCTTGCTGATACCGTTTATGATTCTTTTGGGGTCAATCATTGTTTGGTGGCGGGGGCGTAATTAAAAATATGAAGCATCTGCTCCCTCTACTCATTGCTGGCGGGTTATTGGTTTGGGTATTTTTAGATATCGAAAATGAATCTAAAACTTCAAGTTCAAAAAACGTGCTTTGTAGTCAGTGTGAATTGGATAAGGCGAACAGATTTACCTTAGATATTGTTAATGTTTCCCCATTTGAGTTTGAAAAAATTGATGGGGTTTGGTGGATGAAAAGTCCGATTTTTGATATGGCCAGTCCCTCACGAATTTACGAATTGGAAAAGTATCTTCGGAGCTCAACGATTATTGAAAAAATTGAAAAGCCACAAGAGGGACAATTCTCTGGTGTCTTAGCGCGAATAGGGTGGAACGGAACTTGGAGTTTGAAAATTGGAGGTGAGTTTGCGATGGATGGAAACTTATTTGCTCAAACTTCCGAAGGCAATGCCTATGTTATAGACGGAATGTGGAATGATGTTTTTTTAACCGATCCACTTGCATGGATTGACGATTTTGTTTTTGCAAATTTGGTTGACAGAATAAATGGAATTCGCCTGCGGTGGGCTGGGAATCAATTTAGTTTACAAAAGCAGGACTCTCAATGGTTTCTTAAGCCTCAAGTGCCTGCCGAATTATCCCAGGTTAAAAAATACCTACTAGGCATGAGCGATTTTCGTGCGCGTAACTTGCGGCAAGGGGATATTTCGGAAAAGAGTTCTGTGTTTATGGAAGTGACCTTAGCTTCAGGTCAGTCCATCCAATTCCGTGGGCAGGTGGTGGGCAAAGAAGTCTATATTCATCGCTCCGACAGAAACGTGATTTTTGTTGTAGATCTTGCTGAGTTTGAGAAAATGATGTGGCAGGAAGATTATTTTAAAATTTCCGAAGGAGAAGCTGGGCCATGAATCTTTGTATTAAATCGCCAACACGGGTGGATTTGGCCGGCGGCACTCTCGATCTTTGGCCCATTTATACTATTGTAAGGCCAGCGATGACAATAAACTGTTCGATCGATATTTACACACAAGTTGAAGTGGACACAAGTCACAAGAGTGGGGTTTTTGTACAAGTAAGTGATTTAAAATACGAAAAAAACTTTTCAAATTACACGGAGTTTATGAGCTGTACAGATTCTCCAGTGGAATTGATTCAATGTGTGGCAAAAGAATTCGGCGACATAGGAACGTATAGAATTAAAACGTCTTCTCAATCACCAGTTGGTGGTGGTCTTGGCGGAAGCAGTTCATTAATGATCAGTATGATTAAAGCCTATAGTCAGATGACGGGTAAAACCTTGTCACTAAATGAACAAGTGTTGTTGGCTCAAAATATGGAGGCGCGCATTTTGAATAAGCCGACGGGCTGTCAAGATTACTTCCCCGCGGCTAATGTAGGCATGAACAAAATCTCATTGACTGATTTGGGGCCAAAAACTGAATTTTTAGATTTCGACGAATCTTTTTTTAATTCGCATTTTTTTTTAGTGGATACGGGCAAAGCTCATAACTCAGGTATCAATAATTGGGACGTTTATAAAGCTGTGATTGAGGGCCATCGAGGTGTTTTGAAGGCTCTTCACCAAGTCAAAGATGTTACTTTGAGATTAAATGAAGTTTTATTGAAAAAGAAATATAATGAACTCCCCGAAATCTTCAATCATGAATTTGAGGCCCGTGTTCAATTGGCTGATTGTTTTTCGAGCCCGGAGATTGAACAATTAAGAGAAATTGCTCTTGGCTCCGGTGGATTGGCTGTTAAGATATGTGGAGCTGGCGGAGGGGGCTGTGTTTTGGTGATGGCTCCGCCAGAGAAAAAACAAAAGGTCATGATTGAATGTCAACAACATCAGTTTCACCCCATAGAAATAAAGTTTCTAAAACATTGAAGACAGATTTATCCGTAAAACGCTTTGCTGGATTGTCTTTAGCTGGTGGTAAAACAGATAAGGCGGCCTTGGCGGTCATGGAGTATTATCCAAAGCAAAAGAAAGTCTTTTTAAGTCACCTCATTGACAGAATAAAAAGCGACGAAAAAGTATCGGCAGATGCCAAAATACATCAATATCTATCAATGGATTTTCAACCCATTGATCGGGTCGCAATTGACGTGCCATTGACATTGCCGAAATGCATTCGATGTCGACTGAAGTGCCCAGGGTTCGAGTTATGCACCGAACCAGAAATCCTTTGGCTTTGGGAGCAATACAATAGCCGCAATAAGAAAAAGAAGCCGAAAAAGCTTTTTACTCCGTATACAGAAAGATGCTCAGAAGTTTTTATCGCCAATGAATTGGAGGAAAAATTTCATCCGGCACATGCTTTAGGGCAAATTTGGCTCCCGTTGTCGCAAGAGGGCAATTTATAAAGAGGCGATTAAAAGTAAAAACCATGGAGGTTTACCCTCGATTAAGTTTGTGGAGAATTGGGAGGTCATTGGGAATTCAAAAATCCTACCTTCGATTTCATAAGCACTCAGTGGAGGGCGAAGCGATTCGTCGAGCTATACTTGAAAAGCTTTCCGAAAAAAATGTAGCATTTTTTATATAGCCAAGATGTGCGCTTAATGGTGAGTAATAGCCATTGCTTTGAGGCTTTCATCTGCGCATTCACTGCAATACTTAAGTCTGTGAATCAGTGCGAAAAACGACCAAAAGATTTCCTAAAAGCGAAGCTTGGGTGGATTTCCTCTGAAGAAAATGGATTGGTCTTGGTGTCGGAGTGAAGAGATTTAAAATTGGCTGAATCACTGGTCGCATTAACAATTTCATATAATAATAAAGGGATGAAGTTTCTTACCTTTTTAATTTTAGGATTAGTTTATTCCCATGCGGTTTGGGGTAGAGATATTTCTCTATATCGCCGGCTCACGGTTTTTCCGCTAAAAGTGGAAAATGAGTTTCTCGACCTCGCCGATAAGTCCTGGTGGGAAATAAGAAGGGTTATAACGGCGGATAAACGATTCTTGGTGGCTACAAAATCATTTTTACAGAAAAAGAGATGCCTTTCAAGCTCGTGGGGAGCTCAGCCCTCGGATGCAATTATACTTGGCCGGCTCTTGGATGCCCACGTGTTGGTGAGTCTAGAGCTCGTAGGACGAGAAATTACATTGCGGGCCTACGAAGGTGAAAATGGGCAAGAGGTATGGGTTGGGCGCCAAAGCCTGCATCCAGCTATTCCCATTGCAGAGCAACTTGAAAAACGGTCGGTGCAATTGGTCCAAGATTTTACAGCCAGTTGGCCCTATCAGGGTTTTATTATAGAGGATCGGTTTATTGGAGAGCCGATATACCAAGAGGGAAACAAAAATTTAACAAAAGTACAAGTTGGCTTGGATGCGAAGGTGCAGGTGGGAGATCCTGTTGAGATCGTGACTCTGACTGCAGAAAGTTTACGTCCATTATTTCAAGGCGGGGCAAAAGAAACACTTGTGGCTCAAGGACGCGTACTTTATGTGGACAACGAAGTGATTACAGTACAATTGGATCGGCTTCCCTACGAGGGAGATCTAAAAGAAGGTTCTTTGGTTAAATTTCCCCAGGAATATCAAAGATTGAGAGACTTATTTTCCACAGAGAAGGACAATCTCCCCAGCGTGAGTACGAGTTCCACTCAAATGTTGAAGCCACAGCAAAAAGAAATTGAAGAAAAGAAATCATTGGTAACTTCGCTTGCGTTTCTTGGTAGTTTGGCCGTATTTTTAATTTTGGCGTTATAGGTGGAATATGTCTGATTGGCGAGATAGAGCAGAAGTAATTGGAGACGTGGCTTTTTTTTCCTACCAAAAGCCTTCTGTAGAAATGTTAGCTGACGAAGTCTTTGTTTGGGATTTAGATAAAACTTACCTTGATACTAAATTTGAAACAGTCAAGGGACTCATTCGCACGGCTTTTGAAAAGGCATTTCAAAAAAAGAATGTTCCCGGTACCGCATCTTTAGCATTGGCACTTAAAGAATACATTGAGCAAAAATATGATAATCGAGAATTGGCGATTTATTTTATAACGGCCTCTCCTCCTCAGCTAGAGACTAAAATTCATGAAAAAGTACAACTAGATGGGGTCGATCCCTTTGGGATTTTTTGTAAAGACAATATGCAAAATTTGCGGCCAAAGCGGCTATGGCGGTTGACCAAGCAGGAGCTAGGATTTAAGCTGCAAGCACTTTTGCAAATGCGTATCCGGCTCAATGAGTGTTCGACAGATTTTATGGGGCGATGACAGTGAATCAGATGCAGTTATTTACTCGTTATATTCAGACATCTGTTCAAGACGTCGTTCCAAACAAGAACTAGAGACAATACTCAAGCATTTTCATGTTGTTGGTAGCCAGATGGATGCGATCTTCTCACTCCAAGCACAAATTCCCAAAACGATCCTGTCGAAAAAATTTATATTAATTTGGCTGATGACACCGACTCTGAATACTATTTGAAATTTGGTCGCCGATTGATGCCAAGTTTTAATAGTTTTTCAAACGGCTCTCGATTTACATCAAGATGGCCGATTGGGCTTTGACCAGGTTTTGGCTGTGGCCCGGAACACGGTGACTCCAATTTTGAATTCACTCGAGACTTGAACTGAATTGGGTATTGATGATTTGGTTCGAAGAAAAATATTATCTTTCGAAACCATCGAATCTGTTCTGCCAAAGCTCAAAGAAAATGGAGTCATTCATTCATTATTTGATCTGTCTCTTGTACCGAAGGCCGCGACCACTCAAGTGGGTGGGAGAGTCTATGAATTGGAAGGTACTTTTGAGCCTTGGGTCCCGCCTCTCATTGACTACACTCATGATTATCGCTGATTTCTACTATTCAAAGTCGATCGGATAGGATCGATAAACAGAGCGACCTTCAAAGGCTGGTACCTTGAGGCGTGTGAGTGCTGTTTTGATGCAACTTACGATGGGAACATCGGTGATTTCACTTTTAATAATTTTTATTTCTTTAACCAGCCCATCTGGGTCAACTTTAATACCAACGATGATTTGGCCTGAAATGGGGCCAACCTCTTCACGCCGATTGGCTTGGCAGCGAGCAAAGTCCATGGACAGCCCTTGCATTCCTTCATCTAGATATTGATCGATGTTTTTTTCGGTAATTTTTGATGCTTCAGGTGGTTTAACCATTATTCTCGTTGGAATTAGTCCACTTCCTGCATTTTGATATTCAAACTTTTGCGTACGATAAAGAGTTAATGGTTGGAAGTGGTGCTGGCTGAGTGGATTGAAGCGGACCGATGCCCCCATCCTTGAGTAAAAATAGCCGACCTGGAGCACCATTACTGACTTCAAGGTCACCGGATAACAAGTGAACAAAGAGCGGGCTGGTTGAGTTTTCAAGTCTAAAAGCTCCAGATAAAATCGTGACCCATCAGAGAAACGTAGTTTTAGCCCCAATTGAGAAACTCAATGGTCAAGCTTCCGCTTTGATCATTTGCTACGCTATCTAAGTGAAAGACAGTATCGTTCATGTTTAGGGCTTGAGGTGATCCGTAATTGTATTTTTGTATGAGCCATCGACCAGAAATTGAGATGACTCGCTACGGGAAGAGTGGGAGTTTTTATGAAGGTTTTTTTACATAAAATAGATCGTCAGGGACCTATAGTGTTCAACAAAGTAAAAACCGATCAACGCCGACAGCGATAAAAATCAGTACAATTGCAAACTTAAATCGATGGGGCATTTGCTGAGAAACTTATTCTTGGTTTTCAGAAGGAGCTGGGGTTTCTTCTCCGGACTCAGTCGTTGCATCAACAGTGTTCGCCGGGTTGTTGGCGGGTGAGCTGGCAGTGGGGACGTAATTGTCCATAACACTGGATTCTTTTTACTCATTACCCAAACCAGAGCAAGACAACTGCAAGCAAAACAAATGGCAACCCATTTAGTCGCGGTAACTAGGAAGTTTCCGCCGCCGTTCCTAAAAACAGTACTAGAGCCGCCGCCGCCTCCCAAACACTTTTATCGCACCGCCTTTAGAGTCTTGTAGTAATACCAGACCAATCAGCGCAAATATAGAAATCAAGATGCAAAATAGACAAAAAAGGTTATAGCCATGGCGCGTAATCCTCCTCAATAACGCCGCAGTATGGGGAACGGGTAGGGCTGTCCAATCATTTATATCTTCTTTTTAGGCGACTTTAAGATGTGGTTTTCTTTGTAACTGATAGTGAGAGTGGCTCAAGGTCAAACTGATGATTTGAGCGGCGATTTCAACGAATCGGATTTCACCTTCAGAAAACCTTTCTTTGGTTTTTAGGGGAACTTCAGTGAGAGTACCCCAAATAGGCTTTCTCCCTTATAACTCGGGCATATGATCATTGAGTTGAAGTTGATGTTTTTGAACTGAGATTTAATAAAGTTCGAATTGGCGTCGTCGTCGATATTCTCAATGGCTATAGTTCTGGGGTTATGCATCACTTGGAGTATTTCTGAGGGTATTTATCCAAATCTAGGGTAAACCCACTGGCGTTCAGTCGTCATGTGAAATAAACACACTGCCAGAGTTTTCATCGTAAACTTCCACCACATTACATCGAACACATTTGGTTTTTAAACTGAGCATTTGGCAGATCTTAAATAAGGAGTCAATAAAGCTGTCTTCAACCTTGAGAGCCTGCTTCATAAGCAGCTGGATCAAATGTGACGTTCTCGTGTCAGCGGGACAAATAGGAGGTTAGTTGGGTCGGACTCAGGCAATGTTTTGAGGCTTTGGCAGTGAAACGGCAGTCTTTGTACCAATTGTTCTTTAGAAAAGGGCTTACAACATAGTCGTCCACGCCTTGGTCGATGGCGACTTTTATGTTTCAACCTGATTGTGGGCCGACATCGATGGTGGGGCTGATGACTGCTCAACCCGGGATTGTCTGTGAGCACCTTTAACAGCTCAAGTCCACTGCCATCAGGTAATATGAGGTCAGACAAAGTGAGCTTGGGCCCCCATTCAGATTAAATGCTCGCCGAAGCCTGCTTGACAATTTCCGAACGTCAAACCCGTGATTTTCGACGTATTTCTTCACTTGCTGAGTCAATTACCAGTCATGATCAATTAAAAGTTTTACGCTTTGGTCTTTCATGCTACGTATGTATCGGAAATTGAATTCCGTAAAAGTTGACAGGACGGGTTTTTTGACGCTGCGCTTTTTGGGTTGGGCTGTAAATCTGTTGGGAATCTAAAGTTATCTTAAAACATGGCTTTTATTGTGATTTGAAGGTATTGATGGATCCGGCAAATCCACACTGATTCGGGGGCTTTGCGAGCATTTAGACCAACGTCAGTTGTGCTATATAACGACGCGCGAACCAGGAGGGACGCCCCTGGCCGAGGAAATTCGTAGTCTCCTTTTGCGCCATGGTGAAGAGGTGCCACACCCAAGAACAGAACTTTTTATTATACCAGGCCTCCCGAGCGCAGCATGTGGAACAGGTGATTCGACCGGCATTACAGGAAAACAAATGGGTACTCTGTGATCGATACACATCGAGCTCTTTGGCATTTCAAGCGGGAGGTCGATCCATCGAAGAATCCGATATTAAGTGGCTGAATGATTTTGCCACAGGAGAGCTATATCGAGTGTGTGGGTGTTATTGGATTTGCCGGTGGAAGAAAGTATTCGAAGACGACAGGTTCGCACAGAGAGAGTGGGGGGGATGCCGCTGATCGGTTCGAAGTGGAAAAACGCGATTTTCATAATAAAGTGCGGGATCATTATTTAAAACAAGTTGAAGAACAACCAAACGCATTGGATTGTCATAGATGCGCTGCGGGTGCCCAACTGACGTATTTGAAAGCTTTTATTAACAAAACTAGAGCAAGGGATATTAAAATCAAATTGAAAGTCGTTGGGCATAAGGCCGTAAAATTAAAATTGCATCGAGCCATGACTACAGGGCGAGTCCATCCCTGTATGGTTTTTACCGGCCCAGAAGGTGTTGGTAAAAAGCTCACCGCTCTGGCTTGGATCCAGTCGATTTTTTGTGAAAACTCATCTGCTTGTGGCAATTGTGGAGAGTGCCGAAAGGTGGCCCGTCTTCAGCACGAAAGATTGTTGGTGATTCAGCCAGAGGGAGCACAGATAAAGGTTTCCCAAGCGACAGAAGTATTAAAGTTTTTGCGCCTGCAGGAAAGTGGCAAAAACCGGTTTGTCATTATTGATCAAGCTCATCAATTGAATGTTCAAGCCGCCAATTCGTTATTGAAGTCGTTTGAAGAGCCATCGCCTGGCGTGCATTTTATTTTGGTGACCTCTCTAGCCAGTTCACTTTTGCCGACCATTCGTTCGCGTTCGCAGTTCATTCGATTTGGTGGATTGAGTGAGGAAGAGTTGCTAGAACTCAGGCCGAACAGTAGCGAATGGGTTCGTTTGTCGGCCCAGGGAAGAGTGAGTGTCGTAGATGAGCTGGAAAAAAATGATCTGACAGAGATAAAACATCAAGTGGTGGATCTGCTCAGTGAATTGTTGCTCAAAAACAAGCCCATTGATGTTGAGCTAGAACTTTTTAAAGATAAATTGAGCAGTCACTCGGCGCTAATTTTTTTGCAACAGATGGTACGAGACCTGCTCTTTTACAGACGGGCGGTTCGGCCGATTCTACATTCTGACTTAGTGGACGTGTACAGAGAGTTTGATGCAGTTGATGAAGAGGTTTTACACGGGGTATTTCAAAAATTTGCGAATATGGAAGTTGATTTTGGGATGAATCGGGACAGAAAGTTGGCTTTAGAGTCTTACTCTGACGAAATTCTCAACTTAAAAGGAGCTCAAGACTATGGGATGGCTTGATATGCATGCTCATATTAATATGCTCGAGATCTCCGAAGAAGAATGTCTTGAGCAAGCACAGAAAAATGATGTGGATCGAATTATTACCATTGGGACTTGCCCCGATGACAACCCTGTCGCATTCGACATCGCAAAAAGAAATTTTCCGAAAGTGCATTGCTGCCTCGGTCTTCATCCCCATGACGCAAAAGTTTGGGAAGATAAAATCTATGATGATTTAAGGCCTTTTTACGCTGAACCGCATGTAATTGGCGTGGGAGAAATTGGCCTGGACTATTACTATGACAATTCCCCTCGTGATTTACAAAAAAGTGTGTTTCGCAAGATGCTGACCTTGGCAAAAGAGGTGAAGTTGCCCGTGCAAATTCATACTCGTGATGCTGATGAAGACACTCTTGAAATTCTCACAGAGTTCAAAGGAGACGTGAAGGGAATTATCCATTGTTTTACTGGCTCAAAAGTGATGGCGCTGAGTTGCTTGGATTTGGGTTACAATATTTCAATTTCTGGTGTGGTGACTTTTAAAAAGCCGATGCATTGCGCGAGGCCGTGGACGCGGTTCCCTTGGATCGATTGCACGTGGAGACGGACAGTCCGTTTTTGGCTCCTACTCCTCACCGTGGCAAATCCAATGTCCCCCATTACGTCGTAGAGACAGCGAAGAAAGTGGCGGAAATTAAAGGTGTTTCACTGTTGGAACTTCAGGACATTACAAAACAAAATGCTAAAAACTTGTTTACTAAATTGCAGTGGGATTGATTTGTTGGATCATCTCTTTAATCCAGTGGCCACGTGGTAGCAGATGTTTTTGATTGAATCACGTGGGGAGTGGAGATCGAATAAATGGGCCCCATCAAAAGCGCTAAAAAATACAGGACAAAAACCAACCAATTCATTTGCTACAATCCTTGTAGAGGTTGCTACAAATAAGACGGTCTTACCTTCAGAAACAGCTAATTTCTTTATTAATTTTGGCTATTAGTCCAGAACCCGATACGGCCTCAAAACCCGTATTTTTGTTTTAAATCGTTAACCAATGCAATATAGGCCTGCTCGCTTTCGGCACTGGATTTTCCTTTGAGTTTTGCCCAAGCGTCAAATTTTGCACGACCTTTGAAGTCAATCATTCCAGGTCTTTTTCCGACAACATCACCCTCTGTCGCTTGTTTGAAATGCGCATACAGGGCGAGCAAGTCGTCATTGTCAGGGCGTTGTTTTAGATTTTTTACATCTTCGCTGGCTTGTTTGAAATCAGCTGATCCGCTCATTGCAACTCCTATGGGTTAGCTGCCTCATTTTGTAATGGGGCACTCAGGATTTGTCACCTTTTCAGTCGGTGTGACTTGCTGCAAATGGATTCTTATGAGGTGGTGAGAGCCCCAGCAAATAGCAGAAGTTATGGATATCACCTTGAATTTTTACTCGACATGTTGGATACCATGGCAAACGACTATAATAAAGGAGCCACGATGAGCGCAATGCGAGTTGGAATCAATGGATTTGGTAGAATTGGTAGAATTTTGTACCGCGCCAGTTTAGGAGAAATCGAAATTGCCGGAATAAATAACATAGGCAGTATCGAACAAGTGGCTCATTTATTGAAATACGATAGTACCCATGGTCGGTTTCCGGGTGATGTGAGCTATGATGAAGGCAACATCATTGTGAATGGTACTAAAATTCCAGTTTCTGCTGAAAAGGATCCTGCTAAAATCCCCTGGAGCCAATGGGAAGTGGATGTTGTTTTGGAATGTACGGGAGCATTTAAAAAGCGTGAAGACTTTCAAAAGCATATTGATGGCGGGGCGAAACGTGTGATCATCTCCGCACCTGCACCTGGAGCTGACTTCACAGCGGTGTATGGAGTTAACCATGAGCAATACGATCCCGAAAATCACTTTGTGATTTCAAATGCCAGTTGCACAACGAACTGTTTGGCACCTTTAGCTAAAGTTTTACATGAAAATTTTGAAATTAAACAAGGGATGATGACGACCATTCATTCCTACACCAATGACCAAAGAATTTTGGATGCCAATCACAGTGATCTCCGTCGAGCCAGAGCTGCGGCAGTTTCGATGATTCCTACGACAACCGGAGCTGCAAAGGCCGTTGGGCAAGTTTTACCCGAGTTGAAGGGTAAAATTGATGGAATGGCAATTCGTGTCCCCACTCCTAACGTCAGTGTGGTGGATTTTGTTTTCGAAAGTAATAAGAGTTTAAATGTTGAAGCAATTAATGATTCACTAAGAGCGGCAGCGAATGGAGCCCTTAAAGGCGTATTGGCAGTTGAAACAGATCCGTTGGTCAGTGTTGATTTTAACGGAAACCCTCATTCTAGTATTGCAGATCTCTCCAACACGATGGTGATGGGGGATAAGATGGCGAAAGTGATCTCTTGGTACGACAATGAGGTAGGATTCTCTCATCGTATGGTTGATTTGGTAAAATTCATTAACGAAAAAGGACTTTAATATATGGCAACGGAGTTGCGAGACATCCCTTTTATTGAGGATTTGTCGTTAAAAGGGAAACAAGTTTTTATTCGGGTCGATTTCAATGTCCCTATCGTTGATGGCGAAATTACCGATGACTCTCGTATCCGAGCGGCCCTGCAAACCATTCGTTATTGCATGGATCAGGGGGCTAAAGTCGTTTTAGGATCACATTTCGGTCGTCCTAAAACGGAAGAGGATCGAAAAAAGTTGAGTCTCGAGCCGGTCGCCAATCGCTTGCAGCAACTCTTAGATTGTGAAGTCATTTTAATCGAAGATCCTTTGAGTGACGCCCCTCAGGCTCTTTTGAAAACCCTTCGTCCTAACCAGATTTTACTTCTTGAAAATTTAAGATTTTTTGCTGGTGAAACTAAAAATGAAAAGGGGCTGGTAGACGCCGTTTCAAAATATGCAGATGTTTATATTAATGATGCGTTTGGTGCGAGTCATCGAGCTCACTCGAGCATTGTAGGATTACCGGCGGTGATTAAATCAAAGGCTATGGGTTTTTTAATTAAAAAGGAAATCGAAAATCTCAATCTCATTTTGAAAGGGGCGGAGTCTCCTTATATTGCGATTTTAGGTGGGGCAAAAGTCAGCGATAAAATCACCATCATTAAAGATTTAATGAATAAGGTGGATGGTTTTATTATAGGTGGTGCCATGGCCTATACCTTTATTAAGGCTAAGGGTTTGAATGTCGGCAACTCTTTGGTGGAAAAAGATCAATTGCAATTTGCTCGAAAATTAATTGGTGGTATGGATGCTCGAAATAAGCAACTACTGCTCCCGGTGGACCATATTGTAGCGCCCCGCTTTGATGCTACCGAGGGTGAAGTGAAAATCACCAAAGACCAAAGCATCGAAGATGGATATATGGGTTTGGATATTGGGCCAAAAACCAGATCCTTGTATGCGGAGGCCATAGGTAAAGCAAAAACTGTATTTTGGAATGGCCCCATGGGCGTATTTGAAAATCCGTTGTTTAACAAAGGTACTTTTGCCGTTGCTGAAGCTATTGCTCATTCCAATGCCACTAGTATTGTTGGTGGTGGCGACTCTGCCTCTGCAGCAAGACAGTCGGGTTTTGCCGACGACTTTACTCATATTTCCACTGGTGGGGGTGCGAGTTTAGAGTATCTACAAGGCATTGCAATGCCAGGGCTATTAGCGCTTCAAGATAAATTTAGAGAACATATGATTCGGCCATAAAAGGGGGGTAGTATGTCCGTTCAATTTGTAGCGGGTAATTGGAAACTCAATAAAGGGCCCAAAGAGGCATTAGAGTTTCTGTATGAATTTAAAGAAATTGTTCCTGAGAATAAGTTAAATCAATTTATTTTATTTCTACCAGCACTGACATTGGGAGCCGTAGCGAAATCACTGGCGGAAACCGAGTTAGGTTGGGGTGGTCAGAATGTCTTCTTTGAAGATGAGGGAGCTTTTACCGGTGAAAACTCAGCGGCTGTTTTAAGAGAGCTGGGGGCTTCTTACTGTTTGGTGGGTCATAGTGAACGCCGGCAAATCTTTGGTGAAACGGATGATTGGATGGCAAAAAAAGTGGCGCTGCTGCAAAACCACCAAATTATTCCGATGTTGTGTGTGGGTGAAACCTTAGAGCAAAGAAAAGCGGGTCAAACCATAGAAGTTATCACAAATCAATTGCGTGCTGGATTGAAGGAAGCTGATTTAAGCGGCCAACTGGCTTTTGCTTATGAGCCTGTTTGGGCGATAGGCACGGGCGAAGTGGCTACGCCTGAAATGGCAGAAGAGGCACATGCCGCTCTTCGCACAGAACTTAAAAAGCTTTCTGGAACGAGTGGAACAGACTTTCCTATTTTGTATGGGGGAAGTGTTAAACCTGAAAACTCAAAGGAGCTGAGCGTGCAACCCAATATCGACGGATTTCTAGTCGGCGGTGCCTCTCTCAAACCTCAATCTTTTTTCGATATTTATAAAAACTGTTAAGTGCCAGGCGTCTATTTTGGATGCGGCGAGTCCCAAAAGTCGGTCCGCACCTTTTGTGCTGGCGTTAGTTGCAGTTACTACTGCCGCCAAAACTCTCTGAACAGTCAATAGCACACTGAGCTGCATTGCCAGGAACAGGATCAAATGTACTGTAAATGCCTTGGTAGCCGCCTGGGGTACACCAACAAGCACATTTGGCTCCGGCGACCATTGAGCCGTGTTTTTCTGAGGTCACTTGGCCTACGGCATAAACTGCAGTGGAGGCACCTAAAAGTTTTGAGGCACCCGAACATAAAGATTTTAAAAAACTTCTGCGACTAACTTTCATAATAAAACAATTCTCTATGTATCATGATAATACCATCACGATTTATTTTCCAGGTTCCGTTTAAATCTGCGATCTTTTGGCTCCTAATCGAATCATTTTGATTCAAACCTAAATGTGAATTTAGCTTTTTTTACATAGCACTAAGATCCAAAAGTGAGTCCGCACCCGCGGATTAAAGACAATGTAACAAGATGAGAATTTTTTTAAAATAGCCAAATTAAATTAGGCATTTCACCCCACCTAAGTCGAGGTTTTTCCGATAAGAATGGAATTGAGAATCCTTCGAAGTTGTGAGGAATGATGTACACTTTATTGAATTTGCAGGTCAATTATTTTTTGCCGGGCGCGATACCGGAAGTAACTTTGAACTCTGGGCCACAGACGGAACCACTGGAGGAACGGTTGAGGTCAAAGAAATTTACCCTGGCACTCAAGGTAGTGACATTGGTCACTTTGCAGTTTTTGCTGGGTATCTTTACTTTAGCGCCAACGATAGCGTAAATGGGATTGAGCTCTGGCGAAGTGACGGCACAACGGGTGGTACAGCACTTTTTAAAAATATTGTCACAGGTGGTGCTGGAAGCCATAGTTTGCCAAAATCACTCACGGCTGTCGGCTCCCAATTGTTTTTCACGGCGACGGATGGGACTAATGGAGAAGAGCTTTGGGTGAGTGATGGAACTTCTATTGGAACACAAATGGTGAAGGATATTCGGCCGGGCTCTAGTTCAAGTGCCGTATCTTTTCCTAGGTTCAAAGCTTTTAACAGTTTGCTGCTTTTTCTTGCTAACGATGGGGTCAATGGGGATGAGCCATGGGTGAGTGACGGAACTGCTGGCGGAACGATGTTATTGAAGGACATAAATCCTGGATCAAACTTCTCGAATGCGCAACTTGATACAGCAGTAGAGCTCAATGGTTATCTGTATTTCTTTGCGACTTCTAGTGGCCAATTGGAATTATGGCGAACGGACGCCACGCCAGGTGGTACTGAAAAAGTATTTGAAATGAATACCGCCTACCTTTCAGAGTTGATTGTCATAAATAATGAAATTTATTTTTCAGCCGCTACAGAAACAACGGGTCGAGAGTTGTACAAATCCGACGGAACAACCGAAGGAACCATTCTCATTCGAGATTTTAATTTCGGTGCCAATGAGGGCGCACCTGCCAACTTTTGGTACTCTAATACTTTGAACAAATTCTTCTTCTTCGTTGATGACGGCCAACATCAGCGCGAACCGTGGTCCATCAAATTCTAAGGTGCCAGGCGTCTGTTTTGGATGCAATGAGTCCCAAAAGTCGGTCCGCACCTTTTTACGCACCTTTTTACGCAACAATAAGGCAGCAGTTAGATTTTCAAGTGAGGTGAGTGTGATTTTTAAAATTTGGTTGAAGTGACTGAACTTACTTATGAAACCCAATAATGCGTAAAGTCATTATACAATTTCTTGAGTCAAATCAGGAATTTACGCAACTAGTAAAGTTTGGTGATTGGATTGATTACTGATATTCTGAAAGAACTTAGGGCTTAAAATCTGTGGGTCGCACTCTAAACCCTTTCAAAGGAGTTTGGGATGAGGCATTTTTCGGTTCACTTTAGCCGGTGTCATCATTGCGGTCATACAACTGAAAAAGAAGGTGATCGTGTTGATAGATGCGAAAGCTGTTCGAAACCAATTGGCAAATTCTATTATTTCAATGATCGGTTTACGGCCATTTTAAGTGAGCACACGTTACGTCCTCCTCGACTGCAAAATGAATACGCACCTATATATGGCTTGACCGCTTACTGGGAAAACTTTTAGATGAGACATGTCTGAATCAAACAAAGATAAGGTGATCACGTTTGACGATGTGGTCGCCGCGCAAAAGTTAATAAAAGAACATGTTATTCGCACTCAGGTTTCCTACTCTGGAAACACCAGCCAACTCCTTGGTTGCGATGTTTTTTTTAAACACGAAAACGACCAAAAAACCGGAAGTTTTAAGGTACGAGGCGCCCTCAATAAAATCGGCAACCTCAGTGAGAGCGAGCAAAAAAAAGGAATTGTTGCCAGCTCGGCGGGCAATCACGCACAAGGTGTGGCCTACTCTTCCCATCGTGTTGGAGTGCCTGCCAAAATTGTAATGCCCAAATTTAGCCCCTTGATAAAAGCCAAAGCTACAGAACATTACGGTGCCGAAGTGATTTTTCACGGAGAGGTTTACGATGATGCCTACGAATACGCCCGTCAGTTGGAGGCTGAATACGGATACACGTTCGTTCATGCCTTTAACGACCCTCATGTGATCGCAGGTCAGGGGACAGCAGCACTTGAAATTATGGATCAAATTGATGATTTAGATTCTATTGTGGTGGCCATAGGTGGTGGTGGCCTCATCAGCGGGCTTGCGACCGTTTTAAAACACGTCAACCCAAAGATCAAAATTTATGGTGTAGTTTCAGCCCAGGCGCCTAATATGTTAGGCCTATTTAAAAATACACCTGAAAAGTACCCGTATATTTCTGGAGATACTATTGCCGATGGGATCGCTGTAAAAAAGGCCAATGCCTTTGTTTGCGATAATTATATTAAAAAACTGGTCGATGATATTATTACAGTCACCGATGATGAGATCTGTGAAGCTATGGTTTGGATGATGGAGCGGACAAAATCTGTTGTCGAAGGCTGTTCCGCGGCAGTTCTTGCGGGTGCCATCAAATCGGATTGGGATTTCGGTCAAAAAACCTGTTTGTTTTTAAGTGGTGGCAATGTGGACTTAAAGCTTCTCACACAAATCATTGAGCGAGGAATGATTAAGCTAGGTCGTCTCTCTCGAATCAAAGTGCTCGTTTCAGATCGACCCGGGCAGTTGCATGCCTTGACTCACGTGTTGGCCCATCATCAAGCCAATGTTTTAGAAGTGCATCATGATCGACTCGGAGAAAACCTTCGACCTAAGCAAGCTACGATGGAATTCTTGATCGAGTGTAAAGGGAAAAGCCATCTTGACGAAATCAAGATGGCTATAAAGGGAATTGGTGCTCAGTTACTGTGAGCTGGTTTGACTGATTTTCTCACTAAGATCCGATCGAACGGTTTCGCAAATCTCACCCTTTTGAATGCTTTCCACTAAATTTTTTCGCAACCAAGGCGGCAAGTTTTTGTTGTTTCGAAGCAATTGACTCAATTCATTGCGAGAGTTTTTCAAACAGGCGTCAGGGGCGAGAGAGCCCAGTCGTCCCGCCAACATAATATCTAAATCCGACACGTGAGTATTTACATCTTTGATATAATTTTGTGAAAGTTGCGCTCGCAGATCGGATTGAGTTCTCTTATACAGGTTCCACAAAATGATTTTTTTCTTTAGCGTAGATTCACTGTTGTTGGGATCAAAAATTTGTGAATAAAGCTGTTCTTTCACTTCTTTATTTGGCATCGAAGCTTACAAGCTAATTGGCTTAGTTTTCCCTGATGAGATTTATCGGTGAGGAGTTCTTTTTGCGCCAGCGCCATTGGATTGTCGTGAAGTCATTTTCGCACAATTTATTGATGCCTGCCACCGTTGATCTTGTGAAAGTTTAAGCCCATTGATAACTGAAGGACGTAAGATCAAAGCGTTGACTTTTGCAGGCCAAAAGTGGTCTCTGCACTAGAAACTAGCGAATCAAATAATTTTCTCTGCAATTCGCTTTTAGCTGGTGTGCTGTGTTGAGGCGCTCCCAAATGATTTTTTCCAAACTGACAACAAAATCATTATAAGCTTTTTTTTCGCGACACTGTTTTTTGGGAAATACAAGGCTACAGATTCGCTCAATGAATAGTCACCGTGCAAACTGCGAAGCAAGTTGCCCAAAACTTCCGGGTCTTGCTCTGTACGAGCTTGTTTCAGTGCCAGGCGAGAAAAGTCGTCAGCCGATAAGTCCCCTGTGCGAACCATTTCCTATAGAGTTAAAGCAAGATGTTCGCGGATTCTTACATCAGAAAACTGCTGCAAACCATTCATTGCAGTTTTCAAACTTTTTCGTCTAAAGAAACCTTCGTGTAGGCCCATTCTATAGTTTGGGTAAACGAAGGGGTGGTTTGCCCATCAAGGATGTTATTTCAGTTTTTCTGCCATCTATGACCACATCTTCAGTTGAACTTAAACTCAATCCTTCGCCACAGAGTTTGTATAAAAGCGATTCGTGTTTTTTGCCTTCTCAAAGTTGGATAACCAGA
Source organism: Bdellovibrionales bacterium (assembly GCA_041391465.1). Classification (GTDB taxonomy): domain Bacteria; phylum Bdellovibrionota; class Bdellovibrionia; order Bdellovibrionales; family UBA1609; genus UBA1609. The sequence goes on from JAWKNX010000005.1 coordinate 93,224, forward strand.
AGGTGCTGCTGCATTAAGTATGGCTGTATCTAATTTGTTGTCCATCGTACAGGACCAACGAGCTTGAATCGTATTGACGCCAGAGGTTTCTGTAACCAGGTAGAAAACCAGGGGGCAAGGGTCTGGTCAGTATTTTGCGAAAGAGTGTTTACGAAATCAGAAAGTGTCGTACTTCGCTCAGCGTAGGTTTTAAAATAGATCCGCATAGAATCTCGAAAGCCCTCTTGGCCTAAATAAAAATTGAGCAACTTAAGAAACGAGGCCCCCTTTGCCATAAGTAATATTATCAAAGTAAATATTTGCAACTTCTGTATCCGTAATGTTGGCTGCTATTGGGTGAGTCGTTTTTAGTTGATCTGAAATGTAAGTGCGGCGTTTTGTGTTAGCATCAAAATCACGCCAGTATTGGTTATCATTAGTTGTTTCAGCAGCGGCGAGTGCTGCCATGTAGGTGGCGAAGCTTTCATTCAACCAAAGATTGTCCCACCACTTCATCGTAACTAAATTTCCAAACCACATATGAGCCATTTCATGTAAAATCACATTTTTAAGAGACCGGCGAGAGGATTCGGACTTGGGCCCCATCTCGGACAAACCGTTCAGAAAAGGTGACAGCCGCGACATTTTCCATCGCACCGGCATTAAAATCAGGAACAATAATTTGATCGTATTTGTTACCGTATGGATAAGGGTAATCGAAATATTCTTGAAAGAACTTAAAGCCAGCCTTGGTATCAGTAAAACCATTGATCTGGCTTAACATGTTTGGCCAATGACATGCGTGCATAGAGGCCTAAATCTATAGATCCAGCCCGATCAGTCCACTTATAATATGGGCCAGCATGCAGTGACCAAATATAGGTGCTAAATTTTGCGCTCTTAGGAAACTCCCAAGTTCTTTGTGGAAAGGGTTTGTTTCTGTTTTTAAGTTTTGCATGATGTGCGTACGTTATAACTTTCCAGTCCCCGGTGCCGAAACACTCATTTGATAAGTGGCTTTAAGATCAGGTTGGTCAAAACAAGGAAACACCTGATTGGCATCAAAAGGCTGTAAATCGGTATACACGTAAATGCGATTGTCTTCGGGGTCTTCGAACCGATAAAGTCCCGCACCGGTTTTTGAATAATTCTTTTCGAACTGAATCTCTAGAGATTGAGGGCCTGGAGCGAATTGGTCGACAGGTATATATATGCCAACTCCATCGTATTTATAGGTCACTGGGCCGCCGTTGAGTTTCAATTCTTGAATTTTGCCTTCGTAAAAATCAACACGTAACTGTTGACCAACGGTTGTGAAATCAAATTTTATTGTGGTTGTTCCGCTGTAGGTATCCCCTTTAGTGAGGGAAAACTTTTGATCATAATGAACATTTCGAACTTGTTGATACCTCAACTCAGCTTCTGGTTGAGCCAATTTATGAGCGGGCTTTGTTGCTCCCGGTATTTTGGTTTGCTTAGGAGTTGTGCTGCAACTCATTATAAACAGGAAAGTAGAGCAAGAACAAATGCCATTCTGGGCCTCCAGGGTGAATGAATCTTTGAATATATTAGATAAAACCACATAGAGTTGAAGATTAAAGTTTGGCGACACAGTCGATCAAAAGAGTTGCAGTTGCAAAAATAGGCCGGGGGCCGGTATTGTGTTCCTTTATTTAGGGAGTCGTCATGCAGGTCGCTAATCATATTCTGGAGCTCAAACCTTACCAGCCGGGTAAACCCATTGAAGAAACCCGAAGAGAGTATGGCTCCGATCAAGTGTACAAATTGGCCAGCAACGAATCACCCATTGGTGTAAGCCCAAAGGTGCTAAGGGCCATGAGGTGGCGGCACAAAATATTCATCGCTACCCAGATGCCTCGTTTTATAACCCAAAACAGGCCTTTTCGAATCACTTTCGCGGACGCGAAATTTTTGACTTTTGGCAATGGTTCTAATGAGTTGATCGACCACTCCCTATCAGGGTTTACTGTACGCCGGGTGACAAAATTTTAACTTCAAAGGCAGCTTTTATTGCCTATAAAATTTGTGCTCAGGCGACAGGGGTGTATACCATTGAGTCCTCTTTGAAGGCGGATCTTTCTATAGATTTAAAACAAATGTACTCTCTCTATAAAATAGAAAAACCGCGTTTAATATTTTTGCCCAATCCAAATAATCCCACCGGGACCTATGTGGGCGAAAACGAGCTGGTGGAGTTTCTTGAAAAAATGCGTTCAGAGACGGAAGTAAAGATCGTCATTGATGAAGCTTATAACGAGTATGTCCGTGCCGATGATTATGCCAACTCCATGGATCTGTTTGCGCAGTACCAAAACGTTGTTGTGATGCGAACCTTCAGTAAAATTTTTGGTCTGGCAGGGTTGCGTGTTGGGACACTGATTGCCGATGAAAACACCATTGATTACGTCAATCGCGTTCGCAATCCGTTTAATGTGAACTCACTGGCTCAAGAAGCGGCAATCGCTATATTAGGGGACACCGAATACGTAAAAAAAGCGCAACAGGTCAACTGGCAGGGACTGGACTTTTTTTATGAAAAGCTGGGTGAGATGGGTGTGGAATATATCCCTTCACAGACCAACTTTGTTTTATTTGACTGTCAGCAACCTGCTCAACCAATCTTTGAAAAGCTGTTGCAGTTGGGCGTGATTGTTCGGCCAGTAGCTGGATACGGGTTGCCCAATCATTTGCGGATGAGTGTGGGGCTAATGCCCGAGAATGAGGCGGCTATTGAGGCTCTAAAGCGGGTTCTCTAGAGCTCTTGAAGATTCTTCTGATATTATTTTAAGCATATGTGATTTTTTGTATTGCATCAGCATTGATCGACCATATGCTTTGGATTAGTGTGTTACCAGTTAATACCTAGGGGAAAAACGTGGAGTTGCGCGTGGTAACGATTGATGGGCCAGCCGCGTCTGGCAAAACATCTGTAAGCCGAGAGCTTGCCAAAAAATTAGGTTGGAAGTGGGTTTCCACAGGGGCCTTTTATCGGGGCCTCGGGTATATAGCGCGCGAAACTCAAGTGGACGTCAATGATGAGCAAGCTTTGGTGGACTTGATCCATAAAGACAATTGGCAAGTAAAAATGAGCGATGAAAAAACGCTGTTCATCTACGAAGGCAAAGATGTTTCTTCAGATATTTTTTTAGAAGAAGTCGGTAATATTGCCAGTAAAGTCAGTGGATATCCAAAGGTTCGGCAAGCTCTTCTTGAAGCGCAGCGTGTGTTGGCTAGTGAGAATTATGGTTTAGTTGCTGAAGGTCGCGATTGTGGAAGTGTGGTATTTCCAAAAGCAAAGGTCAAAGTTTACCTCACCGCTCGCAGTGAATCTCGTGCACAACGACGGGCTGAAGAGCAAGGCAGTGATGTACAGGCCATGATCCACGCACAAAAAGTTCGGGACCAACAAGATGCAAGTCGCAAGGCAGCCCCTATGCAAGTGCCCGAAGGAGCCCATGTTATCGACACCAGTGAGCTCAACCTGGATCAAGTAGTGGCGAAAGTTGAAGAACTGGTTAAGGCTGCACTTTAAGAATTAAAGTAAATTGATAAATCGTCTTAGCGGTTCAGCCGCACCCCAAAGCAATTGATCACCGACAGTGAATAGGTTGAGATAATCTTCACCCATTTTCGCTTTACGAATTCGACCCACGGGGATTTTTAAGGTCCCTGAGGCGTAAACAGGGGTGAGTTTTGCGCAGGTGTTTTGTTTGTCGTTTTCAACAATCTCGGTCCATGAAGAGGTTTCTGCTATTAAAGAATGAATGGATTGAAGATCGACTGATTTTTTAAGTTTTAAAATGGCACCTTGGCTGTGGCATCTTAAGCTGCCAATTCGTACGCAGGTGCCATCGATGTACACTTGGTTTTGCGAGGTGCGCCCCAAAATTTTATTGGCCTCAACTTGCGCTTTCCACTCCTCACGGGTTTCACCCTGTTCTTTTGCAGAATCAATCCAAGGCAATAAATTACCAGCGAGTGGAAATCCAAAATTTTCTTTCGGGAAATTAGTTTGTTCATAACCATTCATCACTTTTTGATCTAAATCTAAAATGGAGAGGTCGTTTTTATTGAGCTCATCACTTGCAAAGCCCGATAAAAATTGCCACTGCTCTACGAGCTCCTTCATATGACGAGCTCCAGCACCACTGGCGGCTTGATAAGTCATCGTCGAAACCCACTCGACAAGATCTTCTTTTAGAAGACCGCCAATGGCCATGAGTAATAGGCTCACTGTACAATTAGCCCCAATGAAATCTTTAGTCCCAGCGTTAAGAGCATTATCAATAACGTTTTTATTTATGGGGTCCAAAATAAGTGTCGAAGAGTCCTCCATACGAAGAGCCGAGGCGGCATCCACCCAATAGCCCTTCCAGCCTGAAGCTCGAAGAGGTTTATGTATTTCTTTTGAGTAATCCCCACCCTGGCAAGTGACAATCACGTCTTGCTCTCTAAGGGCATCAATGTTTTTGCATCTTGTAGAACAAAAGTAGAGTTAAAAATTTCTGGCGATTTTTGCCCGGCTTGGGACGTGGAAAAAAGTGTAAAGGTGTGCTTTTCGAAGTCCTTCTCTGATGTCATCCGGTCAAGAAGAACTTGTCCTACCATTCCTCTCCAGCCAACGATTCCTACTTTCATCTTCTAATCCTCTTAATTTCAACTTCTATAAAGCGACCTTTAGTCCTGTGAAGAAGCTCAACGTTTTTTTTGAACCTACTTTGCGCAACTATAGACCTAGGTTTTGATGATGACAAAGGAAGTTTCTTAAAAGTGAAGAAATGATAGTCGTTTAGGGTGTTTAGTGGACCAATGTGAACCGAACTGAGCCTTAGTAAACACCGAAAAATTGACAACTCCCTTATCAGTTCAATGGTTTGATCAAAATTATTTATTTTAAATATTCACCTAAATCTGAAATTTGTGAGTCTTTTTAATGGGGTAACACGCAGGATTCTCTTCGCGAAAATGGTCCATTGATTGCTCTGTAAAAGAGTAAGTGTGTGGACCAAATGTTTAAAGGGGAAAAAATGAAACTCTCGATACTACACCTAATACTTTTTATGGCCATTGGTCTTGCCATAGGGTGTGACGATAAAATTAAATTTTCCAAAGGGGAAGCTCCAGGTACTAAACTAGTGAGTGACGAAGACCCTCCACCTATTGAAGATACACCGCCTGTGGATCAACCTCCAGGAGAAGATCCAACGCCACCGGTTGTACCTCCAACACCTCCAGTGGAGCCTCCGACCGAGCCTCCAGTGACGCCACCAACGCCGCCAGTGGAGCCTCCGTCAGAACCGCCGGTGACGCCACCAACACCGCCAGTGGAGCCGCCGACCGAGCCTCCAGTGACGCCACCAACACCGCCAGTGGAGCCGCCGTCAGAACCGCCGAGCGAAGACTACACAGAGTATACAGAATCGTTTGAACAAGAAGCGAAAGAGGGCAAGGTCGATATTCTTTTTGTCATCGATAACTCACTTTCGATGCGTGAAAATCAAAAGCGATTGGCCAAGCGATTTAACAGCTTCATTGCCGACTTACATGATGTGGACTGGCAGCTAGCTTTCACAACAGTGGATAGTTACTCCGATACAGATGAGCCTGGCCGTCATGGGAAAATCGATTTTCTTGATGGTGCTGATGGCAAAATTCTGACTCCGCAAATGAGTGACCCTGCTGGTATTTTTGCAAAATCTGTAGAGCGGGACCAGTTAAAACAATGCCATGGTGACGGCTCTTCTCAATGGTCGTCCCCATCGCGAAAAAAGTCAGGACGAATTGGCTGTGTGACTCGAAACGAAGAGCCTATCAAATCTATCGTAAAAGCAATTGGCGAACGCAATAACGCCAATGCAGGATTTTTTAGAGATGGTGCTGACTTGGCAGTTGTTGTTGTTTCCGACGAAGATGAACGCAGTAACGGTCGCTCCAAATTGGCAACGCCACCGGAAGAGGTGGTCAGCGCCGTCAGCAATGCATGGGATGGAAAGAAGAAAGTTTCCGGCTATGGAATTATTGTTGAGCCCGGTGACAGGGATTGCCTTCGACAAAATCGCCGCAAAGATGTTTCCTACTACGGAACCTTCGTGGCACACCTTGCAGAACTGACGGGTGGTATAACCGGAAGTATTTGTGATACCGACTACGGCGAGTCCATGCGCAAAATTGGCGAAAACGTAAAAAAAGTTTTATTACACCAAGAGTTTGAGCTAATGCATGAACCGATTGCCGGCAGCCTCGAAGTGGAGCTTGTGCCTCACGCTGACATTGCCTGGTCGCTACGAAACAATGTACTTGTCTTTGAAGAGAAGCCGCCTGAAAACACAATCATCAATGTAAAGTATCGCATCCCAGCCAACGGCCCGCCCTATGCAATGAACCCTTAGTTTTTGAATCCTGTTATCCTCCAAGAATCAACAGGGCCCCGCTCGCAAGTGCGGGGTTTTTTGTGCGCAGACTATCAATAAAAATCTTATGAACTCAACTGCGGCACTTCAACGAAAGTGTCAGCTGAAACTTCGCCACGTCTTCATTGCTAATCGAAGGGCAGGCAGCAGTCACATTAAACGTGAGGTTTTCGCGCTCTTTAGTCTCAATCGTTTTTTGCACCAGTTCGCGAACTTTCGCTACTTCATCACATGTGAATACCACATCGGCTTCGGCCCGTTTTAAAAACTCAGCGTGAAAATCTTTAAAAATCAATGAGACCTTTTCCCCGGATTCTTGAATTTCTCGCATGGCCGCTAAACCGCCGGCGGTATCGGCACCAGCCGCTAGGGCAGCAAAATACATACATCCCAGGTGATTTTTGCTCATTCTTGTCAGCGGAATCTTGATTTGACAGCGTTCTGGCGTCATTTCCACCACTCGAGGGCGCAATGCAAACAGCAATGGGATTTTGGCAAAGCTAAATAATTGCAGCAGAGCCGTATCTTTGTAACGGTCCGGAAACTTGCTAAATGCCTGATTTCCAAGGCTTTTTACTGTGTCGATCATAATCACCCCTTCATTTTTTATTTGGTCGCGACAGATTACTGAATAGAGGCTCCCAAAACAACTGGATTTGGTCCAAAATTCGCAATGAAATTAAGGCATTTACTTGATTTCGCAGGGTCCCCGACCTATAAACGTGAGCTCAACTCAAAAAAAATCCTGATCAACCAAATCGGGTAGAGAAATAAGCCGAGAGGCGTTAAATCGGATGGGACTTGTTTGGGTCCACATTCAAAAGGAGGAAGATGAATACAGAACAATCAAACAAACATAAATCCAAAGCACAGGTGGCTCGAGAAAAGGTACTCGCCCAGCTAGATGAACTGGATAAAGAAATCCCTGAAAATCCAGGTGCTTCGGAGGCCTCAGGTGGATCCTTCGCAGATCTCTATGAAGATTCATTAAGAGACCGAGATTTTAAAGTAGGTGATGTTGTAAAAGGTAAAGTGGTTTCAGTACTTGATGATCACGTCCTTGTCGACATCGCTTATAAATCAGAAGGTTTGATTCCAAAGTCTGAATTTCGACTCGTTGATGGAGAAACTCAAATCCCTATTGGGACTGATGTTGAAGTTTATATCGATAAAATTGAAGATCATAATGGCATGGTCGTTTTGTCTAAAGACAAAGCGGATATGCTCCGTGCATGGAATGATATTTCACAAGCGGCTGAAAACGAAGAAGTCATTGAAGGAACAATCATTTCAAAAGTTAAGGGCGGTCTCAGCGTTGACATCGGCGTAAAAGCTTTCTTGCCGGGATCACAAATTGATCTTCGCCCAGTTCGCAACATGGACAACTTCATCGGCAAAAAATATAAATTTAAAGTTATTAAATTTAACAAGAAGCGTGGAAACATTGTTCTATCTCGTCGTGTTCTGCTTGAGGAAGAGAGAGAAAATCTCAGATCTCAAACTATGGACACAATGAAAGAGGGATCAGAAGTTAAAGGTATCGTTAAAAACATCACTGATTACGGTGCGTTTATTGATCTTGGTGGAATGGATGGACTGTTACACATTACAGATATGAGCTGGGGCCGCGTAAAGCATCCTTCAGAAATCTTAAATGTGGGTGACGAAATCGACGTGAAAGTTCTTAAGTTTGACGATCAAAAAGAGAGAGTCAGCTTAGGTTTGAAACAGTTGACGGATGATCCTTGGAGCCAAGTGACAGCCGATTACCCAATTGGTAAAAAACTCTCTGGCCAAGTTGTGAGCCTTGCTGACTACGGTGCATTCATCGAATTGGGTGAAGGTATTGAAGGTCTTATCCATGTCTCAGAAATGAGTTGGACAAAGCGAATCAAGCATCCTTCACAAATGGTGAACGTGGGCGATAACGTTAATGTTGTTGTTCTCGAAGTGGACACTGAAAACAGAAGAATTTCTCTCGGCATGAAGCAACTCGAAGAGAACCCATGGGTAGAGTTGAAGAACACTTACTCTCCTGGAACAATCATCGAAGGCGAAGTGAAGTCAGTCACTGATTTTGGTGTGTTCGTTGGAATCGAAGACGGTATTGATGGACTCGTTCACATTTCTGATATTTCTTGGACAAAGCGAATTAACCATCCATCTGAAATCTACCAAAAAGGTGACAAGTTACGTGCAGTTGTTCTTGGTGTTGACATCGAAAACGAGCGTTTTAGCTTAGGTGTTAAACAACTCGAAAAAGATCCTTGGGATGCTGTTGAAGAGGCCTATGCAATTGGAACGCAACACGATGTTAAGGTTGTTAAAACGGCGGACTTCGGAGTGTTTGTTGAATTGAACGAGCACATTGAAGGTTTGATCCACATTTCAGAATTGACGACGAAGCGTATTGAAAAACCAGAAGAGGTCGTTCAAGTCGGTGACTCTATCAAAGCTGAAGTGATCACAATCGATAAAGACTCTCGTAAAATTGGCCTCAGTGCTAAACTTGTGAGCCTCAGAGAGCAAAAAGCCGATGTTGCTGATTACGTCAAAAAGGCGAAGTCCACTTCTAAGACAAGCCTTGGTGACTTATTTGGTGACCAACTTAAATCAGGTGGAACTGAGTCAGCAACTGACGAGGGTTAATCCTCTAGATATAATATTGAGAAGTTTAAAGGCCTGCTTACGAGCGGGCCTTTTTTTTGACCTTGTCTTTTGGTTTAGATCAATGGTCTAGATCCCTCGGTCGAAAATAATCACCCGCGGTACTTTTAAAAACCATTTAGATCTTAAATTAATTATTGTTATCATGAATGCCATTGAGAATGGAGATGGAAAATGTCTAGATGGATTAAAAATTTCTTCGTTTTGTTGGGAGCGATCACTTTTATTGGATTTATATTATCTGTTTTTGGTGCTTCGCAATTTATGAAAGAACAGGAAAAATTAAGTAAGAACTCGATTCTACATTTAAAACTTAACGGAATTATTCTTGGCGAAGATCAGTTTTTAAAAGATTTGATTAAGTATAGAGATAAAGAACAGGTTAAAGGTGTGTTGGTGGAAATCAATTCTCCCGGTGGGGTTGTTGGCCCTAGCCAAGAGATTTACACAGAGCTCAAACGGGTCCGAGATGAATTGCAAAAACCTGTTGTTGTCACGAGCAGTGGGTTGATGGCTAGTGGGGCTTACTATGCTGCTGTGGCCGCCGACAAGATTGTGGTGAACCCTGGAACCATGGTGGGGTCCATTGGTGTCATAATGAATTTTGCAAACCTTGAGAAGCTCTACTCTTGGGCCAAAATTGAAAGATACGCAATTACAACCGGCCCATATAAAGATGCCGGTGCCGACTACAGAGCTATGACGGAAGCGGAGAAAAACCTATTTCGCGAAATGATTGGTGAGGTCCATCACCAATTTAAAACCGCGGTATCCGAAGGACGAAAACTCCCTATGGACAAGGTGGAAGCCTTTTCTGACGGGAGAGTGTTTACAGGGAGACTGCAGTTCAATACAAATTTGCCGATCAATTGGGGACATTTGAAGATGCCCGGCGCTTGGTGGGGACCCTTTCGGGTTTAGGAGAAGATCCTGAGATGTATATTCCACCAAAACCGCGTCCCGATTTTTGGGAAGTACTCAGCGAAGTCCGTTATGAAAATAAGGTTTCTTCATTAGTGAAATCTGCCATTCATGCCGACTTGGTAGGACTTCCTCTTTACATGCTTCCGTCGGTCTTGCATTGAAGGTGACACATGGTCGAGCTAGAAAACTTACCTATTGAATTTGCATTAGACCACATCGGCGTAGCTGTTAATACCCTTGAAGAGGGGTTTCAGTTTTACCAAGCACTGGGTTTTACCAAGTTATCCACAGAGGTTGTGGAAAGTGAAAAAGTAAAAGTCGGTATGATTGAGTTGGCAAATAGTTGTCGAATTGAACTTTTGGAGTCCCTATCTGAGGATGGTCCAGTCGCTAAGTTCATCCAAAAGCGCGGCACGGGTATTCATCATGTTTGTTTGAGAGTTGGGGATGTACAGACGTGCATCGATCAATTAAAATCAAAAGGGTATAAAATGATTAACGACGAGCCGAAACGAGGGGGCTCACAATTGTATGGTGGCTTTTGTTCATCCTAAGTCGACGGGTGGAGTGCTCTAGAGCTCAGTCAACCAGCAGGAAGCAAAAAATAATGCAACAAGGCCCACAATTTCAAATGGCAATGCCGCTCACATTCTTTGTAAAAAGACTCATGATCGTCAATGTGGCGATTTGGGTTGTTGGAGTTGTCGTTCTTCAGAGCCTGTTGGGTCAAAATTGGGTTTCGACCTATTTTGCATTGGTTCCGCATCGACTCATCACAGATTTTTGGCTGTGGCAGCCCGCCACATATATGTTTCTTCACTCCACCAACATCTTTCATATTCTATTTAATATGTTCGTGCTCTGGTGGGCAGGGGGAGAGCTTGAGTCCCACTGGGGCGGCAAATCCTTTTAAAATATTACCTGGCCACTGGATTTGGAGCGGCCATCATTTATGTCATCGGTGTTACCATTTATTATTTATTTTCTGGCAACGCTCTCCCCATGGGAGTGCCGGTCATCGGGGCTTCTGGGGCCATTTACGGGCTACTGTTGGCCTATGGGATTATTTTTGGAGAGCGGGTGATCTACTTTATGGCGCTTTTTCCAATCAAGGCGCGGTACTTTGTAATGCTTTTGGGGCTTATCGAGCTCTTCAACCTGATGAATAATGGCCTGACCTCCGGTGTGGCGAACCTCTGCCATTTGGGTGGCCTGATAGTTGGGTATGTGTACTTGGTGGTTTGGTCGAAGATCCGTCGATCGGGCGGAGGTGGCAAAAAGGGCGGCGGCCGCAAGCCTGGGCGCAGAAAACTTCGCCTGGTTGTGGATAATGAGGCCGATTCCGATGGCGGACCGCGTTATTGGAACTGACTCCCGAAAAAAACAGTGGTACACCCATCCATCGAATTGTTCATTTGTGGAGGCAATAATGAGTCTGTCTAACAGTTTAAAAAATAAAAAGTTTGATATTCGGATGCTCGAATGGAATCTAAAAAACGGGATCATTACACAGCAAGAATATGATCAACATATCGCAAATCTAAGTGACGACACTCCAAGGTCAGAGAACTTAAAGTTCGAAGACAATGATCACTTAGGTGACGAGCCACCGCGCAGTGAGCACACCAATGGCGCCAGCTCTATGCAGGGCTTCCGACACTAAGTAAATAATAATCAAGATTAGTTGGCGGCTTGAGAGAAGTCGCCAGGTAGACCTTTTGCGGCAAGAGTTTCCTTTGAAACCTCAGCCCACTTTTCATGAACGATTTTAAAATCACCCATATCATTGCGTTTTACGTAGAGAGTTTTCTCGCCCACATCGCCATTTTGATCAGATCGATATTGTTGCATAAAGCGAATCACCACTTCATCTTTGTGAGTGACGATCATGGGTTCAGTGATACCCACTTTAATGAATTCGTATTTTTCGTTGAGCGATTGCTTGTATTCCCGCCACTGCTCTTTGTTCATGCGTAAAGCATTAAAAGAATCGTCATAAAACGAAATGTACTGGTCGATATCTTTGCTCATCCAAGATTTTTTCCAGCTTTCAAGCCAACTCAAGAATTGTTTTTGCTCTTCTAAGTGTGTGTCTTGGCTCACGTATTCCACGTAGTCATAAACTACGATGGGCATGTTTTTTAAACTGATATGTTGTTTGATTTCATCAATGGCCTCGTTTCTAACGACGATGCAGCCCCGTGAACCCCGCAATAGCGACTTTGTTGGTGGTATGGCATGTAGCCAAATACCCGAGCCGGTTTTGCGCTCTTTACGGTCAAAGTAGTTTGGGTAGTCCATAGTGAAGGCCCGCTGACCATATTCGTTAAAGTCCAGTTGAGCGCCAAAGTAGGTTTCTTCAAAAAAGTAAATTCCTTCTGGAGTTTTTAAATCACCGACGACTTGTTTGTCTCCGGGTTTACGGCCGTAATCAGAAGGGTAAGCCTTAACGAGGCTCAAGCGGCCTGTCTTATCGGCCTGCCAAATACTGAGAGTTCTTCTTTGCTTATCGAGCACGATAGCTTTGCCGGCAAAGTAATTATTCATACCTAATAGGGCGAGCCCTTTTGGAACTTTACCTTTTGGCGGTGGTACGGCGACAGGGTCTTTCTGTGGTGCTTCCTCGGTAGGAACAGATTGGTCGGTTTCAGCAGTTTGACCTTTATTGGTCTCGGACTCCACCAAAAGGTCATTTTGACCGTAAGCGGAAATAACTAACATCATGGAAACTACTGTAACTAAACCAAATTTAATCATATTTCTGAACCCCGTCCTTCTATTACAGAGAATCTTCAAACCCCTGTCAAGAAAGCAAAACCCACCAATAGACTTATCGGCCACTTCTTGAAATCCCTTCAGAGTGATACCAGTATCAAACTGAGAATGTGCGTAATTATAATGCAAAAAATAAGGATGTTCTCGGACTAAAACACTCCTAAAGGCGAGCAAATTTCATTTTAGGACAGATCCACTTTCACCGATAGAACCCATGAGAGGAATTTGTATGGCTGAAGAACAAGACAATGAAAGCCCAAAAGCAAAAAGAACATCGGCAAAATCCTAGGAATGATCTTTGTGCTAGTAAATTTAGCATTTATGGGTGGTGGGGCCTATTTTGTCTACTCAAAGACTTTAGGGTACGTCAGTCCCATTGTGACTGACGAAGAGCTAAATGCTGAATTGGATGAGTTCAAAAAGTCACTTCGTGGAGAGCCGGTTTTATTTGCTATGGACTCATTGACCACCAACCTTGATGGAATTCCCCGTAGAATGATTCGCATCGACCTAAGTATAGAGATGCTAGACGAAGAGGGTTTCGAAGAAATCATCGGCGTGGAAGCTGAGGCAAGAGACTCTGTTATGAAAATCATTAATAATAAGCGTTTTTCGGATTTGGAGAGCGTTCAAGGTAAACTTCAATTGAAAAATGAAATCGTCACCGGAATTAATCAATTTTTGGATGTGGGTGTGGTTAAAAACATCTACTTTACCGATTTCTTAGTCCAGTAATTTCAATACAAATCTAATAGAACCAACTGTTGTCGAGTCTGTCCATAAATTGACTCCGTGACTTGCACGAGGCATTCTTTACGCGCGATAATTATTTGCACCAAGACAACATTTGAGGAGTGTATTGAATGAGATTTGTAACCCTATTGACGTTTATCGGTTTAAGCATCAGTGCATTGGCCTCTCCCATTCCGGCGGAGTTCACAAAGAGCATACAACTTGATGTTGAGAAATATAAACTTAAAATGGAATGGAAGTATTACTGTACAAAGATAGCTCTGTTCCTACAGTGAGTGTCCATCAGTGGTATCGGGTGGGATCGCGAAACGAAGAAGTCGGTCGAACGGGTTTGGCGCACTTTTTTGAGCACCTGATGTTTAAAGGTACAAAAAGTACCCAGCAGGTAAACTGGAGTATGCCATTCAATCCAATGGGGGATCAAATAACGCATTCACGTCTCGAGACTATACGGGTTATTATATGAACCTTCCCAGCGACAAATTGGAGTTGGCACTGGATATCGAGAGCGATCGAATGGTGAACTTGCAATTTGATATGGATGAAATCAACAAAGAACGTGAGGTCGTCAAAGAAGAACGTCGATTGCGAGTTGAAAACAGCGTTTCAGGAGCCTTATGGGAAGCAATTTTTAACTCCATGTTTAAGGTGAATCAGTACCGTTGGCCGGTCATTGGATATATGAAAGATCTCAACGCCGCAACATTGCAGGATTTTAAAGACTTCTACAAAACCTACTACTCTCCAAATAACTCAGTGTTGACTGTGGCTGGAGATATTAATATCGGAAGAACGAAATCCCTTATCGAAAAGTATTATGGTGATATTCCACCGCAAGATATACCTGAATTGAAAAAAATTGATGAACCGATTCAGCAAGGCCATCGCAGTGTAACGTTAAAAAAAGACGTGCAGTCCACGACATTTATGCTGGGCTTTCAAGGACCCTCTGTTAATGACGAAGACTTGCCGGCGATGGAAATACTTTCCTATATATTAGGTAATGGGGATTCAAGTCGCTTGCATCAAAAGTTAGTTTACAATCAACAATTGGCGAACGAAACATGGGCCTTTGCTTATTCGTTGGCAATTCGTGGTGCATTTCTCGTGAATGTAGCGGTGAAGCCCGGGCAAAATGTCGATTCAGCCATCAATTCGGTCTATGCTGAAATTTATAAAACCAGAACCGAAAAGGTCAGTGAGGAGGAGCTCACAAAAGCAAGAAACATGCTGATTTCTGAATTAGTGGGCCGATTGAAAACGGCCCACGGGAAAGCCTATGCACTTGCTGGAACCGAAGTAGTCGCTGGCGACTACAACCGGTTGTTTAGCGATATCGCAAGATATGCAAAAGTAACTCCCGAAGATGTATTAAACGTGGCTAAAAAATATTTAACACCGAATCAAAGATCAATTGTTCGGGTCGTTCCTAAGTCTTAATTTGAAAGGTAGTAACAATGAAGTTGATTAGAATTATTTTACTTTCAGTCATCGCAACTCTCAGCATCTCATGTGCCACAGGTGGTGGGAATTTTAAAGTTCCGAAGCACCGTGAAGTAAAACTGGATAATGGATTGACCGTTTTATTTTTCAAAGACACAAACCTTCCGTACTTTTCAATGAACATGCTTGTCGGTGTTGGCGGAATGCATGACGATGAAAAAACCTTGGGTACGGCTTCCATGGTTGCGGAGCTTCTCGACAAAGGGACTCAGAAGAGGTCTGCAACAGAAATCGCCAGAGACTATGATAACATCGGCGCCTCTTTTACGGCGTCGGCGAGCAACGAGTACACATTAATTCAAACTTCAGGTTTGAGCTTGCACACAGATATTTTGGTAGATAGTTTTGCTGAAATCATATTGCAGCCCAAATTTGCCAATTCTGAAATTGTTCGGCTTCGAAAACAAACCATAGGTAATATTAAAAGAAGTTTGGATGACCCTTCATCTCTGGCCAGTAAAAGCTTTCGACAGATTTTAATGCCTAATTACCCTTACGGGATGCCGATTTCTGGAACTCTCAAGTCCGTCGCTCAAATTAAAAAGCGGGATATTATGACGCTGTATTTGCGTCACTATCGGCCAAATAATGCCACATTGGCTGTAGTTGGAAATTACCCGGACAACATACTCGAAATGATTAAGTCAAAGTTTTCGGATTGGAAGCCTCGTCAAGATCCTGAATTCAAAGAGCCCAAATTAGAACCCTTTTCAGGGCGCAAAATGTATTTGGTAAACAAGCCAGGGACCCAGCAGACTCAAATACGTATGGGTTTTTATGGTATAAAGAGAAACAATCCTGACTTCGTAGGAATTAGGCTGGCGACGACTATTCTTGGTGGTGCTTTTAAAAGCCGGCTGATGGATGAAATCAGAGTAAAACGAGGGTTGAGTTATGGTGCTTCGGCGCAAATGTCGGCTCAATCATTTAGAGATGCGTTTACTGTTTCAACCTTTACTAAACACGAAACTGCCGGCAAGACCGTCGACATCACTTTAGATGTATTAGAAGACTTTTATAAAAACGGGATTACTGACGAGGAGTTAGTCATGGCGAAGGGTCTTTTGAAAGGCCAGTTCCCTCGACTCATTGAGACGGCCGAAAAATTGGCTTCAAACGTTTTGATTCTTCGACACTATGGTGTGAATGAAGAGTATTTAAAAACCTATTTGGACAAAGTGGACTCCTACTCCAAGTCTGAGCTGAACGCAGCTATTAAAAAGTATCTCAACCCAAAAGATATAAAAATTGTTTTAATGACGACAGAAGGCAATGTGATTTCACAACTTAAAAAGTACAATCCTGAAGTCGTCAGCTATAAGCAGTTTTTGTAAGATGGATTGAGCTTAAAGTTATTGTTGCATATAAAACCCTTGTTGATTCAGCGAGGGTTTTTATTTTCTAAACGATAGAGCCAGCAGTAAAATACTCATCCCAATAAGTCCAATGGCAAGATAAGATTTATTGATCGATTTACCTTATCTATAAACTTTGAAGTAGAGACATTTTCGGAGCGACCGCTTGCTCTTGAACTTTAATGTTTTTCAATTTGATCGAATACATTAAATTTGCGATTACATTTTTGTACTTTTCATACTGACCTTGCACAACACTAACACTTACCAATATTGAAACATTATTATAGACCGTCGCTAAATAGTAGGATGCAAATCCTCCAGCTCACTGTTGCCATGCAGAGCTTGGACCACTGGTGATTGCCGATATCAACCATTTGTATATTATATACTTTGATTGTATGGGCAGATTATTAAAGCTCGTAATAGTTTTAGAGCGGCTCAGTTGATTCCAAAATCCGCGGACACTGTCTTCTGCCTTTGCGACTTTGGCGAACATAAACAATAGAATTTCGGCCTGAGGCTGGCGCGGATCTTTACAGACCCAATAAGACTCTTCCTTTTGGCAATCCCATTGATCGGGAATTTCAATTGTTAAGTACGAGGTATCGAATCGCTTTGCAAGCGAAGGTAAGGCGAAAGACAAAATAAATAGAAATCCCAATAAACGTGACAAATTAAACCTATTTCTTAGTTTTTATAAAATAATAAACCACGCCTACAATAGATAAAAGTATAAGTAAATAGGCGACCTGCTTTGTTGTGCTCAATTTTCCGCCACCAGATTCGGACATTGAGCGATGTTGTCACCCAACGGAACCGTCCCAGGTATGACTCCGGGAGTTCCTGTTCGTCGAGAACCTGCTGCGGGTCCACCGGGCTTGCCAATACCTGACAATAAATTGCTGGCGTTGGCGGTCACTTTTAAGCTCTGGATGGCTTGCCTAAATATGTCTGCACAGGGGCAGCGTAATGCTTTTTATGGGCACTGAAAGTGACCAAAATTCCAAGGCCGCCACTTACAGTTGCCACATATCGGGTGTAGTACCCTTCCACCTCGGAGCTTTCATGTAAACTATCGACCCACTCTTTGCCATTGAGAGAGTATTTTTTTACATAGCGAATTTTCGATTGCACAGGATTTTGTTGGCTCCAGGAATGGTTCGATTGAGTTTCAGTTGAGATTCGTATGAGGCTAGAGTGTCTCCTGTCCGGCTTCTTTTGCCGTAAAGATAATAACGGCTTTTTCTTTTTTGTTGGTTTCGCTGAAGCAAGTATGTTCAGTGCCTTCCATTGTGCAGCGCCAGTTATTAGGCAATTCAAAACTGATATACGAGTTACGATAGGTTTTGCCATGACTGGTGAAAGGAAAAGCTAAACAAGCTATTAGTAGACTGGCGATTGCAAAGCGTCGCACGCATCGAATTCATGATGTCTCCGCTCAAGAGGTTCTAGCTCAGTATATGCCATGGCCTTATCCAACCACAAGCAAAGCCCGACCAATTGCCGGGCTTTATGAAGACTCAATTGAATAAATCATTAAAAAATAGACTGATGGATGTCCAGTGAATCAAGGGCACTTTTAATGTTCAGTTCTTACCGGAGGCCGTCATGCCAGCCAGCTCTGAGTTGGGATCGCCTGAGCTCATGATGGCGGCTCGAATTAGTGCAGGACTCAATTCGGGCCTGTAGCTCTTAACGATAGCTACGGCACCAGAAACAACTGCTGCCATGGATGTACCGGACATGGATTCGAAAAGGATTCCTTGAGGGTTTCTCATAGCGGCACTGACCAACGGGCTTTCACTGCCTCCACCAGGAGCCGAAATATCGACGCTGATTTTACCGTAGTTGGAATAACTGGTTATGTATTTGCTTTTGGAAGAGGCTGCAACTGCGATGATATTTTCATAGGGCAATGCAGATGGGTAGTTTGGAATTACATCGGTATCAATGGACTCACCAGTGTACGGGTGTCCATTTCCAGCCGCAGCGACAATGGTAACACCTTTCGCTTGTGCATTTCGGATCGCTTTCATTACGAAGGGATGAGGTTCACCGTAGCCGCCCAACGATAAGTTGATGACCTGTGCTCCTCTGTCGACAGCGTAATAAATCGCTCCTGCAACACTGGCTTGGTCACCGCCAAGTGCGCTGAGAGCTTTTATAGGTAATATTTTAGCTTTCGGTGCAATTCCCAAAACGGGCGATGCCGCCAAACCAGCAACATGAGTTCCATGTCCGGCATCATCAAACGGGAAGGCGTCAGAATTATTGAAGTCATAACCGATATAATCATCAACGTACCCATTGTTGTCGTCATCGATTCCGTTGTCAGGAATTTCCCCGGCATTGACCGCTATGTTTTGCCTTAAAAGTGGATGATTGTAGTTTACTCCCGAGTCAATGATGGCAATCAAGACGCCTTCGCCCTGGCTTTTTTCCCAAGCCGCGGCAGCTGAAGTTTGTGGGATATGGTAGAGGTCGATGTCAGCAACAGAAACCGATTCTTGTTGCCCCAATGCATGTTCTTTTAAAGGTTCGTTGTCAGTGATGACATAGTTTTTGGCCGTTACATGACAGCTGCCCATTCGGTCCTGCACAAGCAACAAGACTTGATACAAGCCCACAGAATCAGGATGCACGTCGAAATTTTCACTCATTACGGGTTGCGAAATAATATTGGATCCTTTTGGTGCCTGTACAATCCAACTTTTTATCAATTCACCTTGAACGTACGGGTGGCTTTTAGACTGAATAGAAGTGAGGGATATGGTCTGACCCAACTCTACGACGGGGTTATCAGTTGCAGCGGGCATGGTTTGATCGATAATAGCTACGGGCTTCATTCGGCTGGGTTGGCAGGGGCGAAGCTGTTGTTGCCCGCTCTCATTGAGCAAATTTAAAACAGATTTTAAATCCTGTTGCAGCGGTTGAAGTGGCTCTACTAAATCGTTGGCAACAATATTTTCTGAGCTGACAAACTCACCCAAGTCCGACGCTTTTATATTGTAAACTTCGTAAAGACCTTGTTTTTTATTTATGACTCTCACTTCAGCTTCAGGGTACTTCTCCAAAACAGATTGTAACTCTTGTTCCGAAACACCTTGAACGGCAAGTCCAAGAGAATCCTTTGAAAGCGGAGAGTTCAATCGAATTCGATCGGCTCTAATGCCCTGGTCACAAGCTGTTGTTCCTATGATGAGTAGTGCGACACCTGAAACTTTTTTTGTTATTTTTATTATCCCCATAAGCCCTCCCCCCAGAGGTGCGGCCACTTTTCCACTACATTTACATTTTTTCAATCCAGTATAATTTTTGGAACTGCATAAGCAGATGTTATTGGATCACTAGATAGCAATAATTCTAGTTAATTAATGCGCTGCTGTTGACAGATTTGAGGGAATTTATAAAAAAAATTCCCAGAGGCACTTTGCATCGTGAAAAATTGCTAGGGTCTCATATAAGAATATCTTATAAAAATTGACTAATGCGTTGCGATAAAATTTAAATGAGCTTATCTTATAGGCGGTTTACTGGAGGTAAATATGAATCATCAGCAACTTACGACCTTTTGTACGGTACTTGGTGAGGGCAGTATGACTGCAGCTGCCGACAAACTGTTCTTAACTCAGCCAGCAGTGAGTCAACAGATTCGAAATTTAGAAGAAGATCTTGGTGTGAACTTGCTAGAAAGAGGCGTTCGCAAAGTAAAGTCTACTTTTTCAGGGGCAACTGTTGTTTGATTATGCGAGAAAAAATTTTGCATCTCACACAACAGGCCGAAGTGGCAATTCAACCATGTCACAAGAGCTGTCAGGGAACCTAACTATAGGAACTCAGAACTCTATTGGACTATTTTTAATTAGCCCCATAGTAGGGTTGTTTTTAAAGCACAATTCAAAATTAAATATTAAATTGGTCTACGGAACTCCGGAAAGCATTCGCGAAGAAATGAAAGGCGGAAGTGTCGACATTGCTATTCTCCCCGATGCACAAATGGAGTTTGGCGAAACTATGGATCAGTATGCCAAGTTTTTGTTGAAAGATGAAATGTGGCTTGTAGGTACTGGGAAGGACCCGTCTTTACCAAAAACAATCTCTATGAGTGAGTTCACTCAGAGGCCCATTATTTATTATTCGGAAATGTATAATTCATTTAAAAGCCAGTTGGATAAAAAATTAGAAGAAACTCAGGCTCAGTTTATACCTGTTTTCGAGGCAGATAACGTCGGAACTCTTAAGCGAGTGATCGAATCTGGTTTGGGCTGGGGATTTTTGCCAAGCTTTTCAATCCGCAAGCAAGTTCGAACGGGTCGTCTATCACACATAATGGTGGATGATTTGATGTTCTCAATAAACATTAATTTGTATTCTAAAAAGACAGCGGCTTCGAGAAAAATGTCTGAAGGTTCTACAGAGCTAACAAACTTGTCCGCCAACTTGATCCATTCCCTTGGGGCAGTAGATGGCCATTGATAAGGTTCCAGAGATTTTATATGAAAACTCAGAACTATTGGCTGTCTATAAGCCCGAAGGCATTATTTGCCAGGGCAGTACCGGAGAAATCACCGTAAAGGTTCTGGTCGAAACCAATCCGGTTTATAAATCTCTCCATCTAGTTCATCGATTGGATCGAATTACCTCGGGCGTTCTTGTTATTTGCAAAACGTCCGCAGCGGCAGCAGAACTGAGTCAATTGTTTCAAGAACACAAAATTGAAAAAGTGTATTGGGCCCTTGCGGGCAGCCGGCCCAAGAAAAAGCAGGGTTGGGTTAAGGGGTGTATGAAGAAAGGCCGTCGTTCGCAATGGATCTTGCAACGAGATGGAAACGAAAACTTCACCAGCACCTACTTTGAAAGTCGAAGCTTTAAACCCAGTATTCGGTTTTATAATTTGCAGCCTAAAACTGGAAAAACCCACCAATTGCGTGTCGCTATGAAAAGTCTTTCTGCTCCGATTTTAGGCGATCCGCTTTATCAATCTCGCCAGGAAAGTGAGAAATACGATCGATGCTATCTTCATTGTTACCAACTCCGATTTCCGTGGAAAGGCGGGGAGGTTAGCGTTTCTGCCCTACCGGAAACTGGCAAGTTGTGGGTGGGCAGTGGGGACTCGCTGCGGCGAACCCAAGAACAATCATAGTCAGCAATCTCAGTATTGGATAAAATTTTTTAAGAATTAAGGGGCAAGGATGCACGAAAAAATTCGATCAATCGTTGATCAAGTAAAGACTATTATTTTAGACAAGGAAGACGTCATAGTGAAGGTGGTCAGTGCCTGGATTGCAGGAGGCCATGTTTTGATCGAGGATGTACCTGGGACTGGAAAAACTATTCTGGCCCGATCTTTGGCGCAGTCGGCGGATTGCGCTTTTAGTAGAGTGCAGTTCACTCCCGATCTTTTACCTTCAGATATTTTGGGTGTTTCCATTTTCAACCAAAAAAGTGGAGAATTTGACTTTCACCAAGGGCCTATATTTACCTCCTTTTTATTGGGGGACGAAATCAACCGGGCAACGCCTAAAACTCAATCAGCTCTATTAGAAGCGATGAGTGAGGGGCAAATCTCAGTAGAAGGGCACCGATTCAAGTTAGACCCGTTGTTTTTTGTAATCGCGACACAAAATCCAATTGAACAACTGGGCACGTTTGAACTCCCAGAAGCGCAAATGGATCGATTTATGATGTGTTTAACTATGGGGTACCCAAGCCCAGGCCACGAAATACAAATGATTAAAGACCAATTGTTTGGACATCCGGTCGATAGCTTAGAGCCGGTCGTGACAAAAGCCGAAGTTATGCAGCTGCGGGAGGAGTCGCAGCGTGTGACGGTGAGTGAGGAGATTCTTCAATACATCTCGCAATTGGTGCAACAAACCCGGAACCACGAATCACTGAAAATCGGCGTAAGCCCAAGAGGGATGATTGCGCTTGTTAAAGCCTCGCAGGCTCTTTCGCTTTGTATGGGTCTGGATTATGTACGTCCATCAATAGTTCAAGCTCTTGTTCCTAATGTGTTTGCCCATAGAATCCAGCTGACTTCGGATGCACATTTAAAGGGAATTTCTCCAGAACGTCTTTTGCAAGAAATTATTAAGTCAGTCGCCGTGCCTAGAGGCGATTAGAATGGTGCAGGTTCAGCGCCCAAGTTGGAAAGATTTATTTTGGGGTAAATTTCTTTATCAGTACCGAAACTCGCAGTCATTCAGTGCCACCGATTATATAAAACAAGGCATATATCTACCTAAGAGTATGCTATTTCGAAACTTTATAAATCCCTTCAATTTAATATTACTTGTTATCGCAGGGTGTTTTGTATTTGGTTTTTTCAAGCCCGTTTTGTTTTCTGTTGCAATAGGCTTGAGTGCCTATTTGTTATGTTCATTTTATAGCCTAAACACGACGGCGCAAACTCTTGTGATTGATCGAAAAGTTGAAAAAGACCATTTCACAGAAGGCGATGAAATCGAAGTCACTATTGAGCTGCGTAACAAATCCACTCGAGCGGTTACCAATTTTTTAGTGCGAGAAGTTTTCAGTGGAAGTTCAGAGCTATCATTTTGTCATTTTATGAATCAGAAAATCGGCCCGCAGTCGGTAAAACGAGTAAAATATTTTCGTCGATGTGATGCGGGGATGGGCGAATATCGATTCTCTGATCTAGTCGTTACCCTTTCAGACCCACTCGGGATATTTTGCTTTAATGTTAAATACGAAAATGATTTAGATATTTACGTGGGGCCGAAAGTGCAGGACCTTAAAAACCTGATTTTCAAGCCTTCGCATTCTTCCCGTGGATTTGGGCAGCACGAGGTCATTTCTCGAGGCGAAAATGTCAATTTTGAGGGGATAAGGTCTTATGAACCAGGAGACCCAATTCGACATATCGCATGGAAGCTTTCTGCAAAAAAACAAAAGATCTGTTTTTGTAAAACCTTCCGAAAACCAGGTGAATATTGATGGCATTTTTTGGAATTGCATCCGCAGTTACATGGGTTTTTCAGAGTTTTTCAACCTGGGAGTTCATGCGTGATATCGCCATTAGCATGATGAGTCAGTTGGTGGAAAAAGGGAAAAGTTCGGTATAATAACTAATCAGTTAGCGATCACTGGTACGGGAAACAGCATATGTATTACATGGGTAGATGTTTAGCGACAATGCTCAATGAAGAAAACATTTTTATTTGAACCCACACCATGAAAGTTAAATTTGCCTTTGCATAGGCATCATGTCCACATGATAGCGTGTTGCTTTATATGGTCCCATATACGCCGAAGCTGGAAGCCGAAATTCTTTCAGCCCTGTCGACAGTAAAACAAAGAGGTGCTTACGTTATTGTGATATTGATAGATGCCCAATCTATTATGAATAAAATGCCATCGGACGCTCGGCGGATAATTAGTATGTATAATTCCTATGGGAATTACAGCCGGGAAATTCGTGAGTTTACGCTGAAACTAGACTCTTATGGTTTTGACGCCTATTTAGGAAGTATGTCGAATTACTATTGGGAAGTTTGCAGAAAATTCGAAAGGGCAGCTCTATGTTTAATGTGAGTACTTTATTCAAATAAATCGAATGATATTCCCTATTTATTTGCGACATATTATCGATAGCAGTAGAAGCAGTCTTTCCTACTTTACAGTCAATATAACAGGCTGGACGAAACAAAGTGGATGTTTATCATATGTTTCTTTATTTTAGCCGCCTTAATTCGAGGATTGATATGGAGAGGGCAGTTTTACTATTTAGATGAATTTCTTTCTATAAAAAATATGCGAAAAACTCAGTACTTTATCTTTTGGCGAATCGGTCTCCGGCGATTTGGAGCAAAAAATACGCGAAAACTTTCTTTATACGCTTCTAGAAGTTTGCTCAAAATCCCATCTATCGTTGTGGTGGTAGGCTACGCCATTCTTGAATTAACTCTATCGCAACAATCAGTCAAAATTGACGTCGTAGATTGGGTTTTTATTTGTTCTGGCGCATTTATTTATTTACCGCCTTTTGTGAATTCGTTATTGATACCAGTCATTTGACCACAGCAATGACCTTGTTGGGATCATTAAAAAAAACCCTTCGTTATCAGTTATGTTTATTTTTATATCTTTTTTATGTGTGGGTCTGTTTGGTGTAGTCGGCTACCTAAAGAATGTGGCTGGGTGGATTTTCAATTGGAGTCAGCAATTGACTCGTGTTCATATGGCAACAGTGGGGGCTGCATTCTCATTATATTTATATTGATTTTTTTTTTTAACATACCCTTTGTTTTCCAACAAAGTTTTGAACAAATATTAAAACAGACTAAAGGAGTTTTATTGTGTTTTCAGCCACCGAAGCGGTGACGGCTGTAGATGATGATCAAGTAAAGAAACCAGATGTGCAGGAGTGAAATCATGCCGAAAAAGACTTGGAAAAAACAGCGAGAACCCAGCTCGGCCACTATGGTTTTTCAAAAGAGGAACTCTCTGAAATCCAACAAATGGGCGGCGGATGCCAAATACCCCTGATGAGGTGCTAAAGAAATTTGTTGAATCATCAGTCCCCGAGTAAATCATGCAAAATTCGGACTTATCAAAGGACGAGCTGCTTAATGTATTGAAGACATTAAAAAACGAGACAACCAAATTAGTCCCTCTCAAGCCCAAAAAATTGCACGTCACATTGAAGCCCTGGAACAAATGGATTCAAAAGAGGCTAATTCTGAAGCCTCTCTTCCGCGAAGCCAAGAGTCGGGTGCTGTCACCCCTGAAGAGTACCTAAAAATGCGAAGTTCAACGACGAGCCAAGTCGTTCCACGGGTGAAGGCAGAAAATTGGCAGCCAAAGCACCAAGTTATCGCAGAAAAATTGCAACTGACGGAAGAGGAAAAAAGCAGTCTTGCAAGTGGTGACGGTTTACCGTTGGATCGCTTGGCGAAGAGTTATCATGAAAACCGAAAGAAGGTTGAGCAGTGGAAAGAGGACCCAAAGAATAAAGAGGCCATACTTCATGCGAAACAACAAGTTAAAGAAAAACAGGCCAAGCAACTGGAAAAACAAAAGAAGCAGGAGGATTTGCAAAATAAAATAGATCAATGGGTGCAAAAGTTTTTTGGTTTGCTTCAAGTTTTAGTATTGCTGATTACAGTGCTTACTTTATATCGGTGGGTATTTGGTAGAAAAAGCAAAAAGTCTGAGTCACGAGATGAGTTGAGGCAAAAACAGGAAAAGTTGAAAAAAGCATGGGCGTCAATTAAGGCTGCGAGAGCCAAAAAAGTCTCGCCGCGCGAAGAAGTCATCACAACCTATTTGACGCTTATTGATTTTTTAAAAAATACGCCTTTGTGTAAAGAGGATTGGGAGTCCAATTGGGGTTATATGCTGACTTTTAGTGAAACCATTCCAAGTAAAGAGTCAGATATTTTAGAGTTTACCCGCATTTATTGCGACACATTTTATGGAAACCACGCCGTACAAGAATCGGAAATTGAACAGTTTCGGCACCATACAAAAAAATTATTTCAAGCCATTCACGCGAGACTATAAAACCACATGATAGGGAATATCCATGCGGGAAGCGACGATTCGAATGATCTCTCCTGCAGTTTCTTCAAGTGCACGATCGGTTACATCAAACACGGGCCATTTTCTATGTTTTCGGTAGATTTCATGGGCATAATCAATTTCTTTTTGAATGTGGGCCATGCTGGCATACTCGCCACCGGGGTCCTGGCCAAACTTCTCCAGGCGCTTTCGACGGATACGAATCAAACTCTCTTGATCAATGATAAGTCCGATGACTTTTCGCTGATCCACTTTGGTGACCTCTATAGGCAATGGCTGGCCTAATACTAAGGGGATGTTTGCAACCTTCCAGCCTTTGTGGCTTAGGTAAATCGACAAAGGCGTTTTGCTGGTTCGAGAAATACCAACCAAAATAATGTCGGCTTGATCCAAGTCAGTGAGGATTTTCCCATCATCATGTTTCACGGTGAATTCGATGGCTTCTATGCGTTTAAAGTACCTTTGGTCTACAGTTCTGAGCAACCCAGCTTCTGCGGATGTAGACTCAACACCGAGATAGGTTTTAAGCGCATTCAATAGGGGGCCAAGTAAATCTACACAGGGAATGCCTTTTTCGCTGGAAATGTTTTGTATTTTGTCTCGCAATTCAGGGCTAACTACAGTGTGAACAATTAGCCCTTGCTTTTGAAACACATCCTCGATCAACGCCTCGACTTGGTCGGCGGTTCGCACATTTTTACAGCGAACAATATTAATTTCATCTTGTTTGAATTGTACAAGTGCTGCTCTCGCCATAGCGCTGGCGGTTTCTCCGGTTCCGTCTGAAATTACAAATACACAGGGTTTAAAATTAGCCTGCATTATCGAATGGCCTCTGAATCAAAAGGGACAAAAGTAACAAGGTGTTGTTCTTCCATATTGGGCCAATAACGAATGATTTCAGATTCTTTAATTGCCGTTGGCAAAAAAATTCTCATACGGGGTCGATTTAATTTATACCAAATTAATTTAATGCGCTTGAACCAATCATCAATTTTACCATCAAATTGCAAAACTACAGTTTGACTGTTAGGCAGCCGATTTGCACTGGCAATTAATAGCGGTGCATCTTCAGTGAGTTTGGGTTCTATGTAAGTGTGTTCACTTTGTTCCATGATGTGGCGAATGGGTTCAGAGAGTTCAACAGCCTTGTGCCCCGACATGCGTGAAACCTGAAAATTCAAATACCAATCCACCGTCTTCGTCCAATTGGATTGTTTCAACTGAGGCAAGACCCATAAATTTGATCCGGGACTGAATGCACCTGCTTTTGAATGTATTTGAATGGCCATGTTGAAATTCTACCCCTTCACAGTAAAAAATCTAGGCATTTTTAAGGACTTGATCCAGGACACCATTAATAAATTTACTGGATTCTTGAGTGGAATATTTTTTCGCCAAATCCACGGCCTCATCAATGCTGGATTTTGGCGGTACTTGATCGGACGAAAACAAAATTTCAAATGTGGAAATTCTTAATATATTGAGATCGACCATGGCCATTCGATGCAACTTCCAGTTGCTGGAGTGACTTTGAATCGTAGAATCGATGGTCTCTTTGTTTTCAATCACGCCCATGCAAAGGTGTTTAGCATACACATAGGTTTCGTTATTGGTTTCCAAGGCCACTTTAAAAAAATCGAGACTGTTATCGACATCAATGGATTCTAAAAATTCGCCTTGAAAAAGAATTTGAAGGGCGAGCTCGCGCGCCTGTCTACGTTTTGATAGGTCTTTTTCCATTTTAACTTTCTGTCTACAGATCCAGGGTTGGTGAAGAGATTTTTTCTGAAGTTTCTGTCACTGGCGCATCAGGATCTTCGAGAGATTCTACGAATTCATTGACGTCTTTAAAGGTTCGATAAACGCTTGCAAAACGAATATAAGCGACGTCATCAAGATGTCTCAACTCTCGCATAATAAACTGCCCCAACACGGCCGCTTGAATTTCTTTTTTTGAGTAATCCATGGCGTACTGAGATACTTTATTAACGATGTGTTCAATTTGCGCCAAACTAACGGGTCTTTTTAAGCAGGCATATTGTAAACCCTTTTTAATTTTATCTTTCGAAAAGGGCTCCCGGCGTCCATCTTTTTTGATCACATGAGGGTAGGAATGCAGAACGGATTCCACAGTTGAAAATCGACCTTTACACTCGAGGCATTCTCTTCTTCGACGAATCTCGCCATCCTTCTGAATGCGAGTGTCCAAGACTCTGCTTTCCGAATGTTTGCAATGAGGGCAATGCATAGACCAATGACTCCCGAACGATGGTGATTGATTTTGAACTTTTTATTCGATTCTCAAAACACGGTCAAGCAACGGTGACCCGATCAACTTAATTTCATTTGTACTTTAGGATGGATAATGCATAGCACTAGATACCTCGGACCAGGTTAATTTGACTGTATTGTGGCTGTGGGGGACTATATGAGTATGCGTATTTTGCTTTTCTTATCTTTTATTTTTATCTTCAACTCCATGGAAACTGCTCTGGCTGCGGCAGAGGTGGGCAAAAAAGCGGCAGATCGATACTTTATTGAAAGAAATAGTAGCCCTCAGGTTCGGGCCCGAAAACAGCGGGCGCGACTGCAAAACGCCCATTACCTCTCTCTGCATTTGGGTGGGTTTATCGAAGATGATGCCTATGTTTGGGGTAAAGGCGATGAAGTCAATGTGGGAGAGATGAATTTTGGTATTTCCTATCAGTTTGGTGAATGGGTCAACAGTACCGATTTGTTAATGCGTATCGATTTTACTAGTTTCAGTCTTAGCGAAGGTGAGTCGACCAAGATGTCGATTATGCCCATTGTGACCTTCCCTGATGCAAAAAGTGGGTTTCCGCTTTATTTTGGCGCTGGAATTGGCGCAGGGGTATTTTTCAAACAAATTCGAGGCGAAAGCAGCTTATCTATAGATTATCAAATGCTGGCTGGTGCCCGCTTTTTTGATGTTTTCGACAATGTGGGAATTACCATTGAGACAGGATTAAAAAATCACGTACATATTTTTAGTGATGGCCAATTTAATAGTTCCTTTGTTCAAGCGGGAACGGTATTTGTCTTTTAATGCGAATTCATAAACCGATCATATTGAAAATTGCGGCTACTTTGGAAGATATCTTTGAAAAAGGATATTATGCCGATAAGGCCATAGAATACCATATTAAAAAAAGTGGCCCCAAGTGGGGGAGTCGGGATCGTAAGTTTTTTGCGCAAACCGTTTATGACATTGTTCGCTGGTATCGAAAAATAACGGAGGCGCTCCCAACGTCACTGCGGGCGAATCATTGGGCCGTATTGGAGGCCTGGTTTATCCTTCAAGGCTATGACTATCCGGAAATGAATGACTTTCCTCGGCTAAAAAAAGAAGCCCTAGAGTCGCAGTTCGATCGGCAAAATCAGTTTGCTATTCTGGCCTCCTATCCGGATTGGATGGTTGAAAAACTAAATGAGGAGTTGGGGGCTGAAAAATGTGAGCGTATTTTGACGGCTATGAATCAGTCAGCTGAAATATTTCTACGCTGCAATGAACTGCAAGGTAGCCGTGAACAACTTGTTAAAGAATTAGAGGCTGAAGGTATTTCGGTCCGCATTGTACCAGAGAGCCCGAGTGCATTGATGCTCAATCAGCGCAAAAATGTTTTCATCACTAAAGCCTTCAAGCGAGGCGCCTTTGAGGTTCAAGATTTGGGGTCGCAGGCCATCGCTCCACTGCTTGAAGTAGAACCCGGACAACGGGTACTTGATGCCTGTGCTGGAGCTGGAGGCAAGTCTTTGCATTTGGCCCAGTTGATGAATAATAAAGGTAAAGTTGTCGCAACAGATATACACGAACGCAAACTTCAACAGCTGAAAAAAAGAGCCAAACGCAATCGAATAGATCTCGTAGAGTCTCGGTTAGTAGATCGAAAATGGACTAAACGACAAAAGGGGAAGTTTGATCGCCTGCTCTTGGATGTCCCCTGCTCTGGTTTGGGTGTGATAAAAAGAAATCCCGATACAAAATGGAAGCTCACGCCGGATCGACTCCCTGAACTCCTCGAGGTGCAAAGGCAGATCTTGCTGGATCATCACAATGTGGTAAAGCCCGGTGGTAAAATGGTTTATGCCACTTGTAGTGTTCTACCCAGTGAGAACCAAGATCAGGTTCGGTGGTTTTTAAAAGATCACCCTGAATGGGAATTAGAAGAAGAGCTGATCCTTACACCAGATCACTTTTTGGGTGATGGATTTTACGCGGCAAGGTTGGCTCACGTTCGCCGTTGACCAGGTATGGTGTAAAATTTTTATTTAATAATTACCTGGTCTCAAAACGTACTAGTCAATGTAAAAAGTTTGCCAATTGCTACGTTACATCTTTCCAAATTCTAACAATTCAATTCATTTCCATTGCCACAAATATGGAGGACCTCATAAATTCCTCGATTATCTTACTGATTTTTCTACTTTTTTTTCAGGAGTATGGCGTTTGCCAAAATGTTTCAAGCACATTTTTGTTACGGGCTTGTTGCTCGTTTTGTTCGCTTTAAATGCTTTTGCGGAACCGCGAATATATTCTGTCGAGCTAGAAACTCAAAATGAAAAACATACTACAGAGGGTGGGGAAACCATTTCTGTCCGTTCGGTCATCAATGTGGCTGAAGTCCCTTATGCAAAAGATATTGATTCTGTAAAGAGACAGGATTTGTTGATTAGCTGGGCGAGAAAGCTGTTGGAAAAACAGTGGGATGTGAATCCCGGGGCTCCCGTTGAAATTGTGGTCATTCCCAAATCGGATTTGCAAGAGAACATCGAAAACATGGGCGACGAGATTCATCAAAGCAGTTGGCTGAGAAGACGCGTGCAGGAGTTTTAGCTCTGAGAAGGGAGACCTCCCCAACTTTGAAGACCGAGTCCAGGATGAGCTAATTTGGAAGCGAGCCTATAAGTTTGCACCGAATGAGGACGTGGAGCGATTACCGGAAAACATTCAAAATGCTTATCGTTTTGCTCGACAGCTTTCGACCGGACGGGAACACATAATTATGGGTGAGCCCCATCGCTATGACCCGCAGGCGGAAAACTTTTGGTTAACTATGGTGAGAACGTTGGTGAATGGGTCCCTTGTCTCCTCTTCATTATTTGTTATCGCCAGTGATATTGGCCTAGCCAATGATCTTTCTCAAGTGGACCTGATGTCGGCGGTGTTCCCTCCGGCAGTGTTGGCGATGACATTCTCAGGCGGCCTACAGTGGCATGCCCACAAGGTTCGAGTTTTTCTTAAAAAGCGAAGATTTGGAACGAGTGATCGCAATTCAAATTTTGCGGGATTACTAACAAAGCAGTTACTAATCACTTCCACATTTGTAACCGTGTTGAGAGCAGCGATGATTCATTCGGGCTTGGTAGAGTTTGAAGGTCTTGATCATTTTGTACAGCGGGTGGGAGTCACGGCGACGAAGTCTGTTTTGATGGTGGGCTTATCCTTTGGACTGATATTGAGGGATCGAACTTTGGTGAGAGATGAATCAAAGCTGTCCTCCCGAGATTTTCAAACCATTAAAATTAATAATCGAATTACACTCCTGGCTTCATTTTTAGCGACATTGGGTGAAACCTTGATGCAAAGTAAAAATCCGGCGATCAACATGCTAGGCACTATTGAGCTGACGGTGGCAGCCGGTGGAGCCTATTTGTATTGGTTTAAGTTCACGCAACAGCAGGGAATCGTTGAGCTGCGAAGTGGGATGAATGCGGTTTACCGAGGGGAATTTGCCAAAGCGCGAGAGCATTTTAGCCAAATGTTTAGTTCAACAGTTCAGCCTACTTCAATGATGTGCCGTAGTTTATTTGCCCACTAAGCCTTTGCGGGACGGTCGATTATAAATCAATGTCTCAAATTGAGAGAAATTCTCGTAACTACAGACAAAAGTTGAGTTGTCTCCTATAATGAAACAGGACCTGTTCTTGATTTTGAAGGGGGCTTCATGGGTCGGCACATGCGAGGTGCTATAACTACCATTGGTTTGACGAGCTTGCTGCTGTTCGGTTTTCAGAACTGTGGTGAGCAACCCACCTCGGACGATTTTGTTGTGAACGAAGATGGTACTGTGCAAATCGTTGATCAATGGGGACCTGAAAACGTCAGCTTTTTTGAAAAAAGTGTTGAAGTCGATGCCGCAGAAAAAGACGTGGATATATTGGGTTACTGTCATCGAAACCGTCAGGGTGAGTCCCTGAAATGGGTTGTTGTGGAAGAGCAAAACGGACTTGAAGTTTTAGTTGAAGGCAGCGCTTTTTGTGAAAGGGCGGGCTTCAATATGAAAATCAGCGCCGTGGATCGGTTAGATTGCAGAAGCAGTTATGAAGTTTATATTGAGTCCGATGATGGCAGTGAAGATATGATGCGACTGCATCGTCGATGTGATTGATTTTTCAATCTTTCTTTTTTTAGTCAAAATTTAGGTTTTCGATCTACTGAATTAAAAAAATCCTTAAATTAAAAATAAAACATTCGTTTGAGTCGGAGGACTTGAAGTCCGGTCAAAGGTCTTGATGGCGCGAACTCACGGGTGTGTTCTTAAGCATGTTCCATTGAATTTATCGCCAGAGGGCCAGTCGACTCTTGTAAATCTTCGAATTTCTTGAGTTTTTAAAATGGAGGGGGGAGAATAAGGCAATGAGTGTAGAGTCATTTTTACAGTTTATTACAGTGTATGATGAATACATTATTCAGTTTACGCTTGTAGGTATTTTTGGGATCGCAACGGCTTTGTTTTTTGTTTGGACCAAGCAAGAAAATGAACAGTCGAGTACAGGTGGCGTCAACTCTGACCAAATTGCCCAATTAGAGGAAACACTCAGAAAAGTGATTGCGCAATCCACTCCAGGTGGTGGGGCCGTTGCCAGCATAGGTCCAGATGGTGAACTGGATGAAAGCGTTTTGGCAGCGAACGCGGCTGAGCTGCAGGAGCTTAAATCCTCTCTTGAGAGCAAAGAAAAAGAGTTAATTGAAATAAAACAAAAAATCGAATCAGGTGAGTTGTCCAGCTCTTCTGGTGGGGACGCCGCAGATTTAGAAGCCAAAATTAAAGACTTAGAGGCGCGCCTACAAGAATACGAAATCATCGAAGACGACATTGCCGACCTGTCGATGTATAAAGAAGAAAATCAAAAATTAAAAGAAGAGTTAGATGCACTAAAAGCTGGCGGTGCAGTACCAGCAGCAAAACCGCCAAAAGCTGAAGAAGTAAAATCAGACGATTTGGTTGCAGAGTTCGCAGAGGCTGTTGGAGAAGAGCCTCCTGTGGCAGACACTGCACCTGCCCCTGAAGAGGAATCAGCACCCGAACCTATCGCTGCCGACAACGAAGAGGGTGAAGAACTCACACCCAATGCGGATGGCAAGTATATCACCGATGATGTGCTTGCAGAATTTTCCACGGCGGTGAATGAAGAGTTTGCGGCCATGGGAATGGCGCCACCAAAGGCAGCCCCATCGAAAGCACCAGCTGCAGAAGCGCCGCCGGAACCCGTCGAGGAACCGCCAATAGAAGCAAGCCCTCCCGATGAAAATGTTGTCGAAGAGTTTGCAGAAGATGAACTAGAAAAAATGTTGGATCAAGCGGTTGAAGAAGAAAAATCCGGGCGTAGTAAAAAGAGTGGTGGGGATGCAGTAGCGGATGCACCAGAGGCCGCGCCGACTTCGCAAGAGAGTGAACCGGAGCAAGTCGTTGAAGCGCCGGTGGAGGCCACAGCTGCTAACGAAGTTGTAGAAGAAGAAATTGAAGTCTCGCCAGAACAGGCCGCTATTGATGCGTTATTGGACGAAGGGCTAGCTGCTAAAGATGCAGAAGCCGATCAGAACGATGATGAAAGTGGTGAGTCAGAGCCAGCAGTGGAGGCAAAATCCGCAGAGGAATCTACTCAGAGCACTCCTAGTGGAGCTGCCAGTGCTGCAAAACAGTCTGACGTGGATACCGATCGCATGCTCGAAGAGATGGCGGCCCTCACCGAAGCTGCAGAAAAAGATGATGGCTCCGAATCAGCGCTTGAGGCTGACGCCGATATTGATAAGATGGCAGAAGAAGCTTCAAAGCTTTAAAAATAATCTAAACATCATGGACGATGGAGTTAATATGAGATTTTTTATAATCTTGTCGATCGCAGTTTTTGGCATTCAGTCATTTGCTGCAAAACAAAGACCTTCCGCAGAGAGTTTTACTGCGAAAAAGAGAATGTTCTCGTATACGCTGGAGGACAAAAAACAGGTGGTCGAAGGGTTAAAACTTCCTCTTAAAAATCGATTGAAGATTTATTCAAAAAAACCAAAGACTTCATTTTATGTACTAAAAGCCATTGCCTTTGATGAAGAGCAATCGGTAAAAATGAGATGGCGGGCATTAACAAGCATGGCCGCTGTGGGTAAGAACCATGCAAACAATAGTATTGTCAAAGCGTCGAAGAGCAAGCATTGGTATATGCGAAACGCTTCGCTGTTGGCGGCCCAGTTGGTTGAGAGCAGTTTTGCGGCAATGATTGCGGCGGATCTTATTCGTGACCCGTCTTTGATTGTTAGAACTGAAGCTGTAAGAACGATTAAAAACGCCAACGCCAAACAGTATAAGAATGTTTTAAAGCAGCAGCTTCACAGTGAGCAAAACTTTAAGAATAAAAAGAGTTTGTGGGTAAGAAAGCATATTGCTGAAGCTCTGTATAAATTTATGGACACTTCTGATAAACAGCTCTTTAAAGAAATGCTCTACGACGTGGACCCAGAGATTCAGCGTTTTGGCGTGCTAGGTATGGAGCGCTACTATCAGCGTCGAATCACCGACAGCAAAAAACTCGCTCAGCATGTTCAAGAGTGGAAAGTCCAAGCCGAATAAGTGAAGTGCCGACTACCCTTTTCGGATGCAATGCTCCACATGTTCATGACCTATCGACTCGCTGAAGAGCTTGAGACATTGCCCACAGGTTGATGTCTAAGAGTAACTTTCTCGCCAGCCTCTAATTTTATGAGAGCGCTGTTTAGCGCAACATCAATTGGGTCGCCAGAGTGATTATTAAAATACGGACTGGATTCACAAGTTCGATCTCTAATCATGGCACCCAGATTTTGAACAATCTTATATGATTTGCCTTCCACACCGGGAGCCAAATATGCTTGTAGTGCTTTGTTGATGCATTCATATTCTGAATCCGAATAATCACTCTCTCGTTCAGAAATTGCTCTGATTAACCATGACTCTTCAACTCGATTATTTGGGTGTTCAAATGCTGCGACCGAAGTCAAAAGGTCTTTGGCTCTTGTGGTTTTGGCGCGACTTAAAAAGTCGAGCAGTTTTTCGCGAC
The DNA here is from genome assembly GCA_041391465.1 of Bdellovibrionales bacterium. GTDB lineage: Bacteria > Bdellovibrionota > Bdellovibrionia > Bdellovibrionales > UBA1609 > UBA1609. The sequence goes on from JAWKNX010000005.1 coordinate 128,496, forward strand.
TGTACTGTCCATCACCAGCTGTGAGTAACATTATTTTAGCGTTTCTAAAGTCATCTGCAGTTTTAAAATCACCCGAACTAATTGCGTAAATTAAGGATTGATCAGGATAACCATTCTCAGAACTGGCCCTGTCGATGGCTAGTTTTATCAATTCGACTTTCCCGGCATTGAGCTTTTGATTGGTAGGGTTGACTTCTAAAACTTGCTCCCCCTGGTAGTCGGATTGTATCCTGAGTCCAAGAAAGCTTCTAATCATACTGGTTTCATCAATATCATTTGAGGGATTGCTATTCTGAATCATGTAATCGGCCGCAGACTGTTGGTCTGGCGTGATGTTTCCACGGAAAGCGATGGCATTAAAAACACGGAGTTCATTGATATCATTATTCGGAATTGAACTTCGATTGAAAAGGCTTTCCATTAAACAGAGTTGAGCGCCCGTGAGTAGGCTTTCATTAATTATCCTGTTTACACTTTGATTGTTTCTTAGTTTTGATGAGGATGTACTATGGGCTGCTTTTACTTTATCCTTTGTACAGGCATAGGCCTCAAAACCTAAAAAGCTCAAAAATAAAATTATACTGTAAATAAAAGTTACTCTTGCATTACTCAACATCACCGTCCCCTTTTTAGAAGTACGCATCAAGAATCGTACCGTATGAGAGGCGCTCTATTTGAGCTGGCGGTTTGATTCTCAAAATGAGTCGCTAATGATTAAACAGGAGTGGAACTTTTAAATACCCAATGATGGATCGAATTTTTGGGATTCAGTGCATTCGAAAAAGGTAGTAGGCACCTAACGGGTGGCGGCTTTTTCGATGACGTTGTCGATGAGCAGTTCACGGCCGATGCGGTAGAGAACTACTTTTTCCTCGAGTCCGTCGGAGCGGAGTCTTTCCGGTGCCGCGAAGAAATCTCGTTTAAGAGTGATGTCTTTTTTTATTATGACTTTAACAGCACTACTATTCTCATCGCCGTCTTTAGGGTCCATTCGAATCACTCTTGCCTTTATAACGTATCGTCTTCCGCTGGAGTGTTCGTCAAAACCTAGGGGCGATTTGTAAACTTCGTTGTCAGGAATACTTTGCGTTTCAATTACGCCAGTGTCGATATTGTTAATTTTAATGGGGTACTTAGAGAGGGCGATTTGAACGGCTCTCCACACTTTGTCGTACTGCCCCCGATACAATTTTGAATGGGAGAGAAAAGACTTCTCTGGCTCAGGTGTTTTATCAAAACCCGCACAGGCAGTTTGAAGGAGCGCTACAAGGAGCACTCCTAAAAGTAAAACTTTGTTGTTACTTCGAGATTTCTGCAGCATTTTGTGTAACGTGAGTTATTTTGTTGAGGTTGAGTTGTTCTCTATCATCATAAGTTGAGCTGTCTTGCCCCATAAACATCACTTGCCAGCGATAGGACTTATTAGGATCTAAGCCAATTTTTAAATGGGGCTTTTCTAAACCACTGAGCCAACCTTCGTATGTTTGTGTCCACAGCACGCTGACGTTTTCATAGTCTGCTTGATCGGATTCAATGACTTCCACTTCAAGAAAAGAAACTTTCGTCGCCACGGCCTCAAGATTTTGAATGAGTGCCGGAGGTGAAAAGGCCAAATCAGCTTCACCAATTACGGGTGGTGCAATTAAGTCTAAAAACTGAGGCGCTTGGCCAAAATCAGACTCTTGAATCACTAGAGAGGATCGGCTTAAGCTCACCGCTGCTTGATCCGGGTCGTTTTTAATTCGCAACAGCTCGTGATAAAAATTTGCAGACTGCATGACCACATCGTCGGGCCTTAAAAAATGCAGTAAGGTTTGGTTTTTAGCGCCACTGAGGGTTTTCAGTTGTCGAGATTCGTTCGACCGCAATGTTTTCATATCTGTTGGGACGAGCAACCCCCTTGTTCAATCAATGAAACAGAGAGAATGCCATTGGTGGCAGCAATAGTTGGAGCAACCGCTGGGATTTCTGCGTCAAATGCATATTGGTTAACGGGGATATCGTGTCCGACGACGTTGTCATTCACCACAACATCGCGTGCTCCCCCTTGCAGAAACACAAAGTTGTTGATGGTTTCAAATAGTGATTTACCAGCTTTGGCATCGTCGATCATTTTGTCGAGTTTCATTTTGCCGTGAGTGGCAGCCATTTTATAAACACCAGGCTCGCTCTACAAAAAATCGATATTGTGGTTTTTCAAAAGTGATATTGATAAACGCATACCGCTCTTTTTGTTTAGGAAAGGTGAGGTTGCTTGGCACCTTTTGCGATTGTCCAAGAGGAAGGCTCAACACATCTGTGTACGGGCTAACAATAGATGTAAACTCAAGACCAATTAAATCAGATCTTGTCAGGGCCGGAGTCACCAACGAGAAATCCACCCAGCCGTCTTTTTTCAAAGGTCCAAAGTCAGTGGCCAACCCTTTAATTTCAAAAGATCCTCTTCGAAGTTAAACCATGGGCTCAGCTCATTGGTTTCTGGATTTTCATAAAACGGTAAGTCGCTTGCGATAAATTGATTAGAATTCTTGGCACACCCAACGGAAAGTAAGCCCACCATGGCTAGGGTACCGAGAAAAATGGTCCTTTCATAATTCCCCTCGATAAATTGTACTACCATTGTTTTTTAAGACGGTGAATGGGTCAACTTAAGTCCCGATGTTCTCGTTAAATGAGCATGACTCAAGGGGTCATCGGAGGATTTCGGCCCACCGATTGACAGGTTTGGAGGCAAAAAGTAAAACCACCTTTCATTTTAATATCCCGTGGCGGGGTAGCTCAGCTGGTTAGAGCACCGGAATCATAATCCGGGTGTCGGGGGTTCAAGTCTCCTCCGCTACCACTCTTCAAATCCACTTCGTACATTAAAAACCAGAGTTCGTTTGGGCTTTTGGTCACCTACACTTGTAGGCTCCCTGCGCCTCGCACTTCTCTATTTTTAATGTACTTGTGTCTCTTTGAGTGGCTGCTTATTGGGGGACTTGAAGTGAGAATTCGGCCGTATTGAAAGAGCCTTCAATGCCTACTCTGAGAGAGCTTTCAGTAGGGTCTCCACTTCATTTTTTGTATTAAATAAATGAAACGACAATCTCAAATTGCCTTCTCTTACACTGATATCAATACCATTTTGGCTGAGTGACTCTTCAAGTTTTAAAGTATCTATTCCAGAGGTTGTTTTTAAACACAAAATATTTTTATGCTCTCCAATGGGGGTGACGAACTCGTACATGGACTTGGGGTAGTTCTCGATAAAAAAGTTCACAAGTTTTTGGTTGTGATCCTCAATGGTTTTCAAACCCACCTCTTCGAGGAGTTCTAAACTTTTGCTGAGGATGGACATAGTGACCACATTCGGTGCCTGTCCGCGATCAAAAACTCGAGCGCCCGGTAAAGTGTCCATAGAGTAATTTAAAAGATCATTCGTATCTGCGCCACTTTTTACCGATTGCCAACTGATATGAATATTACCAATTTCTTTCAATGCGCGCTCTGACCAATAGGCAAACGCGTGTCCATAGGGGCCGAGGACCCACTTGTAGGTTGCTCCGACAATAACATCACAGTATTCAATTTCTTCTTTGTAAGGTGGACCTCCAAAAGATTGCGATACGTCGACAACAAATAAAATATTGCGTTCACGACAGACCTCCCCAATGGCTCGAATGTCGGTGCATCGGCCGGTATTGAATCTTACATGGGAAAAATTCAAAACTTTTGTGTTTTTTGGGAGTTGTTTTTTTAAAAGCGTCGACATCTCTAAAAACGCTGTCGTTCATTTTTACTATATCGTAATTGTCTTTTTTATTGTTGAACATCCAAGGCAGCACATTCGACGGAAAATCTCCGTCCAGTAATGCCACCACATCGCCAGATTGAAATGGGTACCCTAGAGAAATGGTCGAAATAACATCCGAAACAGCACAGTGATGTGAAATTTGATCACTCGACACTTGCAACAAACGAGCAATTTGTGATCGAACGTCATCGGGGATTTGCTTCCATTGACTGAACGGCATCATCTTAGGATTGGCCTCACAGTTAATGGCCTCGACACCCGCCTTTCTTGATCGATCGGGGATGGGTCCAAAGTAGGCGCTATTAAAATAATTCTCACTCAACGTAGAAAACTCGGTTGATTTTATGTTCTCCAACGACATTATTTCGACTCCGTATCAATTAATAAATTTTTAATTCACTCTTATAGGTTTCCTTCATACACGTACTTTCAGTATTGATCAGTAGTCTTTTTTTCAGGCTATGTTTTACATTTCACCTACTGGGGCATGATAGAAGTGGAAATGAACGATCTTAAGCACAAATGGATTCACTATGAGACGTTAGGCGTCTCAACCTAAGACGTTACTCGACTTTAGTGGAGGTCAATTTAGACCGATAAGTGTCTGAGATCCTATTGGTTTTTTGAGAATGGATGACAACAAGTGGCGCGTAGGTTGAGTGCATTGAAAAAATGGAGTTTCATTTTTTTATTACTCCCTCTTTTAGTGGGGTGTGAGTCCGTGCCATTATTTGGGCAATTTAACTTGGGCTCTAGTTCTGATGAAGCTTCTCTTAAACTAGAATGCCCAACGACAGTACCAGAGGGTTACCCTTACTTCTGCGAACCCACATTGTCGGGTCTCTCAATGAAAGTGCAATCTGCATTTTCAACACCAGTTTACACTCTGGTGGACAACACCTGTGCCGGGTTAAGCGTGAACAGCGATGGCGCCGTCTCCGCCGAATTCAATTACTCAAACAGCGATACCTGCAGTTATCGACTTCAAATAACCAGTGGGTCAACAACCACACTTTCTGACACCATAACGCTGAATTTCGGTCCCGGATTAGAAATTGGTTTTAGTGCAGCGAACCTTTATGTGGAAAGAGGTGGTATTGCGCAGACGGCAAGTATTACTCTTTCTGAACCTTCACCGTTTGCCGTGACACTTCGTTATCAACTCGAAGGGACGGGAGATAAAACGCTGTTGGCCGATCAAGGTGAAACAGGCTTTATTACCATCCCCAAAGGGGCGACAACAATTCCCATTAGTTTTTCAGTGCCACTTTCAGCCAGTCTCACCGGATATGACGTTCTTAAATTTCGAATTGCAAACGGAACCACCAAAGAAAAGAAAGATTTAAATTTAGTGATGCATGAAAATGCTATACCTACTTTCACAGAGGTAGAAGCCACTCATTTGACAACCTGTGGAATCAGTGGAGGTAATCTTTACTGTTGGGGACATGACTTTTATGCACAAGTGGGTAACGGATCTGGATCAACGGACAATGTTCACTTGCCAGAGTTAATCAGTAGTTCAGGAACATGGACCGCCCTTTCAGGTAATGAAAGACATGTTTGCGGTCTCAGCGGTGGAAACCTCTACTGTTGGGGGAATGAGTATGGCGGAAAATTAGGTAACGGAGGAACGGCTTCTACAGTCCACTCGCCGGTACTTATTGATAGCTCTGGAACTTGGACCCACGTGGCAGCGGGGTATGGGCACACCTGTGGAATCGACAGTGGTGATTTATATTGTTGGGGGAATGACAGTAATGGGCAGCAGGGTAATGGTGCTGGCACGACAGCGGACATCCTCTCCTCAGCTCATCAGTGGGACAGGCACTTGGACGAGTATTACTGGCGGCTATAATTTCGCTTGTGGGGTTGATAACCAAAATCTTTACTGCCGGGGAATTGATGATTACGGCCAAGTGGGCAACGGCGCAACCACTGGGAATATCGACACACCAACGCTTATTGACAGTTCGGGAGTTTGGACACAGGTCAGTGCCGGTAAAACCTCCGTTTGTGGAATTAAAGATGGACACCTCTATTGTTGGGGGCGAGACAACGATGGGCTGATGGGAATGGCCCAAGTACCGCCACCAATGTGGAGTCGCCCGAGCTCGTTGACAGCGGAGGAGTTTGACCGCTGTGGCACTCAGGAACTGGATTTCATGCCTGTGGAATTCGAGACGGATCACCCTACTGTTGGGGGCGTGACAATGATGGTCAGCTGGGCAATGGTTCCAATTTTACGAGCACTCAACATTCGCCCTATTTAATCGAAGGCATTGATTCTTGGACAGATTTATCAGTGGGTGCTGGTCACACCTGTGGGATTTCTGGCGGCAATGTTTACTGCTGGGGAAGAGACTTTTATGGGCAACTAGGTAATGGAGTAAATGCAGATGTAGAAATGAAAGTAACAAGTCCTACAGTTATCGACGGCCAATCAAGTTGGTTAGGTGTCAGTGCTGGCGCTGATCACAGTTGCGGAATTAAAACGGAAACCTCTACTGCTGGGGTAAAACTCTATAGGGCAAGTTGGAAAAGCCCTACCAGCGGCGACCAATTCCTGTCACCTCAAGCCAGATATTTCCGGCGAATGGACAATAGTTGACGCCGGAGCTCTTCACAACTGCGGAATCAAAAACAAAAGCCCGTATTGTTGGGGCTATGATGGCAATGGGCAAATTGGTAATGGCTCAGCCTCTTCGGCCAGCGTCGTATCACCTGAACTTATCGATAACACTGGCGATTGGACGGCGGTTTCGGCTGGATTTCTCAGATCTTGTGGGATTAAAAGTAATGCCTTTATTGTTGGGGATACGATTATTACGGCGCAATCGGGAATGGCTCTTTATCGACAGCTGAGGTGCATTCACCTGAACTTATAGACAGTTCGGGTGCGTGGTCAGCGGTAAGTACAGATACCTATCACACTTGTGGAATTAAAGATGGCAATCTCTACTGTTGGGGTCGTGATCAAAACGGTCAAATTGGCAATGGCTCCGGATCAAGCGCGGATGTGGAGTCGCCTGAACTCATCGACAGTTCAGGGACTTGGACAAACATCGTTGTTGGAAACAGTTTTAGTTGCGGCATTAACGGCGGAAGCCTGTATTGTTGGGGTTTTGATTATTATGGGACTGTTGGCAATGGCTCAGGTTCTAATGCAAATGTGCACGCCTGGTGTTAGTTGATAGTTCTGGGACATGGACTCAAATTTCTGCCGGCGATGAAAACGCCTGTGGTATAAAAGACGACGCCTTGTACTGTTGGGGAGATCGAGAATTTGGGCAAGTGGGTGATGGGGTCATTGATAGCATTAATGCCATAACGACTCCGACACTCATCGATAACACCGGCGTATGGAGCGATGTCACCAACGGTGAGGAGCACACCTGCGGAATATATGAAAATCAGTTAAAGTGCTGGGGCCATGATGAATTCGGGCAAGTCGGTTTGAAGGTTCCGTTGGATTACCCATTTAAGCTTGTCGAATTCTGATGAGCGCAGGTTTTAAATCTGATTATTTTTTAACGTCACGTGTCTAGGATCTTTGTTCAATCAGCCTGTTTTTCAATAAAAAGGCATATGTCTTTTTGGTGCCTTCAGAGAGTACTTAGGCGAGCATTTCATTTGATAGTTTCCGAATTTGTATTAGGATAACGCAAATATAAAACTAATATTGATTCAGTTACAAATGCTGCCAACAGCGGGGTGACCATTGGCTTTAGAAAAAGAATTGGAAGTGCAAGGCAACGTTTTATTTAAAAACCGCTCTCATATTCCGCTGATTTTTATTTTTGCCGGATTTGCTTATATTTACTTTTATGGGATTCAGCCACCCGTTGAGAACATGTGGCTTTGATTGGGATTTGCACTGTGCCGATTTTATTAGGGCAGTTCGTCCGCGCCTATGCTGTGGGTTTTTCAGGTAACAAAACTTCGGGACGAAATACATCTGCCGGTCAGGTGGCCGAGTCTATCAATAAAACCGGCATGTACAGTATGGTTCGTCACCCCTCTATCTCGGTAACTATCTTATGTGGTTTGGCACATTGTTGTTTGTAGGTTCTTGGCAGTTTTTGTTGATTTGCAGTCTTGGCTATTGGTTGTACTACGAGCGTATCATGTTCGCTGAAGAGCAGTTTTTACGAAACAAGTTCGGTAAAGAAGAGTACGACAATTGGTCCGCGACCACACCGGCAATTTTACCGAAGTGGAGCCAATTTAAACCTTCCCAATACAATGTCTTTGATTGGAAAGACACGCTAAGACGGGAATACTTGGGTTTTGTGCAGGATTTTTTGTAATGAGTTTTTACGGTATCTTTCACTTCAGCGTTGAGGCTAACAAACTCACTTGGACCAAAGAGATCGAGTGGATGTTTTATGCAAACTTGGGGTTCTTTTTAGTTGTTCGGTTACTATCTAAAAACTAACGTCCTCAAGCCCATTCGCCTCGAAGCATAACTACTAAGTGCTCGGGGGCGCCTTCAACGCTTATGAGTTGGCTGTGACTTTCCAAATTTCCGCTATCGGTGGCGACGTACAAATGACCATCAGGGCCTTGCACGAGTGACCGCATACGCGCTCCAGGGAGATCTGCCGTGGTAGTACTTTTAAAGTGTTGTCCGGGTTGAACTGCAATATCTCGAGTCGTCGGTCGACCATGACCCCGACAGCAAGTGCTCCATTCCATTCTTTCCAATGCGGACCTTTAAGAAAAACACAAGGGCCTGTGCCTTGCGAATCACCTTCGTTATTCCAAACAGGTGGCATGGCCTTTGGATATCGATCCGTATCCGTCATGGAAGTGAGTTTTCCATCGGGTCTATTACTGATATAACCACAATAGTTATCCGAGCATTCAACCCCCTTATAGGGTGAAGGGTCCCAACCACCATTTCCACCAGCGGTTAAAAAAGTCACCTCATCGTTGTGGCCTGGTCCGTGCTCCGAGACGACGACTTTATTGGTTCCTGGTTGAAAATCAATGCCCTGAATATTGCGATGCCCATAAGTAAAAATGCGCGGATCTCCGGGGGAGTTGTTATCTTCAAACCCATTGCCGTTTTCATCAACACGTAGAACTTTACCGCCGAGTTGTGTTTTACTCTGGGGGAGAGGGCCATTGTGATTATCACCCGTAGTAATATACAAACGTCCATCGGGTCCAAACCGAAGGCGGCCACCGCTATGGGCTCCCGGACTTCCCCAACGATTACGAGCGTCTTTAAACCGAATGTCTTCAACAATATCTTTTCGTTGAAGCACTTTAGAGAGCTGTTCATTCAAAGTGAGTTGAACCACACGGTTAGTCCGGGGCTTACTTTTATTTGAAGGCATATAAACATATAAAATTTGATTGCTTTTAAATTTGGGGTGAAGAGCCACGCCATACATACCTGTCTGCCCTTGGCAGAAAAAGTCATCGGCCACTAAGCTGGCCCCTTTGTGCCAAATAAATGTTGGATTTTGCCATCGGTCGTTCGCACCGATAGCCCTTGCACTTTTCAGTAAAAACATCCTTCCCGATGAATCAAAAGCCATGTCCCAGGGCTGAGTCAGGTCAGATAGGAATACGGTTTTTTCAGAGTGATTTTTTTCAGCAAGTGTTCTGTCCCGCTGACGCACAAAACCAGTGCTACCAATAATAAAGCGAGTTTGTTTTTATGATTCATATGCCCTATGCTATCACAGATAGGTTTTAGAATGTACGCGGAAAAATATGGGGCGGACAATGAATCAATTCATTTTCATTTTATTAAGCACAATGTTGATTTCAGTTTCTTCCTGGGCCGGCAATCACGGCCTGGGACTCGTCATCGGCGACGTAACCGGGTTCACCTACAAACACCGCCTCTGCAAAAAATGAATTGGATTTTCAGCTGGGTCTCAACTCTTCAAAGACAAGAATTCGCGGCCGTTACCTTTGGTTAAAAAGAATGTCTTTAACAGATATTTAGATGGTTATATTGGGGCTAATGTTGCACTCACCGAAAAACGAGCCAGCGGGACAGATGAGGACAAGACTTTTTCGGAGTCAATACTCCTTTGGAGTGAGACATTTTATAAAAGATCACCCGATGGAATTGTTTGCCGAACTGGGATTGAATTTATATGTTGCTCCAGATTTGGAAACAGACGTGGCCCTTGCTCTAGGGTTTCGGTATTTCTTTTAATTAAAGAGGAATGAGGCCTTCAATTTCCGAGCATTGTTCATAGAGGCTCATAATTTCGTCACTAGAGATCACGTATTTTTGAATGGTGACGCTAATGTAATTGCCCTTTGATGATTCTCTTGTTTCAAAATCATCGGTATCGAACACCTCTCTCAGCTCCACTAAGCGATGAGAGGGCAAAACAAACTTGAACATATAGTGCCCTGGAAAATCATGATACCCGTCGAGGAGTTTTTTAAACTTTTCGCTCATACGACCATTATATCCCTAATCGCTGGGAGTGTCATGGCCTAGACTCTGGGATGAAAATAACCCCTGTAAAAATTCTCAAAATTAGTCACTGATTGCCCATGGATGTGTACGAATTTAAGGACGACCATTCTGAAATAGTGGACGGGAGGGAGGACACTTACTACGAGCTCCAATTGAGGCGGCCGTGATGTTGGCACATGCATTGATATGTCCTTGATGCAATTGACCGAATCGAGGAGAGAAAATGAAAACCTGCATAATGCTTTACTTAATATTTGTGGCCCCAATGAGTTTCGCCCACGGTCACGAGGGTCAACCCGGGGAGGACGTTGAATATTGTTTTACGGATTTTCAGCAGTTTTCCCAGTCCGAATGGGGGAGTGTTGAGTCATCGGCCCAACCCCAAGTCTCTATTTATGATCTCTACGTTTTTCCGGCCAATTGGACCTGCCAAGAAAGAGCCGGATGGTTGGACGCCATGGAGGTCATTTCGATTTCAATGGAAACAGTGGCTATCACATCGATGATTTGCTCCGGCGGAACGACAACACCCCTTTCTCTTGGCCTAGGAGTGGGTGGAATTACCACCCGTTTTGCTCGACTGATGGTAAAGAACATCCCTTGCCACGACCAGCATAGTGATCGTCAGATCGAATCCCAAGTGAAACAAACCATTTGTGATATTGCTGATCGAGAGGGGATGTACTGCGATTTGGATCGAGTTCGCATAGAGTATGTGGATGAGGCGCCTGCCAGAAATCGATCCTATTCCCTATAAAGACTTCGAATAATACAAAGAAAAAATTAGGACTCTATGAGCTTGGCAATTTTCTTAAAAGACTGGCGATCTGATTTTAAAATTTGAGCCGAACGAGACACTTTTGCCAAGCTGACACTTAACTCATCTCGAACTTGTCGCTGTGGGATTCCCTCGGCAACTTTTTCCACAATGCGCCAACGTTCCGCTAAATCAGAAATTTCAGCAGCAGATAAAAAGTCTAAAATAAAATCTTCCGCCAAGTCTTTAGCGCCGATGGTCGAAATTATTTTTGCGAGCAACTGCAAATCATTTTCATCACTCGACATGAGGCACCTCTAGCTTTTCCTGTTCTTCAGGAGTCACTAAAAACCAATACAATGTCACAAAAAAGGAAATGCCCATGGCAATGTAAAGGCTAAAATCTAAAGCGGAGCTAATAGAGGGCAGGCCGTCGTGCCGCAAAAGTATCCAAAGGCAATAAGCACCAATGGCAAGATTCCCCGGGACCGTCGAAACAGTGACATTATGGATTTTTTCGCCCAAAGATTTTCCACCGAATTGATTGATTTGCCTTAAACTCAAATGACCAATCATTTTCAAACAGACGCTCATCACCAAAGGGTAAAACAAAAACAATAAATAGCTTAAGCCCCAGGGCAGAATGTCGAATTCTTCCATTTGAAATCGAGCAAAAAATAGACTCACTGCCAGTAGCAAGATTGCAAAAACCGTCATGACCAGTTTGTGTGAGTGGCGAAACAGGCGAGCGAAATACTCAACCAGTAAACTGCCGGCAAATTCGTAACCCAAAGTAAATAGGATTAAAACAACCCAAACATCAAATTGCATTTTTATGGCTTCAGAGTGAAACAAACTAATTACCAAAAAATAACATGACGGAACAATACCCAACATTGAGAGGCTATTGATGAGCGCCAAATGAGTTCTCCATACAGAAAACTTTTTTGGCGGTTGTGATATATCTTTAAGGTTCGACTCAAAGAAGGGCTTAAGTTTACTGGCATCAGATGACACCAGGAAAATAAAAAGAACATTAAAAAGAATAGGTAGAATCAGTATGAGAGTGGGCTCATGAAAGTAATAAAGAAAATACGCAATTCCCAATCCAGCCATAAATAAAAACAACTGGACTCCGGCATAGAGTGTTAGAATGTTATCTTTATTTTTAATGTGCGCAAAATGAGAAACTTTTCGCATAGATTCAATGTAGTTTTTAAGATTTTTTAAATAGAACAGATCAAAAGTTTGGTGGGTCAATGATTGCCCAGCTCCCATCAAAATTCCAGAAAAGGCAATGAAGTACCCAAACATGACTTCGCTGTCTGAGAGGAGTAAAAATGTAGGGATGAGCAAAAAGTCGGATATGATTTTAATGAACATTCCGATAAGGCCCCAGCGATAAAGTTGATAAGAGCTGTTGAATCGTGGCCTTAAAATCAAATCACAAACACCGAAGGCGATTCTTTCACCTGCCATATAGAGCGCCAAGTACTCCAATGGGATTTCAGCCATAATTCCTAAAAACAAGCGAATAACTAAAGAATGCCC
>JAWKNX010000006.1:0-139724 GCA_041391465.1 Bdellovibrionales bacterium
ATGAGTGCACTGGGTTTTATAGAAAAGGTTGAACAGCCACTGCTTCCTTTTATCCACAAAAGTATATGGCAGGAGGTTTTAGATCTAAAAGCCAATCCTTCCGCGTACAAAAGTGTGAGCGAAGCTTTTCCTCTGCGGTACAAGCTACAAGCGGAAGGATTTTTATCTGAAATCAATGAAAAATAGTTCCGTTTGGCTGCATGTAAAAGATCAGTTTATCCATCAGTTTGCCAAAAATTATTATTGGACCTATGCCAACTTTTTACCACAAGAAGTGGTCGACCAATTGCTCAACTGGGCCAAAAATATAGAAAAAGACGGACTGTTTCGCCCGGCCGCCATTGGCAAAGGAGCCCATAGGCATGAGAATGAAGAGATCAGAACCGATAAAATTCACTGGATTGATGACTTTTCTGGAGTGGAAGGACAAATCGTCCAAGATATTTTTTCTGGATTACAGGGTTTAGCACGAGAGGCTTTTTTTCTACCGGCCAAAAGGTTTGAGTGTCATTTTGCTAAATATGAGCCCGGAAGTTTTTATAAACTACACCAGGATAGGCACGTTGAAAAACCCGGGCGACTCTTAACCTGTGTTATCTATTTAGGATTGGATCAGCCCAACCAAGGAGGAGAACTCATTCTTTATGATGAAGAACTCCGGCAAATTCGAATATCACCAGACCCCGGTCGAATTGTTATATTCGACAGCGCTATTGAACATGAAGTGAGTCGCTGTAAATGCAATCGCTGGAGTCTAACGGGGTGGATACGTTCTGATATTCACCCCGGCATCCGCCTTTAACCTCAATAGGCTCTCCCCAGCAACCCAAATGAGTTGCCCGGAAAACACGTCCTTACTATTGAATGTTTGTACTTTTAATAATTTCTTGGTCTTCTGAATTCATGGTGGGACATTCATTTTCTCCACAATCACAGTACAGCGAACCGCTTTTTAGGGCGACAAAACGAATTTCAACCACTTCGCCCACAAGCTTTGGGTTAATCCAAAGGTTGGATATATCCCCGCCCTCTCTTTGCATTAGGCAAAAATACATCACTTGTCCGCGAGTAAAGGCCGGTAAAGTCATTTGCCCTTCGTGAGTTATCATAAACGAAGCCGTCCCGCCGTTTTTGTTCATAATATCCCCACATTTTTTGCCAATAAACTCGTTGGCGTAACAAAGCCGACCCGATAGATCCATTTCATTCACACCTATGAGTTTGAAACTGTCTGCAGCCATTGCAAATGGTGCTATAGTCACTAAAGCAATCATCATTATAATTCGCATATAAAATCCCCTCTAGATAGTTTGACAATATTCTTCACCAAGAAAATCAGCGCAATGGTTCAAGGTACGGACACACTTGTGGGGGCAGGTGCTATGAGAATTGCTTTTCTCCGCACACAAGTAATCATGCCCATTGTTTTGGGTGAATATCGGGCAATATAATTGACTCTCTTACCCACATTCAGAGGTTTTTCATCTCAAGATCTGTTTATGCCATTGATTTTGGCACTAGTAATTCTTTAGTTTCCTATGTACGCCCGGGGGAACCCGCTCGAGTTTTGACAATCGATAATAACCATAGTGACCCACATATTATGCGAAGTCTTATGTATTTCCCCTTTGAGGATGGAGAGCCCAGCTTCGGGCAAAATGCCATCCAAAATTATATCAAAGCTCAGGGCCAGGGACGTTTTATTCGATCTGTTAAAAAGTTTTTGCCGGCAAAAAGCTTTAAGGCCACGCAAATCAAAGGTCAAATTTACTCCCTCGAGGAAATTATTGGCCGGTTTTTACGAGAATTAAAGCACCGAGCTGATGCCTTGACCGGCGAAGATGTTCAACGAGTTCTACTGGGCCGACCCGCAAGGTTTCATATTGATGACGAACGTGACCAATTGGCGCAAGATCGACTCAAAGAAGCCGCCGAACGCGCTGGTTTTGAAGTCATTGCTTTTTGTCCTGAACCACTAGCTGCAGCTCTTGATTATCAGCAACAGATTCAGCGGCCGAAAAAGGTATTAGTGGTCGATTTAGGTGGCGGCACCTCCGACTTCACGATCATTCGCTTAAAACCTGGTCCTCAGGAAACCTTGGAAACCCTTGGCCTCAATGGCGTATCTGTGGCCGGTGATAAACTGGATGGCTCTCTGATGACGACATTTATTGGTCCTTATTTCGGAACTGAAGTTCAATATAAATTCCCCATGGGCAACAATGTGCTCACTATGCCTCCGGAGTTAAAGTCTCGTCTTGCCTCCCCGGCAGATATCACACTCTTGTTAAAAAGTGACATCATGTCTTTTATTCGAGATTTGAAAAAATCAATCCTCTCACCTGCGGACGAAGATCGCCTGGAAAATCTATTTGCTTTGGTTGAAGAGAATTTGGGTTTTGCTCTTTATGAAGAAATTGAAAAAACAAAGCAAACGGTTTGTTCCGAGCAGGTGTCTCGGTTTCAATTCGAAAATTCTGGAATAGAAATCTCATTGAATTTGACCTATGACGATTTTATTCAATGCAATAGTTCACATTTTAATCAAATTTTTGGAGCCATCGACAGTTTGATGGAGAGCGCACAACTCTCACCCCAAGAAATTGACACCGTTTTTACGACGGGAGGCACTTCGCGAGTGCCCTTTATTCAAAAAAAACTCGTAGAAATGTTTGGTGCTGAAAAGTTACACCACCAAGAGGCATTTCACTCCGTCATCGAAAGGCCTGGGCGTAAAAGCCAATTAAATTAAAAATCGTGGGCCGACTACTCGCCGCATATAAATCTTGTGCTTGGACACGACTTATCTAAATGATAATGTATTGAGAACAACCATCGGGGGATCCCTTGATAACACGTGTTTTATTGTCCGCATTTTTTAACTCCTTTTTTACTTATTGGGTGTGAATCGGGAAACAAAACCCTTCTCCGAGTCCGACCAGACGCCATTCCAGCTTCACCATCATATGCTGAGTATATTGCACCCATGATGGAGTTTCATTGTGGTGGCTGCCACACCGGCGATCGAGCGGGCGACGACGCGGAGGACCCGGTGAGACCCTTTCCGGAAAAAGTGAATCAAACAACATGTTGTGTCAGCAGTGAGATCGAAGACATCATCTATAAATCATTTATCCGGGTTGATATGCCACCAGGCTAAAAGATGTCGCCACAAGACCGAGAGCTATTCTTGAACAGTGGAGAGATGCGGTTCCCATTATGAAGTACTTTATATTATTCGTTTTATTTTCTGTTTCCTACGCTCCCCTCACACATGCATTGCCACTTTTTGCGGCTCGCTCTGGGAGGACTTGCAATAACTGTCACTCTTCACCACAAAGTGGCGCAACCCAGAATTAAAATCACGAAAGTGCACTCTCTCCTATGACCTGCCACGTCGACCCAGCTGGGGGCGGATTAAGAAACGTTTCTGGTCAATACTATGCCAAGTCCACATTGAACTGGAAATCCCCTTTTACACACCAAAAGATCCTCATGGTTGGGAGTATTCAGTCCGAGCTAAAGAGGGTGAGGATCTGAGGCAAAGAAAAAGCCATCAATGATGCAAAAACCAATGCCATTGAGCCAAACCCAAATCCTGATTACGAAACTTTTGACCCCGTCCTCGGAACCCTTGGGAGCCCCAAGGCAGAATTGGCATTTGATCCAGAACGTTATAATGGTCTTATTGCAGACCCCATGTTTCGCTTTGGTATGGATGCGTTTGGCTGGCTGGTCCTGGTCGCCTGCTATATTTCCCATGCAATTGGATTTTCAAATGGCGTTTCGGCAGTGGCTAACAATGACATACGTTAACGGGGAGCTACTTGGAAAATCAAAAGGTATCGAAGCCACCTTAACCGGGACACTCCTGCCGCGATCAAAGATGCCTTTGTTATGATCGATCAACTCCCGTATATGGGCTATGTGAAATGGGGAAGCTTTATTCCTGTCTTTGGCACCAAAATCGATGATCACACCTCACCGATTCGTCGAGACTTTGAACTCAACCAAGATGTTCTCAATAGTCGTGTGCAGGGCATCGGAATTTGTGTAGCACCCAACTATCCTTATTTTAATATCTCCTATTTCAACCCCAATAAAAAAGACACCCTTTACGATGGCAATCCCGATCGTGACAAAAGTGATCCACCCATATTTTCAGGCGTAGACGGCAGTGGGGTTACGCTTTCACACTGGATACAGAAATGGCCGGCGGCGTGGTCGCGGGTTATAGGAAAGACGACGAAGTTTAGATGACGGCGGTGATACTAACTCCCCTATTCCCTGTCATGGTACTTCAGCCCATGGTTTGTATGGGAAAACATTCCACTTACCTATCAAATTGAAATTGCCATGGGAGATTATCAGCAAGGCGTAAGCGGAACCACCGTGGATCAAATGGCTGTCTATCAAGAACTCCAGCTATGTATTCTTCTTTATTTAAATTTTAAGTTAATGCGATTTTTCAGATATGGATCGAGAAGTCGAGCAGGATGAAGAGCACCGATACAGCTTAGGGTTCGATATCAGCATATCGGACGGGGTTGGCCTTTTCAGCATTCGTCCGCATGTCTCGACCCACTAAAACTGGATCCACTCTTGTCCGATTCTATTTTTTACGTCAGAGGCTACTTTTAATTTAAGTAGCCCCTTATTCTTCAACAAATACTCTACGATGAACCAGGACAAGTCGATTGTCGGCACCGCGTGCAGCGAAGGACCTTTCACCGACCAAAGCTTCACCAACCAATAAAGTGATTTCATTGGTTTGTTACAATTCTTCAAAAAAGAATAGTCGGCATTGTAGATGGTTGTGCAATTTGCATCTATTGTAATTACAAATACTAAATGTTCCATGGGACCCGAATGCGATGAATCTCAATTCCCCTGCGTATTAAACCATCAAAAACTTTTGATTGTTTCCTGAATTAGGAAATATTTGATTCGAAAGTTGCTGCAAAAAACCCCTCAATAGCAGTAATTGCGGTCTGAATTTTAGGGTATCTCCAAAAATCCCTGATTTCATATCCCGTTTCTTTTATAAGATCGCTATTGAAACTTAAAAATTCAATAACATGGCTCAACTCGCGACCCCCGTCCACCTCAGCGTGGAGTAGGCACTGCTCAATTCAGGTCTAGCGACCTGATTCTTCATCCGTTCAATATCACCAGTAGAAACATCAAAAGCAATTTGGTTTGGGGGTGAGTAGAAAAACCATCTGCATTGATTCGCCCAGCAGTTTGTATGAATTCCAACTAAAAATGTTGAGGTGAACACGAATCTTCTGAAGAAATGAAACCCATTGGAGGTAATATTTATAAATGCAACTTGAATTTTCCGGTCAGCAACCCCTGATTCTCCCATTTAATTCGAACATGATGTGAACCTTGGAACTACAAAATGCGTGCCTCAATGGCACCAGAAACTCAATATTTTGCATCAATTCAGTCAAATGCCCTAAATGGGCAAAGTCTGGGTTTTGGCAGTCAATATTTTCTATTTATTAATATAAGTTTTCCATTTCAGACTATTCACTATATAAAATTTGCTTTTTTTTGTGGCTTCAAATAAAACTAATACTTAAGAGAACGAAAATTCTAAAAAAAGGAATACGAATATGCAAACTGGTACTGTTAAGTTTTTAATAATGATAAGGGTTTTGGTTTTATCAAGCCTGACAGATGGACAAAAAGATGTTTTTGTACATGCAAGCGATATCGGAGATACGCAACTAAAAGAAGGCGATAAAGTAGAATTCGAAGTTGTTGAAGGACGTAAAGGCCCACAAGCAAGTAATGTTCGACTCGTTAATTAATTGGTGATTCCTCGTCCCTGGAGAATCTCCCCAATAAACTAATGACATTTTGATAAGACATTCGTGCATAAACACTCAAAAATAGATTCGAGTGATCTCAATGCCTAAACAGCTGAACAAACTGACTGAGTTTAATTTTCCAGAAGGTCGAATTATCAATGGAAAATACCAAATTATCCAAAAACTAGGTGCCGGATGGGAAGGAGAGGTCTACAAGATCTCGGAACTTTCCACCGGTATTGAAAGAGCTGCGAAGTTCTTTTTTCCTCATCGCAATATTAACAATAAAGTGGCCAATCAATATGCAAAAAAGCTGCATACACTTTCTAATTGCCCACTCGTCATTCAATATCACAATCAAGAAACCTTTTGGCATCGCAACTATCGTATCAACTGTTTAGTTTCTGAGTATGTGGAAGGAATGATTCTATCTAAATACTTAAGCCAACAGCCTGGCAAAAAAATAACTATTTTTAATGGCCTCAAACTTCTACATACTCTTGCCTTGGGTTTAGAGCATATGCACCGACTTGGTGAATATCATGGGGACTTGCACACCGAAAATATCATTGTACGCCACTATGGCCTGGGTTTTGAGATCAAATTGCTCGACATGTACCAATGGAATGATTCTAAGCGAGCCAACATGGCCGAAGATATCGTCAACTCCATTAAGATATTTATGAATCCATCGGCGGTAAAAAAACCTATTCTAAGCATAACCTCAAGAGATAAAACGTATCTGCCTTGGTTTACGTCGAGACTTGATACTTAAAAAATTTAGAAGTGCGAGTATTTTTGCGCCAACATTTGGAAAACATCGAATGGGTCACACCCGGTTATTAATATGAGTTCAATTATTTATTCTGACCGCCCATTTGAAAAACCTGAGTTGCTGCAAATGGGCAATTTCAGACTCATCTTTTACAGCCGCAAATCACCATTAAAGACCACACCCAACGAAGACTCTTTGGGCTACTATCAACTCGATGATAATAATTTGGTGCTCATGGTGGCTGACGGAGCCGGCGGATACCCCAAGGAGAAGAAGCATCCTCCCTCGTATTGCGAACAATTAGTGAGAAAATTGAAGTATCTCAAACACAAAATGCAGCGTTTGATATTAGAAACTGTGTTCTTGATGGCATTGAAGATGCCAACACCTCTACTCGGGGGGTGGTAGCGGCTCTAAAACAACGGTAACAGTGTGTACATTACAAAACAACGAGGCCCGTGCCTATCAAGTCGGAGATTCTGGGGTGTTTATCTGCGGCCAAAAAGGAAAACTTAAATATCAAACCACGTTTCATTCTCCCGTGGGATACGGGATTCAAGCTGGATTAATTCATGAAGAAGACGCTCCTGACCCACCCCGACCTCCACGAGATTGCAAATATCGTAGGCGATCCAAGAGATGGCCATCGAAATAGGCCCCAAAGTCAGTTTGAACGCTAAAGACATAATTTTTCTTGCTTCAGACGGTGTACATTAACTTTTCTATCGAAGATCTTACAGAGCTGGTGAGAAAAGGCACTCTTGAAAGTGCTGCCATAGAGTTGGCGGAATTTTTTGATCGGCGTTTAGTAGAAGACCCGAACGAGGAAACTACTAAATATGACGACTTCAGTTTTATTATTTGTCCGGATTCAACTCAACGGAAGCACTGTAGCTTTTCAGTGCATCGATTCGCTTAAACAACTCTTATAAAACAACTGCAGACAATGTTCTACAAGGCTCTCATTTATATCTTGGTTTATTAAAAAGATTGAACCTGATTTTGACCAAACTGTCATACGACATTCGCTCAACGAAATCCAGGTTCATCAATAAATTATTAAATTACTTTTAAGAAATCATCGACCGTGTCGCCTGCTTCTTCCGTTCTTTTAACTTTTCCAATGCCTTGGGAATGCCAATGCGAATATGGCTGCCCTGGACGCGAGTCCAACTGTTCCTCAATGGGTCGGTATTTTTGCGATGGAGTCAATCCATACCAACTGCCATTTTCTCCGCTGTATTTTTTTATCCACACGACGTTGTTTCATAAATTATCGTCGCCAAATCCTCAACACGTAGAATTTCATTAACCACTTCTGTGGACTTGTTATAAATTAGATCTAACATCCCTTTAAAGTACTGCACGATTTCCTCTTCTCTGGGTTGTTGACCAATTCTTGATCGACAATTCTTTGCGCTCCGTACTTTATGATTTCAGATTTTACAATCTCCATATCATTCGCTTCAAGAACCGCACGAGGTTCATACATCGAGGACTTCAATGACCGGCTCAAATTCTTCACCCTCTGGTTGTCGGTTGGCTTTTAAGTTCTCCACTAACTGCATCAACTCAGCCGAATGTTGAGCCACCATCTCTGGTGCATTCTTAATGTAAAGGGCATTATTCGTATCCATCAAATAACTTCGATAATCGGCGTTAGCAGATCCGACAATAATGTCCTTATCACCTAAAACAGTTACTTTCGAATGCAGCGAACGTTTAAAGAATCGCTCCTGATTCTTGTATTCATAATAAGCAATAGTGCCTGCACGGGGACGACGTTTCACACCATTGATCTCGCGGTCGTACTCAAGAACAGGCATCATTGCATGTCGTCCGGCTAAGTTGACAGGCGACAGATCCGTTGTGCTCAATGAGTTCGTGATAATGATTAAGTCCACATTATGACAGTCCCAGGTTCCGTCAATCATGTTCGCAAAGGCCGTTAACAAATTTCCTGGAGGAGCAAAATAAGCGTTATGCAAAATTACTTTTTGCTTTTTATTACCATCCTTAGAAGTGGCACAAACGTTTTCAAGGCCTCTGATCCATGCATCGTGGATGTATTTAGATGAAACTCGCTCCACATCGCCTTTTAAGAAAGGCAGCACGGTAGTAACAATATTTCGAGTGATATCAATGACTCTCTCCACAATCGTTCGATCTTCAGGGTTCTGCTTCGAATCAGGGCGTTTAAACTTGTTCAAACCATAGATTCGACGAGTTTGGTCCGATTCAATTTCAGATTTTTCAAAGTGCATGTTTTGTAAGTAGTAAGCTTCGACCGTACTTTGATCCGCTTTTCCCATTGATATAAATCCAAACTGACTTTTGGTTTTAGCAACAAGACCTTTTTGTTGAGCATAATTCTCATACTCAGCGGCCTTTTTGAGTAAACGATCCATCGCTATCTTTTCCCGATCAGACTGCGAATAATCTAATTTCAACTCAGTACAAGCTTCACCTTTGTAAGCCTTAAAGTCTTCTTTAAACTCTGGTTTTCTTTCGTCAACACGGTAACGAGGCATGCGCTGATATTCTTCGCGAGCTTCAGCAGTAGATAAATCAACCCCTTCAATTTTATCATATTGTGCCAAAAAATTATCCAAGCACTGTTCACGCATCAACGCCAGACCCGCGACTGTATCGTTGGGCGCATGTTGCTTCACTTCTGAAAGAGAAGCCGCTAGGGCTCTAAAATCAAACAATTGATCATAGGCATCTTTCATATCTTGTGAATCCGATTTTGCCTTTACCGAAACGTCTGTATCGATGAAAAGGTAATTCGAAACGAGGTCCTCAGAGGACATATGGTAGCCATCGTGAATATTACGTCCACCCATCACCCACTCATTGCCATCAGCCAATACAATTTTGTGGTGGATGTAGTCCGTTATATGCTCTCTGTCCACTTGAATAAATGGTTCTGAGAGAGAGTTTTCATAAGCCTCAGACTTATTGGTAGAGAACGGGACAATGCCTGTTATCCCATTGTAAATTCGGTTTAGTCCCATGGATTCACCAAAAGCCATAAAGGCAAATTTCAGCTCCATTCCATCGACAAATCGATTCATTGGATTTGACTCTGTTTTTGAATTCCAAATCAACTTTAAAAACTTTTTAAGGCCATCCTTCTGATCATCAGTGATGCCCTCTTCGTCGGACATAGCATCTTGTTTCAATGCCGAAAGATCAATACCTTGCCCTTCTACAGCGGCCATCGCCATTACCTCTGCATCTTTGGCATAAAGGCCACTTAAAAATAGTCCTGATTTGGCAATGTTCATATTTGAAATATTCAATTGAATATCCAATTGGGGCTCTCTCGCCTCAGCGACCAATTGGTCTAGCTTTTGTTTTTTAACTTCCTGGCAGATTTCGCGATCTTTATTGCTCAGCAATAAACCGTCACAACCAATAGTTAAATAAGCCGCATCCAAAACAACGTTTCGAGTGGGTCGACCATAAAACTTCACTTGCAAGTTACCTTTAGATGCCTTCTCCATAGCACTGAATAAATCAAGCATGGGGTAACTTCTAAAGTAATCCACCAACAACTTTATTTTCACACCCCGTTGAGCGGCGCGAATCAACTCCCGTGATAAATAAGAAGACGTGAAGTCATTGTGATAAATACAATACCCTAACCGAAGCTCTTCTTTCGCATTGCGAATCACTTCAATTTTCTTCCAGAAAGACGTGTCATTATCTGTAAGAATCACCATTTTCTTCCAGGTCACTCCCTTGAAAAGATGCTGAAGCATACTGATCCAGTTCACTACTGTTTAAAGGATGAGTCGAGCTGTTGAGAATCCTTACCCACTCCTCTTGAGAAATGTTTTGATCTGCAAAGCCCGCACTCGGTAGGCCGCTCACAATAAGTAAAAAAGAAAGAATCAATTTTACGGTATTTACGATCGATTTGTTCACGATAGGATTATCTTGTTTATTGGTTTTGCTAAAAAATTCCAATGTATGTATTTAAAAAACAACGCATTGGAAGTTGGGGTTACATGAGAGGATTTTTATGCAAAATACGCGCCATAGCGCAACCGTCCCAGATCTATCCTGTTGATTTTCAAGCACATTTTTTAACTTTTTTAGGGGTACAAAATGTTTTGTTTCTAAAAGACCCTATATTATTTTTTAAAAGTGGTGTGCCACCGAATTGGTGTTCGTAACCCCAATCTTGGAAAGTTCCCATCTTCGCCAGTATCAAGACCTTGTCGATGTATCACTTCTTGTACATTGACCCTTTTCTGACATTTTCTAATATTGCCAAATGACAACGCAAAATAAATTATCCACCGGTAGTGTCTTAGGCTTTTTCTTTCTCAATGGTTTAGCAGTGTATTACTTGCCGCCCAATTATTTTGATTTTAACAGTTCCTGCTTGAAATGGCCTACAATCTCTTCACAATGATGGCCCAGTTGGTGTTGCTCTTTTATTTTTGGCTTCATTGGTTTTTTAATCATCAACCTCATCAACCCCGTCGTTAAAATCACTAAGGGGCCATCGCTCTTTCCTTACTTTAGCTTGGGCTCTCTTGTTTATAGATATTCAAGTGTATGAACTTTTTTAAAAATCACATCGGTGGACTTGCCATCAACATTCTATTAACCCCGGGGTTGGGAGAATCTGGATATTCAGACGAGTGAACTCATATTGTATGGTGTAGGTGCCATTGGGTTATTTGTATTGGAGTATTTTTTAATTGGCCTGTGGACCGATCGATTGCATCGAAAACGTGTTTTTCAATTTTTTGAAAAAAAATGGATTGTGGGCATGTTTGCCTTTGTACCGACATTTATAGCTTCTATGGTCTATGCCTATGGCGACCTCTATGACATTCCCCAAATTAAACGAGTCAATCATGTCGTCCCATTGCACCAGCCTAATGGCGCGATCAAACACGGGTTTGAAAAGGCCTTTGGCTATTTACCGACACCTAAGAGGCAATCCATGCGAGGTAAAGGCTCAAGCCAACTCGTCTATCCAAAACAAACCTTAAATTTTGAAAACCCACCAGAAAAACCATTCAATATCATTTACATGGTAGTGGATTGTTTGCGCAGAGAGGCTTTCACTCCGGAAATCATGCCCAATATATATAAAATCGCCCAGGAAAGAGGGCAAATTTTCACAAACCACCACGCCGGTGGAAACGCCACTCGAAATGGTATGTTTTCACTGTTGTACGGACTGTACTCCTCCTATTGGAACAGCTTTCTCACTGAAAATCGATCGCCTGCTTTATTTGATCGATTGATCGACTCAAACTACACTTTTGGGATTTTCTCCAGTGAGCCGCTGACTTTTCCTGAATTTCGAAAAACAGCTTTTAGCCGTCTGAACGATTTTGTACATGATGAATTTCCAAGAGAAAATCGAGCCACTTGGGAGCGAGATCTGGATGTGGTTAAGGCGACGGCGGACTATTTGGCTGCACCGAAAGACCAACCCTTCTTCTCGATGATATTTTTGGACTCTGCCCACAGTGGTTATTCATTTCCAGGGGACATGACTCCTTTTAAGCCTTTTTTAACATCTTACAATTACTCTACATTGACCGATGACCAGAAAAAAGTGGACTTAAAACACTCTTATCAAAATGCAGTCTATTTTTTAGATCATCATTTAGGTAAAATTCTCAACGACATGCAAGCACGTGGACAGCTAGAAAACACCATTGTGGTGATTACTGGTGATCACGGACAAGAGTTTATGGAGTATGGGCACACAGGGCACTCCGGTGCGTTTACCAGGCAACAAACCATGTCCCCACTCATTTTGTTGTGGCCCGACCGCCCGGCAAAAACTTACAACCACGTCACAGCACACTATGATTTAACCCCAACTCTTATGGAGTACTTGGGGGTCACAAATCCACCCTCAGACTATAGCATGGGACACAATTTATTTGATGAAGACAGTCACGAGTATAGCTTCTCATGTAATTGGAACCAGTGTGCTATTTTAGATGATCAAGGTTGGATTATATTTGGCACACGGGGAAATACGGCCTTGCTTGAATTTCGCAACAATGAATATGAAATCATACGACAGGCGGATGCAATGTCTCCTGAACGCACCCGCCATATGACAGACGCACTCAATGAGATGGGTGATTTTGCAAATAAAACGCGTTCATTGCGGAGTCATGGTTTCCGTCAATGCCCCTAATCTTCTTTTTTTTGCGAACATATAGTGTTTTAGTCACTTCGGCGATGAGGTTTTCATGGGCATCTATTACCTTTACTGGTAAATCGAAAATGTACTTTTCACCGCCTTTTGTTTTTTCCAGAATTTGCTCCACAATCTCGTCACTAATTTTAAACTCGCTATAGAGATGAGATTTACCAGGCTTATAAAGTTAACACTCGCAGCCTTATCCCAAACAATGTATTTGGGACCAAGAATATTGAGCAGCAAAAACATATAGTGCGGGTCTGTCATTGCATAAATGGACCCACCAAACTGTGTCCCACATAGTTTTGTTGTAAAACCTGTATTTTTAAAGCAACTCTTAGATACCTATAGTCTGGTGCAATTTCCTCGACTTTAATCCCGGCACCGAGATAAGATACAAGTTAAACAAAAAAAACGCATCACAAATGTGGGCGTACGCTCGGCAACAAAGCGAAGTATTTTGACTAGCATTTAGGATCCTTTTTGAAGCTCGTAAAATTTAACCCGGAGTTTCCCTGACTCAACAATTATGTATCGTTCGTTTGTGTTTTGCAATCGACGAAGAACTGTGGGACGCTTCTACATATAGCCTATTAAATATTTGAACCGGAGACAGCATGAAAGAAAAGCATCCTTTGATCGCAAGAATTTTACTGGGACTCATATTTTTCGTATTTGGGATCATTGGTCTGTTCAGTTGGCCCCACCGCCGGAGGATATTCCGCAAGACATGATGACTTTTATGACAGGAATGATGGCTGCTAAATACTTTTCCCTCTGTAAAAGGAACGGAAATCGTCTGGTGCGTTGCTGCTCGCAGGCGCATTTGTCCCATGGCTCTTGTTGTATTGGCTCCCATTTCATTAAATATATTTTTAGTGCGTACTTTATGGACCCCTCTACATTGCCATTGTCGATCGTCATTGGAGCCCTTATGGTTTACTTGGCCTTTTTTGCAAAGCCTTATAGTGATGTCATCAAGCAACTGTTTCGCCGCTAATTCTGGAAATCAAAAATCACAATTTAACTAGCCCACTACGAAGCGAGCATGGGTGTCGCTTTTATTTTTGAATTTTCCCGATGTGATTTTTTTATTTTACATCGAAAATGGCGAAGGTGAGATCATCGTCTAAAGGGGCTCCAGCTCGCCATGAGTAGAGGTCTTCAATCATTTTCTTTTTGAAGTCTTCGCACCTTAGCTGGCCATTTTCTACAGCCCATCGACTAAAGCGCCGTAATCCAAATTCACGCCCATTTGGATTGCTCATTTCATAAACGCCGTCGGTAAATATTATGACTCTATCCCCGGTCTGCAAATCCATAGTTTCGGTCTCTCTGGTGTATTCAGCAAACCCGAGAAGAGACCCCCCTGAACCGAGTATATGTACTTCGTCACCACGCACGATCAAAATCGGTGGTGCTGCAGACGAAGTCACTTCAATTTTCTTCTGTTTGAAATCAAATGTAAGAAAGGCGCAGGTCATTGAATAGGCCCTATTGCAGATGCGGCTTAAAACCGTATCCATGTAATGGATTCCCTCGCTGTATTTGAAAACGGAGTCCAATTCTTTTGTTTCAACAGCACTCTTTTTAGGGTCTTTTCCTCCGAGCATAATTTCTTCATGCGTGTAAAATGTCCCGGCGACAATGGACGTCACCATCGCAGCCCCCACGCCGTGCCCCGAGACATCGCCAATGAGAAAAAACATTTTATCGTCAACGGTTTTATGCCAAATCCAGTCTCCGCCTGATTTGGATGCTGATTCATAATGAATCGTATAGTACACGGAATCAGAATCGCCCTTAAGTTGAGAGGGGACAAACAGAGACTGTACGGTCCCTGCAACTTCCATGTCACGCTCTAGTTCCTTTTTTGATAACTCCATATTGGCTGACTGGACCATGGCCAATGAGAATGCAATTTGATTACCCATGGCCTGCAGAAGATCAATATCTTCCTCAGAAAATGCCCCTTTTACAATCGTATTATCACAGTAGATGACCCCAAAAAATTTATCCCCTAAAGTAAGTGGAGTAGCTATGACACTTCTAATATCATTGGCAATAATACTCTCATTGCTTGCGATATCCATATCGAATCCAGAATAGATAAGCGGTTTCTTTGATGAGAAAACGGTGTCAACAATAGAATGACTGATATTCTCTTCAATATCTTCTACGTCCCCATCTTGGCTATAGCTATTTACAGCAACATAGCCCTCACCATGATCTCGACGGTCGAGTAATAGCACCCGCTCTGCCCCCAGTGTCTCCCCAATCGTTTTCAGCACAAATTCTCTTAGATGGTCTGATTTCAATCCGTCCGCTAATACTAAGCTCATTTGCTTTAAAAACTCAAACTGCCGCTGTTGAATGAGGTGGGGCTGCGACTCCACTGATGATGGGTTGGAGCTCTGCTCATATGTACGAGTGAAGCTCTTTGATGTGGTCTGTCCAAAGAATTCATCTCGGATTTTTCGCGACAGAATATTAAAACCATAATATTGAGCAACACTAATGCCATAACTGGCCGATGCCTTGGCTTCAGCTTCGTTATTGCTATCCCGAGCAATTAATGCCAACAAACGATAGCATTCAATTTGCGTCCACGATTTTCGATTTCTCTCGAAAGAACCAAAGCTTTTTGGACCCATTTTCTGGCGCTACTAACATCTCCACTAAGATAGCACTCATAAGCTTTGAGTACTTGGTGATGAGATTTAAAAACCTTAATGTGAGAAACTCCTAGGCGCTTTAGATTTTTCTTCAACTTTTTTGGTGCATCACCGGCATCCATATTGTTAAGTTGAGCATTGAGCCATAAATACATATAACCATAACAAATGAAAATAAAGAAATGAGTGTGAGGAATGAGAAACGAAAGTACCGGTGGTATGCCAATTTCGTTTTTGAAATACTTCATTCCATTCATCTAATTCATTCTCTGATGCCTTATCTCTAAATATCCAGGAAAGCACTGTTTGCGGGAATGCGTGTTCTAGTATAAATTTATCATTCATTGCCGCGTCGATATGATCTTGAGAAAACGAGTACAAATCAACTGCTACATCTTTGAACGATCATCGTGCAGTAAATGAAGCAGGGAGGTTGAAGTGTCAACAGATGTGGGCAGCCCTAAAACGGTGTAGCCCTGCTTTTTAAATAGCTCATAGGCACCATTCATATATTTTTGCGATGATGAAATATGGCCTCTAACCAGCAAGCAAAACTGAAGTGAATAACAAACGGTCATATACTCCATTGGGTGGAGAAACCTCGCTTCTCCTCAAAAACTTTGCTGGCAATTTTTGAAAATCTCTTATGATCTCCTAAAAACTCTTGTGTCATCGCGTGCCACATTTCACATTCCGCACCCACTCTTCTGTCATAAAAACGCTCTGCAATGCCTTTAGCCTTTTTGCCAAAACGCACCGAAAGTGATCTTAGCCTTAAAGTAGAAAATACCAGGGAAAACTGCGTCGCTGCTTTTGCAAGCTCAATCGATTCGCCATAAAAAAGCGCATAGAAATAAGATCGAATAGTGTAGAGACTGGCCTCATTTGTTTTAATTAAGAAAAAGTGGCCTGGCTACTACCGCATCTAAAATCGAAAGCAATCTTTGCCTTTCTTGACCTTGCTTAAAAAGAAAACGCAACCAGAGAATGTCATAAAGGCTTTAGTCATGCAGTCTGCAAGAAGAAATAATGCCGAGCTTTTTGGATTCTTATCCAGATCGCGGTAAGAAAGTACCAACTGCTCTTGAAACTCCGGCTTAGACATCATTGATACGCTCATCATAGTCTTTAGCAATCGTCAATCGATACCCTGCTCTGGCCAACGGATCACTGCAAGTCTGTATTGCCTGGTGAAAGTAGCTCAACGCTTCGTTGAATTCAAAATCACGAAAATGTACATCCGCTAGCATGGAGTAAAGCCTGTGATCAAATGGCGTTTTGTTAATTTTTCTCAGACGTGCTGACTCAATTAAATATTTTTTTGCTTCACCATTGAGATGCTCCTTGAGCGCCCTCTCTCCAGCCCGCTCAATCCAGACACTTTTCACATCACTTCCGATATTTTCGCCTGCGGCTAAAAGATGGTTACATAGAGAATATATATCGTCATGCGTCCCACTCTCAAATTCTCGAATGAGTCCTTGAGCTAACAGTGCGTGCACCGCTTCGCCTTGTGTTTTTGAAACTCTAGAAGTCAAAGACTCAACAACTCTATCATGAACAAATGCGACTTTATCTGCATCATCCACTTCAATGAGTTTTGCCTCCATGGCAGAAGATATAATAAATGGAATGCGATCTTCGGAAATCCCAGCAGCATTCACACAACGACTTAAATCGAACTTCGTACCATCAAACGCGGCTACCTCTAAAAAACTTCTGGTCTCTGCAGGCAACGACTCAATTCGGCTTATAATGACATCCATCACCGAATTTGGCAGATTTAGTTCAGTGATATTATCCGATTTAAGAGCCCATTTTCCCCAGCTGAATTGCACAATTTCAGCCTCTTTCATAGCGGCGATAAATACTGTCAGAGAAAAAGGGTTGCCATCGGCTCGAGCGTTGAGAAGTTGTGTCACATCCCCCTGGACAGGCCGGTTCCCCAATTGAGACCTCACCAATCGATGGCTATCCTCTTCATTAAGCTTTTCAACATTTATAGTTTCTATATGACCTTTTAGATTCGTCTTGAACTCATCGACATAACGTTGACTGACTTCATCATTGCGAGCCGTGTAAATGATCAATTGTCCATGATCGCTTGAGAGCTTATGCAGCCTCGGCAAAAATCCTGCTGTTTCAGCATCGAGCCAAGGTAAATCATCTAGATATATAATCACTCTGGAGCGGGCGAAGACTTCATCAAATAACGGCTCAATGATCTCAAATAATTCCGATAGATTTTTATAACTTTCTTTGTCTTCGAAATCGAAGCCTAGAAACTTTCCAAGACTCGGGAAAGCCCCTTTAATGACCTTTTTATCATAAATTGAAAGGCGATCAGTGATTTTATTTTTTAACTCTTTTTCCCCTTCATATTTTTTAATGAGTTGTTGAATCAATTGCTTCAACGCATACAGCGGAGACTGAATTCCCAACTCTGACTTGGCATATATGATGGTGAATTCATTTTTCGGTTTAGATTCCAAATACTTTCTAACTAGAAAACTTTTTCCGACGCCAGGGTTACCGGAGACGATCAGTCGCTGACTTTTTTTATCTTTAAACCCTTTCCAAATACCTTCAAGAGATTCAATTTCCTGCTCGCGACCAATCAGAATACTATCAAGATCATTTGCTTGCTTTTTACCTAGCAAAAAAAGCAATTCGTCAATTGAACTTAATCGATCATCCGGATCTTTTTTAAAAGCTTCTGTAGTACAATTGAAACAACACCGTCGAGCTGATCAATTTTTGCATAGTCCGCATAGGTCCCTGATGTGTGCCATTTATAGAGCTCATTGAAGTCACTATGATCAAAAGGCTTTTCACCTGTAAGCATTTCATAGAGGATGACGCCTAATCCATAGAGATCACTTCGCTCATCAATAGGACGCTTGAGAGCTCCGATTTGTTCGGGAGCAGCATAAAGCAAGCTGCCAACGAGGGCATTGGTTTCCTTCGGCTTTTCCGCTTGTAATTCAGCAAGCCCTAGATCAATGATTTTTACATCACCATTTGTATCCAACATAATATTCTCGGGCTTCAGATCCCGATGAATAATGTTTTTACGATGAATCGCTTGAATGCCCAAACACATTTGGACAAAGAGCTCCATTGCCCGATCATAGTCAACGGCTCCTGACCTAATCACCTCTCGTAGGCTCTCACCTGAAACATATTCTAAAATTAAATAGCAGTGCTTTTGGGACTCGCCATAGTGAATCACGTCGACTACATTTTTATGGCCAATCGATCCCAAGCTAAACGCTTCAAGAATAAAGTTTTTTCGAACCGTTTGAGAATCTATAGTGTCCTTAGATATTTTTACTATTACATCTTGCCCAGTTGAATCCAAAGTAGCCAAGTAGACATAACTGAAGCTCCCCTCGTTGAGGAGTCTCCCTATTTTTACACCTGGAATGTCGATCTGAAGATTCTTTAACTGGATAGCTGCGCCCACACTAGTCTCCCAGTAAAGTTATCGGAAAATTCACTACCCCAATCAATTGTCGATAGGATTATCTCAGTCGTCGTTTCATTTTAAAACAGATGTGTGAATCAAAATTAGAATCAATTTCAGTTCGAATCAGTTGCAAGAGTGCGAAATGGAATAGATGTCATATAGGGGGCTGTTTGATTTTGTACCAAATAACAAAATATTCCCGTTTTCATCGATTTTAGCACCACCCACATTCGCATTTAAGAAGGATCCCTCCTGTGTCCAAGTAGAACCGGCATCTGCCGACCGACGAATAATCAAATTGTTATTAGTGCCATCGTATCTCGACCCAATGGCATAGAGGTTTTCATTCACGTCTTTAAACATAAGGCTCAAGTAATTAGATGACGGTGAAATATCGATAAACTTGTCGGCCTCCGTCCAAGTCACGCCACCATCCGTACTTTTAAATACATACCAGGCATAATTCACATAGGAAGAATCACTGGCTGCTGCACCGATATAAATACTGCCATCCGATGTGACGATGGGCTCCAATATCGCTAGAGACATCATACTAGACATACCCGTAGGCGTGAAAATATGTTCTGTCCACGTGACTCCATCAGAGCTGGTGATGGTGTAAGGTCATAGAGGGGGACTATTGGGTTTTGTCCCGAAAAGCACCATGTTTCCATTCCCATCGACAACGCCACCGCCAATACTACCGTTGAGGAAACTGTGCGACCTGTGTCCATGAGGCTCCCCCATCTGTTGATCGACGAATAATTAGGTAATTGTTTGTTCCATCGTACCGACTACCCATTGCGTAGAGGTTTTCGTTACTGTCTTTCATCATATGATTAAAATAGTTCGAAGCTGGGCTGCTATCGATAAAATTATCCACCTCAGTCAAGTCACTCCACCATTTACGCTTTTAAATACATACCAGGCGTAATCGATGTACGAAGAATCGCTGGCCGCAGCACCGATGTAGATACTACCGTCGGATGTAACGATCGGCTTTAACAAATTCAATGACATCATACTGGACATGCCGGTGGGAGTGTACACGTGCTCATTCCAAGTCCTCCATCGGGACTTGTAATTGTATATAAATCATAAATAGGACTGTTGGACTTAGTGCCATACAAGAAAATGTTACCGTTGCCATCAACACTGCCGCCAGAGACATTACCGTTGAGAAATGGTCACCTGTGTCCAAGTTAAGCCACTATCAGTGGAGCGACGAATAATCAGGTAATTATTGGTTCCGTCATATCGGCTACCGATGGCATAAAGATTGTCATTGTTGTCTTTTAACATGAGATTTAAATAATTCGATGCCGGACTGCTGTCGATAAAGTTATCCGACTCCGTCCATGTCGCTCCACCATCTGTGCTTTTAAACACATACCAGGCATAGTTGATGTAAGAGGAATCACTTGTCGCCGCACCTATAAAAATACTGCCATCAGCCGTAGTGATCGGAGATAATAAATTCAACGACATCATGCTGGACATGCCCGTGGGAGTGTACACGTGCTCATTCCAAGTCCCAGGGTAAGTACACTGTGGACCGGTACCCGGAGTGAGAGTGTCGAAAAAGGCTGTATTTGTACAGCTATGAAACTTATTCAGAAGCATTGAAGCTCGCATTTAATGTGATATCTACGTCACCGCGGGTAGATTGAACGTCCCCTCGGCGAGAATGTACGGATTCGACATATCACTGGGAAACAAACATGTCAGTGCACCTGAGTCTTTAAAACCGATGAGCTTGATTTCTCGATTGTCGCGGGATCAACCCCTTCGATTACTGTAGATCCAGCAATTTGTGGCCCGTAAAATAAATCGGTGCTAAAACTTCAAAGCCCCAGATGTATCCACACAGGAAATGTTATCGTTTTCAGGTAAACTGCTACTGATGGTAATTGCGTAACAGTTTAATGAATAAAAATCTGTGGGGTTCGTTGAACTCAACGACTCTGCAAAGACTTTGACATGGGTTCGAAAACCGGGAGCTGCAAATACACGTTGGACTTTTCAGCTGTTTTTCGAGTACAGCCTAGGTTGAATAAAACGAAAATTGAAATTAAAAAAATTAAATAAATTCATAAACGCACCATGATGCTCTATCGGTCGAAATGTGAAAATTCTCAATACTCATCTCAATTGATGACAGTCGCATTTTGGTACTTTGTGTGCCTCCATAAGGCGACCTCGAGTTTAAGCGCTTAACTAATATCCGTTGTTCTGATGACTATAAGAGTAAGACGCCCGTCACGCCCGATGCAGTCACACCATCATCAAAAATACAAGGTGAGGAGAAAAGAGGCCCGTGGCCCTGATAGCCACCTATGTTGGGCTGAAAAATACAAGCCTCTCCCGTCTCACAAAGCAAGTCGTCGTCTCCAAGAGCATCGCCAGCAATCTCATAGGCGTTTTTTAAAAAATCTTCGCCACCCAATGTAAACGTATTGTCGCCTTGAACCGAGCTGGGGCAAGCCGCTCCGGGGAGAAATATTCCGTTGGCATTTAATGCCAACGCCGCTCCTGAATCAAGGCTCCAGTCCCAAATACGACAAGTGTCCGCTCCTGAACAAGCTCCGCGAATGGCACTGTTGGGATAAGTTCCATCCTTACCCCAAGCACGGTAGTTATTATCAAAATTTAAAAAGTCCGTCAGTGAGCCATAGGCTACACTGCCAGTGCTATGCGTGTTGGTGGATTCAGAAGTGACTGAGCCAACGAAATACGAAGAAGTATCCAAGGCCAACGTTCTCGTTGTGCTACTGGCCCCTTGATTATCGCAATCAGCTCCTGAAAAACCGGGATCGGTGCCCGGTGAGGTGTAACTACAATTAGTGGTATTTCCTCCGAGTCCCAAAATACCTGAAAAATCATTGTCGTGGGTGCCACTGACCAAATTCACTCCCACATCGTTATCTGTGGCAATAAGGTTCTCAAAGATAAACGTGTGTTGGTTCACATGAAAACCTCTTTGGTTGTTTGAGGAAAAAATATTCGCATACAATGCCGTAGGAAATCCGAATAATGAATAGGCTTCAAACCCATTGGCAGTATTATTTATAGTAGTTATTCCGCTAGCTATGAAGGCCGAGTCCTCGACCATAACACCATCCCCCACTATGTTCATAGCCGTGAGGTTATAAGCTTTTATTCCCGTCCCATAGAGCAAGATGCCGTCGGCCGAGCAATTTGAAACCAATATGTTTTTAAAACTTCCATTCCAACCTTGATTTAAAAAACATGTTCCATTCACGTTGGTTACAATGACGTCTTCCCATTCCATGTTCCAGGCTTGATTGCCACCACTGACACCTCCACCTGTTCCATTGCCGTTAACTTTGACTCTTTTTATGAGACCCCGATCTCCGAACCGGGTGTTGAGTGCGTAAAAACTCCCTGTAGTAGTGTCAACTTCTAAGCCATCAACGATCACCCGTGAGCTTGCCAAAACTCCATTGATCGCTCCGTTAGTTTCCACTTTTGTTTCATGCAAAGTATAACCAGTGGATTCTCCAGTTGCTGAATCCAGAAAAAGACAGCACAGCACCTCCGTCAGTAACACCATTTGAAATTCCGGTACTACCAATAAAATGCCCTTCCACCCAGTTGTTAAGCGTACTTGGCCCACCGTAGATCAAACACTGTTGAGACCCTCCAGAGTTGGGATTACAATCTGTGGCCAAGGTGGAAGTTGCAGTTATACTCACCCCCGGCAAAGTTACCAGTGATGCTCTGTCAGCCGATAATAGAATACCCCGAGAATTGCCCGAACTGGAAACCGTGTAAATGGTGCCGTCGACACTTAAATTTAAAACGGCATCCGCTCCACCAGAATTTAACGTGACATTGGAAATGGTGTTCGACCACCAACTGGTTGAAAGTGGACTATCTGCCACGAACACCGCACTCTTATTCAATGTGACTTTGTTTTGTTTAAAGGCCGTGGCATCCACTAAATCTTTTAAACCTTTTCCTGTTTTGAAACCTGTCGAGTAAAAATACACGGGCTGCTCGCTGTCACTGCACTCCCAATTGAATGCATCCAACTGATCCGTCATTGTCAATGAGGCACAAGAGTACTCGCCAATAGCTACGACCTTCTTTAAAACCCCACCATTGAGACAATCACTGTGTTTTCGAAAGGTCAATGAAGTGGAGCAGGCGGTGTCGTTTTGTTCATTCACCGCCTTTGAGAGGTCCTGAGAGACGTAGTCCAGCCAGTCCGCTCCGTTGGTGGGGTACAGAGGGTCCACTGAGAGTACAATAGGATCATTGTCAATAATCGCAGCTGTCACTTCTGAATTCGCAAAATCAACTTGTGAGGAGGGCGTAAAGGTCAACTTAAATGTCTCGGTCCCCTCTCCTACTACGTCGCCTTTTAATACCACCGGTATATATTTTGTGGTCTCTCCCGGCTGAAATGTAAGCGTGGTCGCAGCAATCTCGTAGTCGACTGAATTTGTTGAAGTAATATCCGTGATTGAAAATTGCACCGATAAAGGCTCATCCAAAGCTTGATCCAAAACCACAGAAAAAGCCTGGTTTACAGTGAGATCGGTATCACCTTCATTTAAGTTATTTAAAAACGACACAGTGATTTTCGGTTGAACTGAACTAGATCCCGACTCAATCAGGCCAGACAATGGAGAGTTTTTAAGTTCGCAACCAGCAAAACAAAAAATCAGTCCAATGAGTTGAAAGCATCTCAATAATCTATCGTTCATTATGTCCCTCATTAAAACGTTCAGACTGGGCACGACTAAGGTCCTATCGGAAGATTTCTCAAGAAGCATAAGAATTTAGCGGAAAACCTCTGGCTGCCAGGCTCCCAATTTGGGCCACGGCGCACAATCAATCGGTATCAAAATGAGAGCCTTTAATTGAAATTTGTGCCAGCGCTGTGCAGGGCTTTCTCAATGGCAAATTGAATCTTCAATTGATGCGATGTGACCCTAATTGGGAGACCTAGTTCTTTTGGAATAGTTTGCAATGTCTCAACCTGGGCTGGAAATTTAAGTCAGCTATATATATGCACTTGTCATTGTGAAAATCACATGGGTTGGGCGGATATTGCGGTCGTTCATTGAGTCGCGAAAAAACCTGGTATCGCTCAGTTTAAATTGTGTAAATGCAACTGCGGGGGCTTTCATATGACAGATTTGCAGACATGGCTTTTAGTGGCACTCTCCATCTACCTCATTGTACTGTTGTTACTTGCTTTTTTTGTCTCCACGCAAACGGAGTCGGAGGAAGACTTTCTTGTCGGCGGTCGAAAGTTCAACCTTTGGTTAACCACCTTCTGTCTATTTGCAACTTGGTTTGGTGCAGGTACATTAATTACATCGACCGATGAAGTTTCTCACTCGGGTCTGCAGGCGACGGCCCTTGAACCCTACGGCGCTGGCGCCTGTTTAATTCTGGCTGGCTTTTTCTTTGCTAGGCCTCTTTGGGATTTGCAGCTCTATACCTATGCTGATTTTTTTCGGATTCGATTTGGCAAAAAAGTTGAGAAGCTGAGCGTGTACATGAACGTACCCATTTATGTGGGATGGATTGCCGTTCAAATTGTTGCACTCGCGAATATTTTGGCAGTGTTTTTTCCAGTGCCAGTATGGATGTTTATTTTAGGCATCTCGCTTTTTGCCTGCATTCTCACCGTCAGTGGCGGGTTGTGGTCCGTCAGTATAACGGATAGCTTTCAGTTGTTTATTATCATTCTGGGTTTGATTTATTTATTTTTTCGAGTATCCGGGGGCACATTGGATTTTCTAGAGCAGGTTCCCCCAGAAAAACTCGTACTCATCCCCACTGAAAAATTCTCAAGCCTTTAACTGGTTCGGCGTATTTTGCATTTTCGGCCCTAGGCAATATCACCGGCCAAGATTTAGGACAGAGATTATTTTCTGCAAAGTCGGCTCGAACGGCACAAATCGGCTGTTACCTGGCCGGAGTCGGATATATTTTAGTGGGGTCTATCCCTGTCTTTCTCGGCCTTACAGCGGCGCAAACTCTGCACAATACGGAAGGCTCTGTCATCCCCAACTTGATAGTGAGTTATCTAGACCCTGTTGCCGCGGTTATATTAACAGTAACAATTATATCTGCCGTTATCTCGACGATTACTTCCGCATTGCTCGCGCCATCGAGTATGCTGTCGCATAACCTGCTTGCCTATAAATTCCCAAATATATCAAAATTACTTTTGTGCAAAATAAGTGTCGTAGGAGTGACCGTCATTAGTGTGATTACTGCCTTTGCTGGAGAAAATGTTTATAGCCTTTTAGAAGGCAGTTACTCCATGGGGTTCGTTGGATTGTTTGTACCTGTTACCGTTGGACTGTTTTCCAAAGAGTGGTGTGAAAAATCGTGCCTTGTGGCCATTTTCGTTGGAATTCTAGTTTGGTCGCCGGAGTTTTTTGGTAACGAAGATCTGCCTTATTCGCTTCTAGGTGTTTTAGCCGGGTACCCCGCCTATTTTTCAGCAAAGAAGATATTTGCGGAATAAATGAATACCCTAAAAACTTTTTCACACATAAACGGTACAATAGGCCATAAAACTTTGTCTCAAAAACCATTGAGATCAAAGGTGTGTGATCTGAGAGTTTAATAATTTATACGTTGGACTTTTATAAGATTTGAAGTACTATTAAAGAATCTTAGTCTATTCAAGAGCGAGCCGCTCAGTAAAGTTCTCCTTGCGTATATTCAGATTACAAAACCCGATCCAAGGAGAAGTTATTTACTTACCATATTGCTCTACAAACATTGAATCATTGGCAATAACAAGAGAAAAACGGACCTCATTATCTACTTTTCTATCGAATATACAGTGTAAAGTACCGCTTGGGAGCTCAATTAAGTTATTTATCGACCAAAATGAAACTGGGTATTATGTAGAACTGACTATAAAATCAGTCCTGCTTAACTTCAAAATTGAATGTATTGAAGACTGCATCACTGACGTCGTCTCTTCACTACAAAAACTGTCTGAAGTTCAAATTCATCTATGGCACCAACAGAGAATTTACGCTTAATGAAATGCAATAATCAAAATCATTCTAAAATGAATGTTCAAGTTCGCCACTGCACTCAATGTGGTGAAGTTGTAAATATTAAAATTCCGAAAAGAAAATGTGATAGATTGGAGCACCTGAAAAGTAGAAAGTCAGGTGGAATGTTCTGTTCCTATTGTGGAATGGATTTAAAAACTATGATTGGTTAATTTAATGTCATTCACATAGGGTGAACGACAAACAAACAAAAGCAATAAACGAGGAAGTAAATGAACACAGGTATAGTAAAATTTTTTAGTAGCAGCAAAGGCTTTGGATTTATCACCCCCGAAAGTGGTGAAGAGCTGTTTTTCCATATCTCTGAAATTCAAGGGCGAGAGCCACGAGACGGAGATAAAGTGAAATTCGAAATTGGTAACGGCAAAAAAGGACCATGTGCCGTCCAAGTTCAATTAGCTCAATAATTAGTTTCAATTTTTAATTGATAATGTTGTGAATAAAAAAGACCACCAGAAATGGTGGTCTTTTTTATTGGTGGCTGCGCACTTTAAACATTGAGTGCTAAATCAATGGTCACCTATTTTTTGTAGACGCCTAAATCCACAACTTCAACAGTGATGTGACGAGAATCTATCATTGCTGCGGCTTTTGTATATAAGTTTTGAGCCATTAGATTTTTGAGCTCGTCATTGCGTCCAGGCAGAAGTTTTAAAGTGATTGTTACCATATCTTCACCCTCCTCGCCGCCGACCAATCCCAACTCGGGAGAGTAAACACGGGTTTTTACAGCTTCAATATTTACGGTTTCTTGTCGACCAACCTCTTTGTGCAGTTCGGACACGATCTCTTTAGATAATTTTTGAGTGCTTTCAATAATTAAATGTGGCATTTGAACCCTCTAAATTTGCTAGAATATTTTTACCAGTCGATCGGTCGATAGTCCTTTAAAAACTTTCCGCACCAATGCTTACCCGTGAGTATACCATCAAAAACGGATCACAAATTCGAGCTGCACCGTCGACAATATCGAGCGGAGGTTGAAAATCATGGACCTCTTCTTTTCTACGAGCCAACTGAACCGGATCCTCATCGGTGACCCAACCTGTGTCTACCGCGTTAACAAAGATTCCATCACCTGAAAGCTCTCCTGCTATGGTGTTAGTAAGCATGTTGAGAGCTGCTTTAGCCATATTCGTATGAGGGTGACGGGGCTCTTTTTTAAACCGTTGAAACTTTCCCTCCATAGCAGTGACATTGACGATGTGCTTTTGACCAGTGTAGTCCCGTTTCATCATGGGGACCAATCGGTTACAGAGTACAAAGGGGCCCACGGCATTGATAAGATGTACTTCTAACATCTCAGAGGTGTTTACCTCGCCTATTTTTAGGCGCCAACTGTTGGTGGTTCGCAAATCAACCTGCTGCAAATCCACATCTAGCTTTCCTGCAGGGAAAATTTCATTGGCCTTTAATGTCTCATCATAGGAGTAAGGAATTAATGACAAGCGAGCAGAAGAACTAATCCCCACGCCAGCACCCTGCCCATGCCACACTGCTGGTAGGGCTTTTTCTTGAGCTATGTCATTTGCGGTGAGGAGGTTTAAGTCTTTGAGGCAATTCTCGTGGTCTTGCAAAAGCATTTGCTCTTGAGAGCTAAAGGATTGGAAACTTCGCTCTTCGTTCTCCATAAGGTGTTGATAAAACCCAGGAGGGCGTCGCACGGTTTGAGCGGCGTTATTGAGTAAAAGATCTAGGCGATCATATTTTTGCTCAATATAGCGCGTGAAGATCTCCACACTAGGAGTGTGCCTGAGATCCAACCCATAAATGTGCAACCTGTGCCCCCACCTCTCAAAATCCGGCTCTTTCGCATACCGAATCGCCGAGTCCTTTGGAAAACGTGTCGTGGCAATAACTGTGGCGCCAGCTCGCAACATCATCAAAGTGGCGTGATAGCCAATTTTTAACCTTGATCCTGTAATCAATGCCACCTGACCTTCGAGGTTTGCTGTTTGAAACCGTTTACGATAATTTAAATCGGCACATGAGGGGCACATAGAATCATAAAAGTGATGCAACGTCTTGTACTCTGCCCGACACACATAACAAGAACGGGGTGACTTTAATCCCCGGGACTGCGCTCTTCACTTGAAGTGATCTGCAGTGGCGCTTGAAACACGTCCAGCTCTCTTGCCGAAACGGATTCCAGTTTTTGCCCTGAGTTTTCGATCGTGTAGAGTCACAGATTTTTTGTGCTTTACGGATTTGCCGCCCACGCCGCTGGATTTCAAGTTTATCGGGCCTCGACAGCTGACCTGCTGCCATTAATAGCCGCTTGCGTCCTCTTTAGAAAGCTCTCCTAATTTATCTGTTTGCGCCACAAGTGTTTCAAGCAATGCTATGGCGGAGGCCACTTCATCCGGAGTGATTTCTTCTTTTGAATTGTCGAGATCTTTTCCAATTTAAAACTGGTTCCTTAAAAATATTAATGAGCTGTCATAGTGTTGAATTAACAACGGGTCAATTTAACTTTAAATTGGGAGCCCTTGCGGAGCCTCTCAAGGCTCATAATATTGCAAATAATACCCTAATTAATCAGGCCCAAAGAATTCACTGTTAACTTCTCGGTGGACGCCTTATAAATGGGCATGAAGTTTGATAAATTCTTTTTAGCCCAAGAGATCCAGGCCAATTTATTGGAGATGAAGTTCTTTAGAACCACTGACATTCAATATAAGGCCATCCCAGCTATTTTAAATAATGAAGATGTTCTCGCCATCGCCCAAACGGGTACTGGCAAAACCGCCGCTTTTGCGATCCCTCTCACCCACCTCATTCACGCCAAGAAAAAAAGTAAAAGAAACCTTGGCATCAAGTGCCTCGTGCTCGTTCCTACACGTGAGTTGGCTATGCAAATCGGCAAGGTTTTCAATCAAATCACTAAAAAAACCAAAGTTAACAGTTTTGCTATATACGGTGGCGTCGAGCAGGACCCACAAATCTCCCAGCTTTCGAGTGGAGTGGACATACTCATCGCTACCCCGGGGCGTATGTTTGATTTGATTTCTCAAGGGCATATAAAAACAAACTCCATCGACCACCTGGTACTGGATGAGGCCGACCAAATGCTTGATCTAGGGTTTATTGAAGATATTAAAAATATAAAAAGCCGACTCAAACATCGGCATCAAACACTTTTCTTTTCGGCTACTATAAACCCCACAATTAAAAAACTAGCGTATTCGCAGATTCAATCCAACGCCTTAAGAATTCAGGTCTCTCCAAAAGATTTGGTTTCAAAAAATGTAACGCACTCGGTGACTCCCGTTCCGATGGACTCTAAAAGGCATCTATTAGTTAATTTTTTAAAGGCAAACCCTGAAGCCAAAACAATGGTGTTCGTGCGAACCCAGGTCCGTGCAGAACGTGTACAGGCGCATCTTAACAAAAACTCTCTCCATTGTGTGAATTTACATGGTGGCTTAACACAGGCTCAAAGAGCCGAAAGCCTGAGTGATTTTAAAGATAACAATTGCAACATACTCATTGCCACAGATGTCAGTGCTCGAGGGATCGATATACCCGGTGTGAGCCATGTCATTAACTACGACCTACCTGATGATCCACAAAATTATGTTCACCGCGTGGGAAGAACCGGAAGGGCATTCAATTTTGGCGATGACGCCCTGTCTTTTTACGCACCGGAAGAGAAAGAAAACTAGATAAAATTCAGGAGTTTATTCAAACAGAAATCCCCACCCAGTTAGTCGACTCCGTTTTCTCAACGAACCCGCTAACAAAAAAAGTCTCGACGAAATGGATATTTCCGACATCCTGGCCGATGCGGAGGCGGCTTTTGGCTAAGGTGCCTAATACCTTTTTCGGAAGCGATGTAATACCAAAAAGTAACTGTCACATAAGTAATTGATACCAATTCTAATTACTATTCCAAATTATTTCAGCCTGACTAATTATTTGGGTGACAAAATAATAATATGAATGATTAGTAGTATTGAAGCATTCATAGCTTATAGAAAAACTTCCGAATTCAAGACGATTCTGACTTTCCACATAGTATATAGGTTCTGCACAATTAGAGTAATGCGCGCAAGAATATGGGCCTTGACCAAATCCTGGGCTATTACAAAAATCTGTATCATTTGCATACTCGAATTGGTAATCATGTATTTGAATCCCCTCGATATCGTTGTAAGCTATTGAAAATGTTCTTATGTCAGAATTGGATTTTAGAACAAAGGATCTACCTGTTGCCGAAGTGGTGATTTCGATAAAATCCACAGTAAAATCTCCACCAGGAGGTGATCCCGCAAAACGAACGAATCCAGAGGCATCAAATGTCTCAATAGTGGTCTGAATAGAAGAGGATTTATTCCCTAGACAACCTACCGAAAAAAAGCTGATTATTAATAGTATCAGAAAACGCATGATAATATTTTATAACTCTCCTTATCTAAAAGTAAAATCTTAAAGTAAAAACCTAAGGTAACGTGCCTACTACCTTTTTCGGAAGTGGAACAGTACCGAAAAGAGACTAGTGAGGTGCCCGGCACCTTTTAGTATTGCAGCATGTTTAAAATAAGGTGAAGGTCACGCTACTGCGCCACTAGACCAAAGGTCATGCATTTTTCTTCTATCACAGTAGAATTTAAGCATGCTACTCTATCGATACAAAACATCATTTTGCCAAAGGGTTAGTTAATGCAATTAGTGACCATGTACGCAGTTCAGGATCTCTATGCCATGAACGTAGAAAATACTGTTGGATTTTTTTTACTAGAAAAAATCACCCAAATACCTGAGTCACGAAAAAATGTTCTTGGCGTAACCGATGTTCGAGGCGAAATTTTACCAGTAATTTGCTTACGTGGGATTACTGGTAATGAGAGTGCCTAGTTTGGTGCCCGGCACCTTTTAGTATTGCAGTATGTTTAAAATAAAAAAGCCACCTAACAGGGTGGCTTTTATTTTGTCTCTCACCCGCTGCGCGGTTTCAATGCCTCATCATCATCTCGCCAAATTAAAAAACCATCCTTTTAGGATGGCTTTTTAATTTGGCGGGGTGGACGGGACTCGAACCCGCGGCCTCCGGCGTGACAGGCCGGCGTTATAACCAACTTAACTACCACCCCGCAAAAGATGATGAGCCATCGAATATAAGGGTTTGTCACAGGAGGAGCAACTAAATTCTCGAGGTTTTTGAAAGCGGCGTAATGCGTAATTTTACCAGTATTTACGTGGTGTATAAATATTTCTGAAAGCTGATTCACGCCCTGGGCCCCAGAACTAGAAGCCTGTGCCCCAATAACGGGCAACAATGCTTTTTCACCCAACCAGCCATTCTCCACAACATGACTCACTCTTAACTTTGAGGCCACCTTTAAAACCCTTCATGATCTTCGGTGAAGACCGAAGCCGTGAGCCCATAGGGAGTTGTGTTTGCCCATTTCACAGCCTCGTGATTGTACTTAAAATCATTCACAAGCAGCACGGGCGCATCTACAAACTGCTGTTGCC
Organism: Bdellovibrionales bacterium; assembly: GCA_041391465.1. GTDB lineage: Bacteria > Bdellovibrionota > Bdellovibrionia > Bdellovibrionales > UBA1609 > UBA1609. Next base: position 31,489 of record JAWKNX010000006.1, read on the forward strand.
ACTCGCTGCAAAAGCTCACATGCCGATACAAACTGTAATCGGAGGATTCCCCTTTATAACTCCAACTCAGAATTTTTTTGCCTTCGCTGGATTCCAACTCAGGCAACACCTTTTGCAAGCGTTCTTCTATTTCATTATTGGCCAACGCGCCCAAGTACGCCGACGGGGAATCCGATTCACACTGTGAATTCATCTGAGCTGTTAGCTCTGATTCGAATTCGGCAAATATTTTTTGTGAAACAAGTACGCGTGAAATGCTAACACCTAAGCTTCCCGACCCCGTAAATGCACCCTTTAAAATGTGAGACGCAGCGGCCTTAATATTGGCATCGGGCAACACGATCGATGTGTTTTTGCCACCATGAATGCCGATCAGTTTTTTGTCCGACCCGACCAACAATTTTTGAAGAGCCTTGCCCGTCTCCGGCCGCCCAACGACAACCACCTGGCGGATCGCAGGGTGTTGAATCAGCATTTCACGCTCAGTGGCGTCCAAAATACAAAAGTTAACTAATCCCACGGGCAAATCAATTTTAGACAGACTTTTTATAAACTCATAAACTCCACCCACAGAACGCCGTGAGGGCACAATGACCACAGGGTTTCCACTCGCTACGGCATCCATCACCATGTGAACTGCGCATTCCAGGGACCCAACAGAAGGCAATATCATTAGCTGCAGTCCTACCGGGAACCCCTCTGCGTGGCCGATGGGTTCCATGCGGGTTTTAATGTCCGAAACGAGCTTTTGTTGAACTCGATCTAAATAGGTCGTGTCTAATCCCGTTTCATCTCGCTCGGCCAATGCCCATTTGTCGAACTCTCTTTCGATCAAACCCATTAATACCATTAAAAACTGCGATTGATTTTTTTCTATTTCTTTGCCCCAATGCACTCCCGCTTCGGTGGCCTTCGCTAATGCCGGTACCCATTGGACCACATCCAAAAACTGGCCCTCACTGACCAAAGAGCCGTCTTTCGGGTTTTTCGTCACCCATGGTTTCCCGGTGCCGTCGACCCACTCACCATTGATGTAGCTGTTGACTCTCAAAGTACAAACCCTTCGGGCTGATCCACACAGTCAACAGGTTCAAATTTACCCTTCTCGTTCTTTTCCACTCGGCTCATCGCGGTCTTGTCATCGTGAGTGTAAAACAGATAAGTATTATTAAGGTTTTGCGTTTCATACAGGTCCGCTTTTTCATCAATGACCTTTTCTGCAAATCGGTCGTACCCCATGGTAATTGGCAAATGCACCCAGTGCCTTCCTGGGATTAAATCTCCAGTAAAAATAACTTTAAATTTATCCCCACTAATACAGGTTAACATTTGCCCAGGCGTGTGCCCCTCCGAGTAGATAAACTGGATTTCATTGGGAAGCTCAGGATGAGTGGAGGCCCCTTTTTCAACAACAATGAGCCGACCACTTTTTTCGAGCTTTTCCCACAATCCAGGTATGAAGCTGGCGCGATCTCGCGAGTGGGGCTCACGACTCCTTGCAAAGGCTTCTGCCCCGACAACATACTTAGCCTTTGAAAAATTAAGTTCGGTATCTCCGGCTTCAATTTCGGCATAGGTTTTCAAAAGGCCCCCGGCATGATCAAAATGCAAATGCGACAGAATCACGAAGTCAATACTATCAGGATCAACACCTATTGCTCGCAAATTTTCTAACAGCATATGCTGCTCTTTATTTTTCACGCCAAAACGATCAGCCATTTTAGGTTCAAAAAAGGCACCAATACCCGTTTCACAAAGCACCTTTACGCCGTCAATTTCTGCATACAGCGCTCTGCATGCCAGTGGAATACGATCGCGATCATCTGCCGGTACCCATTTTTCCCACACAGCCCGTGGAGCATTTCCAAACATACTCCCCCCATCGAGCAATTGTCCGTTTCCATTCACTGACCAAACTTTTACCATTTTCTGTGTCTCCTTAGCTGTATCGTAGACTGCAATAAATAAAACGTATGATCAAGGGGGCATTTTTATGCTTTCTGATGACTCGGATCTAACACCTTAAACAATGATACAAGAGCTGGGAGAGCCAAAAGAGTCAGCGCTGATGCCACAAATAACCCCCAACCTAATACGAGAGCGATTGGCTGAACGAAAGTATCGATCCCTCCAACTCCATAAATTGTAGGTAATAACCCCAGCAGCGTCGAAAGAGTCGTCATAACGATTGGTCTAAAACGGGTGTGACCGGCATCGATGATCGCATCATGAAATGACATCCCACCATTTAAGTCTGTTCCGTACAAACTTTAAATAGATGATCGACACATTCACCACAACCCCACTCAAGCCCACTGATACCAATGATCCCCATTAAAGGAGTGACTTCCCATGAAGAACTAAAGACCAAATCACTCCACTCAATCCTGCGGAATCGCCGTGAGCGCCAAGGAACGGATACAGCAAATCGATTAAACGTCAGGCTAATTACCATAAAAATCAAAATGATAAGCATTCGTACAGTCGCATTGTATCTTTCAAAGATCGATTCGATCACGCTCGCCCCCACCTGTTACAATTTTTAAAGTGGATGTTCTTTTAAGCTTATCAATATAAGGGGTAATAGCGGCATTGGCTTCCTTACCGGTAATAATGTCTTCATTGACTTCACCGAACAGCGCAATGGTTCGCAATCCATTGAGCCGTTGATTGATTTAAGCGGCCTCTCTCTTCTTTCACTTTCACATAACTAGAAAGTGGTACCGACTGGCCATTAGCGTTTCTGACTTTTAAAAACTTAAAAATATCATCAACGACACTGTTTTCGTCCACCACCGTAGAGAGTAGGATTTCAACTTTTCATTATTTTTTAATATCTCACTGCTCACTCGTCCCGAGGTGGCCGTAAAATGGTTTCCCGAAATAGCCGAGGGTCCACACCCTCGGAAACCGCGTATTCGTTATCAATGATCAAACGGTATTTTATACTATCCCCATCCAAATCGGTTTCTAATGAGTTAACACCCTTGATTTTTGCAAGCTCTTCTTTGATTTGATCGACGATCTTTGCGCCAAACTCAAATTCCCTAGCTGTCACCTGCAGCTGATGGCTGGACAATTGGTGGGCCTGGTCGGTCCAAAGTTACTGATGTTTTTGCGCCTGTTTCAGCAGCCCCTTCTCGTACAGCTTTTCTAATTGCATCCACGATACGTTTTTCTTTGTCGTAAAAATCCTCGGGTCCGTCGTGAAAGTCACGTTGATCATTTGCCAAATGGGATCCACTCTGGCGACTTCCTGAAAAACCACCTGTCGTCACTGTTCCCAAATCCGAAACCACATTGTCAAAAGTATCCTCTGAAACCTCGACCAGTTTATGGCTCATAACTTTAACAACTTCTCGGGTTTTATCTAGCGGCGAGTTTTTTGGAAGCTCCACGCGCACACCAGCCCATTGAGACCTTCTGCCGGGAATAGGCTAAAACGATCAAAGATCAATTTACCTGAAAAAACCGAAAAGATTAAAAAAACTGTTACAGCTCCAAGAACGTACTTTCTATGAACCAAACTCCATTCTAGAAATTTTGATATATTTTTGTTCTATTTTATGAAAAAAGTGCGTCTTTGGATTTGTTTGCTTGCGCATAATTTCTTCTGCATGAATCGGCAAATTGTCAGTGCCTCCACCAACGAAACCACCAACATACACACAACAGTACGGGTATAACGCTAAAAACTGCCCCATTATTCCCTTCATAAACACGATGGGCAAAAAAGCAAAACAGTCATAACAGCAGCGATGACCGGCAAAGCAATTTCCGATGTCCCTTTAATTGCTGCTTCCCGCGATAAGCCCTTTTCAATATAAGAGTAGATATTTTCACAAACTACAATGGCGTCGTCCATCAACATCCCCAGCACAATAATAACACCGACCACTACCAGTGAGTTCATTGTGTTACCTAGAGGTAAACAAGGGTAATTCCGCCTAAAATTGCTATTGGTATACCCACTGCAGTGACGAGAGAGGATCTCCCAGTCCAGAAATAAAAGCAGAACGCCAAAACTAAAATCAACCCACCAACGGCATTGTTGGTTACAATTCTGAGTTTATTTCTAATGTTAATTGACTGATTTTTGTATAATTTCAGTTTCAAATTCTCAGGTAAACTTTCTGCGTAACCATCGATCGAATCCTTGAGATTATCGACCACATCAATGGCATCGTGAAACGGTTTTTTAACAACCGTAAAAAGTACGGCATCTTGTTCGCCGTAAATCTTGCCTGTCTGCAATGATTCTAAATCATATTTAATTTCAGAAATATCTGCCAATCGAACTTTATTACCCGAATCATTACTGCGGACGACAAATTGGCCCAATTCGTCCAGTTCATTTAAATCTTCACCAATTGTTAAATTGGCCACTTTTTCACTGTTTTCGAATAAGCCGCCGGGCTTTTGTTTGGCCCAACCTGTGACCTTATTGGCGATTTCATCTAATGTTATGTCGAACCGGTCCAATTTTTTTGGGTCGGTTTTTATTTTTAATTGCAAGTCTGAAATCCCAGTGTACTCAACACTTTGGACGCCGTCTTGCAGCTTTAAAAAGTCTCTTAATTTTTCTGTTTCCAACTTAAAATCAAAGGCACTCACGTCCCCATATAGAGCCAAATTCAACACCGGGATATTACTGGCTTTGGCCTCTACAACTGTGGGATCTTCCACTTCGGCGGGTAAATCCTTAACCTCTGCGATCTTACGGCGGACTTCATCAATGATTTCCTGAGGGTTCGGGTAAGTATCATCAATTTTCACTGAAATGGAGCCAGCACCTACATAGGAAACTGATCGAAACTCTTCCACACCGTCCACTTCAGAAATCTTCTCCTCAATGGGGTCAATAACCAGCTCTTCGATGTCCGCTGGCGATGCTCCGGGATAAACTGCCGTGATGGCCACTCGGTTAAAATTTACGTTGGGTCGCGCTTCCCGTTGAATCACGGCAAAGGTCATTGCACCGGCAATAACAATGACAATACTCAAATAGTGCATCGACAGTTTTTGATTATGTATACCTTTAAAAAAATTCATATGACCCTCGACCTACAAGTATTCGTCAAAGTACTGATAGTAGTCGAGATATTCGACCACCCGAATTAAGAATTGAATTCTATGACCAGATAAAGTTCTCTGCGACTGCAATAAACTCTTGCTCAGCTCTGTGAGTGAGTAAAAATCAAGTCGACCATTATTAAAGTCACGCCGACCTTCGGCGACTATTTTTTCCGACAAGTTCACGTTGTCGACATACTTTTGGTATATTTTAATGTCGTTTTCGATTGTCTTTTTTAATGTGGAGTAACGCAGTTGAATTTGTTGCTCTGTCAAATCTTTAGTTTTCTCCAACGCCTGTAGTTTGTATTTATTGGCTAGAGCATTTCCCTCAGCATCTCGGTCTTTGAGTGGAAAGTCCAACCGAACAGACATATACACGAACGGGTATTCCTGGTCAGAGATTTGCTCTTGTCCTTCCGAGAGCGTATCGCCCACTCCAGTAAAACCTGTGCTCAATCCCAATTTTAGATTGGTTTTCGCCTTGGCCTCTAATTCAGACTGCTTTTCTTTCAATGCCTCCAGCTCTGTCTGCACCAACAGCATCTCGTCCTTGTTGCTCAGAGAAACATCTCCAGAACGCGTTTGAAGGCGAAGGTAGCTTTCTTGGAGGTTGCTGAATATTCGACCTGGATCGACTCCTGAGTATTTGCTCAATTTTATACCGTAGGTCGACTCGATCGATTCCGATTGTTCGATCAACTTCTTTTTAACGGCTTCAATATTGGCCTCGCAAACATTTAGCTCTTTAACACTTAATAGATACTCTCGCTGAGAAATGGATTGTCTGCGTCGTTTCTGAGACAACTTTCTTGCCTGGCCTGAGGTTTTGCTACATTGGTCTTCTAGCAGTGTCTTCTCTTCAATAGATTCCAAATAATTGGCCAAATCGAGGAGTGCTTGCACAACGATGGCTTTTCGCTCAATTTTGGTATTAATTTTCAACGCTTTCTCTTCAAGCTCAACATTGTTGAGAAGGTGTTGATACCTTTGAGAGAATATATCTTGAAAAAGGCTCGTCTCGAAATCCAACTGTATTGACGGCTGCATGTAATTCACATCTGGGTTGCTGCTGTATTGACGAAAGGTATCTGTCATCGAGTAGGATAGCTCGGTATTTAATCCAAATGACCATTGCTTAGCCACCCCGAGCGAATAGGTTGAGATTTCACTATTAATGCTAGAAAATGGAGACGTGGGTGGTAACTCGTCGTTATTTGTAGAGCCAGAAAAGTACCCCGTCGGTTTCAAAACATTGAGCGATATCTGTTTGCTAATGAGCGATGACTGACTACTGTCGTTAACGATTTTAATTTTAAGTGAGTTTTCACGGACGTCTGTGAGAAAGTTTCCAATGATACTCTCATCTGCGGCCGGAGAACTCAGAGAAAGTAAAAATCCAGTTAAAAATAAAATAAGTTGAATATTTATATCGCGCCCATTTTGAAACATAAAAAATATCCGTTCGCAAATCTTAAACTGGTATACCTTTGCTTCATTCACCGGTCGATGAATGAGCAATTATAATAGCCAGTTGAAAGATCTAATTACCAGGCCATTAACGTCCTGCACAAGAGTTTTATTTCAGAGCAAGTATAAATTGCTTTTGCCTTTTAACTCCCTCCAATTTTCGATAAACTTTCAGGTACAAAGAGGTGGTCTATTTCTTACAAATCTAAAAATAAAAAGCCCATTAAAAACCTTCCTACGCTAGATTTGCACGGAGTTCGAGTTGAGGATGTCTTTGATAAAGTAGATGCCTTTGTCCACAAGCATGTTCAAAATGGCACCGCACGGGTGAAAATAATGCCTGGTAAAGGAACCGGAGCAGTAAAAGCCGAATTATTGAAATATTTAAAACTGGGAGGATACCCCAGCCAACCAGAAACCCTTCCGAGTGGTAAAAAAAACCCCGGGTCATTGATTGTGTTTTTAAACGATTAGGAGTCAAAAATGAAGGATGACAGTCTCACCAAACTATTGTGGATTGATATGGAAATGACTGGCCTTGATGTAGAGATTGAAGTCCCAATTGAGGTCGCCGCCGTGGTCACTGATATGCAGCTCAACCAACTCGGCACCCCCTATCATGCAGTGATTCGCCAACCCGATGATTTTATCGAAAACATGGATGACTGGAATAAAACACATCACTCCCAATCCGGATTATTAGATCGTATTCCAAAAGGCAAGCAACCCGATTTGGTTGAGAAAGAGCTTTGCCAGTTTATCGATGACCATTTCGATGGGCAAAAAGCTATTCTCTGTGGAAACAGTATTTTTCAAGATAGAAAGTTCATCGATAAGTACATGCCCAAGGTGTCCGATCGCCTTCACTATCGCCTATTAGATGTCACTAGTTGGAAAATCATCATGGAAAACTGTTTCGATGTTAGTCATGACAAAAAAGATGCACACAGAGCAACAGATGATATTTTTGAAAGTATCGAAGAGCTAAAAACTTACTTAAAACACGTCCAAAAGATTTAGGTCGGTTTAACCCCGAATTTCATTGGTCAATGCTTTATGTAGCAACATGAGGTCGGTATTCATTTTTCTCAAACGAGCGATCATCAGCTTAAAGATGCTTCTATATATTTCAATACCCCATTTTGGGTGTTCATCACAAAATTTTTCGAATTCAATTCGCGATAGAATTAAAAAAGAGCAGTCGGTTTTACATCGGACTGTTGCTGAACGGGCCGAAGCTTCAATGAGCCCACCTTCACCTATAGCCGGCTTGTTGGCTCCAGATAGTATGATTACATTATAAACGTCGCCCTCGGGGTTAGATTTTTGTACGAAAACTTCACCTTGCTGTAAAATGTAAAGATTTTCGGCCTTTTGCCCCTCTTCAAAGATGGCCTCTCCTTTTTTGTAATTCCTAATTATCATATGGGTTGAAATTTCACCGACAAAGTTTTTATGGTCAGAGATCTGTTTAAAAAGCTCCACAGCTTCTAAAAAATCTGAAATCTCACGACATTCATCAACCACCTTAAGCTGCGTTGACACTGTAATTCTCCTTTTCGCCGCGATTTTCGATAATTATCGCCAAACTTCCTTCACAGATTTCGTAGTCTGGTGGCGGCGAAAAATTCGGGTGATTGAATTTTAAGTTTTTTACTGATTGCAAGTTGGCGACCAATTGCTCGATATTTGGTGTCCGCTGTGCTTTTTTAAGGGCTTGGTTTTTCACCGAATGGGTGTTTCCAGAGTTTTCCAGAATCCCAAGTGGAGCAAATCGTGGGTTTTCATCTCGCATGAATTTTACATACTCCCCGTAGGTTTTTCCTACAAAAGATTTTGGAATCTCAAGTGTCGTTAAAAAGTGAAAACCCTCTGGATCTAGCAGTTGGTGAATAATGTTGGGAATACCTGTCCCCTGGGCTGATTTTGCCATCAACATTCTCGAATATAGCCTCGAATAGACAATTTCATTCACATTCGCAAGACGTAAATATTGATCCATATCCTGATCAATGATTTCAGCAACGACTGTCACCGACTTCGCCATCTCTTTTAAAGTCATGGCACACATAATTGTTCTTGCGTCCGCTTCGATGGCGGTAAATGGCTTCCCGTCAACGGAGGGGGTGCTATCTGCGAGGATCAATATCTTGCTCGCACGATGCGGGACGGCTCTTTCGAGAATTGGCTTTTGAAAAAAGTCACCTTTGACAACTTTAATTTCCGCAAGCAGTGGATCGGCATGAATGGTCTCAAGGTATTCTGTTGGAGCATTGTTAACCAAAACAATATTTGCTGCTTCCATTTCTGGATTGGCTTCGAGAACTTGTAATAAGAACTCCTCCATATTTTGCTTCCATCCACATATCACCAAGTGATCATGAATTAGTGTTGGATCCACGACACCCCTCCTATCATTAAGTTCACGTGCTAAAAAAAACGAAGAAATTCGGGCTGTTAAAATACCCACAGCGGTCACGCCGCAAAACATCAGCATGAGGGCAAACATACGACCCTCAGGTGTCACCGGATATCGATCGCCATACCCAACTGTCAATAAAGTAACGATGCCCCACCAAATTGCATCCCAATAGCCGTCAATGTTAGATCCGACGACGCCATCTTCAGCCCAATACACCATGGTGGAAATCGCCACGCAGGCAAACGAAATGAACACCATCACCGATAAAAATACGTGATGTAAAATCTTATCCCAAAGCCAGTGCGTCCATTTTTTAAATCGCCTTCTCAAAATGCTCACAACCTTTCCTACCTTGATTCTTCGGATATATAAGTGGAAAAAGTTATCACCTTTCGTCGAGAAAACGCTCTTAACTTATGAGAATAAATATGGTTTTTATCACATCAGGACTGAAGTTGTGTGTTAAGCAGGTCCGAATAGATAGATTTTAGTAATCCCTTGGCATCATTATTTACAATGTTGCCATGACTTAAAACTATCGTCTGGAAGTCCAGGTCTAATATATCATAGAGCGAATCCCTGAACTCCCGTTTATTCCAAATACAGGCTTTAAAAATCCGAGAAACTCCTGGGCCGCGGTCGACTCCAACCAATCTTGAGATGAGTTTCAACATAAAGTTATATTCGGAAAAATTAAAAACAAATCGGCAACAATAAGGACCTTGTCTTCGCGGTGAAAGTAGACGACCTCGTGAACTTTTGGCATCCCGAAAATGTAGATATGTTGTATATCATTAGACCATTCAAACAGGCTTTTTTCCTCAATGACCCCATCAAATTCAATGTCTTTTCGCTTTTATGGAGACTTTCCGTCGCGAGATACTTTGCGTTCGGGAAAAACGATTTAAAGTGTTCGATATGCAAATGGTGAAAATTATTCGGCGCAACGACAAAATTAACCTCACCAAGATTTTGAATTTCCTTGGCGTCGTGCGCATCAATTTTTACTGGGGAATGTACAAATAATTTGCCTGATCGCAACCGAATAATTGTACAGCGGTTTCCAAAATTGGCCCCCATGAGACTAAAAGATTTTTCGAGGGTCCAAATTGACGGGGATATTTGCTGTAACATGTTCTTTATTATTTCACGAACTGCCCAATGAGACACCCATCCATTTTCGAATGCTGCGAATCATCAATGCCTGTCAACTTAACCTGAAACTCTTCGCCCAACGAATAGGAAGAACTCTCAGGCACAACAATATTCCAATAATCCTTCGATAAACACCGAGTCGTATTCGTACTCTTAGATGCAATTTTCATGGTTTGTTTTATGGAGCCAATTTGTTTTTTAGCCTCATCCAAATACCGATTCGAACTCAATTCTCTAAGCCGACGCGACCGGGCCATTATTAAAGAACGATCCCACTTATCTGGTAAACGATTAGCATAGGTTCCGGGTCTCTCACTGTAAGGGAAAACATGAATGCGGGTCCATGGGCTTGCATTCAAGCGGGAGTAGGTATCAGTAAACTCCTCTTCCGTTTCCCCCGGGAACCCAACTATAACATCCATTCCAACATATGCTCCAGGCACCTTTTGTTGAATCCAATTCAACGCGTATTCTACCTGTTCGGCCGTGTATTTTCTTTTCATATCTGACAAGACTTTTGTATTCGCCGACTGTATGCTCATGTGAAAATGCGGACACATAGCTTCTTCTTGAAACAACTCCAGCAAACGATCTGAAAGTTCAATGGGCTCCAAACTACTCACTCGAAATCGTGGCATGCTGGTTCGCACTAGCAATTGCTCTATTAAATCCTCTAAACCTCTTAAATGATCGTTTCCAAAAAAATCATCTTCGTAGTCCCCAATGTGCACCCCCGTAAGCACAACCTCTCGAACCCCCTCTGAATAAAGGTCGTTCACTCTTTGGACTAATTCATCGATAGGCACGCTTCGGCTCTTACCCCTAGCAAATGGGATCACACAAAACGTACAAAAACTATTGCATCCATCTTGAATTTTTAAAAATGAACGCGTGTGATCTAGATCCTGACCTCCACCCGCTTCCAGATCTTCTTTCTTAAAGATATTCGATTTAAATACTCGCTCACTCAATTTTCCATCGATATATTGTTGAACCAGAGATTCCAATTGCCCCTTATGGCTATTGGCAATGACCAAGTCAGCCTGTGAGTCTAATGCAAACCGGTCTGTATCCACCTGTGCAGCGCAACCTGTGACGACAACAATTTTGTTTGGGTCGTCTGATTTAATTTTTCTTACCCTACGCAGGGCTTCCTTTGTCGCCTCCTCCGTGACCGCACAAGAGTTGATAACGTGGACCCGCGCCTTTTCGCTAGTGAACTGGTGCCCTTCACTGACCATTCTTTTTTGTAATAATCCGGTATCGTAGTGGTTGACCTTACAACCATAGGTTTCCACTTGAAATTCAAAGAATGCAGAATCACTCACTGAATCCAACCTCCGCCGAGCAATTGGCTTTCACGGTAAAAAACTGCTGCTTGCCCCGGTGTAATAGCTCGTTGCGGGGTTTCAAACTCAATGGTCATTGAATCACTCGTATGCGAAATAATTTTAGCCGCGGCTCCGGCGTGGGCAAATCTGATTTTTACATTAAATCGATCGGTATCGGAAAACTCATCCAACCAATTCATTTTTTTCAAAGTCAGTGTGCTGCTGTACAGGTACTCTTCTTCTCCTAACCAAACATCACCATTCTTGGCATCCACTTTAATAACATAGAGTGGGTTTGTATAACTCACTCCCAACCCTTTTCTTTGACCAAAGGTAAAATTATGAATTCCTGTATGCGATCCCAAAACTTCCCCACCAGGATATAGTTTCAAAGACCTCTGGAACAATTTTTGAGGCATCCGCATGCTTCTCAATAAAATCAGAATATTTATTTTTACCAATAAAGCAAATTCCCGTTGAATCTTTCTTTTGCCACGGGCAAACCTTTTGCTATGGCGTACTCTCTCACCTTTTGGTTTTTCCCAATCGCCGACCGGAAATAATAAATGTTTGGAGGTTCTCTTGTTGCATTGTAAACAAGAAGTAGGTTTGGATCTTTCCAATCATCAGAGCTGGTCACAATTCCCAATTGCCCATAGGGGCTTTTTTTAATTTGAGCGTAGTGCCCCGTTGCTAGGTAATCACAATCCAACTCTTTCATTTTTTGAAATAGGTGATCAAACTTTAAAAAAGTATTGCAATTCACACAAGGGATCGGTGTTCGCCCCTCTAAATAGCCTTCGACAAAATCATCAATAACATGAGTTTTGAATTTTGCTTCGCAGTTCATTACGTAGAATGGGATACCGAGAACGTCAGCGACTGACCTCGCATCTTCCACATCAATAGAGGAGCAGCAGGTTCCATTCCCTTGTTGAATGTCACAACTGTTCGCCGAGTAGTCCCAGACCTGCATCGCAATTCCAATGACTTCATACCCTTGTTTCACTAAACAGTGCCGCGGCTACTGAAGAATCCACGCCACCACTCATTGCCACTCTGGTGACTCTTGGTTTTTCGGAATCAGACATGGGGCCTCAGAACGCTCTTTAAGTTTACGTACCGGTTCATTTCCTTACCGACTCAAAATCATCACAAAGGATTCCACTTCTTGTTTTGTTGTTCCCCAACCCAAGCTAAGTCGCAGAGACGCTTGCGCCTCATCACGGCTCAGTCCCATGGCCATCAATACGGGACCGGGCTCCGGGTTTCCTGAACTGCAGCAGCCCTCAGCTCACGCTGACTCCTTTGAATGTCCAACGCATTAAAAGAGTCTCTCCATCAACTCCATAAATGACAATGCTGAGAGTGTTACTCGCCTTGGAGCTTCTGCTCCATTGACCATGACTCCTGAAATGTTGGCTTCAAAATCAGTTCCTGTAAATGATTGCGAAGTTTTTCCACTCTCTGCGTTGATTCTTCCAATTGGTCCAACTGGTCCACCATATGTGCCAATGACGAGATAGCCAAAATGTTTTCAGTCCCTGCTCGGCGCCCCCGCTCTTGGCCCCCGCCACAAATTAAACTGGGTAAGTTGTAATCTGACTTTACAAAAGTCACACCACAACCCTGAGGGCATAAAATTTATGGGCACTGAAACTGGCAAAGTCCACTCCCCACTGATTGAGATTCACTGGTGCTTTACCAAGAGATTGAACAGCATCACAATGAAAAAGCGCTCCTTTGCTATGGGCTCTTTCTGCCCAATTCTTTAATCGGAAAAATATTACCCGTTTCATTGTTTGCATACATGATTGAAACGAGTGCTGTATCTTCATTCAACTTTTGCTCGAAGTCTTGCCAATCAATATGACCACTTCGATGAACTTTAACGGTATTACTTCTGCACCTTGCTCTGCGTGATCGCTTGCATGGATTTTACAACGCTGGGGTGTTCAACCGCGCTGTACAAATACCGATTGCGCTCTTCAGCCATTAGCAATGATTGCTGCCTTCAAACACTCCTTGATGACTTTGATTATTGCTTTCGCTTCCACCACTTGTGTGGTAAACCAACTCCAAAGGGTGGCAGGCAAATGCTGTGGCCAAAGAGGTCCGTGCCATCCTTAGGATTTGTTTTGGCCCCTCGAGAGGCTTGCGAATTGAGGAGGGTTTCAATTGAACAGCCCACCGAGAAATCTGAGAGTACACGCTGTTTGACAATGGAGTCGTTGCATTGTGATCCAAATAAATCCTGTTCGAATTTCATACAAAAGTCAGTGTATTCTGCATGACGCACTCAGTACCATAATGTAAATGACTTTTCACCCATTTTTCAGAAAATAGAAACATTATTGTCGGAGTAAACCTGAAAATCACAGGCCATCCTAGTGGTAAAAAAATTATACATTGGATCAATCCCTTGGTAGAGGTGAGAACTCCCGACGTAGATACTTAAAATTATTGAAATAATTTAAAGGGCCCTCCCGGCAAACCGATAATTAAATCGCTGAACTTAGAGCAGTTTTGGGCTCTCGTCTTAGGGATCCAACCTGAACAATTAACCATGGAAACAAAGTTATCCAGGTGACGTCTTTGCAAGTTGGTGCATTAGCGAAGGTCACATTGACGAACACATGTACCTTGAGTGGGCGAAAGAATATTTTAAAACCGCCCGTTCTCAGCACTGAGTTTTTGAAAACGAATACAATCCGAATTGGTTACAATAATTGAATCTAAGCCATGGAGCCAGTGGTTCGTACCTGTTGCTCAGTGATAATCATATTTCCTTTTTTGCTATATTGTGCAGAGCCCGCTCAACTCAATCAGGTCTGGCCTCAGAATGTGACTTTTATACTGGCACCGCAAAGTAAATTAAACGAGGTATGGAAAAAACATCACGCGAAACAATTTCGAATCCAAAACTGAATTTAGAAAAAGACAGTGAATTACAATCGAGTCTTGCAATGATTCTGAACATGAACTGCCAGAGTCACTTGATTTGGACAATATAGAAATCGGAACAGATCTCAGTCAATTTGACTTCAACTTACCAAGTGAAATACCAGAAGACTTAAATGCAGACTCAGAAATGGATGAGGAAGACTTGAAGAGCCTTCCATGCCCGAAGGTTAGATCTTGACGACATTAGTAAAAGCCAATTTTACCTCTGACCGGGCCTTTCTTCTTGATGTATCGGATGAGGCACCTGCAGGCCTGAAGCAGATGCCGAAGACAGTGAAGAGGATGTTGGTACCGCACCGGCCTCTGAAAGTCTTGAGGATGCGGCAGCACAACTTTCAAGCCCACAAGCTCCTCCGGCCCTCCCAACAGAAGAAGTTCTCAAATTTACGGCTGGGCAGAGTTCGCCTAGCGAATTAGAATCATCTTTACTTTAAAGTTGCCCATTACGGCGGATACCCGAATCCGCCTCTGAGGAAAATACAAATCCAAAAGTTGAACCACTTTTTGGATGATGAATTTCACAACTCTATCATCACTGAAATTACTAAGACTTCAAAAATGAAGTTACGAAAAAGGAGCGGACAAATTACTATTCCTAGCCCGGATGAGTTTTCACAGGCGAAACTTTTGAACAAAAACTCGCGTGGTATTTTTACACAGGCATTGGAGTCTTACAACCGTACGATGTTATTGACAGCTGAAAATGATCAATATCGCGTCTGGCACTGGGATCATGTGTGGCAAACTCCCCAATCCGAAAAAATGATGGAAATCGACTGCAACGCCCCTAGTTTGTTTCCGAATCACTTACAGAACTAAAAATCTTTCATGGACCTGTAACTGACAAAGGCCTCAACGCAGAATTTTTTAAAAGTTGGGGATTTGATGAAATGCCAGAAGTGGTCACGGCCGTACCAATTGTTGTCGACAGCAAACTAAAATATTTGTGGCTGTGTGTCGGCACCGCTGAAGAAAATCAAGCTGTTAAATCGTTAAGTGATATGGAAACCATTGCCATGCAGCTCATTGATACTCTACAAAATGAAACCGAAACTGCTGCTGCCGCCTAACTAATTGTGATTTCCCTGGCGTTGTCATCAGCAATAGATTTTTTAAAATGGAGACTTGTCTTGGGCCATTGAGATGGGTAATTTTCAATATCAATACGATCGCCCCATTCAACAAATATCCACCCTTCTTCGTTCTCAAATAACTCCCAAAACCCGGTACTTCTTAAATCTCCGTCACTTTCTTGCCGGTAGAGATCTACATGGTCAATGTAATGATCTTCTCGGTAGAGTAGGAGTTATGGATGGCAAATGTAGGGGACATGACCTCATGGGCACCTAAAATTTCTGTGACAAATTGAACAATAGAGTTTTACCAGCCCCCATTTCACCACTGAGAAGAATCAGGTGCCTTTTTTATCGAGCTGGGTAACAAATTTTTTTTGCGAACTCTCTGAGCTCGGTTATTTATGCTTAGTTGTTTCTATTAAACGATTGCTCCATGTGAGAGTCGAGACATTAATGTGGGCAAATGATCACGCAGATCTGAAGCGGTTAAGCTCCTCCGATCGTGACCAGACCGCACCCATTCATCAGCCATTCTTCCGTGAATGTAACTAGCAGTAGCTGTTGCTTGTACGGGCTCCACATTTTGAGCTAACAGGCCGGCTATCATTCCCGTCAGCACATCCCCAGTCCCTGCCTTTGCTAAAGCGGAATTACTGGAGTTGATAACCATCGTACGGTGTTGATAGGCAAGAACACTTCTAAAGCCCTTTAATAATAGGTGACAGCCTGTCCTTTCACTTCCTAGAAGCGCCGATAGATAACGATCCGCCTCAATCTGTCCCACAGTTTTATCAACATTCTGAGAAAGCTCTGCTGTGTGGGGAGTCAAAACCCAATGTTTTGGCAATGAAACAAATCATACTTTTACGCAAGTCGAGATGCCATCTGCATCTATCACGACAGGAAAGTTCTTTTCCTAAGCATTCGAATCAGGCCCGCCGTCTGTTCGGACACTCCCAGTCCCGGCCCCACTGCTACCACAAGATGGGTAAAAGCTATTCCAAAGTTCTGGATTATCTATGTGAGATGTTAAAATCTCTGAACCTCTTTGAGGTGCTCCATGGGTTTCAAAACTGGCCCAAGTCACATAACCAGCCCCCACGCGATAGGCACTTGAAGCACACAAAACTCCAGCCCCCACATACCAGGATGTCCGGCAACTACAACGACATGACCATGACTACTTTTATTTGACCTTGCACCTCGTTTCCTTCTGGCAAATACCTTCTTGCTAGTTTCTCGTTAAAGCAAAAATGAGTGGTGGCGATAGGACCGAAGGGCTTCATGTGGAACCCTATGGGTAAAACTCTCAATCGACCGACATACATGGGTCCATCAGATACAAAAAAACCAGGTTTAGCTGGGTTCAAAAGTCACAGTCATTGTTGATTTCACTACGGCCTCAACTACTCCGCGATTGCAGTCCAATCCAGAAGGGCAATCCAAACTCACAACAGGAACTTTAGAGGAGTTCATCATTTCAATAACAGCTAAAAAACTCACCTCTACTTTTCGGACTTAGGCCGATTCCAAAAAGTGCATCAACAATCAATGAAGCCGATTTAATTTGACTCATTTTTTCTGGATGATCTGTCAAATTCACCCATTTAATCCCCTGGGCCTCCACCCTTACAAATTGCTTTTTAAACAACTCTGAAGCCATGGATTCATTGCTCAGCGTAAAAATTGTAATGTTTCGATGTCCGGCTGAATAAAGGTGTCGAGCCAATACAAGACCGTCTCCACCATTATTACCGGGCCCACAAATAACCGCGGTCATACCTCTTTTTAATTCAGGAAAGAAAGATTGATCGACTTCACGTGCGGCGAGAGCCCCAGCAGCTTCCATTAATATTTCACCGGAAAGATCATAATTTTCTATTGATTCGTCTTCAATTTTTCGACATTGCTCCACCGTCGCTAATCGCATAATTTCCTCGAATTTTGAATTTACCCTAATGCTTTTTGTAAAAACTGTGCAATCTCTTCAGCATGCGACGTGATCATCCGCTTATCTGGACCCTCTACAAGTATGCGAACCAGAGGCTCCGTGCCCGAATAACGAACAAATAGACGACCACTTGAACCCAATTCCTTTTGGATTTTTTTATACAATTCTGAATATCCGTCAATTTCATCAAACTCAACTCTATGACTCACGCGAGTGTTTATCAATACTTGAGGAACGTCTTGCATTTGCGCATTTAACTGGGAAAGAGTCTTGCCTGAGCGAAGCATTACTCCGAGTACATTAAGGGCCGCAACACACCCGTCTCCAGTTGTGGAGTGGTCCATAAAAATAATATGACCTGACTGCTCACCGCCAATAGAATAAGTGTGTTTACGCATTTCCTCAACGACGTACTTATCACCTACTTTTGTGCGAACCACTTTAATGCCGTTGGCAACCATCAGGTTCTCAAGACCAACATTACTCATTTGCGTGGAAACAACAGTGTTGTGGTTTAATCGACCTTCCTCTTTCATAGAGATAGCACAAACAGCCAAAATATGATCACCATTCA
Organism: Bdellovibrionales bacterium; assembly: GCA_041391465.1. Taxonomy (GTDB): domain Bacteria; phylum Bdellovibrionota; class Bdellovibrionia; order Bdellovibrionales; family UBA1609; genus UBA1609. The sequence goes on from JAWKNX010000006.1 coordinate 49,505, forward strand.
CAATTTCGCCCATTTCATCAACCATGATAACCCGGTCAGCATCTCCATCTAAACTAATCCCAACGTCAGCCCTATATTTTAGCACGGCATCTTGTGTGCGACTTGGATATAGGCACCCATACATCGTTAATGTTAAAGCCATTAGGAGCGTTTCCCTAAAACTGTTACCTCTGCACCTAACTCTTCAAAATGGCGGGTGCCCCGCTTACTTTATATGCAGCTCCGTTGGCACAATCAAAACGACACGTAATCCATCTAATGTAAAGATCTAATGGGAACGAGTTTTTCGCCATAAAACCACGTACCTTCCAGCCGCATCTTCTATTCTTTTCGTCCGACCAACAGCTGGGCTATCCACAAGTAAGTCATCTAACTTGTCCGCGGCGACGATTTCTTTAATTTGTTTTTCCATGTCACTGGAAATTTTAAACCCATCCGGTCCAAAGATTTTATCCCATTGTCATGATAGGCATTGTGCGAAGCGGATATCACAATCCCCGCATCCGCTCGCATATTGCGTGACAAATATCCAATAGAGTGGAGCGGTCCCACTAAAATCACATTTACACCCATGGAGTTCAAGCCACTCGATAGGGCTTGTTCCAGCATATAACCTGACAAGCGCGTATCTTTACCGATGAGCACCGTTCTTCGGTCATGGGCACGACGACCAGGTTGCTGTCTCAACAGGTAACCTTAGCTTGCCCCTACTTTTAAAACCGTACCTGGGGTCATCCGGATGTTGATTGGCCGTGCATCGTATACCATCAGTACCAAACAAGCCTTTGCGTTTGGACGCACTTTTTGCTTCGAATCCGATTTTATTTTTGACATACTCACTCCCCACCCTCATTCGATGGATGAACTTCTTTTAAATTAATCTGCACCCGACTCGGTGATATCAGCACCGCCTTCACACCTAACGGAAGATTAATGGCCTCTTTAGGTATCTTAACTGTGCGACGCCCTGGTTGGAGTTTTTCTAAATTCAGTGAAATCACTTCGTCACTTTGAGTGAATTTCTTCAATCCCGATCGAGGCCCAGAAAGTTTAACTTTAACAGCACCCCTCACTTTGTTACTGATCACATGGGAGGGGTTGGTTAAACTGCAATTCCATTTCATGATTCATAATTAAATCTTTACGACCAAGGTATAGTTACCCATAATGCTAAACTTACAAAGAGAGCGACGACCTTATAACTACTGTTATGGGAAATAATTTTTTTATATTCACCCAGCTCATTACGCGTTCACTCTCTCTGGCTGCCGTCTGATTTGAGGCTAAATGCTTGAGCCAATTTCTTTCGTATAGCTGCAAGATCCACATCGGGGTAAGTTGTCCCCTGAACTATTCCTACAGAGTGTGTTCTTCACTGACAACAAATACTAGAGCATCAGGTTTCCTCGGTTAACCCAAGGGCTGCCCCGATGTCGTGTCCTAAGTTTTTATCTAAAATGGGGTTTTTACTCAATGGTAAAAAACATCCCGCCGTATGAAACCTTCCGCCTTTCACAATGACCGCACCATCATGTAATGGGCTCGCCGATTTGAAAAACCGAAAGTAGCGTTTCGGCTTTGATACCCGCATCAATAGTCGTTCCTGTTTCAACAAAATAATCCAGGGTCGATTTCTCGCTCGATGACGTTACCAAACACCAATTCCTCTTTGCGCCAGAGAAACGATCCCCTTGGCTAACTCATCAATGATGTGCGCTTCTTCAGCCAGAGACACACCTGAGAAAAATGGATTCGAGCCAATTTGCGCCAACGCCCGCCGGATTTCACCTTGAAAAATAAAATGACCGTAATTAAAAGAGGTGAAAGAACTTTTCAAGTAACCAATTAAATGATAAGTTCAAGCCAAATACTAGCCAGTGGAAATGTGTTTGAAGTCAAATATTATCTCGGAGATTTTACAGCTCCTGAACGCTGGTTAAAATCAAAACAGATAAACAACAACCCAAACCAATAGGATATCAAGAATATCTTGAGGCCTTAATTGTTCAATGATGATGGTCAAGAGTTATCAGGTTTTGGATAGGTACCATTTCCTTTAACTATACAGTCACAGGCCCCGTATTCCCTACAGGATCACTGCCGCCGCTTTTTTGCTTTTTCGCTTCGCTTCTTTTTGCAGCTTCTTCTGTAGTGACCCACCTCTTTTTTCTGCCTCAGCATCTAGTTTTTCAGTTTCCTTTTTCTTTACATCACAGGCGTCGATGATATCCTGAACTTTCGAGCCTTCCATTAACATATCCACTTCGACTCCATTGATAGTCTCTAGCTCCAACAAGGCCTTCGACATCTCATGAAGGATATCGACATTTTCCTTCAGGATTGAAACCGCCGTGTCGTGACCATTGTGAATTAACTTATCAATTTCTTCATCGATTTCGCGACTTTTGTAATCCGATAGTTCTCGACGACTTTGTTGTTGCATACCAAGAAAAACCTGGCCTTCTCTCTTATCGAGAGAAATGGGGCCTAGCTTATCACTCATTCCCATTCACAGACCATTGATCGTGCCAGTTCTGTCGCCTTTTCAATATCGTTCCCTGCACCGGTCGTGTAATCTTCAAAGATTAATTCTTCCGCGGCACGCCCACCAACTTATAAAGGCAATCATGTTAGTTGCTTTACTTTTGGAGTAATTCAACACTTCCTTTTGCGGGAGGGTTTGAGTAACACCTAAGACCATTCCTCTAGGAATTATAGTCACCTTATATGAACTGGATCTATTCCCGGCAACTTGCGTCCAACAATAGTATGTCCTGCTTCATGGTAGGCTGTGATCTTTTTGTCCTCATCACTAATAACAGCAGAGCGCCGTTCTGCCCCCATTAGAATTTTATCTTTAGCCATTTTCAAAGTCATGCATTGTTACTTTATCTTGATCAAAGCGAGCTGCATTCAATGCCGATTCATTCACCAGATTCTCAAGATCAGCACCCGAAAACCGGGAGTTCCTTTAGCGATAACTGCTAAGTCAACATCTTGGGAAAGCGGAGTTCTTTTTGCGTGAACTCTTAAAATCTGCTCCCGTCCACCGACATCAAGGTCTATTCACCACAACACGGCGGTCAAATCGGCCTGGCCTCAATAAAGCCGGATCAGAAATCGTCCGGTCTATTGGTGGCGGCAATCAAAATCACACCCTCAGATCCTTCAAACCCATCCATTTCAACTAAAAGTTGGTTCAAGGTTTGCTCTCTCTCGTCATGGCCACCGCCCATGCCGGCACCACGGTGTCTACCAACAGCGTCGATTTCATCAATAAATATAATGCATGGTGCACTTTTTTTACCTTGTTCAAATAGATCTCGAACGCGGCTGGCACCAACGCCCACAAACATTTCAACAAAGTCCGAACCTGATATTGTGAAAAAAGGTACGCTTGCTTCACCGGCAATGGCTCTTGCAAGGAGAGTTTTCCCAGTTCCCGGCGGTCCAACCAACAATACACCTTTAGAATTCTGCCACCAAGCCGAGTGAACTTTTTTTGGGTCCTTTAAAAATGCTACGATTTCACGCAAGTCATCTTTTGCTTCTTCAACTCCAGCCACATCTTTGAATGTAACTTTGTTTTTATTTTCATTGAGCAGCTTGGCTTTAGACTTACCAAAACTTAATACCTTACCACCACCACTTTTGAAGTTGGCGCATGAAAAACATAAACATTCCAATGATCAAAAGCAGAGGCAGCCAGTTGATAAAAGCCGACAAAAATGAGTTTCGGAATTCATATACTTTGGATAAATCCACTTTACTAACAACCATCTCAAAACCCTTGTCATCGAGTGTTTCCGTAGATGGTGAATTTAGATCCTTTATAGATTTCTTCAAACTCAGGCTTTACTTCACCTTCGATTTCGCCAGTGCCACGATTAAATGTCACTGATTTGATATGGCCATCATCAAGAACTTTCACAAATTTAGGATAATCAAAATTTCTAATAGAGCACTTGTCTTTGTTGTTCGTAAACTTGATAAAGCAACATGGCGACAACAAAAAGTATGGCCATAGAGCTACCGTTTTTGTGCTGAACGCATTCATTTCTCTGGCGTAAATGTACATCGTCTTGCCTTTGTAAGGATATCAACAGATTCATTTGTGAACAACTAAACTCAATAGATATCGGTTGTTGACTTCTCAATAGGAATCGCTCTGATTCGCTTTGCATCAATCTGCCAATGGCAATGCAACAGCCTAAAGTTGTGTTCTCCCTGTAAATTGTCAAGGCGCTTGGGACTTCGTTTATATGATTTTGACTGTAATTTTGCATTCTTAACTGCCGCATATATACAGCCAATATTCTGTTTTTCCACGGGACTCAACGTTAAAAATTCAGGCAAATCAATTCCATTTTCAGACAAAATGGCTCGGTCATTTTTGCCTAGCTCCGCTTGACTTTCAGCCAGTAACTCAGAGACAAACCAATCGATCTATGGCTCCAGTTTGGAACCGCTCCAATTGAGGCAACCACTGTCTACGAATCAATTGCCTGAAGTGTGTGGACCGATTGGAAGGGTCCGAAAGGTGACCAACGCGCTTCTCTCTCAAGTAGTGTTCAATTTTTCTTTTCACTAACACTCAAAAGGGGGCGCCATATTCTTTGATCTTCATCGACACTCTTCATACCAACGAGGCCTTGCAGGCCAACGCCACGAATAAGTCGCATAAGCCGAGTTTCCAATTGGTCAGACAGGTGGTGTGCTGTAAAAGCACATGTTTTGGATTTTTTCCCATGTATTGACGCATGATTTTCTTTCTGAAACCCCGAAAATCATTTTCGCTATAGAGTGGAAACTCAGGCATAGTGCCGTCCAAACCAAAAATTCCAAAATCGGCAAGGTTGGAAAAAAGGCACTTTAACTTTTCACACTCCGACTTCACCTTACGCCAAGCCATTAATCTAAATAAACTTTGATTGGGTTCACGCCAATTCCAACCATGAAAAACATGAATACGGTTCACATGCAATTTAATGGATCCATAACGGAAACCATCAAATGCAAAGGCGCTATAGAGTCTTTCCCACCCGACCACAGCTAGCCAGGCCTCATCAATAGGGTATTCTGACGTCCATTGCTTTAAATCTTTGTAAATTTGGTGCTCTAAATGGGTCCATGCCATAGTGTCTAACAATAAGACATTTGTATATGGGAGGGGCAACCAAATTCGTCATAACCGGTGGATTTTACATGGTTTTCTCTCAAGTCGCATCTATTGCATTTGAGCCCCATAATTTGGCCTCCACCTTGCTCATTAAAGGGTAGGAGATCCAGGTGAAATTTTTAGAGTAAAATTCTAGTCCATTTTGCTCTTTCCTTGCTGGTTTTGGACGCCACAATAGCGACCACTGTGAGCACGGAAGGTCTCCTTAAGCAAGTCGACCGACTTTTAGGTCATCAACGCCAACTGATTATCGACAATGAAAAGCAAATCACCGAGATCATACAAACGGCCCATCAAATGGATCGTACAGCGGAGCATTCCCTCAATAGTCACCGATTGGAAACACTCGTCGCAAAGAAAGCTCATGCGTGATCAACAAAAATGCTCTGGCCTCGCCCACAAAGTGAAGCAATCTATAGGGGTCAAGACCCAACCGCATACGTGATTGGTGAAATAAAAAACATGGCACTCAACGAAGCTCTTGCGGATAACGGAGACCCTCATTTCATAGAAATTTGTCAGGGAGCCGAATTCACTTTGCTTTTAATCGAAGAACAGGATCAAAATCAACTAGCCTATTTAGAGGTTTTTCAAAAAACCTCAATTTGGAAGAGGTCCAACCATCAACTCTCCCGTTAAGTGATTACACCAATAAGGAGCGAATCCTATCAGGCCAACGAGGTCTCTCCAGAACAGGCCTCCGATGCTGTGGATGATATGAAAATCACGATTATTCCCACACAATCAGTAATTATGCGGCAGCCAATCCTCAACCCTGTTTTAGGCATCAACGAAAAAAATAGTGTGTCGAGTGAAAAATTAAAAAAATTCGATAAATGTTTTCGTAGAAATAGTGCACCATAGATATAAATAGAAAAAAGCAGGAAAGACTCCAGGCAAAAATCTTGTGGCAGCATTTCGATATTCAATGCACTGCGAGTATTCGTTAACCCGAATCCAATCACGAGGTTCGGTGATTGTCCGTAATAAAAAGTGACAAGACAAACAAAACAAAGACACAGAAAAAAAAGAAGAATTCCGACAGTCATAGTCTGCCTATCGGCAATCCATGACTCAACTTGAGCACTTATGGTCCAGAGTGTTAGACTTTGAAGGATTTTCTGACTAAAGGCAGGTCCATTTTATGATGTAAAAAATACATGAGTACACAGATAAGGATGATGCATATCCATAGTAAGGGCCATAATAGTAAACGATTGTCCCATAGTCCCCGTCCTCTAAATAATGCCCATAACAGGGGGCAAAGCCACTTAAATTGACTTGTTCAAAAACCAGAAACCCTCGCACCATACACCAAGACATGGCGAGGATACTGGTTACAACACACAACCAATCGGCCAATATTGTCACGATCTCGATAGCCAATCCACATCAAAAATAATGCGATGAGATTGATGTAACCAAACCTTACCAGAGCACTATAAAAATAAGAGGCCGTACCATTTTCGCAGGTCTCAAGAGCCAACATGAGAACCGTAAAAAAAGACGTTGCGAGCAATAGGGCTGCACCAACTTTTCCAATGACCCTACCCATTTATAATCCACCCATCTTAGCGACCACTTTTTTAAGACTTGTCTCTTCGAACCACTTCAATTTCAGCATTAATTCTAAATTTATGATTTTCAGCAAATCGAGAGGCCTCTTCTACAAAATCTATACCCTTAATGATTCTTACCACTTCTTTAGAAACCACACCCATCATTTCTTCTTTGGATTTAGTCGCCCCTTGAACCAGTAACTGTAATACTTCTTTTGGCAGCTTTATCCCCCCAAGGTAAGACCTAATGCCCTCTTCAGTCATGAATGCCGCTCCAATGCCGGCGCTCACCAATTTTTTTACAAGTTCGCCCACGCCAATGGTATCATCTTGAAAGTTATCTTCGCTGCTTTCTGATTTTTTTTCTTTTTTATCGGCCATAAACTTCTTTCACCCGTTTGTGATAGGAACTCATCATGTTTGGTAAATTGACATTTACTAAAGTCTTAGCAATTGGACCGGGCACAAACCCTTTAAATTTAGCTTCCACTTTATAAGTTGCTCTCGTCTTGCCGGCTTCATCTTCCAACTTCCATGAGCCATTTGATACTTTAAAAATATCTCCTGAATCCAAATGCCACGTAATGGAGTGTGTGGGCTCCTCTTCCATCCAAAGTTTGTATTTAAAACTTTTCACTACATTCACAGAGTATTCTACTAATTTTTTATTGCCATCCGTTTCGACAATTCGGCAGTCAGAGACTTCTGATAAAAACTTAGGGTAGCTCTCATCATCTGATATCAATTTAAAAAACTCTTCCGGAGAACAGTTAAAGACTTCCGTTGTTTCTGCAGGTGCCAGTGCATTTTCCTTTTTAAACGTTATTAAAATGTTAAATAATTTAATTTTTAAATCTCTATTTTTTAAAAAGTGCTTCCGCTGCCGCTAACAGATCTTGTTTGCTTTCTATCGCATTACCATTTCCACCGCCCAATTGAAAATAGTCACAGAAATTGGCTCTATCCTTTTCTTTAACCACATCGGCCTGAACTTCTTTGCATTCATTGTACGCATTAGCGTCATAGAACTTGCAGTTATAGCAGCAATGAATGTCCGCTCCACAATTGTCGCACTCATCTCGACGACCCACTTCAGCGGATATTTCCATTTCAGATTTACAACTAAAGCAATTGTATTTCACTAGTGACAACTTAAAACTCCAACAGTTTTTTCTCGAGATGATGCTCAGCTTCAACTCTTCGAATAGTTCCCGTCTTTGAGCGCATAACTATTGAGTGGGTTGTTGCACGTCTACCAGGCAATACTTTTACCCCTCTCAACAAGGGGCCATCTGTCACGCCTGTGGCGACAAACATAACGTCACCCATAGCGAGTTCGTCTCGGGTGTAGATTTTATCAGGCTCAGAAACTCCCATTTTAATAGCACGTTCTTTTTCTTCATCACTTCTGAATCGCAACCGTCCCACGAAGTCTCCATCAAGACACTTGGCTGCGGCGGCTGTTATTACGCCCTCTGGCGCTCCTCCCGTGCCCATCATGATATCAATTCCAGTTTCCTCCCAACAAGTCGCTATTCCGGCTGAAACATCGCCATCGCCAATCAGGTGAATTCGTGCTCCCATTTTTCGAACTCGAGAAATAAGATCCTCATGCCGAGGTCTTTCTAGAATGACGACCGTCAAGTCCTCAACTGATTTCTCCAACGCCTTAGCAACAGATGTAAGATTGTCCTCGACAGTCGCCTCCAATGAAATGACTCCTTTTGCTTTTGGCCCCACAGCAATTTTTTCCATGTAAGTGTCAGGTGCATGCAGAAAATTGCCACGCTCGGCGATGGCAATGACTGAAAGTGCGCCGACATCGCCTGTGGCACATAGGTTCGTACCCTCCAACGGATCCAAAGCTATATCTACTTTTGGGTCTTCTGGTAATCTTTTTCCCACGGGCTCACCAATATAAAGCATTGGAGCTTCATCTCGCTCGCCTTCGCCAATCACCACGATCCCATCAATGTTCACACTATCAAAAGCCTTTCTCATGGCATCGACAGCGGCTTGGTCGGCCGCATCTCGATCACCTCTTCCGGTAAAACGGGCACATGCAAGGGCTGCAAATTCAGTGATTCGTACAAATTCAAGTGCCAGGTTTCTATCCATTTTTGCTCTCCTGTTTTAGGGATGGGGCTTCATTTAATCTTTCAACTATTGTATCAAACACCGGAGCGAGCTCCGTTTCGAGAGTGTGCAGTTGGACCAACACGCTTAAAACTCGAGTCAAAATTTCCGTATCGGTTTTTTCCGGTGGTTTTTGCGAGCTCAAATCCCCTTCAGAATAGAGATTTTGCACCTGGCTCGATTCGGCAACTCCACCCACTTTAATATCTCCATCATTATAGGAAAAGGAGCAATCATCCAACAATACTATCACCTGAGTGACCAGCAATTTGGAATCATTCAACCAAAGGTAAACCTGAAGATCCGAAGGACCCTGATACCAGTAGGTACACGTTAATTGATGAGAGTAATACTTTGGTTCAATTTTTCGAAGATGAGCACCGACTAGTTTATCTTTCAAATATTTTTCAAACAAGAGATGCGCTTTTGCGTCCATATCTTCAAAATAAAGTCCCACCAAGCCATTCTTTATCCACATGACTTCTACCTGTGCTTCACAAACATCTTGATTAGAAAATTGGATATGAACAGGGTAACTTTGGCAGGCCTGCAAACTGACATGTTCGGGCACTTCTGCGGCAGCACCACGGTAACTTAAGTCGACTATTTTTGTCTTTTCACCGTTTCCCCACTCCAACCCAACATCCATAAATGATTGAGCCAAATCGTGGGCAACGTGCGTAGAGATTCGGGTGTACTTTCGACCACTGGGCCGATTTTGGGTGGCATTCCCTTCTTTTTTTTGACCTTCTGCCATTTAACTAAAATCCTCTTCAAGCAGCGCCCTCAATCGTTTCGCAGCCTGTTGCATTATGACTTCCATTCCAAACTCGATGAAAAACTTTGGTATTCCTAATGACTTATAGCGGTGGACTCCATAAAGCGCAATCTGTGATTTCCGCCCCTCTATAGGGCTAAATACAAATTGAAGTTTCATTCCACTAAAAAATCCGCCAACAACGTTCCAAACTATTCTAGGGGACTTTTCATCCAAATGGTGTTCCACATTAATGATAAATCGTGCTGTATAATTGAAGGCTGAGGTGTTTAATACTAGGCGTTTTTGCTTTGCATCATATTGCATGCTGTTTATGACGTTGGAGAGTTTTTTTAAAGTTTCATATTGAATGGCTGCTTTTGCAGCTTCTGAAGGTGGCATGTGGATCACGCCCATTGCCTGTAGCGTGAGCAATTTACTACCATTAGAGTCCTCAGACTCATTCACGTAAACTAAAATTTCTCTGCTATCGCGGGTGCGAGCGACCAGCTCAGGTCTTCCCTCCCAAAACCCTTTGTCAGACGATGAGCTCTCAGCCAATACCGTCGCAGGAATCACCGCAATAAAAACAATTAATAGGATCAATTTCTCAAATAAAATCATAATATTATCTCTACCCAAGCAAACCGAATGTGCTAGGATCGTATCACTAATTGTAAAGAGAAACCAATGTCAGTTTTTAATTCCCAAAATGCACCTATGCTTGCGACCTACTCAAGGATGTTGGCCGCAATACCCATAATAATTTTGTATTATATGGGAGGTACATGGGCGGAGTGGCCTATTGTTGTTGTTTTTATGGTGGCGTCTTGGACCGATTGGCTTGATGGGTATTTGGCAAGAAAATTTCAAACCGAATCGGACATGGGAAAGTTCATGGACCCCATCGCCGACAAACTCCTCGTGTTAACCTGCTTGATACTTTTAGTGCACGCCCGAAAGTTAGACCCTATTTTAGTTGTACTCTTGGTTGGGCGAGATATTTATATCGGCGGCATTCGAGCTGTAGCCGCTAAAGAAAACGTAGTCATTGCCGCTAAAGCTTTTGGAAAATGGAAAACTGCTTTGCAGATGTTTTCAATCCCTTGCCTGTTTATTTTTAAACCTGAATTGTTTTTTAACCTTCCCATTGATCTTATTGGTGTTTATGGCCTTTGGGTGAGTGTAGTTCTCAGCGGCTTTTCTGGTATTCAATACACTATGGGCTATTACAAAGGTTCACGGAGCTTCACCCAATGATTTTTAAAAAAACTCGATGGGAAATTAATCGTCATTTTGTACTTCGCTTGTTTATTGCCATCATCTCCCTTTTAATGGTGATTCAATGGTATGAATGGACCACCCTATTTGGAGACGTCATCAGTGATATCGAATATGGCCGTGTCGTTCCTTGGCCACTGGGTTCTGCTTGGGAATCCTTTGTTTCCAATTTTATTTATGCCAATTTTAACTTAGTAAGGTTTTCTGGGATAGCATTGGCGGTCCTTGCTATATTACTCACATTCAATACTCATACTTATATTGCCGCATTTTTTGTTTCAATGTTTGCCTTTATTTTGTTGCAGGTCTTCTTTTTCTGCGACTATCGACTGGGCTCGCACGTACATCATGTTTTGAGCCTACTTGGTTTGGTTTTCTTTTTCCTACCCAATAAAAGAAAATCTATAAAAACTTTAGTGCTACTTATTTTTGTTATTTCTGGATTGTACCAGTTAAACACAGACTATTTGACCGCTCGAGCGCACAATATCAACTGGATCCTCAACTTACAGATTCCCTTTGTTGTGGTTATGCTATTTTTACGAATCACGAGCCCGTTTTACTTTTTGGCAAAAATAAAAAGCTGAGATATATGGGTGGCATATTATTTTTGTCCTGCCTGGTTTTCGAGTTTTACACGGTGACCTCGCCCTATTTTGTTCTCCTCTCGTCTTTTTGTTGGCATTTCTTTACTTTGACCAAAAGGAAAAAGAAGAATCGATTCAAGATACCAATCCTTTATACTGCCTGAACCCACCCTGTTTGGCCGTTTGCCATTGCATTGGCCTATATCGGGGCTCAATTTAGTTTTTATTATTTGCCGCAATCTTGGCCGGATCGATGCGATACTTTGCTTTGCACAGTCGACCCAAAATCATTTCCTGTGCCACGGCCATAGCAACCTATTCGACCAATTTATCCCAACTGATTAAGTCGGAGATCGGCGTGCCAACAAACAATAGATGCGACATTGTTGAGGTCTGCCAACTCGTAAAAAACCAGTGCGCCAACCAGCTGTCCGGCGACAACGTAAAAGTTCAAATTATTCATGAAAGTAAATTTTTATCCGGCCCTTTTTCGCGATAGAGAAGCCGACTTGAAAATGTACGACGTCAATTTTGTGAAAAATTATTGAAAGCATCATTTGTAGAGGTCACTCAATGGATCAAAATTCAGGAATCAAAAAGCAAATTCTTTTAGGCTCGTACTTGATATGCCTGGGGTTGTTTGTTTTATTTACACAAGCAATACCCCTCATTTTCAGATTTTTATGCGAAGTATGCAACAACCCGATATCGAAAACTCTGAAACCATCAGTACAATCGATTTCAGAGTCAGTGACGTGGAAAAGGCTGTCAACGTGGAGCCTTCCCACTCAAGCTTTACCTGGAGTGCCAATTTAGAAACAAAAAAACTATAGATCCAGACAACTCAAGCCGAGTCTTTCCCGTGGGTAAAAATCACCTTTTGAGAGGAGTGGGCAAGAATCAAATCACCCTGCAAGATACTGAAGACAATATTGTTTGGACACTACAGCTTAAAACAGAAAACATAGAAGTTAATGAACAAATTGTTTCTGAAAAATATATTTTTACGGGTGAATCAATCACAGATACTCGCGGTTGATATTGAAAAGGGCGTTCTCGTATGGCAAAGCCAATTCAATTATAATGAAATTAAGTCATTAAAGCTCGTTGGTGGCAGACTATTTATTAACGTTATCGAAGAAAAAGACGGCGTCTACGACAGCGCCTTTGAAAAACTCATTGAAGTCAAAATTGCAACAGGTGACATTAAAAGCATTAGTCCCGTCATCGGATACCTGGACAACTATGATATCGCAATAAAGGATTCAAATACAATTCTGGGAGTCAATGGCAAAAACTACTTTTGTCTGGGATCAAAATAAAAATGAAATCAAAAAACAGGACGCTTTTGCATGAAGCATTACTCAGTTTCATTTGTGGGAGATCACATCTTTTTTGCAACAATCGATGAAAGCGAGTTGTTTAAATTCAATTCTGCGACCCTTGAAGTGGAATGGCATCACCCCATTCGGTTTAAAACAGAAAAAGCACCGTATTATGTTGACCATCATAATCTCGTTCTTGCTTTAAGCAATTCCGGATACGTCCAAGCCTTTGATGCCAAAAACGGCGATAGCGAATGGAGGTACAACTTTAGAAATCAAAACACATTGGATGAATCTTTGATGGTGCGCCTGGGCTCAAAAAGCATTCAAAAATTCGAATTGGGCTGGCGCTATAAAGGCTATGTCCTTGCAATGCCCTGCCGGTCGGGTCAAATTTGTTTAATGGACCCGCAAAAGGGGCAACTTATTTCAACTCTCAATTTTCACCTCAATGATATTGTTTCTACACCGCAATTCAACGACTCATGGGCTTGGGCAATAGGTAAAGATGAAACAGATGGGTTGAAACTCGTTAAAATTATTGAGCGAACTGATACAAAAACTGAATAAAAAAATTGGAGGCTATGACCCCCAGCTTTTCAATATGTTTAAAATTATTATTTAGAATATTCACTTTTTGAAATATTTGGAGTTAGGGCAAAAATCACACTAACTCCTAGAAATGTTTGACTAAAACAAATTACAAGTATCGGCACCGTTGCCACATGCAAGGACCTCAGCCCAATCAGATATTACCGGCAAGATCACTCCATCGGTCAAAGCGTCTTTTACGTTAGCTATATCATTAGCGTCCGTCAAAGTATTTGGCAAAGTGATCATTCCAGCATCTAGCCCCAACTTGAGCACTTGCGCAAAATGATTCAACGTATCTACTTCTGTACCTGCAAAAAATAAAGCCGCTTGTATTTCTGCAAGTATATTTCCCTCTAACTCAGCCATTAGCAATCTTTCAACTGATAGAATAAATTCGCTAAATTCATACCCCGTATATTCAACATCACCATAACTGTAAACGGTGTCGCCGAGATAAGGGTTTGCGGGCGAACTTCTTGACTGTTCAAAAAACACAGCAACATCTGCATATATATACCCATAAGGATTGTCAGAATAAAAATCCTGAATACTTGCTCCAACTGTAATTATAGGATAGGGGCAGGAATCTGCTCCATGCGAGCAAGCTAAAGTTGCTAGCCAATCCTCATGCGGCTGATAATACCCACCACTCAAATCATTGATTGCTGCAGGAATATCCGTAATAGAATCTGGGAATGTCACAAGCTCAGCCACATATGCTAACGCAATAATCCTACCAAATTGTAAAATGTTATCCATTTCCATTGCCGCCATGATAATCTTTTGACGGATCTCTTCTTTCAACTCTTCGCTAGGATTATTGTTCAAAGCCACTAACATATCTTGAATAAATTGAGTTAACTCAGCATCGGTGTACGGCGTACCGTTATTATATACTGTTTCACCGATTTGCGTCGGGCCATTTCTTTCTCCAGCATAAAACACATAGGCGTCGTCAAATGAATTTTGAAGCTGATTGGCAAACTCCGAATAGAAATTTAATATCGAATCATAATCCGGTGAAGACGACATTCCTTCTACAAGAATTTCTTCACAAAATTCAGCGTTATCCCCACCAGTCAAACAATCTTGTGCGTTCGCTGTGTTAACCAAGCCGAAGCTTAAAATCAATCCCCATAAAAATGCTAAATATTTTTTCACTCTACCACTCCTCTTTGTTTTTATTTTTTATATCTGACGAATTTATTTTTTAAGTAAAAATATCTGGAGGCGCTGCCCTCCAGATATTTCGGGTGTAACAAACTTATTTTGCAGACATCCTTTTAAAATAATAGTTTTAATCGATTAATATCGAAGGCGGTCCCCACCAACACAGGCCTCAGACTGATGATAACAAGCTACGTAAGTAACATAGTCATCTGCAATAGTTGGGATTATCCCCAATCCTAACTGCTCTGCAATAGCTTGTCTTTGCGATTCACTCGGGAAAAGGTCTGTAGGAAGAGTGATCAATCCTGATTCTAACGCTAAACTAAAAATTAGTGCAAAATCATAAGCATAGTCCACTTCAGTACCTGCAAAAAAGATCACTTCATTGAGTTCTGCAAGCTCTTCTGCGGTAAGGTTACCATCCCGCAACATCTCCCTAACCGTGTATACGAAGTTGTGAAGATCTTCACTTGTATAGTGAATGTCATCATCGGCAAGCCGAGGGTCTGGGGAAGGGCCTTCTGGCTCACCGGCTTCACCCGCTGGAGTATAATTTCCGCCGTAATACCAAGCGTTCGCAATTCCGTTACCGCCCGTACCACATGAATAGCCACAAGTAACTAAGATCTCTTCGATGCCACCTTCGGCGTTAGCAACCCCAATTTGGCCGCACACTAAAATAATTGTACTTAATATTACATTGATCGATTTTTTCATCCTACCCCCCTAGTTTGTAGATGTTTTAAATTTGTACTTAGAAAGGAAGCACACAACATGCCATAGGTACTGCACGTATATTTTAATCCGAGTTAATTTTGTGTTAAGAAAGTGTTCATCGACTAATAGTTCGACGTTTTTTGAAAAATTTGAGTCCTCAAATGGAACATGTTAGAGATCATTTTTTAAGCACTTCTTAAGCCTAATGGGGCGCTAACAAATAATATTTGTATGAAACCGTTTCGAAATGAAATTTCATTGGGATGGGGCTCATCAGTTGAGACCCCCATGTAAGGATGCGTGAAAAACAAATTGCCAAATGGTTACGCCAAAAGCCGGCTTAATTTGCACCCAACCTAATCATTATTTTTCCTATAAAACGAGTGTCAGTTTGAGAAACAAAAAGGAGGGTTTGCCCCTCCTCCTACAAAAAACCTATTCTTCAGAAATCTAGTTAAGGTACGTCACGGAGAATATCCAAGTTAGCGTCATAAACGTCCACACCATTGGCTTCTCCTAGATCTGTTGCCCAATCAATAATAAGTGAGTGAATGGATCCAAATGCCAGTGCTCCTCTCACAGTCGCCTGTTGCTGCGAAGTTAAACCACTGGGAAGAGTTATCAATCCGAAATCCAGGCCTGCAGAAAGCACTAAAGCAAAATGGGATACCGTATCCACTTCAACACCAGCATAAACCAATGCACCTTCAACTTGGCTTCTTACCGAAGAATTCATACCATTGATCAGCATTTCAGTTGCAGAAAGCAAAAAGTCATCTAGCTGAGCTCCGGTATAAGTCGCACCATTAACTCCATCATAAAATACTTCAACTGTGCCATAGGTTATTCCATAAATATTGTTGGAGTAAAATGTTGACAAATTTGTAACTAAATGAGGGCAAGCGTCTGAACCCAAAGAGCAAACAAACTCTCTATATTCTATTTGTTGTTCCACACCATAGGCTGGCGATAAGGAACCACCATTCATATAAAAGTTTTTTGCCGCAATTACGTCAGATGTAATGCTCGAAGCTGCCGGATGATTTGCATCAATGGCCAAATCTAAAACTTTAGCAAAATGAAATAACGTATCTACTTCTGTAGCTGCAAACTCTAACATAGTATAAAGATCTTGTAGTTCTTGACTGCTTGATGCCTGAGCAATTTGGAGAGCCGTATCGTCTGCCCATTGATTAAATTCACTTTGAGTATAGGGAAGACCGTTATTAAAAGACGTTTCGCCAAATGGGACTGGTTCATCCCGCTCTTCTGAAAAGAAAATATTTGATGCAATAAAACTCGTATCAACTTCTGCAGGCTTATCTAGATACCAACGTATAAAGTAATGTGAGGTTGGATCATTACCAACACCCCAATAGTCACAATATTCTTGTGGGTAGTCTGTCGGACAGCCCTGGGCCAATGCTGACTCGGTAATACCAAAAGCCATTAAACCCATTACGAGTGTTCTTATAAATTTTTTCATTATTCCCCCATTTTTTAGGTTTATATTTTTATATTTTATTGAATCACAAGAAAAGGAGAGGTTTCCCTCTCCTTAATAAAAATTCAATGTCATTTATAATTAAGGTAAATCTCTCAAGGTGTCCGTTTGTGCATCATAAATGTCTACGTTATTAACTTCCGCAACATCCTTGACCCACTCATATATCCAACCGTCGATTTCACCATCAGCAAGACGTTGCTTTCCAACTTGCTTTTGCCATTCTAATATTTCACTCGGCATTTCTACCATTTCATATTCCAAAGCCATATGGAGAATTTTTGCAAATTGCGCGACAGTATCCACTTCAAGGCCGGCATTGAATAACGCTAGATCAACTTGAGATTTTACAGAACTGCTCATGCCATTTACAATCATAGCCTCGGCAGCCGCAAGTAGACTATCGAATTCTCTTTCCGAATAGGCAACTCCTGTGTCGAAAACAATATCGAATGGCTCCTGATTTGGGTAAAGAGGATCACTTTGCGATCTATTGCCTTCAAAAAACACAGCAACATCCGAGTAGGTAACACCGTCACTATTGGATGAGAAGTATTGAGCTGTAGACGTTATTTCAGGTGGGCAAGCATCAGCAACACCATTCACATTCTGCAGAGAACAAACAAATTCCCTATAAGCAATCATCTTTTGTGTCGGATCCATCGACTCCGGCGGAGGAAAACCACCGATCAAATAAAAATATACTGTTTCAACGTCATATGGAATTTGCCCTGCACCGGGGTGATTAATTGTTATTAGAAAGTCGAGTACATACGCAAAATGTTCGAACGTGTCCACTTCGAAAAGGGCATACTCGAGCACCTGATATAGATCTAAATATTCGGAAGTGGTTTCCGCTGTGGCAATCATTCCCTGAACATCGGAAACCCATTGATCAAATTCAGACTGTCTGTAGGTTAGATCACCTACACTATAAATTGGGTCATTCATAAGTATTGGAGCCGTATCGAATCTCTCTTCGGCAAAGAAAATGCTAGACGCTATAAAACTCTGGTCCGGATCATATCCCGGCTCGAGATACCACCGATAAAAAATGGGGGCTACGTTATTCTGGTTTAACCCTTGGCAAATTTCATCCGGCCAGTCCTGCGGACAACTTTGTGCGAGCGCTGATTCACTCAAGCTAAAAGCCATCAGGCCCATTGTTAATAGTGATAATAGTTTCCTCATACGTCCCCCTGTTTATTGTTTTTTTATTTAATTTTAAAAAAGAAACTCTTGCTTGGAGATTTCTATTGTTAACTTAAAAACTCTCACGGATTATTTCGACAAGACTTATTCCCAACTATTTAGATTCAACCAAAATATCATTTCTTTTTTTGAAACGACTTTATTTAAAACAGCATTTATTTTATTTCCCCGTTTACCCGTGCAGTGATTTACTTTAGTTGTTGGAGCACAGGACATGCCATGCGAGCTGGGCGTAGGTTTTATTTCGCGTTAATTTTATGTTAAGGATGTATTCACCGGCTAAAAGTTCGACAATTTTTGGGAAATTTTAATCCTCAAATGAAACATATTGCAGCTGAAGTTTTAAGCAACGGCCTCTTCTAACGCATCGCAAATAAATGCCGATCGGATATTGAGACTCAAAATGAGGTGAATTTATAAGAACAAACTTAAAAAAAAATTGCACCCTCAAGTGCAATTGTAAAAATACTTAGCGTTTTGTTTTGAAATACTAATGAGCATTGTTTTTTAAAAAAGAGAGGGCAATGGCCCTCCCTTAAATTGATGTCTCTATTATTACTGTAATGAAACGTCTAGAAGCATGCCATAATATGAGCTGTAAACATCCACATTGTGAAATTCTGCAATCTCTAAGGCCCAATCATAGATCGCCGGATGAATAATCCCTTCAGCCAACCCTTGCGCAACACTTTCTTCTGCTTGAGGAGTAAATCCTGTTGGCAGTGTAATTATCCCAAAATCAAGAGCTGTTCCAAGTACTTTTGCAAAATGCTCTACTGTATCAACCTCGGTTCCTGCGAAAGCCAATGCTGCTTCAACTTCAGTGCGAGTCGCAGAGTCCATACCATTAATGTGCATGTCAGTTATTGAACTTAAAAAGTCAACCAGCTCTTCCTCTAAGTATGGCACTCCACTGCTGAACGGTTGATGAAACGGCTCCTGATTCGTTATGATAGTAACGCTTTCACTGCGATCCTGTTCAAAAAATACGGCCGCAGACTCATAGGAAATTCCATATCGGTTGTTACTATAATAATCGTTTTTATTTGTAATAACTGTCGGGCAGGCATCTGAGCCCAAATTACATATAAATTCTCTGTACTCAACTTCTTGGTGCACACCTTTTGAAAAAGATAATGCCCCTCCGTTTAGATAATAATTATTAGCTGCAATAATGCCTATTGTTAAATCATCCGCCGAGGGGTGATCAGCATCAATTGCTAAGTTGAGTACTCCAGCAAAATGAAAAATTGAATCCACTTCTACCGCAGCATATGCAAGCATATCCCAAATAGGTTCCAACTCTACGGAGTTAATAGCATCATCAATCATTTTGCCCGTGGACTCGTACCAATCCTCAAATTCGTTTTGAGTATAAACAAGACCATTATCATATACTACAGCTCCCAGCGGAGGGGGTGAATTCCATTCCGTCCTGTCTTGCGAATAGAATATGTAAGAAGATAGGAACGTATCATATCTATCTGAGGGATGTGTATAATACCACTCAAAGAAGAAATCGACGGAAGCTTGTCCAGTAATAAAGGTATCACATAGATCATTACAGTTATCAGCCAAGGCTGATTTGGCAAAGCCCAGCGTAAGTAAGCATGCCACAGCTAGTGTTTTTAATTTTTTCACTCGATTCCCCTTTGTTTGTTTATTTATTGTTTAAACAAAAATTAAAAAACCTCTTAAAAAGAGATTTGTCTTAATGCCCAAATTGACTGATGAATTTATTTGAAAGATGTTATTCTCAACAATTATGACTCAACCAAAACGCCGCTTCTTTTTTGAAACGACTCTATCTAGAACGGCATTTATTTTTATTAATTTCCCCAAATGCCCATGTGATCATTCACCTCTTTTGATAGAGCACAGGTCATGCCACGTGAACTGGTCGTAGATCCCTTCTCACGTTAATATTGTGTTAAGGAAGTGTTCGCCGTCGAAAAGTTCGACAATTTTTTGGAAATTTTAATCCTCAAATGAAACATATTGCAGATGAAGTTTTAGGCAGACTTAACACCTAACGTATGGCAAACAAACAACAATTGTGTAATGCGGTCTCTTATTGATGCTCCACAATGACAAGGGGTCCGAGATTTCAAACAAAATTCGAGCGGCTTTGTAAAAAAATTCACTATAGATAGTTGTATCCATCTGTTGAAATTACCATTCTTTGCCAAAGTCTTGATGCTCGAGTTTGTTTTACAAATACTGCTTTCATGAAAACAAAACATATCATTTTAATATTTACCATTTTTAATTCATTAAACGCTTTAGCCACCCCGTCCACTTCATCACAGCATGCAGTTCCAATAGATATACAAAATGCAGGGCCCGATTTGCCGCCGGTGGGAAGCTCTTTGTTTGACAAAATATTTTATCAAAAAAACAGCCGTAAATATGAGGTGCCGTTCCCCTTGGCGAATATGGTTGATAAAATTGCAGATTTGAGTGGGAGCGAAAGTATCGTTCATGGATACTTCCCATTTAGCCGTTCACTGCAAAGACCCGTTGATCTGAGTTATAGCCCTTTAGAAAGTCCTAGAACAGTTTTTGGCGTGGGTCCAAGTGATAACCCCATGCTTTCCAATCGCCTCTATTGGGCTTATGTAAGAGCAAAAGATCAAATGGAAGTGATTTCTTACAACGAAGAGGCCGGTCGATTTGAGTTTCAAATTCTTCGCGATTACAGTACCAATCCTCAAATCTTTTATGCTCAACGGGCAAAATGTCTTGCTTGCCACCAAAACCAGGCACCCATACTTTCCATTGCTCCTTGGAACGATTCTGGTAGTTTTAAAAACGGAACTATGCGAAAGGCTCTTTTGTCCGCGCATTCTATTGATAACGGACCCGATATTACTCCTAATCCAAATCTTGACTATAAACTCGTAGGTGAAACGGACAACACAAGAGAGGACCTTGTCGAATTGGACCGTCGAATTCGTGACGGTGATGGGCTCGCGAACTTTCAACGTCTTTATGTCTATGGCTGCACGGACAGGCAGTGTCGATTGCAGCTATTGATGCAAATATTTAATCTCTGTAACTTTGTAGAGCAAACCGACCCCAGCCTCTGCAGTGAAGACCTTAGATACTCGCCACTGAAGTCAAATTTGAGAGATGCAAAATGGGCCAGCTCGGAGCTAAGTGAAGTGGTCTCTTATCAAGATGATGCTTTAGTAAAACTCTCTTATGATGTGATTGAGGGGCCAGTCAGTCCTTTTGATCGAGCCAAACTTGCAGCACCCTATTTGTTTAGTAGTCCTGATGCCATGCTGCAAATCATAGAATCTCTGAAAACACTTCCGGCTATATCAAACCCAGCATCTTCGCGCTTGACCGGAACTCGGGGTTTTTTAGGCTCTTTTACAATAGCCAGCTCGGAAGCCAATTTGTTTAACATTATTCGCGGTACACGAACCAATTACATCTATGATGATATCATGGAGAGTGTGCAAACCGCCCTCCTCAGTCTATACGAAAAAGGGAGTCCCATTTTTGATGCTCGCCCTTTTAATCAAAAAGAGTTCGTGAACCTCATTCGAAAAGAGTTAAACTATGGGGAAGATCTGCATTTTAACCTACCTAGTCTCAATGCACGAGAATACGCCCGAGTCCTCAGAGAGCCACTGCCACCAATATTCAGCGAGCCGGTACTTAATCTATTTATCAATCGATGCGGATCGTGCCATCAATCCGGAGAGCCCTACCCAAATCCGTTTTTGTCCGGGAATGAAGAACAAGTGAAGCATCAGATTGGTTCCATAAAAGACCTCATTACAAGAAGAATTACCCGCAGTGAAATGCCACCAACCCGTGAGCTACAGAGGGATTTTCAAAATTCTCCTGATTATGATGCTATTCTTGATTATTTAGGCGCTGATTAATTGAATTATCAATTCATCAGGCCGTAATATTTTGATTTCTTTTGTGAACCAGTACAATCAGTGCTGGAAGGAAAAGTAAATCAAACACCAGTGCCGCTAACACGCCCGTTGTGGTTAAAAGCCCAAAATTTCTAAGTGGAGCAAAAGAAGCGAAGCTTAATACAGCGAACTGAGAGCTGAGTATCAAAGTGGTTATGATAATAGCCCGTCCAGACTCATTATAAACCTCGTGAATAATATCCTTAATGGGCAATGTTCCAATTCGTTTTCGATAACCGTTAAAAATATGAATGGTATCGTCAACCGCAATTCCAACTGTGACAGAGGCAATCATTGCCGTTCCCATATCCAGCCATATGCCAAACATACCCATCAATATAAACATCGAAAGCACAGGCAAAAAGTTAGGTATAAAACAATATAGGGCGTCTCTAAATGACTGCCACATAATAGCCATGAGCAACAAAATTAAACTAAAACTCACCGCTACGCTTTTAAAGAGATCACTGATTATTAAGTTTTCTTGATCAGAGAACATCTTCCCATGCCCTCCGTATCGCCACTGTACATCAGTAAAACCAATGGACTTTATCCTCTCTTCAACTTGAGCAACCACTCCTTCAATTTCGTTGGCTCCTTGGACATCGAGATTTAGAGTCATTTTAAGCCTCTTCTGACTCCGAGATAAAAAATTATATAGATCGTCGCCATCGTAAATGAAAAAATATTGCTGAATAAGGCTGTCATCGTCAGGGACGGCAAAAAATTCTTGTTTCTCTCCGTGAAAGGCCCAATGCATTTGTTTTAAAACATCAGCCGGTGAAAATACACGGCTTATGCCTTCAATAGCCTCGATTTGACCCTTTAAATCATCCAAATTCTTTAAAAATTTAGAGCTCAGAATACTATCAGGGTCCGAGTCAAAAACCACATTCACTATAGTCGTACCCGAAAATTGATGGGCGATTGCTTCTGTCGCTTTATTAATTCGGTGATCGTCGCTAAAAAATTTGTAGAGATTGGATTCAGATTCTACTTGAAACGCAAAATAACTTAACACCAAAGCACCTAGTAAAAGTCCTATCACGATTCTCTTGGGAAATGTTAATGAAAGTTCAATCGCATAGTTTACAATGTTATCCAAGAAAGCTTTCAGTGAAGAGTTTTGCCTCCACCCCGAAGATGCAAACCGTATTAAAAGTGGAGGCAACACATAAATAACTAACAAATAAACAAGCAGAACACCCATTCCACCTATCACCGCAATGCTTTTTACCGGGGGAATGTCGCTCATGGCGAGGGAAAACAATCCCACACTTGTTGTGAGCGCGGAATATAAAGAAGGCTTATTAATTGCCTTAACTGTGTCAACTACGGCTTCCGCATGCTCAACTCCGGAGTTTTTGGCAGCAATATCCCATTATAAAGGTGAACCGTAAAAGCTGTACTCAGCGCCATCATCAGAGTGGGTATCATCGAGCCGATTAAATTAAACGGCCAGCCAAACACGCCGAAAAATGACATCGTCACGATAGCTGCCAATAAATTAAAACCTGCTCCCAGTGCAACTGCCCCTAGAGAGTTGAACAGCAAAAACAACAGAGCAATTCCAATCAACAATGTCAACGGCGCCAGAACGAGCATTATATTATTCAATTCATCAAACTGAGCTGTATCAACAGCAAATTCACCACCATAAGCGACAAGGGCGTTTTCCAATTCATGTTTTTTAAGCGATTGTAGAACCTTTTCTTCATAGAATTTTCTCTCAAAGGAAGTTTGAATATCTTTGGGCTCAACCAAAACCCCAAATACCTTAATATCTTTTGAAACAAAAAAGTCCTTAACGAAGTGGTCTACGCTCACACTTTCACTGACTTGGTCAAATGAGGAGTTTTCTGGGTCGTCAGAGCTAATTATAGGTCGAATCTGAAAACCCTCGTCCGTTGCTCGAATGGCCTCATAGTCAAATATCGAACCGATGTCTTTTGTTTTATCAAAACTTTTAATTTCATTCACAAAGCGAGACAGCTTCGACAAAAACTTGCTTTCAAAAGCGTTTTCCGATTCAAACATGAAGAACAAGGACTCTTCATTGTTAAATTCTTTGATGAGTTCTTCGGTGAGAATCCGGCTTTCCAACTCGTGTGGTATGTAAGTCATCGGTGTGTTAGAAACTAATAACTTAGTGAGAAAAAATAACGAGAGTGCGATGAGCACTACAACAATGAAATTAGCATTTTTTAAATTCAACATGATTTATTCTAACAAGGAAACTCGTTGGTTCAACTAATAGAACTGATTCAATTATTGACTCTTCTGCTAAAATCGTCATCATATTGCTAACGAAGGATTTTAATATGCGCTTAATACTGGGTATTTTACTATTATTCTCTATAAAAGCACAGGCCCTCACAGGAACTGAAATTGCCCAAAAAGTTTACAACTCCAACAGGGAAGCTGATTCTTTTCAAAAAACAAAGATGACCCTCATAGATAAGAGTAAATCAAAAAGAGAGAGGGTATTTATTGTCATTGCTAAGGACAACAATAAATATGACTCCCAGTCCCTTATCGCATTTTCGGCGCCCAAGAGTATAAAGAGAACTGGACTTCTAATACATAATCATAAAGGGTCTGATGCTGACCAATGGCTTTACCTCCCCGCCTTGAAAAAAACCCGACGTATAGCTAGTGCCAAAAAACAAGGCCGGTTTGTAGGTTCTGATTTAAGTTATGAGGACCTTGAAGATCGACCGGTATCAAAAGACAATCACGAACTTATCGGCGAAAAGGTGATTGGGGGCCAAAAATACTATCTTATTAAAAGCACCCCGAAAGACCCTAGCGACTCTATGTATAGAAAAATTGAGTATTTTGTAGATCCGAATCGGTGGACGATAAAAAAGGCTGATTTTTATACTGAAAAAGAAAAGGTGTATAAAACTTTGCTTGTTAAAGACTTTAAAAAAGTGGGAAAGACCTGGATTGCAGAACACACTACGATTAAAAACCTTGAGTTGGGCCACACAACTGTTCTCGAAGTTATCGAGACTAAATTCAACAATAACTTCAACCCTACATATTTCCAAAAAGGGGCTTTGGAGAATCCAGGAATTTTGATGAAGTATTTAAAATAACTTTTGCCAGCGGATTTCCAGAAAATCATTTTTGTCATGAAAGCCAAAAAAGCTATCTGCATGGCCATTGAAGATATGGACAGCAACACCAAATGTGCTTGTATCAGACAAGTCATATCCAAAGTAGGGAGAAAAATAAAGACTGCTGTCGGCTCCATTTAGAATAGCCCTCAATTCCACTCGGAGTTTATCGGCCATCATTAATGTGGAGCTCTGTAGAATGTATTGTATTAGATCTGAATTATCTAAGAAGGTTTCCTGGTCCTCTAACAATTGCTCGTGAACCACTTGCCACGTCAAGGTCGTCGTCCAACTAGAAAACTCAAAGTCACCGCCGATGGCTAGCCGAAACTTTGGGATTTCTGTGACCTCTAAAACTTCATTCAGAACCGCGGAATTTAGAATATAGGCCAACTCCACTTTGTAAAGCTGGCCATCAAAGGTATTCACGTAGTCCAATCCAAAAACCTGCTCCTTAAAGTATTCAAAATCCACACCTGCCGACAATCCGGTAGCGTCCACTGAAGCTAATAAAATTTGCTGTCTTAGGGTTTCTGAAAACTGCAGACCGGGCACATCCGGATAGGCATTTAAGTAGGTGAAAGACACATCCCCTTCGCCTGTTCTTGTTATCCGCACCCCGTAGCTTTGATCCTCACGTTCTCCAAACCCCATACGGACATTTGTAATCAGAGATGGGGCTATGAGTTCCGGATCGCCGCCTCTTATTGTACCCTCTTCTCTTGAAATACCTGTCCATAGGCTTTCTTCACTTTGCTTTCTGCCCTTTTCCAGCCCAAAATCCACATAGCCATCCCACTTCCACGAGCCCGAGTAATGCTGATACCTCATGGCAGTAATAGGCCTGCGATAGCTCGCACCTGAATCAAATACAAATCGAGGCAGGTTTTTAATGTTAACCCGATCGAAACTAGATAACTCGTCAAACACACCCCAGGAGAACAATTGTTTGCCAACTGTCAATTGACCCATCGAAAAGGGCTTATTCAAATAGGCTTCGTCCAATTCAATTATATTTTTATGAAAATTCATGTTGGCGCTTTCTTCATTCCAAATCTCAATGCGCCCCATTAATTTACCCGTAACTTCATCACCGAAATAATCAAACCCCACCAAAGCATTGACATAACCCGACTGATATTCGCTGTCGCCAACATGTCCCTCTACAAATAGTTTAGACTGAGCCATGGAAAAGGCAGAGAAATAATCAGATAATTTTAGATCCGGTGTCTTTTCAGTTTCATTGACTGAAATTATATACACCGGAATTTCTTTTCTCTTCTTTATACGGATAATATGATTCGGCCTCACGCCTGCCGCCAGTAGCTCCTGCCGACGCTGATCCGTCTTCTCCCTTTTAAGAGTGATCAACTGGATAAAGTAACTTTTTTTCTTAAATGTAACCTTTTGCTGTCGCTTAAGATTTATTGATGAATATTGTTTGGAGTCTTGAACCAATAAATAATAGACATCCTTCTCTTCTTTGGATTTTTTCAATTCATAATCGATATTTTGTTCTTTTAGCCTTTCCACATAGGCCTGTGCTTTCTTTAAATTATAGCCTCGAACAATTTTTGCCATCGAAGAACTCGAATAAATGGTGATAAGAGAGATTATAATTAGGGATCTCAAATGGCTCTCCAAAAGGTGTAAGTTGAAGCATATCTCAATCCAAATACAATGTGAAGAGTCACCAGATGTACACACGTGCTTTGATTTTTGAATTTGGATTTGAACCATCTATTGATTTGACTCATTTTGATACAATTTCCTCTGGGCACAGTGTCCCTGCCAAACTAAGACACTCAACTTTGGTCTAGGTTTGGTCGATAAGTCTCTATGAACCAAAAAGCACTTCAAAAGCTTTTAAAAAAGGTGATGTTTCATCTTCCTAAGCCCTTGCGTGACCCAATGATTCGATCTCAGGTCAAGATCTCCTATGACTTGGGAGAAGACTTGATCATTAAAACGGCTGAAACCCAAGAAGAACTCGAGAGCGCTTTTAGACTTCTGCATGATGCCTATGTTGAAAATCAACTTATTAATAAGAACTCCTCAGGGTACAGAATCACCAAATACCACTACTCCCATCCACAACAACCGTCGTGGCCAAATATAAGGGTCAAGTGGTTGGGACGCTCTCAATCATTCTAGATGGCCCTCTGGGTTTACCTATTGATGAGTTTATAAATATTGATGGCCAAAGACGACAAGGGCAAAGAATCGTCGAGCTTTCGGCTCTCGCCGTTCGAAACTCTACTGAATTTAGAGGAACTAAGCTCTATTTTCCACTCGCCAATTATGTTTACCGCTACAGCAAGCGATTTTTACAAGCCGATACTGTTGTTTGTGTCCTAAAAAATACCGCAGCCCCCTTTATGAGGCATTTTTGGTTTCAAGGAAATTAAAGGAAATGTTTCCAACAATTACAAGTTTGTTAAAGATCATGGGTCAAAAGCTTTATACATACCAATCAATGGGTATGATCAAGAGTTTCGGCAAAAACACTTCTTCAAAGGTAATGACATCAAGAATATTGCAAAGTTGAACTGCATGAATTCACAGATCAATTTATTTTCCCCAAACGACCTTTTTTTTCGGCCTCTAACAACTGCCTAAGTGTGGAAGTTATAGAAAACCTTTTTGCCAAATGCCCTGAGCTTAAAGAAAATTTGACAGATAATGAGCTTGAAATTTTACAATATGTTTTTAATAGAAAAAGAGTATAAAAAGCTGTTTAGCTCATCAAACCCATTTTTTCATGTCCAGAGCAAAGTATTCGTTACCCCTCAACCTGTCATGCTTATTTTGTTGATGACGAAAAAATAAAGCACCAATTTAAAGTCATTGATATTTCAGAAAATGGCGCCTCCGTATTAACTGACACAAATGAGATGTTTAATGCTTTTGAAGAAAATCAGACGATCTCACTTAAAATCTATATTCGCCAAGACAGCTTCGTTCACGTACAATCAAGAATTGCCTCGAAAAACGACATCAATAAACTAATTGGTCTAGAGTTTGTTTCCGTCAAAGGCGAGCTGTGGGAGGAGTTTCTTGAATATCTAAAATCCACGTATGTAAATGATCTCCACCTAATTCCAAAACAAAAAGCCTCTTAGGGGCAAAAAGTTATCTTGTTTGGTCGGTTAAATCCTGACGATCGATCGGCAAAAACTGCCATCTCCACTTCAAGGTCCTTTTCGCTGACCACGAGTCCTTTTATCAGACTAGTACTTTGCATGCCTTTATATTTTAAAGAGTTTTGTACGGTATTAAACTCGTTAACTTCAACTTTGTCATAACCTAATAGCTCATCTTGTATGGTTTTTTGTGTGAATATCGGTAACTCAAATTGTGGCGTCGTCATAATTGAAGAGGATTTCAATTTGCCGGCAGGGTAAACCTGAAATAACGTGGGTAAAATATTTCGAGCATATTCGACAACTTGATCGTCATCTGTTGCCGTATTGAATCTCCATTTAACTGATCTCTATTATTCCGATTCACCAAAAATAATGCACCATTGCTTTTCAAAGATTTCTGATTCCTTCAAAACAAAGCCGCAATTCCTCAATATCTGAGATCTTTTCTAAAAAAGTCTCTGACACCACACCATCAAATCGATTTTCCTTTATGGTACTGAGGTTTAAAACATTTGCATGGTAAAAGCGCACATTTCTCAACCCCAATTTCTTTAATTCCTTTCGGCCCTCTGCAATTAGGTCTTCACGGGCTTCAAAGCACAATAAAATATGTGGATTCGCTTGCGCTGCTAACTTAAGTAGGACTTCTCCCCTTCCGGGGCTAACAAAGGCAACCGTCTTGCAGTGCTGAATAGCTCTAGAAATCTGAATGGTTAAAAAGATGTGTAGGGTTTAGGTTCTTAGCTGGTGCTTACCTGCATTTTGGAGTCTTTCGAACCTTTCATTTATAAGAAATGATTTGATATGAGACGCAAATTTCTTGAGTCTATTCATCCACCTTTTTTGTCTCATGATATCCCCCCTAACTTAATTCAGGATATCCGCTGAGCACCACTAAAAATATTTAGATAAAACAGTACAAAAAAGTAAAAACTATAGGTGAAATCAAGTTGTTAAGTTCAATGTTTCATAATGAGAATAACGGGATTAACTAACGTATTGTTGATATACTATTTTTATGAGTGAATTCAGCTTACAACACAGATTCTCTAGGATTCATAATTACATCCAACAAGGCCATAGCAAACAGGCCAAGAAGGAGTTTAACTCTGTACGGTATGATAATATTCCTAGAGAACATCTAGTAACGTTCGCGGATCTCGCTCGAAGAATTGGACAACCTTATATTGCTCTTAAAAAGCTTCAGCCCATTATTCGTCCGGAAAAAACTCTCGTAACTCCCCCAACTCCCAAGAGTTAGCGATTTATGCGGCTCTATTGGTAAAAGTCGGTGCCATAAATGAGGCCATAAATATTTTAAAATTACTCCCTTACGGTGGAGCTCCCGAAACCTCACTCTATTTGGCATACGCCTATATCGCCCAATGGGATTACAAGAAAGCGATTCGCCCACTCAAAAGATTTATCAAACATAAAAACATTAGTGATTACCAATTGTTGGTCAGCTTAACTTAAGTGCCGCCTTTGTTCGAGTCGGATATCACAATAAAGCCAAAGAACTATTGAAAATAATCTTAAATGAATCCGAACAAAATAATTGGAAGCTAATCCACGCTAACGCCCTTGAAGTGTCGGCTCAGTTGGCTGTCAATGAAAACGATTGGGCAGAAGCGCAACAGCTTCTCAATACTGCAAAATCGTTTTTGAAAGGCCAACAGAACTCTTCGAGTTTATTTATTCAAAAATGGCTTGCTATCGTTCAAATGTTCAATGGTAACAATAAAGTGAACTCGACGCTGAAACTACAGGGGGTACGTGAACAAGCCATAAAAAATAGGCATTGGGAAACTGTGCGAGAATGTGACTTATATATAGCAAAATATCTTAATGATTTTAATCTATTGAACAAGGTTTACTTGGGCACTCCTTATCGTGAATACCGCAAAAGCATGCTTGAAAGTTTTCAGAAAAATAAAAATCCCAAAGAGAATTTTTGTTGGAACCCTTCTCTGATTATTGATTAAAGTCAGCTCAATCCACACCCGGTCCTTTTGCCCTCAAAATTGGACAGGGCCCGCACAAGGGTGCTCTTAGCTCTTACAAAAGACCTGTATAAACCTATCTCCACAGGCGAACTCTTCTCAATCCTTTACCCAAATGAGTATTTCAACCCTTACTCTTCTCCTCAGCGCGTGTTTCAACAGGTAAAACGTTTAAGAGACGAGTTCAAAAAATTTTAAAATTTCCAATAGATATAAACATGGATAATGGATCTTTCTCGCTAAATGTGAACAATGGTGTCAGGTTTATCTTTACAACCTAAACCTTATTAACAAAGACGACCTTTATCTTGAACAACTCCATCATAATTTAAAATCTTTGTGGCCCTATCAAGCATTTCGAACAAAGCAGGCTGCCATTCAATTAAAAACACCCCAACGTCGTTTAAATAGAGAAATTTTTGGCACTTGAGAAAAGGAAGCTGATCTCAAAGGGGCGCGGAAAGGGTAAAGAGTATAAAGTTGCTAGCTGAGTCTATTCACTGTACTCAACGGCTCCAATATCACATGCGCCATTTGAACCTCGAGAGACTTCTCTTTGATCTTGGGCAACAAAACATTTGCTCTATGGGTACCGCACCTAAGAGAGGAGAATTGGAGTTATCAACTTTAGGGTTTCCGTCGGCCCATTGTCGACTAGAAATGGCTGAAGCGTGAGTCAACGCCCACAAGGTCAGATGAATGAGGAGCACAAGAATAATCACTTAAAAGGTTGTATCCACTTGTTTCGGCAACCCGGTATCTACATCAGCACCGATGAACATGAAATTGCAAAAGCTGGCCCGTACCTGCATTGTAAAGAATGTTTCCAGAAAATTGAGGCATCGTAGTGTTTATTAAGTAAAAACATACCACCGGTATTTTCTGATCATTGCATAAAATGTATTGTGCAGTAAATTTATTTCATACAGGAACAAAGGGAGCCGTAAGATTTGTTGCCAACATAATGATGTTACCAGCTTCCGACAGAGGACAAGTTAATAATGTTGTGCTCGCAGGCTTCACCACATCTCGATCATTCAACACGACGTGATTATTGGCAGCGAGATTTGGATAACCTTCGACTTGAAATCTGTTGTTATAAAATGTTGAAGACTCAATATGGTATGGCCATCAGAATATAAAGCGCCTCCCCCATAATTAGTTCCAGAAATATTATTTTTAAACGAGCTGGCATAGACTATGAGGCGCTCCCCTCTAAATGAAACCGCACCACCCCATCTATTGGAAATACGGGCTTTCGAACAGTTTCGGTTACTTTCAAACTGCGAGTAAGTGATAATCATCTGGTTGTAATACGCGGAGATAGCTCCACGGAGTCGTTGTTGGTTGTCGTTTGATTATTCTCGAAGCGGCAATTGGACACCTCTAACAACTTTCGCTCAACCGATATATCGTTGTAGGTTGAAATGGCTCCGCCAGGACCTTGTCTTGAGAAATTTTTAATGGTTAGGTTTCGAAAAACAACATGTCCACTCGCAATATTAAAGAGCCCATAGTTTTCACCAGAAGCCTGAATAATTGTTTGATCTCTTGATTGCCCCGCTACAGTAATTGGGTGCGACAATGGTTCTATGTCTCGATGAATGGTGTATACACCTTTAGGAAGTTGAATAAGAATAGGAACATTATTTTTTTCAGCGTTAGCTTCTTCAATTGCAGCCCGCAGTGTGCACTGACCCTGGCCATTGTCACAAACTCTATCTCCCGGACTAGCATCCCCACTATCAGGTAAAGGGTCACCCCCCGTTACGCGATACGTGTACCCTTCATTAAATGTTCTTGTATAAATTTGATTTTCATATTCTAAACTGCTCGACACCGGATCATAACTTAACCCCTCTACGACAGCCGCTACATCCCCTATTTCTGAACACTTTTCGGGAGTGTTTACAATCAAAGACCATTTAGTATTTTTATCGATGCTATCTTTAGTTATAGGAAGCGGACCAAAATAAGTGGTAAAAAGAATTCTCTCTGGCCGCTGTTTGCCCTCACAGGTAAATCCGTCCGATGAATTTTCAACCACGACCAATTTTCCGTCATAGCCTTCACCATTACCAGCGCTGGCGGCGATAGTCCCCACAACAGTAATCCCCACTCCAATGGGCCCAAGACAGCCCTGACCCAAGGTGGCTATTGTTATTGCTAAAGAGAGGAAAACAAGAAACACTTTCACAGTTTATCTTATCGAAATAAGACACACTTTTCTTAAGACTTAAGTCCTGTCGCTTCAAAAATACTCGAGCCATTGTCTCAATATGAAGCATATGAATTTCAAATTAAAAATACTCCAACAAAAAGACACGAGAATTTTAAGGCTTTATTGTTTTTGTGATTAACCTTCGTACGAGGATCTTTCTGAGCTCTTCAACCCAAAGCACCAAACTTGCAACTATACCAATGGCAAAAAAATGCTCTACGTCTATTGGCACAGTATGAAAGAACTGACTTAGTGGAGGCCAGTAAATCACGGCCAAATGAAATATAATACCCAACGAAGCCCACCTAAAAGCCATGGATTTTTAAATATTTTCAGGAAAATGCTGAGTTTAAACCAGAGCGACAGTTAAGAACATTATACCATTGGCAAACTGCAAGAATGGTAAAAGTTTCGGTTGCACTAGAGCAAATGATGCGCCCTCAAAAGAGCGATACAAAAACCAACCAAATGTAGAAGTCACAGGTGCCAATACCATTAGTGGCACCCTTGACAAAAGTGCTCTATCTAAAAGCGGTTGGTTTGTGGGTATAGGAGGCCTCTCCATTTCATCCCCCTCAGGCGGCTCCATAATAAGGTTAACTGTGAGAGTTCCTTCGGTTACGAGATTAATCCAAAGAATTTGGACTGCTGCAAGGGGTGGGGCAAAGCCAAAAATTAAAGCTAAAAATAAAACTATGACTTCATCAATTGAAGTTACAAATAAAAATAAAATCAGCTTTTTAATATTTTGATAAACTAGCCGCCCCTCTTTTATTGCTGTAACAATCGTAGAAAAATTATCGTCAGTTATAACAATTTTGGCGGCCTCCTTAGCGACTTCGGTACCGGTGATTCCCATAGCTACGCCAACATTAGCCTTCACCAAGGCGGGTGCATCATTGACCCCATCGCCTGTCATGGCAACAACATCTCCTTTTTTTTGGTAGGCTGAAACGATTCGAAGCTTTTGCGCGGGATGGACGCGTGCAAAAACACTGATTCTATCTAATTTACTTATTAATTCCTGCTCAGATAGAGCATCTAATTCATTACCATCTATTGCTAAATCATTGTTTTGGCTTATGCCCAAGGCCTTTGCAATGGCCAGCCCTGTTTCTTTGTGGTCGCCAGTTACCATTACAGGTTTAATGCCCGCTTGTTGACATAGTCGAACCGAGTCCGCAACCTCATCTCTTGGGGGGTCGAGCTGTCCCACCAAACCTATTAATGTTACTTTCTTTGCATAGGGTTCATAGCCCTTAGCGCTATCTATATAGGCATCTTCTACAAACCCTAAAGCTAATAATCGTAAGGCAGAGTTGGCCATTCTTTTTGACGCCAATTGAATATTTATAATTATATCACTAGTAAGTGGCTCAATTTGACCATCTTGATAAATAGAACCACAAATCTCTAGCAACGACTCCGGAGCACCTTTAATGTAAATGACACTTTTTCCCTCAACATCATACTGTGTTGCCATCATTTTAGAATCTGAATTAAAAGGTAACTCTGCATTTCGGGTGTATCGCTCTCTAAGTTCTAAGGTGTCTAAACCGCCTTTTGCAGCAAGGGTGAGAAGTGCTCCTTCGGTTGGATCTCCTAGTATGCGCCAGTTATTATTTGAAGCATCAGGCCCCAGCAGTTGGGCATCATTGCAAAGAATACTTGCCTCTAAAACTTTACCTAAAGTTTTGTCGTTTCCGGGGTTCAGGTCATGTCCGGCTACTGAAAAATGTCCTTCTGGAATATAACCTACCCAGAGACAGTAATATCCCTGTTACCAAAGGGCAGGTAAAACCGTAGTCACGGCCATTTCGTTTCGAGTGAGCGTACCTGTTTTATCACTACAAATTACAGTGGTAGAGCCCAGTGTTTCCACGGTACAACCGTCTGACAATAGTTCCCGGCGCGCCATTCTCTGTACTCCAACCGCGAGGGCGATTGTCATTGCTACTGGTAAGCCTTCTGGAACCAATGAGACCATTTGACTAATTGCAATCATAAAAATTTCTATAAACGAAATTCCACGCCATAGCCCTATAGTGATGACCAGCAAGAACATTAAAAACGAAGCGACGACAAGAACCTTGCCAAATTTTTGAATTCGAACTTCCAGCTGGGTTTTTGGCTCGACTGTGGTCGTTGTAAGATGGGCGATCTTGCCGATCTCATTATTAACTCCAGTGGCTGTAACTATTGCAAGCCCCTGCCCTGAAGTAATATGAGTGCCAGCATAAATCATATTGTGGCGGTCGACGAGTAAGGTGTTTTTATCTACGACACCAATAGTCTTAATAACCGAAAGGGATTCTCCCGTTAGTGCGGCCTCCGCTACAGATATCATTGACGCCTCAATTAACCTTGCATCAGCAGGCACAGCATCACCTGAATTGAGTACCAGAATGTCCCCCGGCACTATTTCACTGGCCTCAACGAGGTGTTCATGGCCATCCCGAATCACTCGTGCATTTAATTTGGAAAGTCGCCGTAAGGCTCTAAGGGAATTTTCAGCTCGACCTTCTTGGTAGGCTCCTATAACTGCGTTTGTAAAAACAACCACAAAGATTACGACGGCGTCACGGGCCTCCCCAATAAATAGAGCAATTCCAGCGGCGCCCAAAAGAAGG
Organism: Bdellovibrionales bacterium; assembly: GCA_041391465.1. Classification (GTDB taxonomy): domain Bacteria; phylum Bdellovibrionota; class Bdellovibrionia; order Bdellovibrionales; family UBA1609; genus UBA1609. Next base: position 84,586 of record JAWKNX010000006.1, read on the forward strand.
TAAATCAGCGGACTTAAAAACTGATGAGCGAAAATTGAAAAAAGAGAGCGTTTTTTTGGCTCTGGTAGAGTGTTCGTTCCATACTCGGCCAGTCGACGAGTAACCTCTGCAGAAGATAGGCCCGCTGCAATATTTGATCTGAGGCTTGATACTGCATCACTGGCACTTTTGGAGTGCCAAGGCGTATTAACTTCTGTGTTCATGAACTGGTTCTGCATTGATTATTCCAATCTGTCCATAGCAAAATTGGCGGCGCTAACGGGACTTTCTGGCACAATCATTGATACATTTTGCACTCCATTATCAACCCTAATAATCACTTTGAATCAATGGTATTAAAACTGCAAACTTGCTGGAGTTTCCGGACTTAATTAAAAGAATCTTTTAGTAGGTCCAAAGTCAACGATCCTATTAAGTGAAAAAGCACAAACTGCTCAGGCTTAAGCCCTTAGTAAGTGGGAGGAAATAGTGAATGAATTATATTTTATAAAGTGGTTTGAAAATATATCAAAAAAAGATATTCCGGAAGTTGGTGGGAAAAGTGCATCATTAGGAGAGATGTTTCAAGCTCTTGCGCCAAAAGGAATTCAAGTCCCTCCAGGATTTGCAGTGACTGCACATGCTTCAGCGAGAAGTACACAAGTGGCGAGGACATTGGTACGAAGCGAGGGAATGCGTGACAGAATTAAAAATGGAATTCGTAAAGCGTATCGCCAACTCTGTGAGCCGTCATGAAAGTAGCGTTCTTTGATGCTCACGAATTTGAAAAAAATATTTTTCTAAAAGAAAATGAAAAGTACCTCCATGAGATTACTTTTTTTGAAACAAGGCTTACAAAAGAAACAGCCGGTTTGGCTGAGGGGTTTTTATGTGTTTGTGCCTTTGTTAATGATCAACTTGATGAAGATACATTGCAGACCCTCTCGGCTTCAGGAGTTAAATTAATCGCTCTTAGGTCAGCAGGCTTTAATAATGTTGATTTGAAATCGGCAAATCATCTTGATTTAAAAGTTGTTCGTGTGCCGGAGTATTCCCCTCATGCCGTGGCAGAACATGCTGTTACTTTGATTCTTTCACTAAATCGAAAAATTCATAGGGCTTACAACCGCGTGAAAGATGGTAACTTTTCTTTAGGCGGGCTTGTCGGCTTTGATCTAAATAAAAAAACGATTGGAATCATTGGGACTGGGCGAATTGGAACAGTTATGGCTAAAATATCAAAAGGGTTTGGTTGCCACATTCTTGCTTATGACCTTGTCCAAAATTCGAATTTGATTGCTGATGGGGTTGAATACGTAAATTTGGATGAATTACTGCAAAGGTCGCATGTCATTTCTCTACATATCCCACTCACACCGGAGACCAAATATTTAATTAATGAAAGAGCCCTTTCAATGACCAAACCGGGAGTTATGCTTATTAATACAAGCCGGGGCGCACTTATTGATACAAAAGCACTTATACAGTACTTGAAATCGGGTCACATTGGATATGCAGGACTTGACGTCTACGAAGAAGAGGAAGGTATTTTTTTTGAAAATCTATCCGACCAGATACTTCAGGACGATCAGTTGGTTCGCTTACTGACGTTTCCAAATGTTCTTTTGACAGCTCACCAGGCCTTTTTAACCAACGAGGCTTTAGAAAATATTGCCCAAACGACGCTTCAAAATATTGCTGATTTTGAAAGTGGAAATCATCTGGTTCATGAAGTAAGCGCAGAGAAAAACTTAAAGACATGATTGTTTTGTGAGGAAAGCATGGGCCTAGCATTGATTCAATTTTTAATCACCACACTAGTGATTGTTGTGGCGGGCACTTTTTTAACTAAGTTTGCAGACCGAATTGCGGAAATTACAGGCTGGGGCCGGGTTTTTTTAGGCAGTTTGCTATTAGCTGGCGCCACGTCTATGCCGGAGTTAATGACAGCTTTAGAAAATAAATTTAACAGGTATGACGCAGTTATTTTTTTAGAGACAGCTGCAGTTGGCGATATTTCTATCGAAGGCGGAAATCCAATTAGGATTGCAAGCAATAAAAAAGCTATAGAATTAATGGGGCGAGGATGAAGGACTTCCAGATATTATTAGCAGCTTTGACCAGTATTATATTGTTCGTATTTGGGTTAGAACATTTTTCTAAGGAAATTCAACGGATTACTGGTGAAAAGTTTCGAAAAGCCCTAAGCCAAGCTACAAAATATTCTGGATTTGGAGTGCTATTAGGAGCTGTAGTGACTGCCTTCATTCAGTCTAGCTCAGCAACGTCCGTTATTGCTATTAGCTTAGTTAATGCGGGAGTTCTTTCTTTCAAAAGTAGTATAGGGATAATTTTTGGAGCAAACATTGGAACATCTGTGACGGCTCAGTTGGTGGCCTTCAAGCTTACATCATTTGCACCCATTTTTATTATTGCTGGTTTTTTTCTCTCTTTCATAAAATCCAGATATTCTGTTTTTTGCAAAGACATTGTTTTATTTGGATTTGTATTTTTCAGTTTAAACCTAATTTCTTCCACTTTTCTCCATTACAGGAGGACCAAAGATTTCTGATGTTTTGACAGCAGATCAAAACTTATATTTGGGCATTTTAGCAGGAGCCTTGATAACGGCTATTATTCAATCCAGCTCGGTAACAACTGGATTGGCAATTATATTTGCTCAGCAAGGCATTATAAGCCTAGGAAAACGCAATCCCCATATTAATGGGGCAAACATTGGAACCACGACTACTGCATTAATTTCGATAGTTAACATGGATATTTCGGCCAAAAAAGACAGCATTAGCACATTTTTTATTTAACTTCGGTGGCGTTTATTATTTATTCTCTAGTTAAATATTTTGGAAAAGAATTGCCCTTATTTTCAAAGGATCCCGCCGTTGCATTGGCAAATTTTCATCTAATTTTTAATTTAACCACGACAGTTATATTTGTTTCTGTCCTTAAGCCATTTACGAACCTGTCGATAAAATTTTAGGCGAAGGCAGATGGATTTTAATAGATTTGACCTCAGCCTTTTCAAAATGAAGATTTTGAAAAATTAACAAGCAGCTTCTTTTAAATCTTGATAAGATCTATGATTTCGCTCAAGAGAACTATAACTTCTTAATTACTTTAAGTATCGAAAAGTAATTACAGAGGTGTTTATGAGGCAGCTGCTAAGCGTATAGAGTATTTAGATTTTGTTAAATCTGAGCTTTGAGTTTCTTTTCTCGTTTTGTTGGTAACTGTACACAGGAAAATGAAATAGCAAAATCAGGAAGAGATAATGGGTCTCTACGAATATATATTCCAGATTCATGATTCAGTGAAAGATATTTCTTCAATCAAGGAGCAGTTAGATGAACAATATATTGAGTTGCATAGTGACCTTTTGATTGTAGTAGAGAGCTTTCTGGAAAGACGTTAGCTTTTTTTGAAAATGTATCACCCTCTTCTTTGAAGAAGGATGCTGAAGAGCTTCAGGGCGATTTGGAAGAGTTTAATAAGGTGATTCTTAAGCTGATGTCACAGCCAAACAGGAATGATGCTGGAGTCATTTTGCGCCTCGTAACCTACTCACAGCGCTTGAAGGATAAGTTGGTCAACTATCATATTCTTTACGAAGCGTTCTTATCAAACAATGGTAAGTTTGCAAATAATGAAGACAGGAACAACGTTGAAAAATAGTTCACATAAAAAGGTGGTTTAAGTTTTATGACCCTGCGAACTCTTTAGCCCCCGAACAATCTTTGCACCGTATTAGCCCATGTGGGCGCGATTATTATACTAAAAGTGCCGCTTCTTCATGCTATCAAACTTTGAATTGCGCTGAAAACTTAGGGAGCGCCATCTGGATTTTAGTTTATATACTATAATATTTTAAGTGTACGAATCCTTTTTGGGTTCTCGGTTGGACCATAAACTAAAGTGACTACCTGGAGCGGGTGATGGGATTGTTTCGGCTCCAGCCTCAACCCTTCGGGCTCGCCCACCTTCGGCTCGTCTCGGTCTCTCCGGCCATCATGGCCTTCGAGTCGAACCCGCGCTTCGCGCTTTCACCCTCAACTCCCATTAACAAATCCAAAACAAAAGATGAGCGCAAACAAAAAGACACGAAAAGTTTGGAAATAGAGGGCCGAGCGGTGACGGGAGCGTACGAACAGTACGTGACCAAACCCGAAGGCACTCTAGTTTTCAAAATTTGAAGTGGATTTGATGTTGGAGCGGGTGATGGGATTCGAACCCACGGCCTCGACCTTGGCAAGGTCGCGCTCTAGCCAGCTGAGCTACACCCGCAGCATGTGCGAACAACGTTTTTATATCCGGAGTCGGGTTGTGTCAACGACTCGAATTCAATCTCATAAAAAGTGGCGATTTGTCTCACAACCTACTGAAATAACCAATGTTTTTGGAATTGCTGCGTTGACCTGTGCCGATTGGCTCAGTACCGTATTCTAGTTAACCCTCTTGAAATGGAATTCAAAATGGATTTTCTCGACAAACACATCATCTCAAAGTTCGAAATCGATATCGACCCCAACTATCTACGTCGATTTGTCGAATTAAGTCGCATTATTTTTGGCCTCATACTGACTCATCGATTTATCAATCTCTACGGCATGTCGGTTTTGTGGCTTCCTGGCGACTTCAAACACAGTTTAATCCCGATTATGATTTTAGCATCGATATTTTTGTCCATTGGCTTTTTGACTCCAATTGCAATTACCCTGTTGGCAATCAATTTTATTTTTCAATTTTTTGCTGGGACGTTAGGCAGCCAAGTGGCATTGCTCATGTTGTATTTGTACTTGTTTGCCGGTGCCGGACAAACTTTATCTGTCGACGGTTGGATAAAATCTCGATTTTCCGACTGTAAACGAATCTATGAAAAACTGTATTTTTTTGCAATTGAACTGACCACCAAAAACTTCGCTCGCCTTAGATGCTTTGCCCTGTTTGTGTTCTGGTTAATTTGCTACAATGCAGTTTTATTTCATTTTTTTGATCCACTTTGGATTATGGGTAAAAACCTCCATTTACACTTTGGGACACCCTACTTGTCCGACTTCTATATGGAGCACAATCTTATGCGGTTTACCTCCGCAACCTACTCATCACTTTTAAGAACAGGGATGTATGTTCAAGGGGTTTGGGAACTATTTCTTTTTCCCCTCATGTTTTTTCGTATGGGACGAGTTTTTATCGGACTCCAGGGTTTTGCTTTTTTCGCAATCTCTGCCATTTTTATGAATTTAGGCTACTTGCCTGTTTACGAGTTAGTGCTTTGGGCACTGTTGTTTCTAATTTAAACGCTCTTAAGGGCAAAGCTCGTTCAGCCACGCCTTCACTGCAAAAAAATCAAAAAGAAATTCTGTTCGTAAGATTTGCCCAATTCATTTGTGCATTTGGATTTTTGTGGAATGGTGTTGTTTCAATGGGGGTAATATTTCAAATGCCCGGAACTAGAGCTATTATTGCAAATCCCGTCGTGGATATGATTTCTCGAGTGGCGGCTCAAGAAATAATTGATGTTTTTAATCTTAGTGATTTAACGGCTGGAGGTGGACCAAATATCATTTTGGCCGAAATTAACGAGAATGATGAACCCATTCGGGTCGTGCCATTCACTGATGTCAATGGCGGCCGTCTGGCGTTTCATTCTAACCCCCATTTGTATTTTTCGAACTCCCTACAGTTTTTGCGTTTGCCTTATGAGTTTAAATTTATTGGCGATCAATTGAGCCCCTACTCAAAAGAGCTCATAACAAAAATTTTGCGACTGGATAATTGCTTGGTCAGCCCCGATAAACCTCTTCGCTATTTGCTGGTGATCGGACAAAGAGAGCTGATGCAAAATAACAATAACGAGTACGTCTGGTCACCGACACGTCCTATGCTTCATCGCTGGGTCGACGGACAACCATCAGACATATCTCACCCAAAGTGCGGTAGTACTTTTCTTGTTAGAAACTATCGTCACAATCACGATGAAAGGGCAGAGATGACCTTAGCCCAAATGAAAATTTGGGCTGAAGAATTTAAAAATACGCGAACATCTCAGCCGTCAGAATGAACTGAATGCCACTCACCTTTGAAAAATTTATTGAATCTGTTGTTTATTCGCAAAAATGGCCCCATTACGCGTGGCACTAGTGGCATTAAAGTCAGAGACTCCATTTCAAATCGAGAAGAGAAACAGGTGACAATTATAAAGCAATATGTCAAACTGGTGGTTTCAAGAGGAGAATCAGGACATTATGGAAATTGAGCGTACGCCCGATGTGGCACCGGATCACCAAAATAAAAAAACGAAATCAGTTCATTCTCAACTAAACAACACTGAAGAAAAAAACATTTCGGTTTATTTGAAAGCCGTTATGCCAGAGCTTCCAAAAGGCTTCATGAAAAACAACCCTTGGCGTATCGTTAATGCATTTGTTGCTTATGGTATTATTGCCGCAGGAGCCTTTGTTTTAATTTCCTATGAATTACCCGTACTAGTTAAGGTCTTTCTTGGCTTGGCCATGGGTTCTTGCTTTGCCATTAACGGATTCCTGGCACACGAAGCTTTGCATGGCTCTATTTTTCAAAAGAAATTTCTGCAGGACTTGGTTGGTTTTTTTGGCTTTGCGCTTGTGTTTAATGCCCCTACGTTTTGGCGCCATGAACACAATAAAATGCACCATGGGAACACCCAAAAGCTTTTGATTGATCCAGACGCGTTCCCGACAAAGAGAATTTTCAAACAATCCAAATACTCACAAAGAGTTTATAAATTTTTGCCCGGCAGTAAGACTCTTCGGTCTTACCTTTACTTTTTTTATTGGTTCACTTTTCACAACCTTATGGCTCAAACCTATTTTAGATTTCGCAACAAAACCTACGACGGTGTCGATCACACACGATGTACTGTAGAGTTGATTCTCCAATTTGCAGTAATTGGTGGGTATGGATATTTACTCGGGTGGCCTAACTTAATCTATGGCTTGGTAATCCCATTCTTTGTTATGAACTATACCTTGATGAGTTATATTTCGACCAATCACAACTTTTTGCCATTGGTTCGTGAAAATGACCCCTTCGAAGCTCTTTGACGGTAACGAATCATCCTATTTTAGAGTTTCTTCATATGAACTTTGGTTATCATACAGAACACCATTTGATGCCAAAGATGTGCATGTCTAAAGCAAAAGTATTACATAAAGCCCTTAAAGAGAAATTCCCCAACGACTATAAATACATGTCTAAGCGAGAAGCTCTGGTTCGGCTTTATAACACCCCAAGAATCTATAAAAACCGGACTACACTTGTTGATCCGTATACGGGTGAGGAAGTTCCAACCTATTAAACAATACTCTGGAGTTTGAGCTCAATAACGAGCATCAGTACCAAAAAAGAAGCCACAAAAAAGGGAACAATATTAAATTTGGTTGTTCCCAATTCAAATTCTAACTGATTGTCGTTACAAAACTTTCGAAGAACTCTCAAACCATACTCACTAGCATCATCCAAAATTATATATCTTTGCCCGCCGTCATGTAACTCCACTTGAAAATTCACCACGTAATGATTTTTTCCGTCAACTCGGAATGCTTTTTTCGTCCGGTAAACTATAAACTTAAAATGCGGACTGAGTTTAAAAGCCCTTTTCCGGAGCCTTTCGAAAACTTTATCTTCTATGAATATTCCCATCCTGTGCAATTTTACTGTGACTTTTTGTGGGCGAAAAATAAGATAGCCTCCAAATATTTTCAAAAAATACCCAAGAAGAACCAAGCCTGAAGCATAGATCGTGTAAGGCAGAAGAATCACTTCCAGTGATGCCAGGTAGATGGTCATGGTAAGAATGGACCCGGATAGAAAAAGTGACACCAATAACGTGGTCCAAATAGACCACTTGTTGGAGGGGTAAAACGTGATGGTACCGCCATTGACCTCAATACCATGCTCAACAGTAGAGTCCGCATTCGGATCATAATCTGGATCAAATTTAAAATATTCATCGAATTCTGATGAACTACTCGCATTTGAATCATCCGCCGTCATAGACCCTCAACAACTTTTACCAAAAGTATTGTTTGATATTCTGTTCATTTTCACACTGTGCCATTGGTGTGTCATCGAGCCAATGGTCGGGGTTTGCCCAACAAACATAGCCATTGCTTTTCATTCTTTTCTTTAAAACCGGCCAAAACATCCCATCTTTGTAATTAAAACCGCCGTAATTTCAGCATTTTGCATGCTAATTAACAACGATTATCAAAAAAATTGACCCCAACTATGGGTTGAATTACACCATGGACCTCGGAGGACACCCCCTATGGGCATTAATTTATGGACATTAGAGCCTAATAAATCTGCTGTAATACGATCCATTGAAGCAGGCGTTCCTGAATCTATTTTACATCGATTGAAAGAGCTGGGGTTTTCCGCTGGGCATCCCGTCATTTGCCTAATGCAACCAAGCTTCGGTGCCCCTCGAGTTTATCAAATTAATCAGTCTGTATATTCATTGGACCAAGACATCGCTCAATGTGTTCAAGTCGATTTAGTAGAAGGAGCCTAAGATCGTGTCACAAGCCATAATCATTGGGAGCCCTAATTCTGGAAAAAGTCTATTATTTAACCGGTTAACAGGACTCAATCAGCGCGTCGCCAACTTCCCTGGAATCACGGTGGATATACATACTGGACAATCTATTTTAACAGAGTCACCAGTGGAGCTTATAGATTTGCCTGGTACGTATTCACTCACTCCCCTCTCAGAAGAAGAAAGAGTAGCCGTACAGCAATTTAAATCTGCCGTTTCAAAAGAGGAGCTGCGCCTGGTTATTTGCCTAATAGATAGCACTCGGTTGGAGCGAGGACTGTACTTCGCCCAACAAGTCATTGCCGAAGCCCATAAAAATAATAAACCTGTCATTGTGGTAGCAAATATGATCGATACTTTGAACTTTCATAATCTGCACCTTGATATTGAAGGGTTGAGCGATGCTTTGGGAGTCTACGTCAGTGCTGTGTCGGCAAAAACCAAAGAAGGTCTTGAACGGTTGGTGCAACAACTCAACTCATTGGAATCAGTTTTACCTAATAAATATGGTGAAATCTATGCAAACGACAGTATAGATGAGTTAAAGGAGCGTGCTAAAGACCTAACTCATCGATTTGGACCGAAGGGAGATCTACTCATTCGGGCACAAAACAAAATAGACAATGTGATTCTTCACTCCATTTTTTGGAGGAGTTGTATTTTTCGCGGTCATGTTTTTACTGTTTCAATCCATCTTTACCTGGGCGGGCCCATTCATGGACGCAATTGAAGGTGGAATTGAGATGATCGCTGGTGCTGTGACTCCACATGTTGGCTCCCAGCTGCTTCAAGACTTTCTTAATGATGCAATTTTTGGAGGTTTTGGAGCATTTCTTGTTTTTATCCCACAGATATTTATCCTTACATTTTTAGTCGGCCTAATGGAGGACTCTGGGTATATAGCCAGAGCGGCCATCATCTGTCATCGACCCTTGAAGTTTTTTGGACTCACTGGAAAAAGCTTTGTCCCCATGCTTTCTGGAGTAGCTTGCGCAATCCCTGGAATTTATGCGGCACGTACAATTGAGTCACCCTTTCGCCGATGGCTTACCTATTTCGCCATTCCTCTTATGCCCTGCTCAGCTCGACTGCCCGTCTATGCGTTACTCATTGCTGCGTTTATTCCAGCACATACCGTCGCTGGTGGATTCATTGGGTTACAGGGTCTTGTTATGTTTTTCATCTACTTTTTTGGGATTGTTGTTGGCCTGCTAGTCACAGCGCTCCTATCGCGTACCCGTACTGTTAATAACGATAGCAAAACCGACATCCCTTTTATCATTGAGCTGCCCCCATACCGATTGCCAGGGCTTAAACCTCTTATATTTAAATCACTGCAACGAAGTAAACTTTTTGTAACTAAAGCCGGAGGAATCATTTTCACCGTCACTGTTGTCGTTTGGTTTTTAGGTTATTTTCCAAACGGTGGTGAAGATCTAGGGACTTCCTACCTAGGGTATTTAGGTAAATTTTTAGAGCCCATATTTCAACCTTTGGGCCTGGATTGGAAGTACGGTGTTGCAATTTTAACTTCATTTCTAGCTCGTGAAGTTTTTGTGGGTACGCTTGGAACACTCTTTGGAATTGAGGGTGCGGATGAAAATATTGCCGGCCTAGCAGAATCCATCCAAAACTCTGGATTAAGTTTTGGCTCTGGTATTGCCCTCATCGCCTTCTTTGCCATTGCCATGCAATGTGTATCCACACTTGCTGTGCTAAGAAGAGAAACTGGCAGCTGGAGAATGCCCTCGCAAATTTTTATCGGGTACAGCTTACTCGCATATGCGACAGCCTATTTAGCCACTTTGATTTTTTAATCTTCATTTTATTCTGAAATGTAATCTTGATTTAAATACTTTTCGACAAGATCTCTCGCATAGATATTGCATTCCAGTTTTGCTAATACAACAAACGTTCCGCCTAGTTTTCTATCCAAAAAAACTAACTGCGGAGGGTGTTCTAAATTTAAATCGCGTCACCATTTCTTTACCCATGGTGAATACTTTTTGAGGTAGGTCAGAGTTTTTATAATCAAAACCCGTTTTTTCATATTTTTCACTAAAAGGTTCGACCATGACTTGGCAAAATTCATAAAAATATTCTTTATGTTCAGCCGCATCGTCGGGCAGAATAAATCCCAGTTTTTCCGCTGCCGCAAAAAAGTCAGACCGTTGCTTAAAAAAGGCGGACTTAATCATTTGTTTATAAGGGAATTTAAAATGATCCTCTAATATTTTAACCGCTCCAAAGTCCAAGAGAACAATTTTAGATTTACCTTCACTCAACTGAATACGAAAGTTACCAAAATGGGGGTCTGTCTGAACTCTTCCCCAAACAAACAATTCATTATAGTAATAATCGAGAAAAATACGCCCTAGCTTATTGCGATCGTCTTGGGGTAACTGCAATACCTTAGGGTCGTCAAATGGCACAGAGTCAATAAATTCGGTGGCCAGTACTTTTTTGGTAGAGAACTTTCTGTTTACAGTAGGGATTACCAATCTCTCGTTGTCGGAAAAATACTTTCTATATTCTTCCGTTTGTTGGGCTTCTTGAATGTAATCCACCTCTTGATGGAGCATGGTTTTTATTTCAGCGATAACAACATCCGCGTCGTAATTGGGAGATATGGTACCAAATGTTTTTAACAGCTTTCTTAAAAACCGAATGTCAGCATCAATCGCTTTATCCACTTCTGGGTATTGGACCTTCAATGCCAGTTTTTCGCCGGTTTCTTTGACATGCGCTATATGCACTTGCCCTAGTGAAGCCGCAGCAAAAGGCTCTGGGTCAATTTCCAATTCATCCAATTTATCAGCCAGTTCTCGCTTAAGCTGCTTTTCAATTACAGAATACTCCAAGGGTGGAGATTGAAACTGGAGAGTTTTTAAAAACTCATTGGCTTTTTCAGGGAGAAAGTGCTCGCCATATACGGACAACATCTGCCCGGCTTTCATCACCGAACCCTTCAGCTGCCCCATTTCTTTAGTGAGAGATTCCAATTGGGCAATTAAAAACTCTTCTAACAATTCATTTTTTCGAATTTGATCCGCAAAGCTTTGTTTGATTTTATTGCCAGCCCATTTCGCTCCCGTTTTCGCGGTCCAAGAGGCTAATTTGAAACTACGTTCAAATCCTGCCGAAGTTATTTTTTTTAACTTTTTACTCATTCGAATATTTTAAAAGGTTTCTTCCAAAAAGGCTAACCCAACTACCTCGTGAGAACGAAAAGACGACCAACTGACAATGACCATCAATTCACTCATTTACAATGGCATTGATTTAGCTACCGAATCAGAACAAATTATCGATAATTGCATTTAATGCCTGCAGATTTGATCTAAGGAGTTGATTCAATGCGATTTTGCCTTTCAACCAGCCTAGCCCTTGCCGTTTCTAGCATGTTTTTCAGCTCGTCCTGGGCTCAAAGCATCGACTGTGGCCCGATTGCTCGAAGTATTCAATCACAATCAGAAATCCATCATGTCTTAAACTGTTTAGAGGCCTATGCCATGGAAACTTTAAAACCTGGAGGCATTGGTTTTGAAGAAATGCAGTTCTTCACTAACGATATTTACGACAAGCATGGAGCACGCTTAAAAACCGATGGAACATATGGGCGGGGTCTCCAAGAACAACAAGTCGTCGGATTTAACATGGAGGATTTTTACCGAATTAGTTTTCCCACCGAAATGATCCCTGAGGACGGTCGAATGATCCGAGGGCAATGTTTTAATTTAGAGGAGAGGCCGGCGTTGAGGACATCTCGAAGGCTTCTCAGAAGCAATGCCCGAAATAGGTCTTTTGGTGAGAAGGTCGAAGTATTTGCCGATAAAATGATGCTTCAGCTGGACGAAGTTGGAAAATTCATAGGTCGGTTTCACGCAATGACCCTAATGGGAGACTCAAGTTTACTGTTTCATCCTCGAAATTTTAAATTCTGTGACCAGGACGTTTTTTACTACAAGGCCAATCATGATATTACCCGCCGAATGGTGTTTTTTGATAAAACGATTCATCTAGGTATCCCGAATCTCTCTTCTCCTGATTCTATTGAGATCATTTCTGATGAAGAATTGGTAGAACTGTGGAACCAAGGGGATCATTTAAGATATGCCCCTTATTTTCCTGAAACGTACAATTATAAAGTCACTGGTTGGTCTTTTGACGACAACAAAGCGAGAGCCTTTGGGAGTGAGCTTCAACAGCGTTTATACGGTTACAACAGAGACAATGAAAATGATAAACTCGCCCGAGAAATGCTGGTGAAAGTTTGGGGATATATCAACCCCATTGGCTCCGCCCGAACTACGGCTCGTTATATTCTTACGGGCCTCATTCACAAATCCTTTCAGGCTCGACCTGAAGTTGAGGTGGACGTTGAGGTCCAATTGTTTATGGCTCGGAATCAATTCGATTCACTGATTGAATCCTTCGAAAAAGCCTTTACTCAAGGTAATATTGAATTTTACGCCGACCAAATTGCCCCTTATCCTGACCGATTACTCCAGTTTTTCCAGGCATTTAGCGATTACTCTAAAAACTCCTCCCATATCTCCCAATCCATTGAATCCTCTATTGCGGGCACAGCCATGGCAGACAACGGCATGATTATTCAAATGCAAGATCAACTCTGTGGAGTGGGAGTCACAAACAACCACACCATTATTACTTTGGTGGATTTTTTAGCCCAAGGTTCCGACTCTTCTATCGCCAACTTTATTCCCGAAGTCTTCGAGCAGGCCACTTTGGAGGTCGAACGCGACGAGAAATGGTTTCATACTGACTCTCGGGTAAGGATTGAAGCTGACGGAAAGCTCCTTAAAGACCTGCAAATCAATATGGCTTCTCAAGCGGGTATTGTTTGCACCAACACCTCGGATAAGGTCAAAACTCAAATTAAGGTTCCAAGTATAGATGAAGAATCCTATAAGGCTTACTCAATGAATAATTTACTTAATTCAATTCGTACCGATGCCACTATTTTGGCTGATTATTTAGATTAACTCTTTGATTTCCCCGTGGCATACTCCTGGCCATGGAAAAAATCTATTTGCTCAATTTGTATTTAAGTTTGTCATCTGGTCAGGAAAGCAATTTACTACCGCTAACGATTACATTACTCGACACTTAGTGAAGATAAAATTGATCTTGGCTCAAGAGAGTGAAGAAACTCGCAAGATGCTAGAGATATACGCCCGCCATTCGCAAGGAAAAGCCACTCCGGAAGAGGTTAAAAAAGCTCGCCGACAATTCGTCGATATCGTTAAAACTGCAAGTATAGGGTTTTATGCTCTTCTTCCGTTTACTCTGCTGACAATTCCGGTGTTCGTTCGATTGGGACGTCGTTTTGGCATAGAAATACTACCTACTTCTTTTTCGCACCTTGTACCTAAAGATTCAAAACAGCCCATTAAAAATATAAATGGTGAGGAAAAGCAATCTTAGTTGTCGATGGCACCCGCTTGAACACTAACAACTGAACAGGGAGCTTGTGCTATAAGTTCATCCGTTTCGGTTCCAAAGAAGCTTTCCCAAACTGAGAGTTTTCTGCGCTCCTATAACAAGTAAATCATATTCAACAGCCATACTTAATACTTTTTCTGTCCTCTCGTCTGTTTTTACGATTTCCGTGATAAACTTAGATTTACAGTACTCTCTCCCCAATGCATTTAACATCATCGTTGCCGCCTTCACCTCTTCGTCAGGCAGCTTTGAGGAGGTATTTTTACAATGGTCAACTGGGCTTCACTGGCTCGTGAAATTGATCTGCAGTACTGACAACTAATCTGTCATATTCATCACCGTGAATCACAACTAAAACTTTTCGAATGTACCTCACTCCGGTGTCTCTAAATGTGATTAAATTACACAGCAAATGGTTTTGTAACCAGCCAATCGGCTTATGAACTGTAAATGTCCCTCGTGAGCGCCCCACCCACTCAATCACCAACCATTGGCAGTGCAAACGACCGCTGATCTGATGAATGGTTTTCATCACGTCATGAGCCAATATCGGATCAAAGCGTACAGCGACGTTTTGCTTGACCGACAGTGCGTTAATTCGCCTTCGAAGAGCTCGAACTTGTGGAGTTTCTTCATCGATATCCGTAAAGGCTGTCTGCTCAGGAATTTCGGTGACATGTGCAACTTCAAGTTTTCCACCGTCGGTCAACGAGGCCCCCATCTCAATGAGAACTTCTGAGATCTTTCTTTACCGAATAAGGCTACGACGACATTCGCATCGCCAGAGAGTTCTAGAAACTCCAATCGGTTTTGAAACAATTCTGTGTTTTCTTGTTGTATTAAATCTTTTCTGACTCCCCTAAACCCAACTACGCCCATGCGATCAGTGTGAGTTCTCGCATAGAGAAAATAAATAAAAATTCCCGGAATACTTATTCCTAGAATCGCGACACCGACCAAAGACTTCATTGAAATCAACAGTGCCAATGTGCTCGCAATGCCAAAAATCTGCATCCAAGGATAAAGAGGGGATTTGTATTTTGGTTTATACCACTGGACACGGAGCTCCCGCAGAAGTATTACGGCTAAATTCTCCGTCATATAAATTAATAAAATAAACGCCGACGCCAACTTGGCTATCTTGCCTACATCAAGTGTAACAATAGTTATTGCGACCACTACACCAGAGAATACGATACTCCAAATGGGTGTCAGAAATCGTGGATTAAGCCGACCTAAAAACCGTGGCAGCAATTGGTCCCGAGCCATAGCAAACGGAAATCGGGAGGCCGCCAAAATCCCTGCATTGGCCATGGAGGTCATGGTCAATATTGCCAAACCAGCAATGACTAAACCCAAATAATGCCCACCCAAATACTCCGCCAGCGTGTGGATAGGTTTTAAATTGCCGGCCAACACGGCTTGAGGGAAAATATGTGCCAACACATAAGAAACGGCACAGTACAATACTGAAACCGTTATTAAGGAGGTCAATATTCCACGTGGGATAGTGGTTTCAGGGTCTTTAACTTCTTCAGCAATCGCTGCTACTTTTGTCACCCCAGCATAAGATACAAAAACCAATGCGGTGGCGGCGAAGAACCCATCCATGCCCTGAGTAAAAAATGGCTGCATATAGTTTGTTTCAAAAGACATCACTCCGAGCGTAACAAGAGCGACCAACCCACCAATGCACAGAATAACCACTACGATGAGGGATTGGCTGACTTTTCCCACCCCAAATAAATTCAATAAAATAATCACAAATAGAAATGACTCCACCGTGGGAACAAGCGGCCAATGGGTGACTACCGTCAAATAGGCTCCAATTCCAATTAATGCAAAAGCACTTTTTAGCAGCAATGACAACCACAAACCAAGCCCAGCAACCGTTCCCACAAGAGGCCCGAATGTTCTTTCTAAATAAACGTATGTTCCACCCGATGTAGGCATAGCTGTTGCCAGTTCACTTTTTGAAATCGCCGCCGGAAGGACACATAGTGCCGCAAGCAAATAAGCCAAGTAGGTGGATGGTCCCGTTTGCGAAAAAGCAACACCAGGAAGCACGAAAATCCCGCTCCCTAGCATTGAACTTATGCTCACAGAAACAATGGCGCCAAACCCAAGGCTTCTTTCAAGAGTTTTCAATATACACCCCTCCAAGAGAGCTTAAAGTTTAGGTTTCTCAGGTTTAAAAGTCACTCATTGTAATTGCCCGTCCTGGATATCAAGAGGAGCTCAAGCAAATTACAATGAGTCGGCGTAAAAATTACTCTATGTGGTTCTAAAAAGTAAAATTTGTTGGGTTATTTTAGGTATTTAGATAGTCTGCTTGGCTTTGAGCGGGCATGCTTCTTGCTCATAGTTAATCCTTCATCACCCACGAGGATAAATGTGAAGTTTCTTTTTTTATTTCTAGTTGTTTGTAGTTCTGTAACCTCGATAGCAAAAACTTGTCCCTTTGAAGGTACTTCTGCAAAGCCTCACGCTATATTTTTAATTCATGGACTGTTAGCTGAAGGAACCGATACATTCGGTGACCTACAGGAAATTTTGGAAAACACTTACGCAAAAAGTTGTTTGAAAAATATTCGAGTGCATCAAATAGAATACTTCTCGAACCCCAACTCTTCGGGTGGGATTCTGAATTTTCATCGCGTGCAGACAATGCATCCCTATGATTTCGCAAAAGTGGCATATGCGGAAATGAAAAGTTTTTTACTCAAGGAAAGAGAGAAAGATCGCATCGAAGGCGTCCCCACCGAAAATCAGTTTGGCCTGGACACCCCTTACACTCTAATTGCACACTCTCAAGGAGGAATTACCTCTATGAGTGTTTTGCAGTCTTGTATTTACAGCGCCATCAATGACAACGATACGGAACACCGGTGCGACTATAATGACGTCATTGGAGAATTCGACAAACTTGCAGGTCAATTTGACGAAAATGGAAGTTCAGAGCCCCACCCGAAATGGAATGAACAGCGCCTATTAAACAATTTTATCTGGATTCAAAGGTCGTTTTCACCAAAATTCAAGTTGATCCAAGAGAAATGTACTCGCACCCTGCGAATGTGAAATTGTTTTTAACTTTTGGTACGCCATTTTGGGGATCCCCCACAGCTAATGTGGGAACTAACTTGGAAGGTTTGATTGACGGGTTCATCAGTACCGTCATGAAAGTCTAAGAAAAACCTACCCAAAGGAACAAATTCGTCGACTTGCCGTAGGAGGTAGAGGGACTAGCTTTCAAAGAATTTTTATGTTGAATCGACCTGACTATTTGGAATTTGCAGAAAACCCCCGATGGACACCTCCTGATTCCAGGATTAAAAACGTATAATGTTTCAGGCTTGCTTCCGACGTATGACCCGCAGTTTCGCAAAGAAAATGATATTTCTGGAATCATTGAGAAGCCTAACCGCCGCACCATAAATATGTTTGTTAACCCCGTATATTTTGAAAATGACATAATTGTAGGGAAACCCTGAAGCAAGAGCTGATTTTATATATTATGTCCAAAATGTTTGAAAAAGGCGGCCCTGTGTGGCGAGGTCAAACTCAAATGGCTGACGGATTTTACCCATTAAACATGGGACATCCCACTTTATAAGGGAAAACTCAAAGGTGTTGCCAATATTACGAATAATGTGCATGAACATGGGTCCTGGGCGTTAATACGTAGAGCTTTAGATAAAGATTTGAACTGCAAGAAAATGACCCCGGCGTCCGAAGGACTTCTCTCTTTCAAAATGACGTCGACTACAGCGACGAAGAAAAAGTAAACACTTTGTCGATCGATTAAATAATTTTACCTCTGAAATTAAGTTAGTTTCGCCACGCGGATACCATCGACTGATCAACATTAAACCCAATCATATTTCGATTCGATCTAAAGCGACTGAAGATGTCTTTGATCAAATTCAATTGGCCAGCTCTCTGTATATTCAAGCGGAATTAATGCCGATGGGCTGAAAGTTAAACACAATTACGGACAAAGTTTTTATCATCTGGGTAGCAGAAGATGCCTATGCATTTCACCCAAAATCCGATGACTTGAAAACAAGAAATTCGCAACTTTTTGATGCAGAATCGGGAAAAGAATTTAAAGTTAATGGATACCCTCTTGAGTATACGATCGATCTTCCTGGCTATGAAAAAATTAGTGACCTTTCAACAGGCCGTACTGCCTTCGTTTAACAGCTATGCTGAAGTGTTTTTAGACACATATTTGCCTTATTCCCACCAAATAAATAAAGCAAACATTATTGCATCCATTTATGCAGGAGAAACTCGAAGTCGACAACCTGTCGTCAGAGAATTTTATATGGAGTCTAATGGTCAGCTGAACTCCCGAAATTCTTGAAAAAACGTCGTAAATCAAGACCTCATTGGGCAGTGCCATATTGGTTTGTCGGGTACTCAAACACCCAATACTTTCAGGATGCAAAGAGAGAACAATGGAGGGGACGGGCAAATGTGGTTGGTCAAACCATCAAATCGACGGAAGGTTTGACGATCGAGCGCTTTTCAAGTGGGCGAAAGTTTGGAAGGAACATGCCCAGAATCAAGTTGGTCTTTATACGCACTTTACATCAAGATTCCTGTAGAAATTTGCCGGATTCACCCAAAGAAGAACAGAATCCTTTATTCAAGAAAGAACCATGACAATTGATGAACTAGAAAACAGTGCTGAGGACATTAAAGTCAAAAGAGAGAGCTTTGTGCTTTTAAAGAATAAGAAAACGGACGAACGAGGACGAGAAATGGTAAAGCTGGAATTTACCTATCCTCCGTCAGTTCGACCTCGCAAAGCTCTTGAAGTTCTAGGCCGATATACAGTGGCTCCAAAAATTAATGGGGAACCATTGTTGAACCAACGAGCACATACTGCTCGACCTTGCACTGTTGGTGAAAAATTGCAATATGGTTCATCTTGTGACGCCTATTTTGATCATTATCTAGTGACCTCCTATGAAATTCGACAACAGGATGGGATAGAAACATTCCAGCAAATAGGATCTCGGTGGTTGACGGACGCTGAAGGAAACCGGTTTCCTGCGGTGCCCGTTGGATGAATGTCGTAGATATGAATGTGTTAGACCGGATCAAAGTTCCTATTGGGGTATTCAATGATTTTTAAGCGCAATGAACCATGAGATCAATGACATAAATCAATATGGATATGTTGCTGGAAATGATTGTCTTAAAGATTCATTTCGTCGAACTTCAGAATCGATCATTCACAGACACCTCCGATATCAATATTATAACGGCGCTTTAAAAAAATATCATTGAGGTTGAAATGCGACGTTTTGGGTTGGTTTTCAGTGACATTGAAGCGGATCGATAAATTTTTAAAAGAAGCAACTTAGTGATACCTACGATCCGTTTTTCAATGAGTGAAACAAAAAAACTCGTGACGGATGGCCGCGTTTATCTGAACAGTCGAATGTGTCGAATTGCAGTAAAGACTTAATTAAGGAGCTCGAGTCACTGTTTTTTGGGTATAAGTCGATTTGATGAGGAGCAAATGAGTCGTTGGGTCCTATATGAAGATGATCATTTCATTGTCGTCAACAAACCGCCCGCTCTCCCGACTCAGTCCACAAAAAATAGCTTGAGGGAAAACCTATATGATCTTATCATTTATTTTCTGACACAGAGGAAACCCGCAACTGGCCTATTGCGGACTGATACACCGGATTGACAAGCCCACATCTGGTGTCGTTCTATTCACAAAAGCTCAAAGTGTAAACAAGGCTATTTCCCAACAATTTCAAAATTCAAGAATTAAAAAGGAATACCTGGCAAAGGTTTCATCCCAAAGCCCGCTACCTAAACAATGGGAAAACAGTTTAAACATTCAGAGAGTGCGCACGGCTACGGGCTATATTTCAAAGGCAATTGCAAACGAAAAAGGGAAAGCCGCGAAAACGGCATTTGAAGTTCTTAAACAGTTAAATCCGTTCGAATCTTTGGTGCTGCCGTAGAAATCCCCAAACGGGGAGGACCCACCAAATCAGGTGTCACCTCGCGGCCGATGGTGCACCTATAGTTGGTGACGCAACTATGGGAGCGACAAAGAGGGGCCATTAAAGCTTCATGCACATAAATTAAGCTTTTATCACCCTAAAAAGAAGTCCGTTCTGCAAGTGATCGCCCCGTTACCCCCGAGTTTTTAACAGTTCTGGTTGAAAATTTATATTGCACGCCCTATGTTTTAATACTTCAACTTCAGGATAGCGAGGAACGAGCGTTATGAAGAGTTTCGGCCTAAGGATTACCAAGCCAATCTGCCTTTGGAAAAATTAATCTTAAAAGATGTACCTGAGACTGATGACACTGTTCCTATGGATGTCATTTTCGTTGGCGCGGGACCTGCCGGTTTATCGGGAGCCATAGAGCTAGCGAAACTCATCAAAGAAGAATTCTGCGAACGGCGTCTCAACTGAAAATAGAAATTAGTGGTACGGATAAAGCCGAAAATCTAGGGGTCACAACCTGTCGGGGCTGTTGTTAACCCTTTAGGCTTTAAAGAACTATTCCCAGATATACCCAAAGCGATTTTCCATTTAAAAACAAAGTCGCCGGTGACAGCGTTTATTACACACTGGTAGTGGCAGCTTAAGAATCCCCACTCCACCCACGATGCATAATAACGGAAACTATGTGGCATCTATTTGCGAAATTTGCCGCTGGCTAGGCGCAAAGGCAGAAGGCTGGGAGTCAATATTTTAAATAGCTTTCCTGCGGACTCATTGCTGACAAAAGGTGATGCTGTCGTCAGAATTAAGAATAACTCCAGCTGGTTTGGATCGAGATGGCGCTTGCCCTCTGGCTGAATCTATGCCAGCGACAGATATTACACGCATTACCGTGCTCACTGAGGGTACTCGAGGAGCATTAAGCCAAGCCTATCTCAAGTGGCAAAATATTGAACCGGAGTCGCCCCAAATCTACGCCTTGGGCGTTAAAGAACTCTGGAAAGTAAAGAACCTAAAAACGTAACTCATACTTTAGGTTATCCGTTACCCAAAGACTGCTTTGGTGGTTCATGGATGTATCCACAAGGCGATGGAACTGTTTCAATCGGCCTGGTTGCCGGTTTAGATTATAAAGATACTAACATTGATGTCCATGCCCGATTATAATGTGAAACAACACCCCTCTATTTCAAAGAGTATTTAGAGGCGGTGAACTTTACCGAATGGGGCGCTAAAACCATCCCTGAAGGTGGTTTCATTCACTGCCAAAAGGTTACATGGAGATGGACTAATGATGGCGGGAGATGCCGTTGGATTTGTGAATGTTCCAGCACTTAAAGGGATTCACTATGCTATGCTCAGTGGGATTTATGCCGCTCGTAGTGCTTTTCAGGCATTGAAAAACCAAGATACAAGCAGTCAAACCCTCTGCGCCTATGATGATTCAATTAAGAATTCAGTCATTTATTCTGATATGAAAAAAGTAAGAAATATGCGACATGCTTTCAAATCCGGTTTCTATGCCGGGGGTGTTAAAGCCGGACTTATGACTTTAACTGGTGGAGCATTTCCACCGTTGTCCGGTCCGTTTGAAGGTGATGATGAAGAACTCAAAGAGTACAAGCCTAACAACAAAGAAAAGATTGGCATCAGTAAAGTCGATGCTGTTTATCTTTCAGGAAATAAAACCCGAGACGACATTCCACAGCACCTTACTGTAGGAAAAGATATTACGCCTGAAGTGGCTGAATTCTATGAAGCCATGTGTCCGGCAGGAGTTTATGAGCGGCAGGGGGACAAACTTGTTGTCAATGCTCCCAACTGTGTAGATTGTAAAGCAACGGATGTTCTTGGGCCACGCTGGCAACCGCGCGAAGGTGGAGCCGGTCCAGACTACAAAAACATGTAGTTCAATCCAACTTCATCGCCCACTCTAACATTTCTTTTTGGCAGGGAGTGGGCTTTTGTTCCTTAAACTGATCTAACACTTTTATCAAATCCTCGTAAGTATCCACATCGAATTGCACATCAGAAAATTGTGATAGGCTGAAACCTCTACTCTGCATTTGCTTTATTAACTCTTCACAAGTTGTTGGTGAAGAATATTTGACCGAGGTCCATGCTTTTTTTTCTAGTTGATTGTTTTTTGCCAACAACCAAAACCCACCGTCAAATGTGGGAGCGATAAAACACCAGGGAGCTTTTCCGTTTTTATTTTTAATGTCTTCAATCTGAAAAAAAACCTGATCCAAGACTTCAAACGGAATTTGAGGCGAATCGGCTCCCATGAAAAGGGTTACATCATGCTTTTCAGATAAGGTTTTATCTACGGCATAAAGTCGGTCACCCAAACCACCTTCGGCTTGCGCAAGAAATGGATAATCACTAAAAAAGTTGCGAGATTCAGGCTCGTCTTCAACGACGGCCCAATAAGGCTGCAACTTTGGGACCCTACCACATAAATAATTTAGTTTTTCCCGTATACAGCCCAAAGATTTTTTATAAAACTCCTCGGCATTTTGCTGACCAATGGATTTTCCAAGACGTGTTTTCGCTGGAGTATACCCAGGGTCTTAACGAAAATGGCCAACCCATAATATGTGATGCAGACTTCAACTTCGATTACCCTAGCTTTTTAGCTAGCTCTAGAGTGAGTTTACGCCCCATCTCAACATCACCTGGCCCCATAAATACAACTTGGTTTCGAATTTCGTTAATCAACAATCGATCCTTCGCGTCCAGACCTTCCTCTTGATCGAGTTGCCTTAAGTACTGACCAACTTTACGTTTAAAGTCACCATAGTCTACCTCATATAGACCATTAACCTTGTTTACGAATTTTTCGACCTGTGGGCGCATGATTTTTCTCCTTAATCGACAAAAAAAGACCCTGATATAAAGTCAGGGGACATTCGAATTATTACAAAGATATTCAACAATTGTAAATGGTCATTTATAATTAAAGTTCATTTAATAAACTGACAGCTGAGGCATGCATTGGCAAACATTCTCATTATTGAACAAGATGAAAAAGTCGCGGAATTAATGAATAACTATGTCAAGGAAATGGACTCCCATAGTTGTGACTATTTCTTGTCGTATAAGGACTTCGAAGACGCATACTATGATAAAGAAAACGACCACGATAATAGGCTGGCAACTATTGATATCGTTATAGTCCGACTCGACTGCATGACAGAACTTATCCAAGATTTTATAGGGCGAATGAATGTCAAACTCAAAGAGCATGGCTTTGCCCCCAAGCACCCGACTAAATTTATTATAACTAAATTTGAAGATGATGGAGTCAAAAAATCCAGTTTGATTCATCCGCAGGTTCTAGATATCATATATCTTCCCATTGATCGGTTGCTGTTTTTACAAAAAATCCAAATAATTGCAGAGCTCCCCAAAAAGGCAGATCCTAAATATTTATTCTCTGAACCCGTTAAATTCGAAGTTGAAGTTTCTAAAAAGTCATCGGTCTCCAGGGTCACGCGCAGTGGCTTCACAATTTATAGTTCAATTCGAATTGCGCCCTGCAGTCTAGCTAACGTCTATTTATGTTTTGATAAAAACAATCCACTAAAAATACCCTGTAGAGTTTCCAGTTACGAACCCATTAGTGAGGACCCAAATGACGGCTACCTAATTCGATTTAATTTTTATTGTTTATCCAGAGAAAACAGTACCTTTATCAATAATTTTATCAATGACCAATCCCCGCATTTTCAAGATTTTATAAATAGTCGAAAAGAAGTCTTTAAACCGGGTAAAAATATCAGCGGTGTCGAGCTTCAGCCCAAGCAAGTTCTGGTTTTGGATCATGAGCCTTCGTGCTTTTCAATTCAACAAGAGTTAAACGAAACTTTCTACGACATTGAAGCTTCTTATGAGTCAGATTATAAAACATTGCATGATAGGTACTTTTCCGAATCAGCCTCAAAAAACGCTTCTATGGCAGACTTAGATGATGTTACGTCTGGAAGTATTGTCTTCAGTGTAGATCCAGAAACCAAATCTCTAGTCACTCTTTTTACTCAGTTCTCTGAAAACGACAAATTTTTAGGTTTCAAAGCATCACGCTTTTTTGACATGCCTGGCGATTGGAAAAAAATATTTAATACTGAAATCGCTCGAGTAATTTTAGAGCAAGGACTTAAAGAGGCAAAAACTGATGAACCATTAAAAAAGTTGAGTGATATTGAGACCAGTGACGATGAAGAAAAATTGATGGTCTTTGAGTTTACTAAATTGAGCGACAACGAAGTTAAAATTGAAATCAAGCCGCCACTACAGCAAAAATCCGGAAAACAGCCAAAAGCTGCAAATGCCGAACGGAATCCAAAACTGTCAAAAATTGACCTTGTGATCGTTCATAGAGATTTTATTTCAGAAAATGTAAATAACTGGGTTAAGCAATTTGTAGCGAAATGCAAAGATAAAAAATTAATTCGTAGAGATTCAATCGTTCAGTTTATTATTGTTGATCCTGATGAAACCCTTATGAAAAATCCGCCATGGAATCGGCATATCGTCAGCATTATTCACAATGCTAGCGCCCGAAAAGCCCTTTTCTCACTGGTTTCGCAGGCACTTCAAAGTAAATATTCGATTTACAGTATTTTTAATTTAAATTTCGTTGAAACGAATATAGACGCCCATATTGGTCGTCCCGTTAGGCTCAATGCGGTTGCTGAGTATGGGGCCAGCATTACCGATAAAATACCAATTAAACCTGGGGTAATATTATATCTACATGGGTCCATTTATGAACAGGCGCCCGGCAAAATGCTGGCTGCGAAATTTTATCATGTCATTGATGCTCCTGACGACAAAGGCAACCCGCAATACACCTCTTCTTTTATCTACTTTGGCATTAATGAAGTGTTTTTAAAATACGCCCGAAACTGGATACGTGAAAATTACGCCCAAAGGAAAGAAAGAGAAGCTCAAGAGTTGTTGGAGCTGCAAAGCGAACAAGAGAGAAAAGAGAAAGCGTTAAATCGAAAGGCTAAATAGATCAGATAGTCCGATGTGGGTTTGTTATGCCGCTTCTTCTATTTTGTGTCCGCACTCAGAACAAAATTTAGCCTGTGCAACAATTGTCGCGGAACAAGATGGGCAGGAAGGCCCTTCTGATTTGGTCACCTTTGGAAGGCCTAAATCTATTTTTGGATTCACCACACCCGTACTGTTTAATGCCGCGACCTCTCTAAGGATCGTCCAGTAAAATGAAACCGACTCAAACTCATCTCTATCAAACGACAGTGTTACATTGTCTTTGTTATTTTGGCGTCTTGCGAACAAACCCTTTCGTTCTAATAGAGAGATGTGGTCCGCTTTAAAATCGACACCTATTTTTTCATTTATAAATGCGGAAAACCCGTGAAAGTCCGCTTGAGTTGACCCGCGAAAATCTGGCTCCAAACCCTCCGAAAACTCCACTAAACATTTGGCAATATTCCAGGCCATATTGTCGACGCGAAGAATCTCAGGTTTGCCGCCTTTATAAAGGTGATATTGATAAAATTCCGCCAAGGCTTCAATTTTTCTGGGTTGGTGAATGATCACTTCTTTTAGTACGTCTTGATTGTGCTCGTCTTTTTCCCAAACCTGCTCAACTAGTTTTAGCTTTTCAAGAATTTGCAACGCAAACTCAATTCTTCGATGGGACTCAAGAAAAAACCGAGATGCATAGAGTTTCAAACTCACCCATTGCAATACAACACTTGATTCTGAAGCATTGGGGTTTACTTCCGGCTTGACGCTCTGAGACTGCTGAAAAGGCGTCGTGTTTTTTTCCTGGCGCTCCATGTATTCTGTATAACTGTGTCCTGCATGTTGTGCGATGATGCCAATGCAACCAAATACTCTTGAATCATTTTGTCTGGAATTGGGTTGGAATCCCCTTCCAAAATCTGACTTTTAACCTTCTTGTCGAAGAGTTTTTAAATCATCCGACATGCCTTTCATAAAAACCCGAAGGCCCGGAGGACCTTTTTCTGTTTGTGAACGCAAAATTTCTATGGGCACTTTGATAAATTTAACTTGAGTTTCGCAACTGGCCGTCGCGAAGTGCTTCGCTTTTGGGTTGAGAATCCCCTCGTCACCGAGTAGTTGACCCTTTACCACATCAAAAAGCTCTATTCGGGTGCCACCTCTCTCTACAACGAGTTTAATTCGCCCCGACTTCACCATAAAGATATGGTCGATGGGGTCACCCTCACTAAAAAGAATTTCTCCTCGCTTTAATGTGAGCTCGTTGTCTGCCAAGGCCCGCTCCTCCCTACCCACTTATTATCGGAATTCCCGAGCGGTCATTAAATATAATTACTGCGTTATTTCAGACAGTTATCTCTTTTATCGCCTCTCAAAGTAAGACGTCTATTGCGACGCAGTATAATCTTCTATTAAGATCCGTTGATTTCAGATCGCGTCGTTTTCGTTGAACTCTTCAGGGGAATCATCTAAAACAAAATAACTTGTTGATATTGTGAGGAATTTAATGATTTTCGTGGTAATCGCTTCTGGACTAGCATTTGGACTCATCATCAGTTTTGTACTGAGCTGGTTCAAAAAGAAACACCTTGTAAACATCG
Organism: Bdellovibrionales bacterium; assembly: GCA_041391465.1. Classification (GTDB taxonomy): domain Bacteria; phylum Bdellovibrionota; class Bdellovibrionia; order Bdellovibrionales; family UBA1609; genus UBA1609. The sequence continues at coordinate 111,213 of JAWKNX010000006.1, forward strand.
CGGAAAAAACCGCAAAAGACATCTTAGATGAAGCCGAAGATCGTGCCCACGAGCTAATCGATGATGTTCAAGAACGTAGCAAAGACTTTGCAGAGGTCCTTCAAGAAAAATTGGAAGCGGAACTAATTCCAATACAAGAACGCATCGAACAACAGACTCGCCAATTTGAAGAAAAACAGGAAGAAATCAAACAACTCTTGAGTGAAAAAAACGCGCGTTTGAATGAGCGACAACAAAAGTTTTAAAATACAGAATCTTTTTTTGCGTAAAATTTAAAATCCCATTCCTGTAAAAAACAGCGACTCGAGCAAAATAAAAAAGAATACGTAGAAGCGCTGGCACGACATCAAAACATTAACTTGAGCGATATGAAAGAAAAGTTGAAAATTCAACTTGAACAAGAAGAAAAGTCTCAAGTGACGAAGAATACCCAGTTGCAGGAAGAGATTTTTTACATCGAAGTAGAGAAAAGGGCTAAGCGAGTTCTAGGTTCAGCCCTGCATCGATTTCAAAGGCCCTATTGCTCTGAGCGTGGCATACAAAACATACATTTTTCCTCTATGGAAAACATGAAGCGAACTCTCGGCGAGCACCACGAAAACATCCCGTTTATCGAAGAGTTGATTGGTGTGGACCTGACCGCTGTCGAAGAAAAATTATTTTTAAATGTGTCGGGGTTCGACCCTGTTCGACGTGAGTTAACCCGAATCACATTGGATAAATTGATGCGCGAAAAATCCGTGAATAGAGACACGGTTGAGCGGCTGGTTAAGAAATCTAAGAAACAGCTTTTCAAGAAAATTAGAACCGACGGCAATCGGCTCACCAAAGAGTTGGATCTACAAGGCGTTCACCCAGGAATCAGAGATATGATGGGGGCCCTTCGTTATAGATATTCATTTTCCCAAAACCAATACTTTCATTGTGCCGAAGTGGGTTGGCTTTGCGGCCTGTTGAGCTCAGAGCTTGGGCTGGACATCCGTAAAGGCAGAAGAGCTGGAATGTTACATGATTTAGGAAAAGCGATGGACCACAGTATAGATGGTGGCCATGCCGTTATTGGTGCTGACTTTATTGATAAACATGGTGAGAAACAAGATATTGTTCATGCCGTAAGGGCCCACCATTATGACGAAACACCCAATTCAGATCTCGCCTACTTGGTAATTGCTGCCGATGCGATTTCTGGTGCAAGACCTGGAGCTCGTCGCTCTACCGCCGAAACCTACATGCACAAAATGCACGAGTTGGAACGCATTGGCTCGAGCATGCCGGGAGTCCTGCAGACTTTTATTCTAAGTGCCGGCCGTGAGGTGAGAGTCATGGTGGACGCCAATGTCATCGATGACCAGAAGTCCATGGAGTTAAGTCAGGAATTGGCAAAAAAAATCGAAGAAGAATTGGTTTACCCTGGGACGATCCGAGTAACGGTTGTTCGCGAAACATTGGCAGTGGAGTATGCGAAGTAGTTCACGTTGGTTTTGTTGGGCCAGTGATTCAAAGCATTTCATTACAATCGATTCATCTTTAGCAATAATTGATTTGATCTCGTAGATTTTGTTGATGATCGTCTCATAGGTGAATTCTTCGTAGCCGTTTTGATGCATCAAGTACATCACGTATCTTGCAGCTCTGTCTATGAGCTTACCGTTGCTGGGCTTTACCCAGGTCATTATATTACTCTCAAATCGACCCTCTCGCCCCATCATCACCGTAGAGTGCGCGTTGAGGAGCATCTTTACCATCAAATGCATGGAGAGATCATCACTACAGTTTAAATTAAACTTAACGTTCAGCGAATCGCCACTGATTAGAAACGCTTGATTTTCTCCATCCAAATTAATTTGTGAAGCGTCAAATTGTTTTTTCCAACGCTCTCCGAAGGATTCACTGAAGTCACATTGGTAAATATAGCTCGATTGTGTTCGCTCTTCCTGCCATTGCAGCGAATGGGGTGTACGCAGCAGCATCTTACCCCATGCATCGGTGGAATTTTTTGTACCTCGTACCATGACTTGAATTCGAGAGGATTCCTTTTGCAGCATAGATTCCCAAGTGGACATGGGCACCATTGAAAAGGTGGGCGCCCTTTCTGTTGTGTCCGTGAAAACTGGCAATACGAGGTCATTAACTGAATACAGTGTACGTCTATTATTCGCCAATTGATGGGCCTCAAATTCTGTAAAAACTGTCAATTTTTGGTAATCCGTTTCTAATTGGATCTTGAGCATTTTTTCAACGTACTCATTCAAGTCTTGTAGCGAGGTCAACCCCATACAGTGCCCGAGAAGCATCATTAAAACTGTAGAGGATTGCATTCGTGTGGAACCCGCAAGTGCCATCGAGCCCACAGGTATGGAAATATCAATTACATTTTTATGGTTAATAACTCGCCGAGACCTTTCGATCCTTTGAATTTCTTCCCTTGGATTTGTGTATAAAAAAAATGCAGGATAATTTGACAGTGAAGCTCCGGCTAAAGCAGCTCCGATCACATAGGGGGTTTCCCCACCTTCAGTGACCGCTATTAATATATCTTTTTCAGTAAAACCTAACTGGGTCAGATGTTTTTCGCCATAATCGGGGCGATCTTCAAAGCCTTCGAGTGAGCTGACTAGGGCGATATCCCCTCCCGCCATAAATGCAGTCACAGTGTTTGATTGTGCATATTTTCGGCGCCACAGGTACTCCAAACTGAGTGCCAAACGCCCAGTAGCCCCGCAACCCACAATAAAGATGCGCCCATTTTTGTTTAAGACCGATTGAATATTTCGACTCAGCGGTTCAAGCGAGGGTAGAAATTTTAAGCTGTTTTTTAAAGCAATTGTGTCCACATTTTTTAAAATCTCTAGTGCTTTTGAAATGTCGGCCTTACAAACCTGCGATAAACCCGTTGTGAGAGAGTTGGGTTTTTCTGTGGTAAGAAATCCCAGCTGATAGTGCTCTTTAGCCTGAATGAATTCTTGCGGAGTTAAAAATAAGGACATACCCCATTATCTGGCTATTTGATGCTAGTGTTCAAACAAAAAGTCCCGTTGGCTGAAACGACCCAATCGTGCGATGATAACCCCGTTTTAACATAAGAGGTAAGAATGTCTGAAATTCGTCGTGTAGCTATTGTCGGTGGGCAAAGAATCCCATTTTGTCGTTCAATGGGTGCCTATATGGGTATTTCCAATAGAGAGTTGGTCTCCCATGCAGTCAATTCACTTGTGGCCAAATATAACCTTTCTGGTGAAGAAATTGGTGAGGTGGTGCTGGGTGCAGTGATGAAACATAGTAGCGATTGGAATATGGCCCGAGAGACTGTTTTAAGTACACAGTTGTCTCCCAACACCCCCGCCTATGATATTCAACAAGCTTGTGGTACTAGCTTAGAAGCGGCCATGTTGGTTGGCAATAAGATCGCATTAGGGCAAATAGATGTGGGTATAGCTGCTGGCACTGACACCAACTCGGATCTACCCATTGTCTTTTCTAAACAATTTTCTCACAGAATGCTCAAGGCATTTAAAGAGAAAACACCTATGGGAAAAGTGAAGCGCCTCTCGGGATTGCTCGCCAACCCAAAAGAACTCGTGCCGGTTTTTCCTGGTGTTATGGAGCCGAGAACAAAATTAAGCATGGGGCAACACTGTGAATTAATGGCAAAAGAGTGGCACATTAGCCGTGAAGAACAAGACGAATTGGCTTATCACAGTCACATCAATGCAGCAAAAGCCTATGAAGAGGGTTTTTATAATGATCTTATTACGCCTTTTAAAAATGTTACCGTTGATAACAATATGAGAGGTGATACGACCATCGAGAAACTCTCCAAATTACGAACGGCTTTTGATCGCTCTGAAAGAGGTACTTTGACCGCCGGTAACTCCACTCCCCTCACGGATGGTGCCGCCGCTGTTTTATTATGTTCTGAAGAATATGCTCAAAAGAACGGCCTTCCCGTTTTAGCCTATCTCACACATTGCCAGACGGCCGCCGTTGATTTTGTGGCCGGAGAAGGGTTGCTCATGGCGCCAACTGTCGCCGTTGCCAAAATGCTCACACGAGCAAATATTAAGTTACAGGATTTTGATTTTTATGAAATTCACGAAGCCTTTGCTGCACAAGTGTTGTGCACGTTGAAAGCTTGGGAATCTGAAGAGTACTGTTCGAAGCGATTGGGATTGAGCACGCCTTTAGGTTCGATAGATCGCTCTAAGATGAATATTAAAGGTGGTAGTGTCGCCGTAGGTCACCCTTTCGCTGCCACGGGAGCAAGGATCATTGGTGGTCTTGCTAAGATCATTAATGATGCCGGATCTGGCCGAGGGTTGATCTCGTCTGTACTGCCGGAGGTATGGGCGTAGCTGCAGTCTTAGAAAAATAATTTGAAAGGTTTTATATTTGAATTTGATAGAACAATCAAAAGCGAAACTCTATCCCGAAATTGCTCCGTTCGATGCTGGAATGGAGCCCGTTTCTGATCTACATACCATTTATTACGAACGGTGCGGAAACCCCGAGGGCATACCAGTGGTTTTTCTCCATGGAGGCCCAGGGGGAGGAATATCGCCCATTTATCGTCGATTTTTGATCCTGACAAGTTTCATATAATTTTATTTGATCAAAGAGGAGCTGGCAAAAGTACTCCCCACGCTGAGTTGAGGCAAAATACAACCTGGGATCTCATCAATGATATTGAACAGTTGAGAGAGAAATTTAACATAGATTCTTGGCATGTATTTGGCGGGAGCTGGGGAAGCACATTGGCGCTGATCTATGCTATTCACCATCAAAATAGAGTACGAAGTCTATTGCTCCGTGGGATCTTTTATGCCGTCCTCACGAGATCCATTGGTTTTACCAAGAGGGCGCCAGTCGCATTTTCAAAGACCACTGGGAAAAATATTTTCTTGCGCCCATTCCGAGAACGAAAGAGACAATCTCGTTGCGGCATACTTTAAAAGGCTTACTGGAGAAGATAAATCCAACTCAATTAGAGGCCGCTAGAGGTTGGGCACAATGGGAGGCTTCCACTTGTTTTTGCATCCACAAAAATCGTCCATTGAAGATTTTAGCGACCCGGATTTGGCCATTGCATTCTCAAGAATAGAATGTCACTACTTTACCAATAATATTTTTACGGATTCGGACCAATTACATCTTAGAAAAATGTAGATAAAATTCAACATATCCCCACTCGTGTTGTTCATGGTCGGTATGATGTAGTTTGCCCCGTAGAAAGTGCTATTGATTTGAAAAAAGCCTGGCCTGAAATAGAACTGCATATCGAACCTCAAGCTGGACATTCTGCGTTGGAGCCTTCAATTACTGAACGCCTCCTCCAATTCACCGACGAAGTGGTCCAGTAAAATACATCGACACTTTTTTGGAACAATCGGCCTAAATGCACTGCCACAGCGCCAGACAAAGGTTGATGCGCAATACTATAGTCCAGTAAAAACGCTCCATTCGATCGATTTTGAAACAGTTTTTTTTCAAAAAATTCGTCGCTGAATTTTACACATCAAAAGTTTTGTCGAATTTTACCGAAAAAAGTCTAGTCACTTTTGATCTTCAAAATGAATATTACTCGCACATTTTCAAGCACTTAAGTCCGTAAATAAGACCATGGTCTGGGTCACCATAAACTAGGCACATGGCTTGCTCTTCTATAGTCGTAAGACTAAAGGGGGGCTAAAATGTGTGGTCTAAGTCTACGGGTAATATTAATAACACTTACCCTTATATTAGCTAACTGTTCGGATGTTGAGTTCACTCAGCTACCCGTTGAAGAGCAGCCAGCCAAAAAAAATAACAAAGGATTTACAGAATCCTTTTATCAACAATCGAAAAATCCAAAGTTGGATATTTTAGTGATCGTTGATAACTCGGCATCAATGATAGCCGAACAACAAAAGCTTGGTAAAAGGCTCAAGGACTTTATTGATGAGATCAGCGATGTGGACTGGCAAATCGCCGTTACAAACACTGACGTATCAAATGGTCGATATGGAATGAAAGGGCATCTAATGAAGTTTGGCGACACTGGCCTTAAAGTGTTAACCAAAGATGTACCTAAATATAATAAACTGTTTCTCGACACCGTGGTGCAGGATGAAGCCAAAGGGTGCAATTCAAACTGTCCAAGTATCGACGAGCAACCATTAATGGCATTATCGATGGCCCTTGAATTAGCAGACACGGACAATGCAGAGTTTTTCCGATCGGATGCCGATTTGGCTGTCATAGTCATTAGTGACGAAGATGAAATGAGTTCTGGCCCATCCAATGCAATGAAGCCTCGAAAGGTACTCGCCATTAAAAATCAGATATTTCCTGAGAAGAACCTATCTGTACATGGTGTAATTGTTGAGCCGGGCGATAGAGACTGTGCCTATGAGCAAAGCGGTGGCTTTGGCGAGGTCTATGGTACACACGTAGCAGAATTTGCCAGCATCACAAACGGTATCACTATGAGTATATGCGACGACGACTACAGCTCTGGACTGGCCAGCATCGGTGAAAGAGCTCGCGTACTTCTTAACAATGTAACGCTGTCACAAAAGCCAATACCTGAATCTGTAAAAGTTGAATTTCTACCTTATCATGGTACCGCTTTTACAGTGGTTGATAGAAAAGTCATTTTTGATATACCACCTGCAGCAGGAACAACAATCACCGTTAATTATGAAGTCGAGGAAGAGCAGATTGTACCGCTTGACCCTCCACCTGCGGGCTCTGACGACGCCGATGACGACGACGATGATGATGACGACGACGACGATTAAACAGATTTAAAAGAATATCCCTCAAAATAAAAAGGCCACGGATTCCGTGGCCTTTTAACTTTTAAATTCTAAAAAAAATTACTGAATGATAGGAGAAGAAAGTCCATATCTCTTATGGCTGGGTTCGATAGACCGATATGGATTATCGGCAAAATCAATCAAGTAGAGCGCTGGATTAATATTTTTTCTAAACACGACGTCGATTTTATCCTGACCTGGATAAAAGCCACCTTCCCAAAAATTCTTTGGATCTAATTCAAAAGTAAATGAAATAATCCCGTGCTCACCGAAGGACCAATCCGTAGTATCGCCACTGGCTATATATAGATCAGAACTTTGTTGTGGAGTGTATCGATTCCATTGAGCCATTCTATTGGCCATCGTCTCGTGTACTCTAAAAGCCTTATTATCTTCAATGGAATCATACTTATGGCCCCATGGAAAAAGTATCAACTCAGAGAATGTGTGATAGCTCAGTAAAATTGTGATATTTTTGTTGGACTCAACATAACTCTTAATAGCTTGAGTCTCGGGCTCAGAAAAAGGCTGTTCACCCATATAGGTATCAGAACTTTTATTTTTGCTTGATCCACCAGTTCCCCACTTAAACCCATAGTTTCTGTTGAGATCGACACCAAATGATCCATCGCCATTGTTCTTTCTATTTTTGCGCCACATTTTATATCGCCCTTGAGCAATATCATGTTCAGCACCATCGGGGTTCACTATAGGAACGATGTGAATGTCTCTTGTCTGAACCAATCGAACCACTTCCGCATTTTGTGCTCTGTACTCACGTACTAAGTATTGTGCTAACATCAATGGCATCTCTACAGAAATATGCTCACGTGCATGGTGTCCACCCATAAAAATGATTCCAGGAAGATCCGAAGCATTTGCTAAGTCTGCGGAAATTCGAACTGTATAGATCTCTCTACCTTCATGGGTTCTACCAATGGAATTGAGCGATACGATATCACCGTTTGCACCGGCAAGTTCTTGAAGTGCACTATAGAGCTCATCATAATTATGAAATTTACTGTCTTCGTCAGGATAATCCATCATTTCAGGAGTCATCGGAAAGTTCACTTCTAGTTCGAAATTACTTTTCAATGCCTCTAGCTCTTTACTGTTGGCCAAGCCCGTAACATGATCTTCACCGACATATTCTATGGTAATGCCCGTGTCAGCGATTGCTGATCTTTGTACCTTATCTTTTGCTTTTATTTTTACCCAATGAATTGTTGATGGTGTTGCTAATGCCATACTCAATCCTAGAATTGAGCTTAATAATCCAACCATTGGTTGTTTCCACGAAATCCGTTTCACACGTCCCCCTTTAAAAAATTCAAAAAATCATACCACGAGGTTTGTAGATATTATAATGATCGAAATCATTGACTTTGCGCGTTTAGCAAAGGAAGTTCTGCCCTATGGGACAAATGTTCATTGCCGTCATCTTTTTCGCTATTGCCAGCTCCCTTGTTAAAGCCCACCCCGAAATCCCCTACTATCAATGGGCGTTTTTTCGGGCCGGATTTATACTAGTTATAGCTTTTATTTATATGCGCCTTAAACGTGTCAGTGTTTTAGGCAATAACAAAAAGCTGCTCTTGGCTCGCGGAATATTTGGCACCTTAGGTGTTGTTCTTTTTTTCTACACCATTCAAAACGCATCGCTAGGTACAGCTGCAACTATCCAATATTTGTCGCCTCTTTTTGCCGTAATTATAGCCACATTTTTCTTTGGCGAACCTGCGGGAAAACGACAAGGGTTTGCTTTTGTTCTCGCGTTTCTGGGTGTTTTAGTTATGAACGTAGGAGATATTCAACTCTCCTATGTCGTGACCGGCGTAGGGGTCTTCGCTGCCGTTTGCTCTGCTTTTGCCTACAATTGTATTCGACTTTTACGAACTACTGATCACCCGATGACGGTGGTGTTTTACTTTCCTTTGGTGACTTTCCCGCTGACCGGCGTAGCTGTATGGAAAAACTGGGTCGCGCCCTCCTTGGAAGCTTGGGTTCATATTTTTATATTTGCCGCGCTTACAATGATTTCTCAATATTTGATGACAATTAGTTATCAGCAAAACCTAATGAAAAAAGTGAGTATTGTTAAGTATGTGGGAGTGGTTATTAGCTTTATATTTGGGTGGTTGTTTTTTGATGAACAAGCTCACTTTGTAACTTTATTAGGTGCCGGTATTATTTTAACAGCCCTTTATCTGAATCGATCTCCGAAAGTTGCCTGAACTGCCCTCGATAAATGTTGCCAAGAGATGTCCGAATTCCGTCGGAGACTACCTCTGCGCCCAAGTTAAACTTCATTTAGCGCCTTACAGGTTTTGCAATCTTCTTGAGTCATGAAAAATTGCCCTCACTGTCATACTTCTCATCTTAAAAAACATGCCCCTTAAATCAGAGGTGCGCAAAGCTAAGGTCAGATATAAAGCGCCTCGCTCGACGATCCTGGTGTACAACGAAGAAATGTGAGAACCTACAAAAACACCTGGAACTCTATCTGGCCTACATAAATAAATGGGAACTCTCTTTGAGTTAAATTCGATTTAAATTAAATCCGGTAGATTGATGGGTTTGCCCAAATAATTCCATCTTCTCAGCCCTTGCTTCTCGAATGGCGATGCGTATCGAGCCATGCGGTGCCCGAAGGGCAATTCGCGTTGCTTGAGACGCTGCCGCTGCCATGAGAGTGAAGGGCTGAGAAGAGGGAATTATTTGGGCAAAACCCATCGAGAACATTCAATTAAAAAGCAACATTTACCGAGGGCAGTTCTTAAAAATCAAAGAATATAAATTCAATAGCCTCCGACCAAAGGCGTGAAATGCGGAAAATCCTACCTACTTCAAACCGCAGTCATTTTTAATATGGGCCTGACCGATTCAATTGGTCCCCTAATTACTGTAGAATTAAGCCAATGAGGGTGTCTAAGTATTGAGTGACTGTCAAAACTGAGTTCACCGGATTCTCAAATTGATACATGAATATTAGCGAATTGTGAGATGATTTCTTAACTTATATGATAGTCTAAAATGAGAATATGCGGATGAGGGGATTAGGTTCAAATCGAACCACAAAATTTATTGCGTCTTTTACTTTTCTATTCAGCCTTGCTGTTGTTTTCCAACAATGCAGTGATGTGAATCTAGTTCGTGCACCCATGAACGTGAGCACCAGTACTTCCTTAGATAGCAATACCATGGATGCGCCCATCAGCTATCGCTCCAATCGCAATTATATTATCATGGTCGATATGTCCAACTCAATGATCTCAGCCCCCTGTCCGCAAGATATCGGAGCTGGAATATTGTTTACAGCGACTCCTGCCTATGAAACCTATGATCCGAACAAAGGGGTTGGCGATGGCAATGATCATCGAGGCTCTAGTTATGGCTGCCAAACCAACTCTACCTTGGATATCATCCGCAGTGCTATCCAAGTCATTACTCCCAATGTGCTTCAGGGAATATTCTTTCAAACTCCTAGAGGAATGGACCATGAAGGCACTCGATTTGAAACTATTGAGGCATTTATTTCTCTAATTTCAATCTCACCCCTAAAACTTCGACAATAATCCGCGCGGTAATGATCACGGTAATTCCGTTAAGTCGCCGGCAAAAGATTTTCGCATCCAGTTCACCTACGGTTTCGATCACACGAACAATATCACCAGACCTTTGAGTTCGCCTTCACTTCAACATATACAAATTGAAGAGGTCCGCAGAAGAAGCTCCACTTCGGTCTCAATAATTCTGCCAAAACCCCGGGAGTAATTCTTCTGTAATATAAAAATTAACAACCTTTCGAGTTTTTCAAGTTTTTCATGAGATCCTGAATCCCCTTCAAGCCCCTTGTACCTTTGTACTCGGTCTTTGTCAGTTTGGGTTGTAAAGCCGGGAGAAGACTTGGCGGAAGGTTCATTACAACAGGAACAGGATCCACTAACGGCGGTGGTATTTCTATTTCATCCTCCGTGCCGAATTCCAGTTCATTATTACCCTCTTGTTGGCGCTACGCTTGTTTTGACACAAAAGTAGCTTCGCTGGAGCCGGTCTTGCGGAGTATGGCAAACACAGGAGCATCGTCCACGTCACCCAATTGGAATTTGATTAAATTTCCAGGTTCAATAATATGCGGATTTTCAATTTCGCTATTCAAAGACCAAACCTTAGACCAATAAAATCCATCCCCGAAAAACGTATCGCTGACATCCCATAGTGTATCTCCCGCTTGGATCACATATTTTTCGACAATTCGCTCACCTGTGATGCCCGCCCATTCACTGCTTGATATGGGTTGGCTGTAATGATCTTGATAGACCTGGTGAAGCTGCTTTTCGTAGTTTAAATCTGGTGCATCGGGTTGGTATTCTTCATAGAGTTGATTATTCTCCTCAAGATCAACAACCTGCTCCTGAGGTGACTCGAACACTTCATTTTCGACGGTTGTCTCTTCAACATCTTCAAATGAATCAATATCATCAACAATTTGCTCTTGAACTGGGGTGGCTTCTTCTTCATCAAAAAGCTCATCCAACTCGGCGTCCTCAGAAGTCGGAGCGCTCTCATCAGCCGTCTCCAAGTCTTCTTCAAAAAAACCCTCTTCGTCAGCAAATGAATCCTCAACCATATCGTCACTGAAGGACTCGTCGCCAAAATCTTGTTGCTCAAGCGACTCTAATTCGCTTTCCAGTTCTGAGAGCTCCGACAAATCATCATCTTGGGCATAAGAAAAACTCACAGTTAAACTGAGAAGAAATATAATAAAAGCTCGTTTTAATATCACTGGAACTTCCTTGTTCACTTAGGTTTACTTAAGCTTTCTTGCCTTTCAGCAATCTAATTTCAATTTTAGCACGGTTCGCCTCTAAACTATTTGGATATTCCTTTACCACTTGATTATAGGAGTCCCGAGCCATCTTGATTAAGTTCATTTTTAGATGGGTCTGTGCCTTACCATAAATGGCACTTACCCGCTTATTGCCCAATGGAAACTCTTTAATCACTCGATCAAACTGGCGCAGCGCTTGTCCAAAAGACCCATTTTGTAAATGTATTTTCCCAACAAAGTATATGGCATTATCTAAATAAGGCGATTCAGGAAAATCTTTCTCCAGTGCTATCTGACCGGCAATCAATCGGGACAGGTTTTTGCTTTTAAAAGCAGTGACTATATAATGATATATCTTCTTTTCATCGCCTCTTGGTGCCTGTTCTTTAAAAACATTCTTTTCGGCCTGGACGTCTGAAATTGCCGAACCAGTGCTCGAAGGTACCGTCGAATTTTTTATTGCCGGGGAGGTCGCTGAAGACGAAGTCAACGAAGAAGCCCCTCCTCCTGCGAGCAGTGATTTTAAAATCGAATTTTTATCTTCTAAGTGTTCAATTCGATCACTGGCATCTGAAAGTTTTCGTTGCAAACGATTGAGCTCTTGCGAGTCGACGGATTTATCGCCAGATGTAAAGGTTGAGCAACCGATAAAAAAAACTGAAACCGAAGCCAACAGAAAAATGGAATTAAATTGTGAAATCTTACTCATACTTAAATCCTAACTAATTCAAAAATGAAAAGAAAGTCAGGGGGATAGTGCAGTGCGTTTTTAGTTTATCCCCATACTTTTAGTGAATTATCCACATCCCCTGTGGAGGATCGGGGTATAAATCCCCTGGACTTAAATCCCAAACTGGCTTTCAGCGAATTGCACTAACCTGCAGCAATTTGTAAATAGCTGTATTTACAGAGGTTAACTAACAAATTTGACTCTTTTAAATGTAAAAATTTAAGATTCTGACATCCGATATTCGAACCCCTCTGAAATCAACTGGTCTTTATATAGATGGATCTGTATTTCTACCTTTGCAGTGACTCAAAGAATGCAAATTAATGGTGCAGTTCCTCGAACCTTTATTTTTATCTTTTCCCTATTTTTTAGCACTTTTTATCAGCTCAGATGATTTACATCGCACCTGCCTAAATTTATCGCCAAAACATCCTTACGGATCAATTACCTCAGCCGTACTTTGCGGAGAAAGTTACCTCAAGTGGTCAGAAAATGATTTTGGCAAACAGTGAACTATTGCATCTGTTTGTGACAAGTGGTGCTCATCTTCAATTTCTGCTGGGATTCATTTATTTATTTTTACCCCAAAGAAGAAAGCAAAGATGTTGGTACCAGTCTGGCTATCGCTGTCTATACCGCCACTTGTTTATTTCGGCCTCTATCACAAGGTCCGCCATTTATTGGCTCACAATACAATTGGACCACCGCAATCAATGAACTGGCCGATAAAATGGAAATTGCTAACTCCCATCGTTGTTTGCCTATGTTTTCAACCTCAATGGTTAGTCTCTTGGTCTTTTTGCTCAGTTTTATTTGTGGGTTAATATTGGCCTATCAGAATCCCTCCAGCTCCCCTTTCAAAACCGCCCTTTATTTTATATATTGCTCTTGCCTATTTTTATTCTCTGGCAAACACCTTCACCCTTTTCCATTCTAGTAAACGCCACACTAACTCCTGCTCTCGGCGTTTTGCTCATTCCTCTGTGCCTTTTAGATCTCTTAACTCATCGTTTGTGGATCAACTTTTGGTTTCAAAAGCTCTGGGATTTGTTCTTCACATTTATCAGCCAAATTCCCTACACCAGTTTTGATGTAACACCAGATGCACCAACAATTATTTTATATTGGTTTTATGCCATCATTCTCTGGATGTTTTATGAAAAGAAAGTCTTTATTAATTTTTCTAGTTCTCCTACACCCACTTCCTACTCTAAATAATATTAAAAAGCTCATAGTGTGGAATGTCGGGCAAGGACAATGGGTCACTTTCATTAATGAGGGCTATTGTCTACACTTTGACGTAGGGGGTGAGTTTTTCCCAAAAAACATTCTTCTGCAAAAATATTGTAGATATCGAAAAAATGTATTTTATCTCACTCATCTCGATTGGGATCATATTTCTTTTTTAAAAAAATCTTCTCAAATTCTTCCCATGAGTTGTATAACGGAAGCTCATACATCGAAAAGCTTTAAAAAAAATCGACTGCTGCGGTCAGTTTTTGTTTGCCATCAAAAACATCAAAGGTGGGTTAGTAAAATCTATTCCGGGCATCAAGGCAGCAAATCAAATCCAAATCGAAGCTCGCAAGTTTACGTTGTGGATAATGTTATATTGATAAGCGGTGATTCCATATCGATGGATGAACACATTTGGTCTAAAAGTCCGCTTTTACAAAAGGTAAAGTACTTTGTCGTGGGTCACCACGGAAGTGCCACCAGTTCTTCCGCCCAACTTCTCAAGAGTTTGAAAACCTTGAAGCTCGCCATCGTAAGCGCCAGAAAAAATAAATACGGACACCCCCACCATGAAGTTCTAACTCGTTATTCTCAAAAAAAAGTCCCTGTTATAACAACAGAGACTTTCGGTCACATTATTATCGATTTATAAACTTCACTGTGGGGAGAAGGGTCGATATTCCATTTCTAAGTCACGGGCCACTGGCTCATAGGCAACATATCCATTATAGACATTCAGGCCATGATAGAGGGCTTTATCTTTTTGAATCGCTTCTTCGACACCCATTTCTGCAATCATTGATGCATACTTCATTGTGGCGTTTGTTAACGCATAGGTAGAGGTTCTAGCAACCACGCCAGGCATATTCGGTACACAGTAGTGTATGACTCCGTCTACTTCGAAAGTGGGATTGGTATGACTTGTTGGTTTACAAGTTTCTATGCACCCTCCCTGGTCAACAGCCACATCGACGACCACAGACCCCTCACCCATAGAGGTTACCATTTCTTTAGTTACAAGTTTTGGCGCTTTTCGACCCGCAATCAAAACTCCTCCAATGAGAAGATCCGCCTTTGCGACAGATTGCTCAATGTTGACCATGCTGGAATAAAGCGTATGGATTCGCCCTTGAAAAATATCGTCCAAGTATTCTAACCTTGAGTGGTTGACGTCTAAAATGGTCACATCAGCACCCAGTCCGACAGCCATTTTTGCAGCGTTTGTTCCTACAACTCCGCCCCCGATGATGACGACTCGGCCTCTTTGTACTCCCGTCACACCACCAAGCAGAATCCCTTTACCGCCCCGGTCTTTTTGCAAATAAAAAGCTCCAACTTGAGTCGCCATTCGACCAGCCACTTCACTCATAGGTGTCAAGAGTGGCAAACTGCCGTCTTCTTTTTGAATGGTTTCGTACCCAATCGCCTTTACTTTGCGGTCGCAAAGCACTTTCGTTAACTTTGGCTCTGCAGCTAAGTGAAGATACGTGTAGAGAATTTGATTTTCTCGCATTAAATCATATTCGTCAGGTAATGGCTCTTTCACTTTAACGATCATATCTGACCGCTCATAAACTTCTTTTTTAGTATCAACTATTTCTGCGCCGACTGCTTCATACTCTTCATCGGAGATCATACTGCCCACGCCAGCGTTTTTTTCCACTAACAACGTGTGGCCCTCTTCAACCAGCTGTCGCACCCCTTTTTCAGTCAATCCAACACGACTCTCGCTGATTTTAATCTCTTTTGGTACCCCAATAATCATGGTATTCCCCTTCAACTCTTAGGTTTTTAGTGGGTCAGTTTTATTCGAGACTGAGGTTTTGAGTCAATAAAATCAAGTCGATTCCCTGCAACACTCGTAAGAATCAATTTTCAACTTGAATTACTGGTGTCAATTAAGGGTAGATGCATTCATAGGCGGTTTTGGAATAGTAGTATTGTGGCCCGATTTCCGTGCACTCTTTAAAGTAAAAGGGGATCGGCTTCCAATCAGGAGCACTTAACTCCATCGGCGTTCTGGTGTTGAGAGCATCCACCCGAAATGCTGCGCCATGAGCTTGAGAATCTTGGTCATAATCTTCCATACCAAATTGCTTCGGTTCTGCAGTGGCGCAACCCACAGTTGTTATGAAAACGAATAATATGACCAGTCGACCCATAATTATAGAATACAAGAAAACCTACCCATCGACGATAAACTCTAGCAAGACCAAGCCGTGAGTCTTTAACAGCCTAACTAAGGACCTGCTGCGCTGTTGCGAATTGGAACCAAATCTGTGGTAAGAAGTACTCGCAATGATGTGGCGCGACATCAGGTGCGCCGCTGAAACGTTGAGTTTTCATTAGTAATTTTAATATTTTATATAATTTTCCAGATCCTTTTACTCTCTGGCATTAATCTTGTAGTAAGTACGATTATGTTTTTACAAAGAACTCTCAAAAAACGTGTCGATGTGGATGGAATAGGACTTCATACGGGAGAACCCACTCGGCTGACATTTTGCCCGGCCCCTCCGGACACTGGAATCTATATCGTACGAAAAGATCTTCCCGGGTCACCAGCTATCTCCACAAGAGCTGAATTTGTGAAAGCTACAACTAACGCTACAACACTTGGCGGCCAAAATTTTTCCGTTTCCACCGTAGAGCATTGTTTATCGGCACTAACGGCTTTCCGAATTGATAATTTATTTATTGAACTCAATGGTCCGGAAATTCCTATTACAGATGGTTCGGCGAAGCCTTTCGTCGATGCCATATTGGATGCAGGAATGGTTGAACAGGATGCTCCGAGAAAATATATTTTTATCGATGAGCCCATTTATACTGGGAATGAAGAAAAGTATGCCTATGTGAAACCTTATAATGGACTGAGAGTGACCTGCACCATTGAGTTTCCCCATCCAAAAATTGGGCATCAAACCATCGATATTGATATTAATGAACATACTTATACACGCAAGGTTTGTAATGCCCGGACTTTCGGCTTCGTAAAAGACGTGGAGCAGCTCCAATCAATGGGGTTGATTAAAGGTGGTAGCTTAGAAAATGCTATTGTTTTAGATAATCAGGATATTTTAAACCCCGAAGGATTAAGATTTGCCGATGAGTTTGTGCGACATAAAGTTTTAGATGCTCTTGGTGATCTCGTCATGCTTGGCAGACCAATGCTTGGACATTTGGTTTTATATAAAGCGGGCCATGACGTTATGAACAATCTCGTTCATAAAATTCTCGCCTCTCCTGAATCCTATCGCCTGATTGAATTAGGCACGGAGATTCCCGACACCACTGATAGTGGAAGACACCTTTGGGCCTTCTCTTAATTTTTCGTTTACTTTGTTTAAGATAATAGATGCTGTCGACTTCTCTCGGTCACCACTCGCCCTCGAGGTGTTTTTTGAATGAGCCCCTCTTGAATCAAAAACGGCTCATAAACTTCTTCTATGGTGTCCGTTTCTTCACTCAGTGCCGCAGCCAAAGTGTCAATGCCTACGGGACCTCCTTCAAATTTTTCAATAATCAAATTTAAAATACGACGATCCATGTCGTCCAAACCGCGCGTCCACTTCCAGTTGATTTAACGCATAGTTGGCCATTTCTTCGTCAATAAACCCCTCACCTTTTACCTGAGCATAATCCCGCACCCGCTTTAAAAGGCGATTAGCAACTCGTGGAGTCCGCGACTACGCTTGGCCAGTTCTTTGGCTCCCTCTGCCGTGAGTTCTACATCCAACAAGGCACTTGAGCGAATTAAAATCTGAATTAAATCATCACGACCATAAAACTGCAGTCTTTCAATAATTCCAAATCGATCTCTAAAGGGCTTTTAATAACCCGCACGGGTAGTGGCTCCAACGAGCACAAATGGCGCCGCAAACCGAATGGATTTAGCCTGATCCTTCGCCAGTAATAATGTCGATGAAAAAGTCCTCCATGGCAGGTATAAATACTCCTCCACATCTTTATTTAACCTATGGATTTCGTCGATAAACAAAACAGATTGGGTTTTAATCCAGTTAGAATTGCAGCTAAATCACCTTTTCTATGGAGGATTTGGACACTGGTCGCTACAAAATGGGCATCAAATGATGGGCAATGATATGGGATAGAGTTGTTTTACCTAATCCCGGCGGCCCACACAACAAAGTGTGATCTAATGGTTCTTTTCTTTTTTCGCAGCCTCAACAAACACTTTCAATTTTTCTTTGACGATTGCTTGCCCCGGAAACTGTTCAAAGGATTTGGGACGTAATGCATTTTCGTAGGTGCTGTCAGAGCTTTGCTTATCTCCACTGATCATTCGATGTGATTCGATTTCCATAATTTTCTCCAATTACCGGCCCGCGAGCTGAGTCAATCCATCACGAATACCCTGTTCAACGCTGACTCCAGGAGCCATGCCATCCACGACGGATTGAACATCATTACAGGCTCAAATCCCAAATTGTTCAACGCAGAGAAATTTCCTCTCGGTGAACCTGATGATTTTGTGGCCGAGCCGAATCCCCTTCGAATACCAATTTGCCTCGCAAACTCAGGATGATTTGCTCCGCTTTTTTCTTACCAATTTTAGGTAAAGAAGAGAGCCCTTTTACATCTTCACTTTCAATATAAGAAAAAAGTGTTGCAACAGGAGCTGCCGACAAAACTGCGGTGGCCATTTTTGGTCCAATTCCATTCACTTTATTTAACGACAAAAACATTTGCTTTTCCAGCGCGGTCGAAAATCCAAAAAGTTGAATGATGTCTTCTCGGACATGGGTATAAACATACATTTTGACAAACTCATGTCCCGCAACATCTTTGATTGAGCTTTGCGAGCAATGCAGTTCATACCCAACACCTTGCACATCAATTAGAATATCTGATTCATTGATTTCAATGACTTTACCTCTAATAAATCCAATCATAGCGATCCCCTAAATTCGAGCTTCTGTTGTTCTACTCACATGACGACCATGTGTTAATGCCACCGCCAATGCATCGGTGGCATCCAGCGGAAGTTCGGTAGAAACATTTAAATAATGCAGCACCATACTTCTTACTTGGTCTTTGGCGGCGTTTCCGTTTCCTGTGAGCGACTTCTTTATCGTTCTTGCCGCATATTCAAAAATGCCCAGTCCGTGGGCGACCCCTCTCTCCAAGCACACGCCACGCACGTGACCGAGTACAAATGCAGATTGCGGATTCTTCCCTAAAAACATACCTTCAACAACAATCTCAGTGGGTTGATACTGTTTTATCAATTGATCAAGAGCTCGTCGCATATCAAACAAGCGCTCGGGCAAAGACTTTTTCTCAGAAAAACGAATCACTCCATGATCAATATGTGATATCTCGAATCCATCAGAAAGAATAACACCGTAGCCAGCAATCCGACTACCAGGGTCTATTCCAAGTATCACCGCCATATCCACCTCTAGGGAATTACACTATATTTACACATTTAATAAAAGCGAATTCGCAATAACACTTTGCTCCTTTTTCTTTGCCTATTTTTTGTCGAGAACACTATAATCAACATATGCGTAACAAGAGGGCGAATTTCCATGAACAGCTATGATATTGAAAAATACCAAATTCTTTTGCAGGAAAACCCTAGATCCAAAGTGTTCGCACCGCTGGCAGACGCTTACAGAAAAATGGGGATGCTTAAGGAAGCGGCAGAAGTTGCTGAAATGGGAATTCATTATAATCCCGATTTTGCCGGCGGAAGAGTCGTCATGGGAAGAATTCTGATGGAGCGGGATGATCATTCGCAAGCCATTGAAGAGTTAAGAAAAGCCACTGAATTAGATCCGGAAAATATTTTGGCCCACCTTTTGTTGGCAGAGAATTTTATTGCCGAAAAACGATCAAAGGATGCCTTACGCGCTTTTAAAATGGTTTTATTCCTCAACCCGCAACATAAAAAGGCCCGAACGGCGGTACAAAAATTGGAAAGCCTTACCGCTGATGAATTCGATGATGAGTTGTTCAGCATGTCAAAGCTGTCCCCATTGGAAGCCCCACAGTCGAAAGGCCCCGCAAAATCACAGCAGGAGCCACCTCACCCTCCGCCTTCGGCCAATAACACCCTATTGGATCGACATCTTTCTCTGGTGGATGCCTTTGTGGCCCGGAATGAAATCGAAAAGGCACTTCTGCGTTAGAACATGCTGAGTCAGAACTAGGTCCGCTACCCGAGGTTGTAAAAAGAAAGCAACTCTTGTTTAGAAATCAAACTTTTGATCGATATTTGGACCAACAGAAAAATCGAACCCCTACGCCCCGAAACGGTAACAAATGTCTCTGAAATCGACCTGATGGAAAATTCTGGCAGTAAAATAAAAGAGACCTAGAAGTCCTTCTACAAAAATTCGAAGCCTATGGGTCCCAGAAGGCACTGAATTAAACAAGCAGTAGACAGTCCAAAACGATTGTAATAAATGTTTTCCAACAAAAGGATGAGGAAATGGTATCAACAAGTGATTTTAAAAAAGGTCTTAAACTTCTTATCGACGACGAACCTTATAGCATAATTGATTTTAGCCACTAAACCCGGCAAAGGCAATGCTGTTACTCGCACAAAACTCAAACATCTCATTACTGGGTCCAATTTAGAAAAAACTTTTTAAAACCAACGAAAAGTTCCAAGTTCCAGACGTGGAGTATAACGAGATGAATTACCTCTATGTTGACGATACTGGATATCATTTCATGAACCCTTCGAGCTATGAACAAATTGCTATGGACATCAGTGTTCTAGGTGATCAAAAAGATTTTCTTAAAGAAAATATGCAAGTAAAGGTTTGTTTTTATAACGAACGGGCTGTGGCTATAGAGCTTCCTCTGACCGTAGAGCTTGAAGTCGCTGATACAGAACCTGGCCATAAGGGGAATACCGTTACTGGCGGAACCAAGCCTGCCACACTGGAAACCGGACTAAAGGTCAATGTGCCACTGCACATATTAACATTGGAGACCTCTTGAAAGTGAATACCTCTACTGGAGATTACTTAGAACGGGTTTCAAAGTAGTCTGGTTTTAGAGTTAACCCTCTGTTTTTCTTAGGAAGTTTGCCTTTTTTGCCGATTCTTAATACTGGAGCTGAGCCTCAATTAAGGATTCGTAAAATTGATAGAAAACATTGAAAAGTTCATTCAAGAAAAGCTCATGAAGGTCACTCAATTGAGTCCATTGCATTGTTTTTTCGAAGACCGTTCTCCAATTTGCATTGAATGAGCGCACACACTTTGAAATCTCTCAGTTTTTATACAACACCGGGTATTACAAAGAACTCTTGCAAGAATACAAACGACGAAGTTTGCACTAGGTCTTCCTGTAGCCTGGAATTATCTTTATCTGATTTTAAAAAATTCAATCCGACACTCACCGACCAACTCTCTCTACTGTTTATTCAGGCCTGTGATTCGGGACAACTGCCTCAACTTTTCAAGATTCCAAAGTCAGCTGACCTCCCTATAGAATTAATGCTCGCAAAGAGAAATTACACGATTCAAGTATTGGAAAATGCAGAAATACAAAAAGGATCGATTGTTTGAAAAACTGGATTTTTTACGACAAGAAAATATCATTGAAGAGGAATTCAAAGTTTTAAAAGAAATCGAGTTATTTTACTCTAGCGATCCACGCCTTCCTTCATTGATAGACCAATTCCAATCAAAGGTGGGCTCGCCATATAACCACAAAAAAACCGGTGGCTGTTTTAATGACGAAATGGAGCGGCTTGAAGCACCTTCTCCTGGAGACAAAAAACTCGCCTCTCTCTGGCTGGCGGCCTGCTCTGAAATAGTTGATAAAAACCCGGCTTCAAGCTACAACTTTGCTATCATGTTCTATTTTATGGGGTGCTATGAGGAGGCTACTAATTATGGGGCAAAGAACAGCTCCTAGCAAAAATCCAAAGAAGCTTGGTTCGTTGTTGACATCCTCATCAAGACGAGAAGATTTATTCAAGCTCTAGACGAAATACATAAACTGGAAACTCTTTATAAAGATGATCCAGAAACCCATTTCTCTGCTACTTATTTAAAAGCTGTTGCGTATTGGGGAATGCATCAAGGGGCCACAGCCATTGAACTTATGAAAAATATTTTACAAATTCGACCAGGATATCGATCAGCTCAATCGCTTTTTTCCAAGTGGAATGGAGGCATTGAGTGAGTCTAGCAAAACAGAAATTGTATAAATTAATTTTTACGGTTTCCGTATTTTTTGGTTTCGCATTTTTGTTGGGCTTTTCTTACAAGTATCACCTTCCCCAATTAGAGCAGTGGCTACTTTTGGAAACTGAACGAGCTTCTGCAAAGTATACTGATTTTAGAGTTTGGCCAGAAAAGTTAAAAATCTCTGTATTTCCGTTGGGTGTGAGAATGCATAAGATTAAACTAATGCCAAATAGTCATTTGCGCACAACCATCGCACCAGCATTTATTGAAGAAGCACAAATTGAGTTGAGTCTCATTGATTTATTGAGAGGCCGAATTCATATTGACGAGATCTTTTTAAAAAATCCGGATGTCATTCTTTTCGTGCGAGAACAAGGACAAAAACAAAATGACAATGTCGAAAAGACTAAAAGCAAAAAAGCCTCACTAAGGCAATTGGCCGACATTCCCGTCTCCAAGATTAACATTCAAGGTTTAAAGCTAAAGGCTGACATTCAACCTTACAATTTGCGAATTAAGACCGACGATATTAACTTAACTTTAGAAAACAGATTCAAAGCGCTCTTGGTAGACATCCATATTCCAGATTTACAAACTAAACTATATGACCAATCCTATGTCTTGCAATCATTGATTGAGGCGAGATTTCTAGTACAAGATAACTCTCTCAATGTTTCGGCTCTCAAAATTAAACAAGATGAATCCTTTGTCGTGGGAAGCGGGGTTATTGACGGCCAAATACTCGACGGTGTTTTCAAATCTGCCAAGGGAAGTTTGCGAACCTCTCTTGATCTCGCGTCGGCTATTGAGCTAGCTAAAAAACTAGACCCTCAAATATCCCTCCCCAAAGCAAACGGCATGTTTTCACTGGATACCACAATATCCTACAATCAGGGTCAATCCCCCACAGCCAACTACAGCTTAAAAACTCAAGATGTGGATATCGAAGGGTTTAAGCTCGGCAATTTGACCGCCATTGGACAGTATTTGAATCAACAGGTTTCTGTTTCGAAAGCACAAGTACAAAACTCTGCAGGGCAAGTTAATATTGCTAATTTAAAAATGGGGACAACCGACGAAATACAATTTTCTGCTGATATAAATGTGCAGAATTTGGAGCTCAGAGAGCTTTTGAGTAATTTACAGGTAACCGGCGTCCCATTAAGGTTAGACATGTCTGGGTCTTTACCTTGTTCGGGTCAAATCAAAAATTTTAGTTTGAAGTGCAAAGGTGTAGTGATGGGGCGAAATCTCCACGTTTGGACTGGTGATGACAAATCGACTATTGTTAAATCCAAAGATTTCAAAGCCACTGGTGAAGTCACTGTTGACCTAAATGAAGTGAAATATAACGCCGATTTAGAGCTTGGCGATGCTAAAGGGAAAAGTAACGGCATCATATCCTACGCCAAAGGTTTCGATATCAATTACGAAACGGACAACATTGATTTTAAAGAGATTACTAATCTTGTGAATTTAAAACTTGAAGGTTCGACCAGTTTGAAAGGCCGTACATGGGGGGACAGTAATTGGGCACGAATTGACATGAATGTCGATACCTCGGATGTTTGGCTGGAAGATCATGCCCTTGGTAAAACAAAATCCCGATTAAATTACAAAGAAGGCCAACTCTATTTTCGAGGCATTAAAGGGTCGATCAACAACTCACTGTATAGCGGAGTGGTCTCAATCGATGTGTTAAAATCGGAAATATACTTGAACTTGTCTTCTAAGTATTTAAATTTAGATGACGTTCAGTTTGCATTCTCACGGCGAGGAAAGCTTCCGTTCGATTTTACAGGAACAGGCAGCGCAAGAGTAAAAGCTTGGGGCCCGTTGCAATTTAACAAACTCAGTTATGACTTAGAGACTGAGCTCTATCGAGGAACATTGTTTAATGAATCCTTTGACGAAATCAAAGGGTCGCTGTCCGCCGATACAGGTATGACCACAATTAAAAACCTTGTTCTAAATAAGGGCAACAGTTACGCTCGATTTAGCGGAACCATTGATCCAAAAGGCACCCTGGATGCACGCATTATCGGATCTAATTTTAGATTAGTCGAATCTAAAAAAGTATCAGACTGGGGTCTAAACCTCGAGGGTCGACTGGATGCAATGATGCAACTCACTGGGTTTATTTTGACTCCAAACTTAAAAATTGATGGGAACTTAAAAGAAGTATTGATCGCCGGTGAACCACAAAAAGACTCTAGTTTCTCTTTAAACTATAATGACTTCACTATTGAAGGCAACGGACAGTTTCTCGGAAAAACCATCAACACCCAGTTTAACATTCCGTTAAAAGAACACCTGCCTTTTTCTTTTAGAATGTCGGCAAAAGACTGGGACTTCATAAAAATGTTTAACCTGGTGTCTAACAGTGCCTTAAAGCGAAATTATAGAACCCGCCTATCACTTGATGTGGATTTGAAATCAGATAAAGGTGGTTTTTGGAATTCGAGTGGACACATTGAAATTCCGGATGTGCGTGTTCAGAGAAATAATCTTGTTATGTTCAACGAAAAACCGATGAGCTTAACTTTTCGCAACGGAATCGTCCACGCAAATCAGTTTAGAGTTATAAACGACGAAGGCGACTTTGTTGAGCTAAATACCACCGGTATGACCCAAGGAAACGTTAACGCGGAAATGCGCGGGCAATTTGATTTAGGTTTGGCAGCGATCCTGACTCCACTAGAGGATGTCGGGGGCGATATTAACTTTACGGTGAACACCAAAGGGCCATTTAATAAGATCAATGTTATAGGCGATGCCTTTATTAAAAATAGTTTCGCTCGAATAGCCAACTTCCCTCATGTTTTTGAAGAATTAAATGCCGATATATTGTTTAACGAAAATCGACTTCTTATAAATGCCGCTCGAGCACGGTTGGCAGAAGGTCAAGTTACTGGCTCCGGCCGCTTACTGTTCAATGGGTTTAAAGATATTCCTATTGATATTCGAGCTGATATAACAAATGCTAAATTCAATATTCCCGAAGGGATTAAAACCGAAGGAAGTGCGACACTATACATTGCTGGTAAGTGGTTTCCCTATACATTAGGCGGCACCTACACTGTAAACCGTGGCATAATCGAAACTGAATTTGATGCCGGTAATTCAAACGGAAATAAAATTCAGCCATCAAATTTTTTGCCAAGGTTTCTTAACCAGGAGAGATTTGCTCCCCTGACACTCAATTTAGATGTTATTTTGGCAAATCCAGTTACTATCCGAAATTCTTTGGCCAATATCCCTCTCGATGGACGAGTAAAGGTGACCGGCCCCATAGAATCACCTCATCTCACAGGACAGTTTGATTTGCAGGCCGGAGGTAAGTTGAACTTCAGAGAATCTGAATTTGACCTGCAATCGGGGTCTGCGGTTTACCGTGACAGCCCCCCTGAAAACCCAGAGTTGAATGTGACTGCAAGCACGGTACTAGAAAGTCAGGATGTAAACTACGATGTCTCACTGCTTTTGCAAGGAAATGCCAATAATCCGAGGATTCGACTGTCCAGCTCCCCGCCTTTAGAGGAACTGGATATTATATCACTTCTTGGCTTTGGTTATACACGAAGTGATTTGGAGCAAATTAATCAAACAGAGCAGGCCGCGCAAACATCATTTCAAATAGGTTCAGCACTATTAGCTTCACCACTGGGTAAACAAATTAAAAGTCGATTTGGTCTAGATATGCAAATCTCTTCAGAACTCGATGAAAATAACAAAACTGAACCAAAGCTTACTTTAAAAAAACAAATCAACAATAAATTCAATGCCAGCGCCAGTAGAACTCTAGGGAAGACTCCTCGGACGAAAATCACCGGAGAATACAATATAAACAATAACCTTTCAGTCATCGGTTTTTTTGATTCCACCGAGCCCAATACAGAAGAGGAAAAAGACAAGGAAAACCTAGATACCATTGGTCTTGACCTGGAATATAAGATACAATTCAAGTAACAACTATTGCCATGCGTTACTTATTATTTATCTGCACATTTGCATTTTTTTTTAGCATCAACGTTCTAGCTGCCTATAGGATTCAGCTAGAAGGCCTCAATGAAAAACAGATCAATACGCTGTCTAAGCTTTATCCCAATTATGAGCAACGTCGTTTTAGCTACCGTCAATTGGATCAATTGATCAGTGACCTCTACCTTTCCGGTGAGTTTGCCAAAGTCTCCATCGAAAAACGTGAAGATTCAAGTTTATGGATTGTTGGCGACAGTATTAAACGGGTGAATGAAATCATAGTGGAGGGAGCGGATAATATAAGTGAACGCCAAATAATTAATGCCGCCGGTATAAAACAAGGGGCAGTTCTCGACCGCCAGAGAGTTCTCAGCTCTGCCAATAAAATTAAAGAGCTCTATAAAAACAATGGATACTTTTCAGCTAAAATCGAAGCGCAGATTCAAATTATTGATAATACTGAAGCGGATATTCAGTTTACGGTGGAAGAAGGTCCCGTTGCAAAAATCGTAAGTATCACCATTGATACGGAAAACCTTCACCTGAAAAAAACTTTGGAGAATCTTTTAAAGCCGTCATTAAACGAACCTGTTAACGAATCAGAGCTTCGTAGTATCGAAGAAGAACTCACTGAATATCTGACCGACAATAGGTACTTCAAATCTCGGGTTGTACCGCAGACCATTCAATACTCTGACCAGCAAACCGAAGCCTACTTAAGATATAGAATAAAAGAGGCAGATCGGTATGAGGTGGTATTGACAGGTTTTGACCAAATTCCCCGTGTGGAACTTTATCGAAAACTGAACTTAGATGAGCTGGATCGAAGCACGAGTGACCCAGTAGCACTCATCCAAGAGAAGCTTCGACAGATTTATCTCGATCAAGGCTTTGCCCACGTCAAGATCGAACCTGTACCTAAAAAATCAAAAGATCCCTACTTGAAGTACGTCAACTTTAAAATTAGTGAAGGGCCAAAAGTTAGAATACGTAATCTGAATGTGACCGGTCGAATTTCTCGAAAACCGAGCTACTACGAAGATTTTATTGAAGATAATAGTGCGACGATCATAGCAAACGGATATTACAATCGCCAGGCTATAGAGAATGGCTATTCAAATTTGCTGACTGAACTCAACAACCAGGGGTACCTCTCTCCGAGCATAGTTTCAGTTAAATCCACTCCCAACAAAGACAAAACTTTTATGGACATCGATATCACATTGGATGAGGGACCTCTGTCGATTTTTCAGAAAATTACTTTTATCGGAAATACGATTTTTAATGACGAACAGTTGATGGAGGTTATTTCTCTACGTCGAGGGCAGCCTTTAAATGCAACTCGCCTACAAGAGAGCATAACAAACATTAAAAACTTCTACTTTGACCAGGGCTATTTAGAAATGTCTTTGTCGACTGAAGATGATCAAATATTGAATTACGATAGCGATAAAAAACAAGCCGAGGTGATTTTTAATATTACCGAAGGCCCAAAGATATTTGTTAAGGGAATTATCATTGAGGGCAATACCTTTACCAAAGACTACGTCATTTTAAACAGCATTCCATTTAAAGAGGGGGACTTGCTTACTCCCGAATTGCTTGAAGAAGCCAATACCCGCCTGACTCGACTGCGCCTTTTTAATCGAGTGAGCATTGAAATGTTGGAGAAAAATTCGAAAATTTCTAATCGAAACATTGTTGTTTCGGTCTCTGAGTCTTTACCCGGAACTTTTAAAATGGGTATGGGTATAACAGACGAGTACGAATTTACGGCGCGGGTTTATCTCGGGTTGAATTATACTAATTTATACGGAACCGCTCGTGCAATTAATGGTCGTGTCGATATAAACAACCACGTTAATCTTTTAGGCACGCCCACTTACAAAACAACTTTAGGTTATTTGGAGCCGTTTATTTTAGATAACCTGACCAGTGGTACGGTCAGCTTCACTTCTGTACAGACTATAGATCAATTCCCAGAGGGGAATTCTGAAATCGCGACCATTAAAGAGTCCAACAGAATTGACCTTGCCTTGCAAAGAGATATCGCAAAATTCACTAAATTGACTTGGACCGTATGGAGTCTTGATCGCATTAGAACGTTTCGAATTAATGTGGACGACAATTTAGAGTCCATCGACGATGTTGTCATCATAGGCCCCGCTATTGAGTATGATGACCGAGACAATCCTTTTTCACCGACCAAAGGATTTTATGCCCGCCTCAGCTACGACTACTCGTCACCGGATTTAGGAAGCTCAGAAACAGTTAAGTTTTACCGGGTCACCGGCGGGATGACTCACTACACGAATCTTGATAAGGGCCGAGGTATTATTTGGGCCAACAACATTCAAGGTGGATATGTTGAAAATCTCAGTGACCTGTCAAACTCCGGGGTTCCAGAGGATTACTCCTTTCGCTTGGGAGGTCGATCGACGATTCGAGGATTTGATGCGGGAGATGACAGAGAGTCCATAGTCCCTCTCTATGAGTACAACCCAAATCCTCCAGACGATACTGGTAACCCCTATGTGACAACCCAGTCCCACTATTATTTATTTAAATCTGAATTTCGAATCCCTATTTATGGCAGCTTTGGGGCCGTGTTGTTTTACGATGCAGGTGCGGTTTTCATTGATGAAATAGATCCCAAATATGCAGCGCCCGTTGATCAAAAGAAACCTTTTCGGCAATCGGCAGGCCTAGGGATTCGATACAATACTCCTTTTGGACCTATTAATTTGGAGTATGCTTACAAAA
>JAWKNX010000007.1:0-137327 GCA_041391465.1 Bdellovibrionales bacterium
CTCAAGTGTTTAATGTATCTAAAAAGTACTTTTTTACGATAGGATTCGTCACGTTGAGGGTTGGTCGATTGGGCTGTAAGCTGCAGCACTCTTGGCCACACTCTTTCTATGGTCTCGTTTTTAAATCCCAGGTCCGCCAAAAGTTGTTTTTGTTCCTCCTCTTTCGCCGGCAGTGTTTCCTCAATACTAGTAATTTCTCCTAAAAGATTGGAGACTGTCGCATTCACGGCACTTGAAATTTCAGAGACCTCTTTCAATGTACTCCCGAGGGGCGACTCATTGCGGGTAGTCAGCATATGTGTCTGTTGGTCGTTTTCTAACTGAACGAAATGTTCAGCGTGGCGCAATTTCCAGTAATTAGAAATTAGCTCTTCAGTGATATTCTTATTGATCAGATTTTTGCCTGCTAAGTTATGAGCTATGGATTCAATATCTAAAGCGCGGATTTCTTGATCCTTGCCACCGTGTAAAATCAAATTAACGTGAAAAAACAATTCGATGTCTCGTATTCCCCCAGGGCTGAGTTTGAGATGAAAAGAGTCTTCAAGTTTGTCCGGATCAAAGTTGTAAAACTGTCGAATTTTACTTCGTTGCTGCTGTAGACTCTCGAGTAAATTGAAATCTGAATATTTTCGAAAGCAATATTGATCTCTCAATTTCATGAGTTCTTTATTTATAGGTATATTTTTTAGTGCAGGCGAGAGCCTCAAAAGTGCAATTCTTTCCCAGGTTTCCCCCTGTGACCAATAGTAATTCTCAGCTTGCGCCAAACTAGAGATCAGAGGACCTAGGCGGCCTCCCGGTCGCAAGTCATAATCCACCCGATAGCAGAAACCAAATTCGTCGACATTAGAAAGAGCTTGGGTGAACGCAGAAACCTTTTTAATCAAAGGCCTTTCTGCCGGTTTTTCAGAAATCCAAATCAAATCAATATCTGAACTTAGATTTAACTCATAAGAACCAAGCTTTCCCATCGCAAAGAGGCCGATTTCACCAGTATCTAGCTCAAACTCCCGGCTGGCCTCTTGCAATATAGAAAAAGTTTGATGGCTCCACTCACTAGCAATGGACTTGGTGGACTCCGTTTTAAAATAGGTAGCATAGGCGCAATTAAGCCATGCCTGATGCCGTCTGTATTTCAGTCGGATCAGTGGGTCCGCAGACCCAGCAATTTTAGATACAATATTTTGATAACGGGAAGCTGCGGGACTGTATTTGCTGAGCTCTTCGCGCTCCTTATCGCTGTAAAGGCTCCATTCCTTCATATCTCACTCAAAGACATTTGACCACTTGGGCTTTTCATAATTGAAACGGTCCTTTGTAATTCTCCGCTCATTTGTTCCATCAACATTAATTAAATACAATTGATAATTTCCAGTTCGATCACTTGCGAAAATAATGTGTCGTCCGTCAGGAGAAAACGTGGGTGATTTATTATTAGCCCATTTCCCGTTTGCTTTTTTTGCACTGGTTAATCTTTCCAAATTAAAGCCGTTCCAATCCTGAATGAAGATATCAAAATTTCCCTTATTCTTGTCAAACCCGGCAAAGGCAATTCTCTGCCCATCGGGAGACCAAGTTGGAGTGCTGTTGTAGTGTCCGGCCTTCGTCGTTTTAATGACGCTTTTTGAACTTAAATTCATTACGTAAAGATGAGGGCGCCCAGAGCGGTCCGAAGAAAAAGCCATTCTGTTCCCATCGGGCGATATGGCGGGCTCCACATTCATAGCGCCAGCGGGACCGTTTGTAATTTGTGTTAAAGCACCAGAGCTTAGATTCTTTTTATATATGTCGGCATTTCCTTCGGAGCTGATTGTTAGATAGATATCTTGCCCATTGGGATGAAACTCCGCACCGGAGTTGATCCCTTTTTTATAAGACAATAGCTCAGGTTTAGCACCGGGCCGAGCATCTTGGATAAATAAATCAGCATTTCGTGTTTTCGCCCTAGGGTGATAAGCCCAACTAGTATATGCGACTCGTTTGCCGTCAACACTCCAGCTGGGAGAAATGCTCAGGTTTCGAAAGTCAGATATTTTTTGTACATTGAATCCATCCCAGTCCATTACATAAATTTCTTTAAAGTTACCATCTCGGTTTGCAGTGAAAACAAGCTTCGAATTAAACATGGCGGCTTTTCCGGTCAGGGCTTCAACAATATCGCTTGCGAATTTATGAGCAAGTGTTCTTGCCGACCCCTTTGGGGCAGAATACTCTCGGCCTAAAACAAGTTTGCCTTGTGGGACATAATATATATACCCCTCTAAGGTGAGCTCATCGCCAATGACTTTATAGCCGGCGCGAATTAAAAACTCGGTGCCGATGGCAGTCCAATTTTTAAAGTTAAAACCGTTGGGATCATTCGGCTGTGGCTTTAATCCTTTATCAGATACATCCTCTAAAAAAGCATTTGGTTTCATCATCACGAATAAAGAGGCGACATCAAGATCGTTTTTAACCGTTTCATACATTTCTGAACCAATTCGAACTGAAGCGTTTTTTTGCGTTTCCGAACCAAAATAATTGAACGAGGGAATGGCTAGCAGTGATTTTGCAGTAGCCTTACCAACACTAATATAAACTTGACCACTGCCTTGAGCGTATAAATTGATCGAGTGTAAACCTTCAGCTCACGAGTAAATTGAAATGATACTTTTAACATAAACTTTCTCCTTTTTTACTCGGGAAACCCCAGTCGAAAACCGGAATTTTCCAATCGTCCTTGTAATCTTGGCGGTGGCTCTGGTAATGGGGAAGAATTATCGATTGCAGTCAAAATTGCATTGTCGAAAATATTGTTCCCGGATGATTTAAATATAGCTCTAAATATGACAAAACCTCTCCTGTCGATTTTAATATCGGCTTGTCCCGATAGGGAAGCGTTATTTAAAAACGAGGGTATTTGAAAACGACTTTGAATGTGCTGTTGAACTTGTCCAAAATATCGATCCATTTGAATTCTTATCAAGACCGTTTAAATTTGTCCCTGGAGTTATCACATTCCCGGCAACGGGCTCGGGTGGTGCAGCTTCGGGTTCCTCCTCGACTTTTTGTTGTTCTTGGCTGTTTTTGAGCCTCTCAAGAGCCTCTTGTTGCCGTTTCTTCTTTTCGGCTAATTCCAATTTTTTAGCTTTTCAAAAGCCGACTCCTGCGCGTCTTTAAGCTTTTTGTCGACGACCTTTTTTGGTGGCTCTTCTTTCTTTGGTGGAGCAACTGCTTTGGGCTTGGGGTCTGCCTTTTTCGGAGGGAGTTTTGGTTTTTTTTTCTCTGGTAATCCGACGACGTCTACCTGAATTGCATTTTTAATAATGAGATCATCGTCACTATACCAAAAGGGAGAAATATTTAAAGCAATGACCACGGCAATATGCCCTGCCAAGGAGGCAATAAGAAACTTTTTAAATTTTGAATCCATTGGGCTATTTGACATAAGTTACTTTGGTAGAGTGACCAAACCTATATTAAAAATTCCGGCAGCCCTGTTTCTGCCACTTCTGCAACCGCTCCATAGGGAGTCGCTTTGTCTGCACGAATGTAAACTTGTTTATTTTTGCGAGTCGCAAAAATGCCTTCCAGTTTATTCCCCAGCTCGCTCATAGGAACTCTGACTTCTCCTATGAATACCCGTTGATTTTTATTAATCGTCAAAATAAACGGTTCGTCAGTGGCCTCAACGCCACTGGCCTTGGTTTCTGGCAAATCAATTTCAAGGCCCTGCTGCATGAGTGGGGCAGTTACCATGAAAATAATAAGTAAGACCAACATAACATCCACAAAGGGTGTTACGTTTATTTCAGCTCATCATTGCACGGCGGTTATTGCCAGTCGGTCCAGTCATGCCCATATATCATTGATCCACGAAAAAAGTTTCTTTTAGCGATATTCAAAAAATCCGCTGCAAAATTTTGCATTTCCAACTCCTGCTTATGCATGTTGGAAACGTAAAGGTTGTAGAATACTGGATGCTGGTATCGCTGCAAATAAACCCACAGCGGTGGCAATCAATGTGCCTGAAATACCTGGCGCCACAACCGCTAAATTGGCAGAGCCGGTTTGCAATTTTCTGAAATGCCGTCATGATTCCAATAACAGTACCAAATAGACCAATAAAAGGCCCACTGGAACCAGTTGTCGCAAGAAAGCTGAGTCGATGCTCTAGTATTGCCATTTCAGAGTCGATGGCTTTGCGCAGTGCCCGCTCTAGGTTATCAATACCT
Source organism: Bdellovibrionales bacterium (assembly GCA_041391465.1). Taxonomy (GTDB): domain Bacteria; phylum Bdellovibrionota; class Bdellovibrionia; order Bdellovibrionales; family UBA1609; genus UBA1609. Next base: position 4,218 of record JAWKNX010000007.1, read on the forward strand.
GTGAGTAGCGGCGCTGATGAATCGCCATTTTTTTTCGTGGCCAGGTTGGAGTCAGCCATTTTTCGAAGTTCTAAATATCCATCTTTAAATATTTTAGCTAATGGGCTTTCGCCAAACCTTTTAATATTTTCATAAATATCGTCCAGCGAATTAGCTCGCCAAAACTCTTCGAGAAAGGGTTCATTGGCCTCTCTGACTTTGCGAAACTGTTTTCGCTTAGAGGCGACATCGGCCCAAGTCACAACTGACATTACAATCAGTGTGAGCAAAGAGAGTTGAACAATAATATTAGCACTCGAAATAGCGTGCCATATTCCCGTATCTACTTTGACCTGCTCTGTGGCAGATATGCAATCTCTATCATAGCTACCAATGATAGATTTTAGGTGGTTACTTAGCACAGCCAGACGCGTCAGATTTACGCGATGTTTTTTAGTCCATCGAATTGTCAACAACTTGACCAATAGCCAGCTGCTTTAACCAAGGAGGGGGTTCTTCTTTAGAGGGCATTAATATAATAGGAATATTTCTGCGTTTAAACTCAGCAGCAAGGCGTGGCCGAAAAAGAGTTCTTCCCCTGTATTTGTAGGGCGCCATTACAAGTTCACCGTCCATTGAGGCTATGGTTTCAATGTAAAGTGAGTTGAGAACCATAAGTTTGCCGAGAAGGGCGGTGTTCATAGCAAAGTTTGATCTTGGTAGTTCTCGCTTTAAAAGGTAAGGGCTCAACAAATGAGCTCATGAAAACAATCTTCTCAGCTTCAATGTGTTTGGCAAAAGACGTCTCGCAGGCCCTCAAATTTCGCTGGGTCACGATCGGCGAGATCTAAAAACAGAACCTTCTCTTTATTATGAAAAGCCAAGTAATCATCCAGACTCATTGGCACCTCTATTCCCTCTGCTTTGAAAAGTCTGTTGGATTTCATCTATTGATTTTGAAATAAAAAAAGCGGCTCATCAGGTTCGTCATCAAAAGAGACTTGTGGTTCCGACCAAATAATAAATTGCCCGAGTTTTGTGCGCTGAATGGGGAGGCTCCAAAATTCATTCGGCTTTAGGGGGGCTGTTAAGCGAGGGGGGCGGAACCGATTCCCTCCGCTGTAGTGAAAGATTTTAACTGGACCTTGTAAGATTTGGGGCGGAAGTATGGACTCCGGCGGCGTCTGCGATAGGCCCAACATTCTCAGGCCTAATAGGATAATAAAAAGACCTATTAGTACGGAGAAACTAATGAAAACGATTCTCAACAATGCGGGAGAAAGACCCATAACTAACCTACTGGAAAATACACTAATAAATTCTAAACAGTTGCAAAGATATAAAACTTATAAATAAGTAAAAAAACAACCTATTTACCTTCAGACTTTGCAAAAAGCGAAAATCCCAAGCATTTATAGCACTTACCCCTTGCGACTCGACGAAGTTTAACTTGGGGCGAAAGATCGCAACCTCCTTTGGGAGATTCATGAATAAAATAAATCGTAAGGTCGAATATGCCCTTATGGCACTTAAATTAATGATGGAAAAAACCCCTGGTGAACTCACAGCAGTTAAAACTCTGTGTGAGGCCTTAGGGACTCCGTTTGATCCGACAGCAAAGGTGCTGCAAGCCCTGGTGCATGCTGAAGTGTTGAGGTCCGTACAAGGACCCCAAGGTGGGTATCAAATTGTGAAGGATCTTCGAAAAGTTTCATTTTACGAACTCAATGAAATCGTCATGGGGCCGGTGGAAGTGATTAAATGCTTAAAAACCAGTTCCCCCTGCGAGCTGGTGGATACGTGTAATATTCAGTCCCCTTTAAGAGTTTTGAATATACGGTTGATCGAATTTTATAAATCCATCAGCCTGCATGAAATTCTCAGTCCTAATAAAAACTCTCTAGGTCAAACTCATCGTGATGACTTGTCTGAATTGGCGGAGAAATGGTTATGAGTAACGACGTCGAAGAAAACGTTAAAAAACAAAGAGAATACAAGCACGGGTTCATTACCAAGATTGAAGTGGATGCCATTGCAAAAGGGCTCAATGAAGACGTTATCCGAATCATTTCGGAAAAGAAAAATGAGCCGGAGTGGATGCTTGAAAGTCGGTTGAAAGCCTTTGAGTATTGGAAGACTTTAGAGGAACCACGATGGGCCCATCTGGATTACCCAAAAATAGACTACCAGAACATCAGTTATTATTCGGCACCAAAAACGAATGCCGCCAAAGAGGGGCCGAAAACTTTAGATGATTTAGACCCTGAGTTGGTTAAGACATTTGAAAAATTGGGGATACCTCTACAGGAACAAAAAAGAATTTCTGGTGTTGCCGTGGATATGGTGTTTGATTCGGTTTCTATCGGGACAACTCATAAAGAAATGCTCGACGAAGTAGGAGTTGTTTTTTGCTCGATCAGTGAGGCCATCAAAGAGCATCCAGAACTGGTAAAGAAATATTTCGGTTCAGTCGTCCCCTATAAAGATAACTTTTATGCCGCACTAAATGCCGCAGTTTTTACCGACGGGAGTTTTTGCTATATCCCCAAAGGGGTAAAGTGCCCGATGGATCTTTCTACTTATTTTAGAATCAACGCCGCAGAAACCGGGCAGTTTGAAAGAACGCTTGTTGTGGCCGATGAGGGGAGCTTTGTTAACTATCTTGAGGGCTGTACGGCACCGATGCGAGACGAAAAGCAATTGCATGCGGCAGTTGTTGAGCTCATTGCATTAGATAATGCAGAAATAAACTATTCGACAGTGCAGAATTGGTACCCGGGTGATCGCGAAGGCAAAGGTGGCGTTTACAACTTTGTGACGAAGCGAGGCCGCTGTCAGGGTAAAAACTCAAAAATTTCTTGGACTCAGGTGGAAGCGGGATCCGCGATCACCTGGAAGTACCCCAGCTGTATTTTACAAGGAGAGAACTCTCAAGGTGCCTTTTATTCGGTGGCAATGACTCATGATAAAATGCAGGCGGACACAGGCACAAAGATGATTCACATTGGTAAAAATACGAAATCGACCATTATCTCAAAAGGTATATCGGCTGATAAATCCATTCAGGCCTATCGTGGGTTAGTCAAAGTAATGCCGTCTGCCACCAATGCCAGAAATTACACTCAGTGTGACTCCATGTTGGTGGGTCATGAATGTGCCGCCAACACCTTTCCTTACATTGAAGTGAAGAACAATACTGCGAAGGTTGAACATGAAGCTTCAACATCGCGGATCAGCGAAGATCAATTATTTTACTTGCAGTCCAGAGGCTTGGATATGGAGGAAGCGATTTCCTTGTTGGTTAATGGCTTCTGTAAAGATGTTTTTAAAATGCTTCCGTTAGAGTTTTCTGTGGAGGCCGTTAAGTTAATTGAAATGAAATTAGAAAATAGTATCGGATAGCGGAGGCCAAAAGTGCTGAAAATTAAAAACCTACATGCCAAGGTTAATGATGTTGAAATTCTAAAAGGAATTAATCTTGAGGTAAACCCTGGTGAAGTGCATGCCATCATGGGGCCTAATGGTTCCGGAAAAAGCACTCTAGCAAAGGTGGTTGCAGGGCATCCTGACTACGAAGTCTCAGAGGGGGAAATCCTGTATGATATTAACTTTGTCGATACGAATATTTTAGAGATGGAGCCGGATGTGCGGGCAAAAGAAGGCATATTTCTCGCCTTTCAGTATCCAGTAGAAATTCCTGGAGTGACTAACTTTCATTTTTTGCACCGCTCGTACAATTCGGTGAGTAAATATTCCGGAGCGGGAGAACTATCAGAAGAGGACTTTCGAAAATTTATTATTAAAAAATCTGAAGTGGTCGAAATGGACCCAAAGTTTTTAGATCGCCCCGTAAACGAGGGGTTTAGTGGTGGTGAAAAAAAACGAAACGAAATCTTACAAATGGCAGTGCTCAACCCCAGACTATCCTTTTTGGATGAAACAGACAGTGGTCTCGACATTGATGCCCTGAGGGTCGTCTCTGAAGGGGTCAACAAAATTAAGTCAAAACAAAATGCCATTGTCTTGGTGACCCACTATCAAAGACTTTTAGATTACATCAAGCCTGATTTTGTTCACGTACTAGCCGGTGGAAAAATTATCCAAACGGGTGGGCCGGAACTCGCACATGAACTGGAAAAAAAGGGCTATGATTGGCTGGTCAATTGAGGTTGAAAATGTCTGGATTAAGTGTCGAAAATTTTGAGCCCATCTTTGAAGAGAGCATTAAAAACTTCAAATCTTATGCGCGTGGTGATTTAGGTAGTTGGGCGGTAGAGAAAAAGCAGAGAGACTGGCAAGGGGTACTCCAATCGGGCCTGCCAGATTCAAAGTTAGAGCGATGGAAATACACGAATCTAAACCCTGTAACCGAAGTGGTGTATGGGCCAGCTCCCTCTATTCAAGTGGAAAGCATTCAAAATCATTCGAAGTTAATGCGAGCCTTTGAGTGGGACGCCATCAGGTTGGTTTTTGCCAACGGTGTGTATATTCCAGCACTTTCGAATTCAGATGCTGTCCCCGAAGGAGTGGTGCTATGTTCGATTTCGGATTTGACCATGGGCACTACTCATGAACTCGGGGATTGGAAAAGTGAATTCTTGAAGTCATTTGAGGAGGATCATACTGAGCTTCCACTGAGCCAGTTGAATTTCAGTTTATCCGAAGATGGGTATGCACTGGTTGTACCCAATGGCGTTCATTTGGAAAAACCTATTCACATCATGCATATGTGTCTCGGCGAATCTAAAAGTCGGTGGAGTGTGGCCCCGCGAAATGTGGTCGTGATGCAAAAAAACTCACAGGCAGAAATTGTAGAAAGTTATTTAGGATCTACCTCCTCTGAGACGAGCTACTTTAACGCATCATTAACTACAGTCAATTTAGGTGAGAATGCGCATTTGAATTTTAGCCGATGGATCGACGAGTCCGAGACGGGGTTTCACTATGGATCTGTGGTTGCAAAATTAAATAAAAATGCTCGACTGTTTGCCATGAATTTATCGCAAGGTGGTCAATTTATTCGAAACGATATTCGGGTCGATATATGCGGAGAGGGAGCCGAGGCCCATGTCAATGGCCTATTTATAGCAAAGAAGGATCAACATATAGATAATCATTCAGAGATCTATCACCACTCACCACAGGCTATGAGTCGACAGCTGTATAAAGGTATTTTAGCTGATAAATCCAGAGGTGTTTTTAATGGTAAAATTCAAATTGAAAAAGAAGCTCAAAAGACGGACTCATCACAGTTAAATCAAAATCTATTGCTGTCGAAAAAAGCTGAGATTGACTCCAAGCCGGAACTGGAAGTCTATGCCGACGATGTTAAAGCCAATCACGGCTCGGCCTCTGGACCACTGGACGAATCTGAACTTTTTTATTTTCAAAGTAGAGCTATTAGCAAGGGTGAGGCGGTTCGAATGATTGCCAAAGGATTTGCGTTGGACGCTCTGTACAAGCAGCCGTCTCGCTCATCGCGAGAATTTTTAATAAATCAAATTGATGAAGGAGTTTGGTTAAATCAATGATTGAATTAGATGTAAGGAAAGATTTTCCCACTTTTGAAGATTCAGTTCGTGGTAACCCGATAATATATCTGGACAGTGGCGCAAGCACCTTAAAGCCAAAGCCGGTTATTGACGCCCTTGCGGACTTTTATCTTCACTGTTCATCAAATGTTCACCGTGGTGCTCATTACCTCTCAGATGCGGCCACCATTGCTTACGAAGGTGCGCGCCAAACAGTAAAGTCTTTTATCGGGGCCCCCTCTGTCGAAGATATCATTTTTACTAGTGGAACGACGGACTCAATAAACATGTTAGCGAATATTTTAGGTCGGTCGATTTTGGAAAAAGGCGACGAAGTCATATTGTCCGAAATGGAACATCATTCAAACATTGTCCCTTGGTATATTCTCTCACAGGAAAAGGGCATAGAAATTAAAGTTGTTCCTGTTCTTGATAATGGCGAATTAGATATGAAGGTTTATGAGGAGTTTTTAAATAAAAAAACCAAGCTTGTAAGTTTAGTTTACGTGTCTAATGCCATTGGCACCCTGAACCCAGTAAAGCAAATTATTGATAAAGCCCATTCGGTGGGGGCGCTTGTGCATTTGGATGCCGCGCAGGCGGTGTCGGCAATGCCGGTCAATGTCAGTGAGTTGGATGTGGATTTTATATCGTTCTCATCACATAAACTTTTTGGCCCAACAGGTATAGGCGTTTTATACGGAAAGGCCGACCTATTAAACTCTCTCCCTCCCTACAGAGGGGGTGGAAGCATGATCGACCAAGTGACATTTGGCGAAATCACCTATTTAAAATCGCCGCAAAGATTTGAAGCGGGGACTCCGCACATCGCCGGTGCGTTTGGGCTGGGTGAAAGCCTTCGATATTTGCAATCCATAGGCATGGATAAAATCCACAATTATGAAAATGAGCTTTCACAAAAAGGGATTGAGATGCTCAGTGAAATTGAAGGGCTGACATTCTTGGGGGGTCAAAGTGATAACCGCATGAATGTTCTGTCTTTTAACCTGGAGGGTGTGCACCCATCAGATGTTGGCGCGATTCTCGATCAACAAGGGATTGCCGTAAGGTGTGGACATCACTGTTGCATGCCGCTGATGAAACGGTTTGCTGTACCAGGCACTATTCGCGCGTCTGTTTCAATTTATAATAATATTGATGATTTGCAGGCCTTACGAACAGGATTGTTAAAGGCAAAGGAGTTACTACAATGACTTTTCAACCTCACTTCACAGTGGATGACGTTCTGGTAAGAGCACAACCCACGCCCAATCCTTATGCCGTGAAATTTGTGGCCAACCATGCCTTCAAAGCGACAGGTAAAGCGACGGTCGCCCACCCATCAGAGGTGCCAGATTCGAAGTTAGTCGATGCTCTTTTTCAAATTCCTGGAGTGAAGCAGCTCTATTTGCATCAAAATGTATTAACAGTGAATCATGAAGGAGCCATGGAGTTTGATAACTTTGTGGATCAAGTGGAAAGTGTTATTAAGACGCGGTTGCCGATTCATAACCCCCACTTTGAATCTGAAAACGAGGAAATAGAGAAAAGGGTTTCGAGAAAAAAGATCGCTCTAGTTTGTCGCCTGAATTGCAGCAAATTGAAGATATCTTGGATCGAACGATTCGACCTGGACTGCAGGCAGATGGCGGTGATTTAGAAATACTTGAGTTCAAAGACAATGAAATCAAAATTTTATACATGGGTGCCTGTGGAGACTGCCCCAGTGCGATGATGGGGACATTGGACGCCATTCAGAACATTTTGAGACACGAGCTCGGTAACGACGAATTGAGAGTTCGCCCTGTTTAAGTGTTTTTCAGTTTTTTAAATATTCCATTAAAAAACCTCGACTTCTATCTAGTTTTCCGAGGGCCCGCCGATAGGTAATTATCTGCATGTAAGGGGAATTTAATGAACGCTTTCACGATTTTTACACGAACCTGTATTGTTATGCTGGTCGTTGCAATTTTTGTAATTTGATTCTTAAGAATTGTATGAATGAAGGCCGAAATCACTTTCGGCGTATCTAGAAAGGTGTTCTCCTATTGGAACACCTTTTTCTTTGTGGCCTTACCGAGGCTATTAGATTTCAAAAACTTGTGATGTTTGTTTTTGAGCTCATCAACAGACTTCTCAATTTGAGATTGAGTTTGTGTGTTGTATTGCTTCACCGTTGAAAAGCTCATTCCCTCAACCTGTGAAGAGGCTGTCATATGGATTTGGTAGTTAGAATCATCGTGAGTTTTTAAAACAATCTCGCTCACATGTGGATTGCCAGGCTCGAGTTGAGAAAGATTGTAATTTGTAGAACCACTGATGAGCTCGACCCCCGCAGGGAGGACCCATTTTACTTGAATGTTTTCAAGTGGAATAGTGGTGTTAATTGCCCCGGCAATTTTAAAGGTTTCGTTGGGGTTGACGGGTTTTGATCCATACTCGGAGACAATATCAATGGCTAAAGGGGACGACAGCTTTTCCGTGCTATGCGGAAGCATGTGGTTATCGTGAGAGCTAGGCGCCAATTTAGATTTCACTTTCGGAAGTGTAGAGGGGGTATATTGAATTCCCGCCAAGTGCTGTTGAGTGCTCGCAATGATACCAATTCCAGCCATTAACATCAGAACAATCATAAGGGGATAGACGAGATTTTGGGGTGTCGCGTTTTTGTTGTTTTCTACGGTAGTGTTGCTGGACATAGCAGAGTCCTCCCACTTGTAGTGTATAGTCTGTGGCGTATGCCGGATACTCGTTATTTCCATCAGGGAGGCCCATTGAATTTCCCGTCCAAACATTCACATGAATTAGGTAATCTCCCGCAGGAACGGTGGCTGATACAGTTTCCTCTTCCCCTGTTCCTAAAATGCCATCAGGGGTTTTTTGGCCTTCATCAACTGGATGAATCATGTCGTTTTCATTAAACAAACGCCCTGCTGTTGTCGTTCCATCACTGGAGTAAACATATAAATCTAGATCTGCTTCACTAGTAGAAGTAGCTGAATACGAAAGTTTAACAGTAAGTACGCCACCATCATGTTTGTAGTGATAAAAGTCATTATTCAAGAGTAAGTGCGAACTAGTAGTCGAGCCGTCATCGGCAGATAAGGAATCTAAATTGCTTAAACTAGATGGGGTGATCGATATCGTGCCCGGAGCACAGACTCCCGTATTGTCCATGTACGTGGCGTAGTTGCTGCGATCAGCGGTTTGTTTGGCAAGAGTGCGAATCGTCGACCAGTCGGTCCCGCCAGAAAGAGTGTCTTGAAAGGCGTGCACTAAGCCAATAGATCGAAAGGCACTACTGGCGCCTAAAAACCCGCCACTCGCTGTATTTGTGAGTGACGCCCACAGCTCCGGAAACCCTCCCGAAATGGTCTCGCCATCATTATCCGTGTCAATGCTGTCCCACAAAACGCGAGAAACTGAAAACTCCCTAAAGTTTCCCTCTTCAGCATTCACCGGCTTATCCTTATAAATTCCTGATTGGTTTTCTAAATCTACGCGAAAGTAATCCCCCGTCGTACCGTCGCTATTGCCATAGGTATCTATGTAGGCACCAATTCCAAGTACGGCACCTTGAAAGAAATTCCCCCAACAATCGCTCCAAGCCAAGCGGGGGTCTATCAGTCGATCCGCCGAATGGGAACCGCCAGGAGAATCACTGGCTAAAACATTCGTCTCTAAAAAATGCCCATATTCGTGAATGATCACTGAGTTGTCAAAATGATCGGTATCGCTCGTGTCAGTATCGCCATTGATTCCGCCCAAAATAAAAACACGATTAGAGGAAGGCACGAAGAAACTAGAGCCCACCGAGGAGGAACCGCTGTACGATGCAGGATTAAAACCGGGCGTCCAGTAAACATTGGCCATGGGGGCTACCGTAAATGCTTGGCACCCCGTAAATGCACAAGAGCCCACCTGCGTTCTTAGGTATTCATTGGCCTCGAGAATTTGGTCAAAAATATTAAAGGCTCCACCGAGGATTTCTCCGGTCACACCCGCATTAAGAGTGCCGATGTCTTTCGAAGCATCTGCAAGAATATTAGCCGTCAGCTCATAGGTCCCATTTTCTTCCGGGCAATCCATGATGTTGGCTTTGACGTAAGAGTTGTCCGCTCGAGACCTTACGCGAACACCATAAGTTTTATTGTCGGCCGGGAGTGTAAAACTAAATGCACCCGTTGCGTCGGTCTCGGTACATTGAACTTGATTGTTAGATGCGTCCACGACAACCACTTCGGCATACCGAATAGGTCTTGCAGCACTCACACCAGTAAGCCCCTTAGTCGAAGTTACGGCAGCAGTATCATGGGTACGGGCTTGGTATGTGGCTGATCCTGTAACAGTAATCCCACCAGAGTAGGCGGTGGATCCAGAACAATAAGATGCTATGGTTGGCCCGGTTACATCAGTGCTGACTCTTTGCCCAACGGCACAAGATCCAGTGGAGCTTCCACCATTACTTCCGCTCCCACCACCACAACCGGTAAGAAACAATGCAAGAATGGAAAAAACAGCCATAGCTGAAGATGGAAATCGAGACCACACTTTCATAAGGGACTTATCGGCCGGAGAAGAGCCCCCATAAAGCACTAAAATGGGATTCAAGTGGTTAAAAATGCTGTCATTTTTTGCAAACATAGCGGCCCATTTACGAAGAGACTTTGAAACTCCGTTCAGGCTAAAAATTTAGGACAAAGGGCTAATGGAATGTTTCATTTTGAGATAGAATTTTTTTTGAAAATGAGTTTATATGTTTTTGTTATTTTAGCGTGAGGACAGTTTGCAAAAAGGTTTTAATACCGACATCGAATTTTCAGGATTGAGCTTCCACGTACAGACAGAAGACTGGGGAAGTGAAAACCCGTATTTGGTGAGCAGGGTCTACCAAAATGGTCGAGTGCTAAAAAGTTTAAAGATTCCCTATGCGGACATCTTGCAACCTAGACAAAGAGAGTCCGGTCAGGCTGTTCGTCTTGCGATGAAGATCCAGCATCAGAAAATTCTAGACCTATTGGTTTCTGGCCAACTTTTATAGACATCTATAAAATAGAGGAATGATACATTTCTCACACGTCTACAAAACATATTCTGGAACTGTTCAAGCTTTAAAAAATATCAATCTATTTATTGATAAGGGTGAGTTTGTTTTTCTCACCGGCCCTAGCGGAGCAGGAAAATCAACACTTTTTAAAATGATTTCTGCATTCGACAAACCATGTTCGGGTGAAGTCTTGGTTGGCCAATATTGCATAAATCAAATCAACCAAAAAGAAGTTCCTTATTTACGGCGACAAATTGGTGTTGTTTATCAGGACTTTAAACTTTTGAAGTCATCTTCCGTCTTTGAAAATGTCGCATTACCTTTAAAAGTGCGAGGGAAGGCGATCAATACATTAATAAACGGGTAAGCGAAGTCCTTGAACAAGTGGGCTTAGTTTTTAAAAAGATCGATTACCGCAGTTTCTCTCTGGTGGTGAACAGCAGCGTGTAGCTATAGCAAGAGCGCTGGTACACCACCCAGGAGTACTTATTGCAGACGAACCCACTGGGAATTTAGACCCTGAGCTCAGCGAAGACATCATGGATTTACTTGATAAAGTAAATGCACAGGGAACGACCGTATTCGTTGCTACACACGATCATGAAATGGTTCGGAGACGGAAAAAACGAGTTGTTAAAATCAAAGAAGGATCTATAGATACGGAGTTGAACCTTGATGTTTAAACAATTTTCAGAACATATCTTTAGAAGTTTATTCCATCATCCATTGGCACTCTTATCGTCACTAATGGTTTTGACATCGACGTATACAATCATTGCAGGCTTTTTTGTTGTAACACACAATGTGGATGGGTCGTTTAAAAGTGTTGGGAAGAACGTTCAATTAAGCGTCTATTTGGAGGATAAAGCCAGTAAAGAAGATGTTGCCAAAATAGAAACATTTCTAAACAATTTGGAGAACTTTGAGAAGCCATCCTTCACATCAAAATCCAAAGCGGCTGAATACTTTAAAAAATCGATGATTTCCTATGCGCCAGACCTCCTCAACGATGAGTACGGAAATCCTTTACCTGCAAGTTTTGAAATCTCCTGCAATCCTCGGTATTGCCTGACGAACAATTAAAATTATTAAAGTCTGTTGCATCAACCTTGGAAACCTTTTCTGGTGTTGACAGTACATCGTTTGGACAAGACTGGGTGGAAAACTATGCGACGGTTGTACGAAGTTTTAGAGCTTCGAGCCTGTTCTTACTATTTGTACTTTTTGCTGGTGGAATGATGATCGTGAGTAATTCTATTAAAAACTCACTCGCTCAACGCCGTGAAGAAATCGAAATTATGGAGCTAGTAGGAGCTACCGCTGCGAAATTCGCACTCCATATATACTAGAAGGTGCATTGATCGGGTTCCTGTCCGCAATTATTGCCATAGGGCTTACCTATGCTGTGTTCCTTTCACAGTCAGGGCTGATACAGCAAGAGTTGAGCTTTCTTGGGCTGGGCGCTGGTTTGACGTTTATTTCAGGCGATAAAATCTTTGCATTGATCACAGTGAGTGTAACGTTTAGCGTGATCAGTTCTTTCCTAACAGTGCGTAAAATTAATACGGGCTGGGCGGCATCGAGCGTGGGAGATCCGCGTGGTTTTTAAGACTCTGGTCATTTTCTTTTACGCTGCTTTTTGTTATGCCGAGGGGACAGAAGATCGTCTACCAGAAGTGGTTTTTCAAAAAAAATTAAACTCATTTAGTGAAAAAGTGACGGATATTCAAAATTCAATGAGTAAAACAGAAGAGGAATATCGTTCCACGCTAGGTGCAATTTTCGAAATCAGTGAAAAAATTAAAGTCACGGCTGAGAAGAAATCTAAAATCCAGAGCCAATTGGTTTCTACGCGAGCTAATGTGAAGTTTTTATCGCGTGATATAGTTGTGATAAAATCCAAAATAGAGCGTCAGAAAAAGTGGCTCGGTCGTCGGCTAAAAGCAATTTATAAATTTCATAATATGGGCCCATTGTCGCTTTTGCTAAGTAACTCGTTTCAAGGGAATATTGATCGCAACCTTCGGTATCTCAAAAGCGTTGCCGATAGAGACTACGAGTTGATCAGTTCTTATCACAATAATCTAAACGACCTTGAAGATAAAAATACTCGATTAAAGGAAAGCGTTAGACAGCTTGTGGCCCGCCAAAACGACATGAAAAAGTTAGAGCAGGAATTAGAAGAAAGCCAAAATTTAAAACAGAATATTTTGGTTAAAATGAAAGATCAGCGAGATCGTGGCATCGACAGTTATGAGCAATTGCGCAAAAAAGCTTACAGTATGAACGTAGATCCGAACTTATTAGAAGACATGATAAATATGGATTTTTACTTTCAAAAGGGAAGAATGCAGTGGCCCGTCGATGCTTCAATCTCCAATTCGTTCGGGTTGGTTGAAAATAAAGATTATCGATTCAAAATTCATAATAAGGGAATTCAGTTTGATTTAGAAAAACCTCAAGATGTGGTTTCGGTTTTCAAAGGTACAGTTGAGTATGCAGGTCAATTACCTATGGTCGGTAAGACGATTGTCGTTAACCACGGGTCAAATTATTTTACCGTATACAGTGGTTTGCGAACCATTGAGGTCCGTCAAGGACAACAGATTCAAACAGGAGAAACCATAGGAGATATGGGTGCAAAGAATAAGTCGCTTTATTTTGAAGTAAGACATTTTTCTGATGCGATTGATCCGGTACATTGGTTGGATAAAAGATTATTAGTAAAAAACAAGAATAAAAGCAGTAATACATAGATGGGTAGGCAGCAATGATGAAATCTAAAAAATTTATTTTCAGTATTGGTTTAGCAAGTATGCTGATATTGGTCATAACAAGTGAAAACGCAAAGACATTTGCTGAGGATCGATACGAAGAGCTGCAGCTTTTTACTAAAGTGTTGAACTTGGTACAAAAATACTACGTAGAAGATGTGGATTCAAAAAAATTACTTCATGGCGGAATAAAGGGAATGTTAAATGAGCTAGATCCGCATACTAATTTTTTGCCAGCCGATATTTATCAGGAGTTTGAAAGTGAAACTCAAGGGCGGTTTGGCGGCCTTGGTATTGAGATAACAGTTCAAATGGGAGTGCTGACAGTAATTTCACCTATTGAAGACACGCCAGCATGGAAGGCCGGAATCAAAGCAGGCGACAAAATTGTGAGCATTGATGGCGAGTCGACGAAAGGTCTTAGCCTTGTTGAGGCGGCCCAGAAAATGCGCGGCAAAAAAGGTTCGACGGTAAAACTAGTTATCTATCGAGAAGGCTTTACTGACCCTAATGTTATCAGCGTTAAGCGTGGAGATGTAATCATCAAATCGGTGAAATATACTAACCTAGAAGATGGTTATGCCTATTTCAAATTAACGAGTTTTATAGAAAACACCAGCGAGGATTTTAAGAAGCTTCTAGATAGCCACATGAAGCGAAACAAAACCTTGAAAGGTCTTATTCTCGACCTTAGAAAAAATCCGGGCGGTCTGCTGGATCAGGCTATTAAAATGAGCGATCTGTTTTTGCCTGAAGGAACTATAGTGTCAACAAAGGGTCGGTCTGATACAGAGTACTTTTATGCAAAAAAGAGGGAACTCTGGCAGATATGCCTTTGATCATCTTAATGGACGAATACTCAGCCTCGGCCAGTGAAATTTTGGCTGGAGCGCTCCAAGACAATAAAAGAGCTCTTATTATGGGGCAAAAAAGCTTCGGCAAAGGCAGTGTCCAGTCGGTGATTTCATTGGGGGACAAACGAGGTGGTTTAAAACTAACGGTGGCTCGCTATTTTACTCCCAGCGGTCGATCGATTCAGGCTGAAGGCATTGTCCCCGATGTTGAGGTCCAGAACTTCGATCCCGAGCTGTTAGAGAAAGCTGTGATTAAAAAATCCGTCCGAAGGGAAAAAGACATTAAGGGGCACATCCTCAGTAAGAAAGAAGAAGAGGAGTTGAAGAAAACCAAAACATCGAGCGGATTTGATCTATGGTGGAATGAAGAAGAGTCTGAAAAAAAGAATTTGTCTAAAAAAGACAAATTATTAAAGGGTGATTTTCAAGTCCTCCAGGCCTACAACTATTTAAAGGCCTGGAAGGTAATGGGCAGGGTTTCGAACTTACGTGCGAAAAGCACCCAATAATCAGATTAAATATTTCAGACTTTGATATCTTCGAGTTGGTCTTTATCCACCTCGGTGATATCAGCGCTGTCTTTAAGGTACTTAACAACCCGATCTTCAGTGATTTGAAAGGAAAGTTGCGATCGACGCTCTGGAGAGTTGTAGAATTGCTTAACCTTATCCACTTCAAGACCCATCTGCTGAGCGTACTCTTTTATTTTATTATCTACGTCTTCGGCAGAGGCCTTAATTTCAAGTTCATTCGCAAGAGCATCGATTAAAAAGCTTGATTGAATCATAAAACGGCTTGTCTCACTGAAGTCCGCATCCCATTTTTGTTTGTATTCTTCAAACTGATCGGGCGCCATTCCCTGTTGAGCCATTCTCCCTTGAGTATCTTGAATGAGTTTTTGTTTTTGCTCTTCAAACAAGCTCGCGGGTACATCCACGGGGTTTTCTTTTACCAGAACTCGCAAAATACGAGACTTTAACTCGTCTTCAATCCGTTGAGTTTCACCTTGGAGCATATCTTCTTTGATTCTCTGCTTTAAAGCTTCAAGCGTGTCAAACTCGGGGCTAATGGATTTTGCAAATTCGTCGTTGATTGCAGGAAGTGATTTTTTTTGAAGTCCTTTAAGAGTGACTTTGAATTGAACCTCTTTACCTGCAATATCAGCGGCGTGATAGTCATCTGGAAACTTTAAGTTCAACTGGGTTGTGCCATTGATAGCCATTCCGACGATGCCCTCTTCAAAACCGGGTATGAAGGAATTAGATCCCAATTCGAGGTCGAAATCAGTACCTGCTCCACCTTCAAGGGGCTCTCCACCAATAAAGCCTTCGAAATCAATCTTAGCAATATCGCCGACTTTGGCTGGACGATCTTCGAGAACGGGCGTGTTTTCTGCTTTACTGTTTTGCATATTCTCTAAAACTTCGTCCACCTTGGAGTCGTCGACGACAAACTTTTCTTTTTGTACTTTGAGGCCTTCGTATTTGCTCAATTTAACCTCAGGACGAATTTCAAACTCTGCGGAATAAACAAAATCTTTTTCTTCATTGAGTTCGTCAAAATCAATTCTTGGCATAGAAATAGGCTCGGCATCATGTTCTTGAAGAGCAGCTGTATAGGACTCTTGTACAATCCGCTGAAGCACCTCTTGATGCACCTTGTCTTTGTAGAGATTTTTGATTTTACTAATAGGGGCTTTGCCCTTTCTGAAGCCTGGAAGGGTGACTTGCCCTTTAATGGCATTGTATGCTTCGTTGAATTCCTTTTCGACTTTGTCTTTAGGGACTTCAATTGTAAGTTTGCGGTTTAGACCTTCTAACTTGTCTAATTGGGACATATACTGCATCTCCTTGAAAGGTGCCCAAAATATAAGAAAAGGATGCGGGATGGCAACCCCTTATTTGGAAATGACAGCATGAGCGGGCTTATATGGTAAATGTGGACTGTCCACTTGTATTTGTTACTGGAAAAGGCGGTGTCGGCAAGTCCATGTGGGCGGCCTCAGTGGCCTCTCACCTTGCTTCTCGGGGAAAGCGGGTTCTCCTGGTGGAGTTTGGGGAAACCAGCTTTTTTGGATATTTTTTTTCGCAGCCTATAAATATGAATCCTCGGCAAATTCGACCTAATTTGGATGTGTCTATTTGGAGTTGGGCCTCTTGTTTGCGAGATTATATCGGTCATCTGGTTAAAATCGATAAATTGGCCGATTTATTTTTTGAAAACAAAGTCATGAGGGCGTTGATCCGAGGGGCTCCCGCACTGAAAGAATTGGCCATTCTCGGTAAGGCCACAAGTGGTGTCCGCCATTATGGCCCAGAGCTCGATTATGATCACATCGTCTTTGATTGCTATGCCACGGGTCATTTTTTGGCGCTAATGCGAGCGCCTGTGGGTATGTATGAGGCGATAAAATTTGGACCCATGGGGGACCAATCTTTGGCTATTATTAAAACTTTAAAAGACCCAAAAACTACCGAGTACCACTTGGTCACCTTGCTTGAAGAGCTGCCTGTTTCGGAAACAAAGGAGCTGCATGCCTCTATTGATAAGGAGCTCAACTCGAACATCAAAGTAATAGTTAATAAAAGTCTACGGTATATACGCGATAATGAATTTAACGACTCTACTTTTGAACAATCCGTTTGCCACAACTTGCAGAGGCAAAATAACTCATGGGCTCAGTTGCAGGAGTCATTGAAGATAGACTTAGAAGTGCCTTATTTTTTTGAGTCGGACCCCAATGAGCTGATCGAAAAGATATCCAAGGAAATGGTAAAGTAATGCGAAGTCTTTTTGAAAATAACAAGGTTGTTGTTTGCACGGGCAGTGGTGGCGTCGGAAAAACCACAATCTCTGCCTCATTGGGAGTTTTGGCGGCCCAATACGGCCAGCGAGTTTTAGTTTTGACAATCGACCCAGCTAAACGCCTTGCGACTGCTTTAGGCATACAAGGAGATGCAAACATCGTAAAGGTCCCCGGGCAAAACTTTAAAGGCGAATTGTATGCGGGGCGGATTGATTCCGTTGAGATTTTTAATGCTTTTATACGAGAGGCGGCACCATCCAATGATGTTGTTGAGAAAATTTTAAAAAATAAACTCTATGAGCAGTTATCTACGACCCTCAGCGGTTCACAAGAGTTTACCTCATTGGTAAAACTCTACGAGGAGCAAAAGTCCAACAAATATGATCTTATTATTTTAGATACACCTCCCACACAACATGCCATTGATTTTTTGCATTCACCGGAAAAAATCTATGCACTGTTTCAAAGTTCAATCACTAAATGGTTCATCAATAACACGCAAAAGGGGGGTAGTGTTTGGTCTCGTATTTTACATAAAGGCACGCAAACGGTGCTCTCCATTTTTCACCGGGTTACAGGGAGTGATTTTATGGATGAACTTTCCGATTTCTTTTTTAGCCTTAAAGACCTTCAAGAAAACATCACCCAAACATGTCAGGGAACTCAAGAGTTATTGAAAGATAAAAATACCGCATTTTTACTCGTAACGAGTTTTGATCGAGCAAAAATCCAAGAGGCGTCCAGTTATTATGGCGAGTTAGTTTCAGGGGGGTACCAATTGGATTCTATTATTATTAACAGGGCGTTTCCAAAATGGGTTTTAGAGCCCAAACCTGAAATATTCTCCTCAGAAAGCTTAGAAGCAGAGTATGACCGGCAAAATCAATACTACACCACAAGAGAAGAAATGTTTGACCAATTCCAAAAGGATTTTGCAGATCGGGTAAACGTGGTAAAGTTACATGAACTTGAAGAGGAGCTTTCGGGCTTAGAGGGTTTAAAACTAGTTGCCGACCTCATTGAAACCCAGGTCAACAACGAGACAACAGGAGGGATGAAATGATGAAATTAGTGCTCACTATTCTCTTGGTCACTTCAATTGGTTGTTCGCTAATTGGCCGAAATAAAAGAACCTCCATAGATTCAGCTGGTGAAGTTACGGAGGAGTCATCTGGCTCACAAAGTGAAAAGTTAGAAATTCAAACAAAATTTAACAATGCACTCGCTTTAATGGATTTAGGAAAATATATGGAAGCGGGAAGAGCTTTTAAAGAAATCCTAAAAAAATATCCCAATACCGATCTAGAGCTGCTCATCGTCTACAACTTGGGGGGTGCACTTGAAGGTTTGGGGAGATGTGATCGCGCTGTGAAGAGATATCGGCAAGTGGTTGAGCGCTCCGCCGGTAAGTTTCAAAAGCTAGAAGCCAAAGCTCTATTGCGAATCAGTTATAGCTATGAGTGTTTAGGTGACGACGCAAAAGTTGTAGGTACCTTGATCGACTTGGAAAAACGGGGTGGGCATTTGGGCAGTGAGGTCATCAAGGCCGAAATCCCAGCTCGATTGGCTGCAGCGTACTCTAGAATTGGAAACGACTATTTAGCCCAAAGCTATTTTTTAAAAGCACAGGAAGGTTTGAAAGAGTTGAACTCGGATTTGAGGTCTCCTGGCAAAAAGCGAGAGCTCCTTTCAAAAACACTATATTACATGGGGAATATGCAAAAACACTCCCTTGATAAAATGAATACCGAATCTTATATGGAGAGCCAGAAGTACTTGCAAAACTATTTGCTTATGTCTGTGGAGCTCAACGATTCCCGTTGGTCACCAAGGTCAGTTGATGAAATCCTCGAGGGGTACGATAAAATTATGGCAAAGGTTGAAAGTGTAGAGCCTCAATCTGTGGACGAAGTCGTTGTCCGGGAGGCGCGTACTCGACAACTTAATCTTTTACAAGGTGGAGTCAGTAACCTTAAAAGTTTGCAGCTTCAGAGGTTTCAGCAGAAACAGGAACCACGAATCATCTCAACGTTATTTGAAAAAATTCAACAAAAAGAAAAGCAATTCGAAATCGAAATGGCGCGAGTCGCTCGGGGAACAAATTTAACTAGAGAGGCTCTAGAACGAGAGGCTTTGATGTTGCCTGGAAGAGTTTTAGAAAAACCGAAAGTAAATAAACAATGACAAAGTCTTTAGAAATTCGCAAAAACTCTTTTGGCAGCGGGCTTGTGTTTTTATTTAAAGGTTTTTCGACTCTGAAAGAACATCCATCTCTTAAAAAGTACATCATTTTACCGTTAGCCATAGATTTGTTGGTGTTCTTTTTTGGTCTTTTTATGCTAGGCGGGTTCGTAATGGAACAGGTGGCAAAAATGTCCGTTTGGCTCATGGGAGTTCTCAGTTTTGCTGAGGGGATAGATTGGTTGTTCGGGGTGATTTATTACCCACTTATGCTAGTCGCCATCATCGCCTTCGGAATATTTTGGATTTACATCACTTTTATATTGGGCACGGTTGTAGCGGCACCCTTTAATGCATTACTTGCGGAGAAAACTCTACTGGCTCTGGGTGCCGTGAAGGAACAGAAGTTTAAAATGCTTTCTTGGATGAAGTTCACTATAAAGATGTTGTTCGCGTCGGTAGTAAAGGCCATTGTTTTTACTTTCTTTGCATTGATATTATTTGTTTGCTCTTTGATCCCAGGCCTAAATGTTGTTTCTGCTTTTGGTGCTCTGTTGATTGTTTCATTTGATTGTTTGGACTACAGCTATGAAGTGTTAGAGATGGGTTTTGGAAAAAGATTTTCTCATTTCATTAAATTTTTACCTACTGCAGGCGGAATGGCGACGAGCTTAGGGGCTACGCTTATTATTCCAGGCTCGACCCTACTTCTTCTTCCGGTTGCTGTAGTTGGTGCTAGTCGATTGCTGACTGAGTCCAATGGAGATAGCAATGAATTGCCATGATCTGGTTCATAAAAAAATTTTGAATTCGATGAATAAGATTGAGGGCTGGTTTCAAGAGAAAAGAGCCCCGCTTAATTTTCCAATTTATTCAAGTTTTGATATACGAGACTCCGGGTGCAAAATTGCTCCCGTCGACGCAAATGTGTTTCCAGCTGGATTTAATAATATTTGTGGGGCCGATCAGGACTCTAGCGTCGATTTGATGAAGTCTTTTATTGAAACTCGGTATCCCGGGCGTCGTCGAATCATGCTGTTTACAGAAGAGCACACCGAAAACCCATACTATGCCGACAATGCCTATACGATTCGGTCGATTATCGAGAGGGCGGGATTTGAAGTTTTTGTGGCATGGCCCCGACAGTTGCCAGGTGGGCAGCTCCATCTGGAAACCGCTTCCGGGAAAACTATAGAAGTATTTGAGGCAAAAAGGGTTGATGGCGGGGTGGTAGTTGGCGGTGTTCCTGTGGACCTTATAGTGTCAAACAATGATTTTTCACAGACTTATACAGAGTTTATGGATGGGCTCGATGTGCCAATGACTCCAGCTTATAAGTTGGGTTGGCATAACCGTAGAAAAGATGTTTTCTTTCGCTTGTATAATGAATTGGTCAATGAGTTCACTGACATTATTGGTATTGATTGCGGAATGTTAAATATCGCCACCGAAACCCATTCTGATTTTGATATTAACGATGAGGCGTCCAGAGCCAGACTTGCTCGGCACGTGGATGAGTTCTTAGGGCAGTTAAAGAATCAATATGGAAGCGGCGGGGTGGAATATGAGCCCTACGTTTATATAAAAAACAGTGCTGGAACCTACGGCCTTGGTGTCACTGCCGTGAGAAACGGAGATGATGTTGTAGCCTGGAATAATAAAGCTCGAAAGAAAATGAAAGCCGCCAAAGGAGGCGGAGGCTTTGTAGAAGTAATTCTACAAGAAGGGATTCCCACTTCGGTCACTGATGAGCAGGATGGAAGTGCAGAGCCCGTGATTTATACATTAGGTAGTCAATTGGCAGGAGGGTTTTTACGAACACATGGTAAAAAAGATGTTCGCGAATCTCTCAACTCTCCGGGTGCGGTATACAAAAGGCTGTGTGTGTCGGATCTAAAAATTTCTGTTGAAGGGCTTCCCATGGAGAACGTTTATGGCTGGATTGGCAAATTAGGGGCACTAGCTGTGGCCCAAGAAGCTCAGTTGTTGTCTTAACAAAATCGGTTGAAAAAAAATATTTTTAAGACGGGGAATTAAAACCGATCAAAGTTGATTTTAATGGGGTCACCTTTAAGAATTCGATTGATGTCTTTAGAAGAAATTTGAATTTGTTGTGGACGACCCTGCTTATATAGGCGAGCAGAATAAAGCTCCCAATCGTCGGGCCATTGACCACCCATATTATCAAAAGTGATAGTCACTTTACCCTTATCCCAGTATTCAAGCACGACGTTACCTGGTTTTTCCCCTTTAATTTTAGCAATGGGAATCCAAATGGGATCGATTTTGTCGAGGGTTTGAGTGAACTTGCAGTTGCCTTCTATCTTCATTGTTGGGGGGTGCCCGTGAACAAATAAACTGGTCGAGCGAAACTCCAGTTCTACGGAGTCAAAACTCGTACAGGCAAACTCTTTGAGACCTTTTTGACCGCGTCGAACAAAATGCCCTAGCTCAATTCCAATTTGGCCCGGTTCAGAAACAATTTTAGCGTGAGACAAGAGCCTCTCCTGTGAGGCGTTGGCTAGTGCGCTTCCACGCAAATTCGAAAAATCATATTTACTGTTTACAGCCGCTGGAATTCGGTTGCCATCACTTTGCAAAAACACATAGACGGTGCCATCCCAAGATTGCATGACCACCTTGTGGCCCATCCAGCCACCGATAACAAAAGCCATTATTGCCAGTACATATTTCAAGTGCACTTGTCCTTTAAATATTTCTTTTATTATAGCACCAGTGCGGCTTTGAACCCTATTGGCCTTAGAGACAGTTCGCTGAATTTATCCATCAAAATTAGATGTAAGTCTGGGTTTGTTAGTTGATTAAGATTCAAAAACCTTATCCCTTTGCGAAACTTTATAAATATTCACAAATTTAATAAAAAAGAGAGGCTTTTGGCCTCTCTTTTTTTGCTATCGACTTATTACACAAAACTAAGCTTTAAAGTTTGCTGCTAACTCCACAAACGTACGAATCATTGCACCTGTAGCGCCTTTTTTAGGAGCATAGCTCAAACGGTTTCCGCAGTTCCATGCTGTCCCGGCGATATCACAATGAGCCCAAGGAATATCTTCATCCACGAAGTGACTTAAAAACGCACCAGCCGTTGAAGAACCAGCACCCTTAAAAGAGGAGATGTTACTGAGGTCTGCGTATGTGACCTTCATGTCATTTATATGATCTTCGATGAGAGGCAATTGCCAAACTTTTTCGCCCGTGGTTTTCGCTGCCTCTTGAATTTGTTTTACCATTTTATCATCACGCCCCATGATTCCGGTGTGCGAATTTCCAAGGGCAATCACACAAGCACCGGTCAACGTGGCCGCATCAACAATGGCTGCGGGCTTTTTCTCGCTGGCGTAAGCCAGTGCGTCCGCTAAAATCAATCGGCCCTCAGCATCCGTGTTATCAACGTGTGCTGTTTTGCCATTTCTAAAAGTGAGGATATCGCCAGGCTTGTTCGCCATGGGGCCCAACATGTTTTCTGTCGACGGGACGTAGCCCACAACGTTCACTTTAAGTTTTAGTTTCGCAATGGCAAGCATGGCACCAATAACGTTTGCACCTCCACACATATCGTATTTCATTTCATCCATACCGGCAGAGGGTTTAATGCTAATTCCCCCGGCATCAAAAGTAAGGCCTTTACCGACGAAAGCGAGAGGTTTTTTGCTGGCTGCCGCACCTTTTGTATTCCATAATGATAAAAGCGCGGATCTGGTCCGCCACCGAGGTTCACACCCAGGAGCCCACCGAAACGTTCTTTTAATTCGTGCCTTATCCCAAACCGTTACTTTCAGCCCGGTGCCTTTTGCTTCTTTAACCACACTCTTTGCGAGTATATCTGGAGTCATCAAATTGCCGGGAGTATCGCCCAGTGTTTTTGAAAAGTTCACGCACTCTGCAAGAGTCGTCCCGAAGGCAACAGCTTTTTTTACAGCGGCGCTTGAGGTTTTTTTGCCACCGATGAACGTAATTGATTTTGGGTTTTGCCCCTTGTCTTTTTTATCGTTGCCTGTTTTGTACTGGTCAAATGTGTAACTTGATAGAGTTAAACCTTCGGCAAGAGCCTGCGCATAGTGGGGAGCTGTTTTTGAGCCTTTCAGGCCTGACTCAAGCAACACGTCAGCAGATTTAACGTTTAGGGATTTCAATGCCTTCTCAAGGCTGCCACCGGCGCTTCTTAGAACTTCCGCATCAACTTTAGAATCGTCTCCTAATCCCAACGCGATAACGTGTTCATAACCGCCCACATTAGCATTTCTAAAATAGTAACTAGACCCTTTTGCCCCTGAATAACTTTTGTCATCAAAAGCGGCTTGAATGAGAGGTCGCAAATCTTTATCGATGGTACCGTCTAGTTTTAATAGATTCTCTTTGCCCTTTTTGGTGCATGAAGTAAACACGACCAAAGTGTTGGCAGGGTTTTTCTTTTTACCGGAAGTTTCTAAACTAATCTGCATGCTTGTCTCCTTAGGCAGTTTTCTTTCGAGATTCATGCGCATTAACGCAGCGCAAGAGAGTCCATCAGTGACCCAAGTTGTTTCGAAGTAAAACGAGTTCTAGCACAAGCTGAGACTGCATGAAATCGATTTGTTGATTGTTCAAGTTTGTACAGTTTTTCCCCGATGAGAACTTGTCAAAGCGGTATTCGTGCCCATTATTTAGGAGTCGAAAGCCGAATGACAATTCGGCATTGGTTGAGTGGTCTACCGAGTGTATTAAGTGGTATTATTTGGAGCCATAGTGGAATCAGCAATGTGATACAAAAGAGGAGTCGACCTTGAGTTATGTACCTGTAGTTATTGAGCAAACGCCAAGAGGCGAAAGAAGTTATGACATTTATTCTCGACTGCTGAAAGATCGCATCATATTTTTGGGAGGGCCGGTCACAGATCAGGTTGCCAATAGTGTGATGGCGCAAATGTTCTTTTTGGAAATGGAAAACCCTGAAAAAGATATAAATATTTATATCAATTCACCGGGCGGAAGTGTGACGGCGGGACTTGCGATTTACGACGTTATGCAATTTGTAAAATGTGATGTGTCAACGACCTGTACGGGAATGGCGGCCAGTATGGGATCTCTTTTGTTGTGCGGTGGCACTAAGGGAAAGCGCTTTGTGTTGCCCCACTCTGAAGTGATGATTCACCAGCCCCTGATTATGGGTAATGGTATCACAGGTCAGGCCAGTGATATTATTATTCATGCAAAAAACATGGAGCGCACAAAGCAAAGGTTGACTGAAATCTACGTGAAGCACACGGGTAAAGATTACGAAGCTTTGACAAATGCGATGGATCGAGACAATTTTCTCACGGCACAAGAAGCCATCGAATGGAATTTAGTAGATCAAGTTGTAGAATATAGAAAAAAATTGAATAAAGAAGAAGGCTAACTGGATGAGTAAAAAAGACAAAGAGACTTACAGCGGAAACTTGAGTTGTAGCTTTTGTGGCAAAAGCCAAAAGGAAGTCAAAAAGCTAATTGCCGGGCCTGGTGTTTATATCTGTGATGAGTGCATTGATCTTTGCAATGATATCATCGCTGAGGAACGAGAACGTGATGATACAAAATCCGGCGAACTCGTTGTACCAAAACCCATTGATATTAAAACTCATCTCGATGACTTTGTAATTGGTCAAGTGGATGCAAAGCGCGCTCTTTCGGTTGCGGTTCACAATCACTATAAAAGAGTTAATGCGACAAAGGCGACCAAGAAAAAAGACGATGTGGATATAGCGAAGTCAAATATCTTACTCGTCGGGCCAACGGGAAGTGGAAAAACTCTATTAGCACAAACTATTGCTAAAGTTCTTAATGTTCCCTTTGCAATGGCAGACGCAACGGCTTTAACAGAAGCCGGCTATGTTGGTGAAGACGTCGAGAACGTGATTCTCAATTTACTGCAGGCCTCCGATTACGATGTGGATCGTTGTCAACGTGGCGTTATTTATGTGGATGAAATTGATAAAGTAACTCGAAAATCTGAAAACCCATCTATCACTCGAGACGTGAGCGGTGAGGGTGTTCAACAGGCACTTCTTAAAATTTTAGAAGGTACGGTTGCGAACTTACCTCCAAAGGGAGGCAGAAAGCATCCGCAACAGGAATTCATTCAAGTGGATACGACAAACATCTTGTTTATTTGTGGTGGTGCTTTTGTTGGACTTGATAAAGTGATTGAGGCTCGAGTTTCGGATAAAGCTTTGGGTTTCGCTGCGGATATCAAGACTAAAGACGAGCGAAAAACCGAAGAAGGCAGTGTTCTTAAAAAGTCGAGCCTGATGATTTTTGCAAGATATGGGTTGATACCTGAATTTATTGGTCGATTACCAGTTATTGCTGTTTTAGAAGAACTCAATGAAGAAGCGTTAGTGCAAATTCTCACTGAGCCTAAAAACGCATTGGTTAAGCAATACCAACGTTTATTTGCATATGAGGATGTAAAGCTTACATTTACGGAGCCTGCTATTAAGGCGGTCGCAAAAGAGGCCATTCGTCGTAACACGGGTGCCCGTGGACTTCGAGGAGTTATGGAGTCTGCAATGCTCGACATAATGTTCGAAATCCCTAGCAAGGAAAACGTAAAAGAAGTTATAATTACAGATAAGGTGGTGACAGAAGGAGCACCACCTGAGTTGGTAATGAAAGATGGCAGCGAAGCCAGCCTGACCAGCTCATCATCAGCAGAAAGCGCTTAGTGTTAAATCGCTGAGCGTTCCGCTTGGCGATGTGCACAGATTAGCGCTTGTTCTCGTAACTGTTTTGCAATACTAACTCATACGACCCCTAGGGAAGGAGAGTCTATGAGTGACGAAAAAACTTCTAAAAAAAATGAACTTCCACTTTTACCGTTGAGAGATCTCATCATATTTCCGCATATGATGATGCCGCTATTTGTGGGTCGCGAAAAAAGTATCAATGCCCTTGAAGAAGCAATGGCCAATCAAACAGACATTGTTTTGGCGGCACAGAAAGACGCTAAGACGAATAGCCCGACACCTGAAGAGATTTACTCGATTGGAACTATTGGGACGATCATTCAACTGTTACGTCTTCCTGATGGAACAGTGAAAGTATTGGTTGAAGGTAAACATAGAATCAGAATTAAAGAGTTTATCCAAACCGATGGGTATTTTAAAGTTTCTGTGGAAAAAGTTGAGGAATCCATGGAAAACGAAACCGAAGCACATGCATTGATGCGTTCGGTGAAAACGACTTTTGAAACCTACGTTAAGCTTAACAAAAGAATTCCGCCTGAAATTCTCATGCGAGTATCAACGATTGAAGAGCCGGGTGAACTGGCTGACATCATCGTTGCACAGCTCAATTTAAAATTAGAAGACAAACAAAATATTCTTGAAATAGCTTCCTCCAATAAGCGCCTTGAAGAGCTTTTGAACATGATGACCGGTGAAATCGAAATTCTCGAAGTGGAGAAAAAGATTCGTGGTCGAGTGAAGAAGCAAATGGAGCGATCGCAAAAAGAATACTATTTGAATGAGCAGATGCAGGCGATTCAAAAAGAATTGGGCGAAAAAGACGACTATCAACAGGAGTTGATGGAGCTTGAAGATCAAATAAAAGAAAAAAAGATGACCAAAGAGGCCCGTGAAAAGTCTTTAAAAGAGCTGAAAAAGCTCAAGATGATGTCACCAATGAGTGCGGAGTCAGCGGTCGTTAGAAACTATATTGATTGGATGGTTTCTTTACCTTGGAATGAATTCAACGAAGAGAAACACGATTTAGAATTTGCTGAAGAAATCTTAGATGAAGATCACTACGGTTTAGAAAAAGTAAAAGCAAGAATCATTGCACATTTGGCGGTCCAGTCATTGACGGATCAGCAAAAAGGTCCAATTCTTTGTTTAGTAGGCCCTCCTGGTGTGGGTAAGACGTCATTGGCAAAATCTGTAGCGCGGGCTCTGAACAGAGAGTTCACTCGCATTTCTTTGGGTGGCGTGAGAGATGAGGCAGAAATTCGTGGGCACAGAAAAACCTATGTGGGTGCCATGCCAGGTAAGATCATTCAAGCCATGCGAAAGGTGAAAACGGGTAATCCGCTCATTCTTTTAGATGAAATCGATAAAATGAGTAATGACTTTAGAGGGGACCCCTCAGCGGCTCTACTTGAAGTTTTAGATCCGGAACAAAATAAAAACTTTAGCGATCATTATCTTGAAGTGGAATATGATCTCTCGAAGATTTTGTTTTTCACAACAGCGAACTCATTGCATCCAATTCCACGGCCATTGCTTGACCGGATGGAAGTTATATCTTTGGATGGTTACATCGAGAGCGAGAAGTTCAACATCGCTAAAAAATATCTAATACCAAAGCAAATTGAGGCACATGGACTTGAAGATTACAATGTTTCGTTCTCCGATGCTGCGGTTAAAGAAGTGATTCGATCGTTTACCAAAGAAGCCGGAGTTCGAGGTTTAGAGAGGCGAATAGCGACACTTTGTAGAAAAACAGCTCGCGATATCGTGAGGTCGGAAGCTATTGAGAGTTCAAAGAAAACCAAGTCGAAGTCCGAAGCCAAGGGTAAAGGGCCTAAAAAAGCTCCTAAGAAATGGCAGATCACTCCACAAAAAGTGATCGAAATGTTGGGCGAAGAAAATAAAATTAAATTTGGAAAAATCGACGGTAAAAATGAAATTGGAATTACCAATGGATTGGCATGGACAGAAGTGGGTGGTGATCTGCTCGTTGTTGAAGTTTCTGTGGTACCGGGGCGAGGAAAATTTATCATCACCGGCTCCCTGGGCGACGTGATGAAAGAATCTTGTACAGCCGCTATGAGTTATGTTCGATCCCGCGGGCCACTTTTTGGAATAGACAAAGAAACTTTCCAAAACCTTGATGTTCATATCCATGCCCCTGAAGGAGCCATTCCAAAAGATGGGCCGAGTGCAGGTATTACTATTACAACCAGTATAGTTTCAGCATTGACTAAAATCCCTGTGAAGCGAACTGTCGCTATGACTGGCGAGGTGACCTTGCGCGGTCGAGTGTTGGCAATTGGAGGCCTGAAGGAAAAGATCCTTGCGGCACATCGAGGCGGCATTAAAACCGTTATATGTCCTAAAGAAAACGAGAAAGATCTAAAAGACATCCCTAAAGAAGTTATGAAGGATATTAAGATCGTTCTTGTAGACCACGTAGATCAAGTGCTCGTGAACGCTTTGGAAGTTAAAAACGCTAAAGAGATCTTTAAGCACCGTGGAGAGCGTGGATCAGGTATTAAAGCTCAATACACCGGTCACACTCTTCAGCACTAGCAGAACTGCACAACTTTAAATGTATTCGATAAGCCAGGGTATCTCAGATTGAAAAATCTGAGATACCAAGAGGCCTTTTTCGTTGACAGAATTCGGGTATTTTTGACAAGAAGGTTTCCAGGAAAATGACCTCCCAATCCCTATCGAATTGCTTCATACCGAACTGGTTGATTTTGAGTCGGTAAGCCCACACTGAATCAACAGACTTTTCCACATTTTCTTTCGGAATCTCGATCAATGGTAAAATTTTGCAAATTGGCAATAAATGAAACTTTGTTGACTAGAAATACAGATCTTGTAAGAAACTGTACTGACTTACAGATGGCCTGTAAGAAAATTCTTGAGAGATTCTGTGGAAACTACAACGGATGTAATAACCCAAACAGACGATTTTAGCATTGGCAAGCTCCTTGCGGAACGAGGAGATTTTGTCCAAGCGTATCGGTGCTTGAACCCTTGCCGAAAAATACCTTTGTGGCAAAACAATACGAAGACTTTTTTTAGAAGTGGAAAGCGTATTGCTACGAATTTATGGCGAGATGGAATGGTTTTACAAAATCAATGACAGCAAAGAGCGCCTGCAGGACTTGGTAATTCAATCAGATTTAAAATCAATTCACATATGTACTATGTGCTAGGAGCCTGTGCCGTTTTAAAAAATCAGGCGGATGTGGCGCATGATTACTTCAAAAGGCATTGCGACTGGCTTTGGATGCAAACAACAATAAAGATGTTTGTCATGCGATTTTAGGTTTGGCTTTGACCTATCGTATGCAGGGCAAGTACGAAGAGGCCCTTAAAGAAATATATAACTTACAGGTATTTTTTCAAATTATTGATCTGCCAGATGTAAAAGCGTCCAGCCTTATTTTAAATGGCAGTATTCTGCGCCTCATGGGCAAGTATGATCAAGCCCTCGATGTTTACTGGCAGGTTTGATGATAAGGTTCGCGAGAGCAACTGTATATGTATGTCCTGTTTGCTCTACTCCATGGGTTACACTTACCTTTTGCAAGGTGAAACCACTATGGGAAAAGTGTATTTGAATCTTGCCAAGCGAAGTATAGATCCTGAAAACAACGTTTACATGGCAAAAGCCATCGACAAAGTCATGGAGAAGTATTCGGATCTTCAAGAAAATCAATTTGATTTAGTATTAGATGAAGAGTGCAATCAGTTGATGGAACGCAAAAAAGGTAAAGTGGATTTTAAATCACAGTTTATCTTAATGGATTTATTGAAGTTGTTTATGAATTCACCAGGCGAAGTTTTTTCAAAAGAAGCCTTGGTAGAAAAAGTTTGGAAGCAAGATTATGCGATCCGGGCAAGCATGACAATAAAGTTTATGTGTGACAATTAAGCGATTAAGAAAGTTAATAGAACCTGACTATGACAAGCTGAAATATATTTTCCCGTTCGAAAAATGGGTATTATTTAAATAAATCGGCTCGAGTTATGGTGCATCACTAGGAGTTACAAAATGGGAATGGGACAGCGGACTTTAATTTATTGGCTTTTTTGTTTACTGCTTTTCTACTGAGTTTTGCCTTTGTTATGGAGATGATGGCGGTACGGACCCGCTTCCGTGGGAGACCCTTGCCAGTTTAATGTTGAGAATTTTTGGTTGTTTTGGGCGGCCTCGGCACATCAGTGGCCAGCTTGATTTTTACTTTAGAATTGAAATCAAGCAATCGGGTCGAGGTCAAGTTGCTCTCTGTCGAACAGCTAAAAATTGATTCCGAGGGGCAAGAGCCCGTGGCACGAGTGACTGCAAACGGAACTGGAATTTTTCAAAATAACGGTAAACAAATCAACGCCGTGATGAGATCGGTAACGTTTGAAAATGAAAATAGCAGAACTACCAATATTTATTGGCTGTATTTTCACTCCTTTTGTTCGCCGAACTCTGAGAGCAAACCTATCTGTTGAAATTAAAGGACACGGAAGCATTGGCCGACGACCCCGACACCTACTTACTTGAAAGGGTCAATTCGCCAGAACTCATTGAAATGTTTTAAATGCAAATGAATGGCATTTGAAGCGTTAAAAGCGCTGGACACGGTTAGTATTTTTGGCTAATTTGCTTCTTAGGGGTACGAGGCAATTCCTGCAAAGCCTGTTTTAGGGACATAGCTCAGTTGGTAGAGCGCCACTCCTTACAAGGTGGATGTCGTCGGTTCGGAATCCGGCTGTCTTTACCAATTTCCTCAACTTCGAATTTTGGAAACTAGTTTTCGCTCGGATCTGGTCATGTAGGCTGACCTACATTCCCTTCATCTCTCACTCATCTATTTCCAAACTTTTTGTTGATTGAAAATTTGGTTTGAAATCAGCGATCTCATGGGGCTCAGCTATTTTGCGAGCGCGGTCAGATGTCATACTGAAAGAGCATTTTTGGGCTATTGTTCGTTGGGTTTTTGAAGGTGGGCAAGTTCAAGCTCCTTTTGCCATATGTGCTCGAACCTATGGGTTCATAGATGTCATCGAGTTGATCCCACCAGTCTTTTTGGATGTACTTACATTTTGCTGTGCAGATAAATAAATCCGGCTGTTGTTCAACAATTTTATCAAAGGCCATTTTGTTTTCGGCAGATTGATTGGGTCCCATAAATGCATAAAAATGCATATATCGAGGTAGAATTCCGATGGGGTCATAGTAATTTGAAATGTTGTTTTCATTAAATATGTTTTCAGAGTGCTTTGAAATTTTGATCCATGTTGTTCCACTGGTCTATATACACAACATAAACAATAAGTACTTTGATCATTAATGCGGCCCCAATAGCGCCAAAAGCGTCCATCTCGGTGCCATTTCTTCATAAGTTACCCAATAAAGTGCACTAGGTAAATCAGAGAGAGAATTGTAAAGATTGGCGAAACACTGGCGATAAAATACGAGTATTTCTCTGGTGTAGCCAAAACATATATTAAAAACAATATACTGTAAAATGTCAGAAAGTTTTTATTCTTCTCGAAAGTAAATACTTTTTCACGAGATAGAAACAACCGCATCAAACTAAAAACGACTAAGGATATATATCCGACCCAAATCAGTGGGTTTCCGGAAACCCATCTAAAAACATGTATAAACTTGGTTTCATTTTCTCCCGTAGCGGCCATGTCGGCTTCCATAGAGTATTTAATAAGCTCTTGAACATAGTTCTCAAGAAAATGGGGAGTGTAGAAGTGTATCCCCAGTAAAATGGCAAACACCAAAAATACTTGGATTAAAAATTTTGTTTTATAAAATCGAACCCAATAATGCTCTTTGGACTCACCTGCCAATAGGAAAAAGTAGAGTATATTTAATAACACAAGTACGGGGAGATATTTGACTGTCGACAGAACCATGCAGAGCTCATAGATGACGAGCAAGAAAGTACTGATTTTTATATCAAACGCATCGGTCTTTCTTTGCAGGTGAAAAAACTCGAGTAATATCAGGCCATGAAACAAACTGGCGAGCAGGTCCGCTCGAATGCGGTAACCTCTTTCAAAAAATAAGGTGGTAGCCAGTATGGCAATAAAAGCTAAAATAAATCCTTTGCGGTCATAAAGAATTTCATAAAATACCCTTGCATATACAATGGCAATTCCAAAACCGATGGCCGCACCTACCGAACGGTTGATAGTCAAAATATTCCAAGAGTCGGGAAAAAGAATATAAGTGAACTTAATAAGGAGGTGATGCAATGGCTTAAAGTAAAGTCCTAGGGAGTCTGCAGGGATCGTATTCTCGGCCGTAAAAGAAAAGAACTTTACCTTAGATAATGTGACGGCCCATATTTCAGAGTCGGCCCAAAACCCTGTGACAGCTTTAAACAAAAAGGCCGTACTAATAAATACTGCAAAGAAAGGTAAAAAGTATCGAAATTTCATGTTGCCTACTTATTGTATGCAACAAAAACACTCGATTACAAGGGATAGAAGTCGGGCAGACCCTGTTCAGGTGCTAGTATCAATGAATAATTCAATGGCAAAAACCAAGAGAGGGCCTCTAAAATACCCTGGTGTTCTTCTTTTGGTGGGTTTCCAACAGAATCCAGTGAAATCATAAGTTCATAATTTTTTTGATCTCTGCTGATCACCAAAATCTTTGGATTCTCGATTCCCTGCTGCTGAAAAAACTGTCTAAATACATTTCGAACATATTTTGGTAAATAGCTTTCGCTGGCATCACCAGCGTGAACTTTCTCACCCTCTTCAAAAACCACAGAATCTAAACCGTTATCCTCTTTATTGGGGCTAAGAAAATGGCCGTTTTCGCGAAAATTCCAAATCATGCCATAGGAGAAAACATAATCTGGCATTTCCTTGTGGGCATTGACAACAAGGCCCACGCCATTTTCTGACAACCAGTGGAGGAGGTTCCTTGTGGGCTCCTCCGCCTTAGGCGTTGTTTTAACTAGCATATAAGGCCAGCCGTCTGGTCCCGGCTGAGGCTGATCTGAGTCGAGGTCGACATTGCCTTGAACGAGAGCGTTTAAAAAATGGTGCTCCCAATCGTCATTTCTAAAGGCTTCCGGCTGTTGCGCCCATTCATGCAATAACATAGTTCTCCTCGTACCAATGAATTTGAGTTCACTCAAACCCATTTTAAACTTTCAAGCAAAAAAACCACCAGATGAAAATCTGGTGGCGTAAAATCTACTCGATTATTAAAATCATTGCAGTCCGGAAAAGTTTCGAAGCGAAAACAGGTAGAATTCTTTTGGCTTCAATGAATTGGTCAACGCACCAATCACAATCTCGTTGTCCCACTCAAACATTTGCTGCATTTCCGGAGGTAAGCCGCCCACATTTATTTCCTCACCACTGGCTTCCGCTTGATTTCTCATTAAAGCTACCTGCAGGACCATTTGGCGATTGAGCTCCTTTTGCATGGCAATGGCTTCGGCGTGATCTGGGTTTACTGGATCCAAATCATCTGGGATATTCTCGATAAATGAATCCATCTTAAAGAGAGTTGAATTTTCGTCATTCATGTCGGTTTCTTTCAAAAATCGAATGGAGCGACGGGCTGTTTTATTTTCCGGGTAAGCTAAATAGAGTTTATTAAAGGAGGGATCTAAATAGGTATACCCATCGGCCGCTTCGAACGACTCCACATCAAAATCACTTCTAAACGGATCAATGTATTCTGCGTCCGCGTATTGACTCATAATATTTCGAATTTCCACATCTCTTTCAGAGACGGCGTTTCTCTTTATGATTTTTACGAGCGCTTTTTGTAATGACGTCGCTCTGTTGGGAAGACCGAAATAGTACCTGAGCTGCCTTGAAAGTGGCTTTTGAATTTCTCCAGCACCGTTACTGTAAAGGGAGTAGCTTAAAGGAGCCACTTGGCTTCCTCCGAGGGCCAAGTCTGGAAATTGACTGAACACAGGCTCCAGACTGACGCGAACTTCACCAAACAACTGGTCATTAAATATTTGGTCCACAGTATTCAAAATGGGCTGCCTTAACTCCGGCATTGCCAAATAGTTATCATCCACATTGTCAGAGGCCACTCCCGTATCTCGAGCAAATAGAGCTTCAGCAGCGAGTAGTTTGTCCGGCCATACTCCAAGCGTATCGACTTCATCAATGTAGGAGCTAGGGTTAAATCGTGACTTTCTCGACAGTAATGGCTTACCAACCTGTCCGGAAATCATGATATCCTCTCGAGCTAAAGGCACCTCACCACAATGGGCAAATCGATCTCCAAATACAGAAAGAGGCACATAGGGTGCTTGTTTAAAAGTTTCTACAGGATTGGCTCTTGGAGAAATCCTACAAAGAGCGTCGGGAGTCGTAATCACTTGCAAGAAGAACTGACCAGAGATGGCTGCCGCTTGTCGAATGTCTTTGAGAAATGGATTGGTAAACCACTCAGGACTGTTGTCTCCCAATTGAGGGTTTTGTTTAATTTTCTCATAGAGCTCAAATGGCAAGCGAAGGTTTCTAAACGTGTCTCTAATGCGAAGAGTATAGGAGACGAGCCCATTGCCTTTGCTAAAGTATTTGCGGCCATTTCTTAGATTTCGAAGATGATAATTGTCCTCGTAGGAATCGATATAATGTTGCACGACTTCCGTGTAATTGGTGCCCTCATCAAAACGATTGCAGGTGGCATTCAAAGAAACCGCTTCGTCGGTACAGAACATATAATCACGCAGTTGAAAACCAGCTTCTAGAGCCAACTGTTTGCCACTCGGCGTGTTGGCTACAATCATCTTATCAACAATGACCCCATCATCATTCTTTTTAACAAACTCAAGCGCCGAGTCCTCTAGGGCTCCGGTACTAGGATCCCTTGCGAAGCCGTAGGCAAAACGAAGGGCCGCGATATCGTATTTACCCATAATATTGAGTTCGTTCATTGTTCCATAGGCATAATCCATAATAGAGCTGTATTCGAGCTTTCGCTTAATTCCCAGCTGATCAAAAAACTTGATATCCTCTTTGACCTCAATGGACGGATTCGATTCAAGATTTTCCGCGTCGTGATCATGCTTGTGGGCATACCAGTTGTCCTTGTCCATAGACCCCATAAAGTTATGCCTAAGTCCTAAATTATGTCCCCATTCATGAACCAGTGTAGGTACGTATAGCGCTGGTACCAACAAATCGATGATTTCTTGTTTTTCGACTTCACTGAGTTTGTTTCGGACATTGGCGTACTCCGGTGAGTCCGGCAACCATGGTTTAAGTCCAAACTTCTTTTTAATTATATTTATTTTAGAATCAATAGCGGCATGGGTATTGAACATTTCAACCGGGTAAAAGTTTTGCATGATATAGGATTCTTTCACTTTTTCCATTTCGTCGAAATAAGCGATTCCCAACTCTCTTGATAGTTCAGGGTCCTCCTCAGCATCAATTCCACGGGTCATTTGCGCAAAACGATTATTTTCCATAAGTGTACTGAGTGTAACAAGGTCCGACCCTAAATCCGTCTCAAATTGACCAAAGCCCTCAGTCTCTTTGGCAACTTCTAGTAGCGCCGACTCATCACCAAGTTTTACAAGAGAGTCCAGACTTAACGGTGCAACGGGTAAATTCCTCGACTTGTACTCAAGTGCTCTAGAGATAAAACCCAAACCCTCCAACATCTCTCGATTTTCAATGGATCGGCCTGTTCGAGTACCTTTGTGCTAGTTGTTGGCGTTGCAGGGGTGTGAGAGTTTCTTCTTGTACTGCCAATTGAACGATGTCGTTGTGGCGTTTCTGACCGTTTTTTTAATAATTCCACTGTACATGGCAACTCGGCCAGAAAGGATTTCACCGGTGTCAGGGTTTTGTAACTGTCGGGCCGTATCCCAGCAGCCCTCTTGTGATCGGATCTTCAGCAAGAAGTATTTGGCTGTATCTTACATCACCATCGGCGATCGATGGATCGGGGTCCCTTAAATCAATACGAATTTTTGCTCCGGCCTTCTCTAGTGATGGTTGATGATCAGCAGCGTGATAGGACATCTCTTTGAGCCGACGATTTCCTCGGCTCATTAAAGTTTTGCCCTAAATAATAAGTGATCACGCGGCGATTTGGGTTCCAGCGATTGATCAGCTGAATGTCTCTCTGCTCTTCGTTGTTACTGGCGTCAAATACTGGTTTCTCTGTGAGAAAAAAACCAAACTCTGTTGAGTTCTCTCCCGCTTGTGCCATTTGAGCTGGCATTGGGCGGTAGTCTTTTGATACAAGCGACGAAGCGCGAGCAAATGAGTAGTTTTGCTTCACTTTAAAAGTCAAATTATGTGATCTGATAAGCCGCTGTAGGAGTGATTGTTACCTCAAACACCTGCTGGAATGGTAAACGTTCGCTCCACAATAATGTTAATGGCTTGACCTTCGCCATCTTTTTTAAATTCTTTTAGCTCTTGACCGATGCTTTCTACAGAGCAGCCGGGGCTTAAGTAGTTATCCAGTTCGATATCAATCATCGGGGTCGTCGTTGCCAAACCAGTGAAGCGCCGGGCCTGATATATCGTTTGTCGTACCAAGCTTTATCGCCATCCTCTTCTTCTTTATTGGTACACTTCAAAGTCATCGGCCGAGCATCGGTAATCGGCATGTGCGACGGGGATAGTCATTACGGTTTTGTTATTTAAAGGATTAGTCGTAAAATTCTCAGCCAAAGAAACCACTTTGAGTTGGCCTTCTTCAGTCATATCAAACACGACCTTGCCAGAATAACCTTTATAATAAGTAATAGCCGGTGAAATACGATCCGCACCAATATTCGAAACCATCATAATGTATTCTTCCGACTGGATGCCGAGAGTAGATTCCGGAGGTAAAAGGGGTTTGAAAATATCAACTCGTTCGTCATCAACTTTAACCTGCTCATCCAGCTGATCGTAAGGTTTTTTCTTGGTACACCCCACCCCGATTGTAACAACACAGACAAATAGTGCTATTTTCGTTAAAGATTTCATGTCC
This sequence comes from Bdellovibrionales bacterium, assembly GCA_041391465.1. Taxonomy (GTDB): domain Bacteria; phylum Bdellovibrionota; class Bdellovibrionia; order Bdellovibrionales; family UBA1609; genus UBA1609. Next base: position 41,099 of record JAWKNX010000007.1, read on the forward strand.
TACTCCTGTCCCCTTGTTAGTAGCTAATTACTAAAATTTAAAGCCATATATAATGTGGAAGTCTTTTCGTCGTAGACCCCAATATTGTTGGTAACCCCATCGTATTGAAATGCATTCCCCTCATTTGTATGCCCGAAAACCAAAGACATTTTTTCGTTGATGTTATAAGAAAGCGATTCATCCAATATAAATAGGCTTTTCAATGTACCTCTGTAGGTCTGCACGGACTGATAACTGCCGGAAACCTCGATTCTCCACCGATCACCGAAAGGCATTCCAAACGTAAGCCCATTAGTTAACCCCCACTCCACCAGCTCTTGATTCAAATTATCAGTCTCGAATTCGTGAAAATCTTTTTTCAACGACAATCCATATTGAATATCCAACCCGATGACAGGCTTTTCACTGACAAATAAAAGGCCGGCAGCGAGCCCGCCAAAGTAGCGTTTATCTTGGCGGCTGACTTCATTTGTCGGCATATACAAGCTGATTCGAGGTGACATTTTAAAATTGAGGCCGACAGGGTAGGCGGACTGAGAAACTCGAAGCCTTAAATTGCTTAAACTCACATCCCCAGGGCCAACAAGGTCTTTACTGATGGCGGCTCTTGCAGAAGTGATAAAGTTTTTTGAGATTTTGTAAGTGGAGGTAATATCAAATCCTAGATGAGTGGCTTTTTCAAATTCGCCATCACCATATAAATTGGATCTATATTCCAGCGAACTGGACAGACCAAATCGAGAGGCTTCTTCTTTTGCATTTTCTGAAGGTGGGGAGGTTGTTGAGCCGTCCGACGTGACACTTATGGCGTACCCACCATAAAACACTGAGAAAAAAAATAATGTGGCTAACCTAAAACGACCAGTCAATGAGTCTTCCTTTCAGCACTAGCGGGAGCCCACAATGTGGGCAAATTGCCACCAGTGGTGAGATGTATCACCAAGAACTATGCCAGGCAACGAGATGAGTTAAGTATATGGTTTTATTAAAATTTTTAGAAACTATAAGAATATTTTATAGTGCGCTAAACGTTGAAAATTGTTTGATAAATAGTGATTTTCGCTAAATGACAGAGTTGGAAATCCTCTCGAGAGTTGTTTCGAATTTTAAGAATAATAAGTCTTCCTGAAGCCAAAGTAACACTACCGAGTCTATGAGTGGTGGCAAACCGCCATCCAGATTGAACTGTCTATTAAAAATAAAAAAACCCCAAAACATTTTGTTTTGGGGTCACAAGTACAAAGAGTTTTTATAACTCGGGTTTAAATTTAACTGAAATTCTTTTCGAAAGCCTCAAGCTCTTCTTCGTTTGGTAGTAAATCCACCAGACATTCACGCCAATATTCCGGAACATCAACAGAAAATTCGACCGCTAGTTCGAAGTCTCCTTTGCCCACGTGGGTTCCGCGTATAACTTGACCATCAAGGTCCAAATTCATTTGAGGTAAAAACATAGCGATATTTTGACCAACTATCGATTCTACATTGAGGTTCAATTTCAGCTCTTCAGCAAGAGCTTCTCGGGGTATTCTCACTAGAAACCCACTGACCGAAGCATCGACGATGTAGCCATAATTGGCGATGACTCCATAATTACTCAATGACGTCATTTCGTGAAATTCTACGCCAGATATATGCTTGCGATTGTATTCTCGCCGCTCGGTTGTACTCATTTATTTTTCTCCTAGCTGGTTCTTTCTCATCGGCCATACTAGACCAAAGTTGAGAGAAATCTGCAGCAGATTCCATAAATGAAACAGTCATCACTAAATGAGGAAGCTGTAACGCCCTGTAATAATTGGCCGTTTGCGAAAGTGTTGCGGGCAGTGAAAATTCCCCCATTAAAGGGTTGAAATTCGGAAAACTGTAATTCAACAACAAGTTTCAACCCCAAGTTTCGAGAGAGTGCTTTAAATGCGGCCTCTTTGAGACACCACAAATGGGCGTAGTTATCACCAACTTCTTGCATTTCCCTGGGATGACTTATGCGCTCAACGAGGGGTCGGTGAATGCGCTCTCTACGTTCTATATCAAAACCACACCAAACTTCTTTATTAGTAATTATAAACCCACCAAAGTTTTCGGTATGTGAAATGCTCACATTGAAACCCTTGAACTGTGGAGCCTCTTCCAAATTCATCAACCGATCAAGCTCGTCTATTGAGGGCTTAAAATTACGAGAGTCTATAAGGCATGTTCGAATTTCGTCGCGTAGATAAAGCCTTCGCTTTTCTTGCGTTTCACCTTCTAGGGGGAAGGTTTGAATCAAGCGTAAGGGCGGCTGGATAAATTTATTAATTTGGTTTAATTCAAGCAATTTAGAGCCTATAGAAAAACAGGAGTCGACGGTTTAATCGATTAGTTAACTCTTCTAATCTCAAACTCTCATCTAACTTTGCTTGAAAGAATACAGATGAGTTTAAATAGGACTCCTTTTTATATGTATTAGAAGATTTATCAAATCGGATAGCAATTGGTAGCGTCCGACTGTCTGCAAGGGTTCGAACGACCTCAGCCTTCAGTGAAATCGCAACAAAATTAGGGTCAGTCTCCCAGCCCTCGTATTTTTCAAAATCGGTAGTCGAATAAATTTGCTGATTTGTCGAGCCCCAAACTGAATCATTTATGCTGGCCTCGAAGACTCCGAGCAGCTTCGGCAAGTTGCGTTCGGTGAACGACTTCACCCACGCGCTCGCGGGATTGTTCGATTGGGCCTCTTCAAAAACACGGCTCATGACATAGTCGTCAGTAAGCTTTAAGTAATCTTGTAAAGACTCGGGACGTGAAAGAATATTTTTTTCGGCGAGTTCATTAATGGCTCTGCCTAATAATAGGTGATAGGCACTGTGAGTTTTGTGGCAATAAATTTGCTTGAACATTTGATACCGACTCCACAAAAAATCATCTAACGTGTTGACCCTCTTGGCATTAAAACCAAGTGCGATCTCATTACCATCGATCACAAGTTGCATTGCAGAAATCAACCCATCATAGTCATAGAGTCCGTAGTTGACTCCGCACTCCCTTGAGTCCCTGAGCATATAATCCATTCGATCGGCATCGACGGTTCCAGATACAAAAGAAGAGAAAATGCTTTTCATGTTTGCTGGAATATTAGTGTCGATAAGTTTTTGAATTTTCTGTTCGTGCTAGTTGATCTTTTAGTGATTGAATAAGTCTCATTGAAGATTCATCAAAATGTGATGAAGTGGGTACTGTATACAATATCATTGCTGAAACATCTTGAGCCCAAATAGCTGGAGAAATATCGCCTAAAAGTTCAGATGACGATTGATTTTTCGAATTGGCAATATGCTGAAACATCTGTTTTAAAATCAGTAAAGAAAGCGCTTCGTGTTCAATGGGGCCATCGAGATCCTCTTCAAAATAATCTAGAATTCCCTGCGTAATAGGGTCATCGATACTATTGGCTAAATTCCATAGCTCTGGATGATCAAATACTTCTCTGAGGGTTGGTAAAAACGATTTTTCTTTAAGCTGTACCGTCGGGAGAAGGTGAGAAAACGCTCCGTGTCCTACATCATGCAGAAGGCAAGCAATGCGAACCACCTGTAAACAGTAGTGATCAGATTGTTTTTCTACAGAAGGGAATATTTGATTTAGTATTCTGTAAGCATTGTGACAAACGCCTAAAGAGTGCGAAAAACGCGAGTGAAACGCCCCGGGGAATACATAATGAAGGAGTGAGTTTTGGCGAATGTAACGCAGACGTTGGAACTCAAGTGAGTCGACAAGAGCAAGCTCTATAGGCGTTAAAAAAATATGTCCGTAAATGGGATCATGAAAATAACTTCGATTTTCCATTGAATTTACCCATAACATTTATATATAAGTTTGCCAGTGGGATTGATCATGTATGGTCTTTTAAGGATGAAAAAGGCGAATAGGACGCGAGGTGTTGCACGCGAAGTGTCGAACAAAAGTGTCTCTAACGTCCAGACAATATGTCTCAAAAAATCATATTCATTTTCTCAAGATTAAAACAGGGGATTTTGAGCTGTGCACTTACATTGCACGGTGGAGGTCCGAGTTCTATTTATAAGGGGGGACCATGAGTCCAAAATATTTGCTAGTTATTTTCACACTGATGTCCGCGAACACCTGGGCCGCACAAGATGAAGGGTTTCTCGAAGAATTTAAAGCGAATCCTATCAATGCGATGATGCAAACACCAAAAAAAAGCAAAATCACTCCCTATCGATTCGAGGTTTCCACCCAATCTCTCAGAGAGAAGTTGATTGAACAGAACTTTCAATCTCCCACTGGGATTCGACCCATGTTTGAAATTCAGCCTAACGATTTGGTTTCAAACTTAGTGGATACCATCGAAATTATAAATGACCTCTATACCATGGAGGAGCGGGGCTTAAGGTTTTCGCAACTGGACGAATCGCCCTGGTCAGGCGATTACTGGCCAATTGCTAGCGGAGTTTTGGCGTCACGCCCCTTCGATCCTGAATTCACTTATCTGTATGAGTGGAAAGAGAAAAAAGACTACGTTGAAGATAATAAGGTTGAAACGGTACTGTCTCAGCGAGCAGACCCATCCCCCTATCTCTCTGCAGCAGAAAAGTATGATCTATTGATTGGCTCTGAAGGACGCCTGACTCAAAGAATGTGGGAGGACGGCCAATATTACTATGATAACAACGATGGTGAGGTTGAGTCTTGGATGGGAATTTGTCATGGCTGGGCTCCAGCTGCATTCATGATGCCTCGACCAAGATACGCTGTTGAGTTTAAAACCGCCGATGGAGCGCGAGACCTTAAATTTTATCCGTCAGAAATCAGAGGGCTAGCATCTTTCATGTGGGCCGAAGGTAATTATAGATCACGATTTATCGGTGGACGTTGTAATGAAAAAGAGCCGGAATTGGATGATGAGGGTCGATTGACACAGCCGCAGTGTATCGACACAAATCCCGGTACTTGGCACCAGGTGGTGGTCAACCAAATAGGCGTAGCTCGTCGTAGTTTTGTTATGGACGCCACCTATGATTACGAAGTTTGGAATCAGCCAGTTTATGCCTATCAATACAATTATTTCAGTACAAAAACGATGCGGACCGTTTCTAGTCTTGATCAAGCGATAGTCCCTATTGATCAAATGACAGAAGACATTTTCGCTCCTCATCGCTCTGAAAAGGCTCGCTACTTAGTGGGTATACAGATGCAGGTCGCCTACTTCGCCGAAGTGGGAGCGTTTTTATCAGAAGAAGATTTAAGTGAAGATAATATCGTTTATGTTCAATACACCTATGACCTGGAGTTAGATGAAAATAAAAAAATAATAGGTGGCGAGTGGTACAATCATGCGCACCCCGATTTTTTATGGGTGCCAATCCCTGGAGCTAAGCCAAGAACATTTAATGACTTTGGGTTCAACCCAGAGGAGTTGTCGTTCGAGCGCCCCCTCACAGACGAAATAAAACTCAAGGCTCAGCAAAACTCTAGGTATGGCTATATTCTTCCCACATTGGTGGAGGCCATTGTTCACCGCTCCCACAGAGCAGAATTGCAACAAACTTCGGATGATTAAACTGAAGACGTTTTGAATCGACTCGATTCAACTCAAATGATTTTGGAGAACTAATAAAGTGACTTTAGTATTTCGAAGCTTATTTCTAGCGCTCAGCATATCTCTGAGCCTGTCGGCACTAGCTGAAGAAGAGAGCTTTAGCCTTGATGATGTTGTTGAAGAGCCGGCTGCTGCTCGGTCGGCGACCACGCCGGCAGCCAACTATAAACTTTTTGGCCGAATGGATTTAACCAGTGAATTCACTCCCTACGATCGAGATCGATTAACCACGGACAATCAGTTTAAAACGCAACATATGCTGATCTTTTTATCTGTTCAGGCTCAAGAGGATTTGAGTTTTCAGGCGGAAATTATCAATCCCGAATCGAATTTTTATTTTGTTAACTATGAACTAGGACCCCGTACCAACTTGCAATTTGGTCGCATTTTGGTTCCGTTTGGGGAAACCGACTATTATCACCATTTATACGGTGGAAATGTGAACCTCGATGGGGCCGGCATAATGTTTCCAAACATATGGGCTGAAAAAGGTGTGAATCTCCAGTTGAGTTGGGGGAAGCGCACTTTGGACACCTACTGGGTGAGTGGAATTAACAAACTGGACGGCTCACAAGAGCCAATTCTCAATCAATCCTCAAATGATTCCTTACAAGGCGGAGGGGTTCGTTGGACGGAGTCTATGGGGATGAGTTTTCGCTATAGAGTCTCCTATTATTATACGGAATGGCGTCCGAACTCTCCTCTGCACGCCGCGGGATTGGACGTGAAATATTCTTTGCCAACAAATTGGGGAGCACTGCAATCTATTGATATGATGGCTGGTGTTGCCGTGGTGGATATTCAAAAAACCAACACCGAAAATTTTCAAAAAGCAGGCGATTTTTTCGAAGCCAACTTCCGATTGCCGAAAAAACATTCTATCCGCTTGCGTTACGGGACCTATGACAATGACGATCGAGTGGAAGATGAAGCTGATTTAAAAACCTGGTCACTTGCATGGAAAAAGAGAATCAGAGCCCTCAATTTGATGTTGGAACACCAGTGGAATATGGAGCAAGTGAATGAATCGGAAAACGATATCTTGCGATTCATGGCTACTGTCAATTTTTAATGGAGTTGAAGTTTGGAACTTAATAAGTGGCAAATAAAAAATTGGCCTAAGAGTTTTAGAGTGTTGGCAATAGGGTATTTGCTATCTCTGAGTCTCGCCTATGCCTATGCGCTTTTAAACATTGCTCTTGTTGTGGGGTTAACTCCAAAAGATATCATGGTTCATTATTACGGGTCGGATCAAAAAATAGAAGTAACAACAGCTCCCTCAGGGGAGGAGTCCTTTTCCTTCGATGAATTGGAAGACGAAACAAAACAAAAAATAATTGTACAACCCAGTTTAAAATCTTTGGTTGCAGAGGGACATTTTCATCTGTTTGGCATGACGTCTTTTTTCTTTGGCCTTTGCCTGCTCGCGCTATTTACCAGCGTCAATGAAAAACTAAAATGTTGGATGGTGGGTTTACCTTTTTTCGCTGTTGTAGTCGATAATCTAAGTTTTCTAGCCACTCGATTTTTGGGCCCCAAGTTTGCCTATCTGACCGCATCAGCCGGTGCTTTGATGTTCGCTAGTTTTTCTATCCTATGGATAGTGATTTTTAGAGATTTAATTCAGGCATGGAAACCAATGCCGACGGAGGAAAGATGAAAAAAATGATTTTTTTGATTTTGTTAGTTGGCTTTGGTGCCAGTGCCGAACAGCTAATGAGTACAAAGGATTTTTTAAAGTCCCAATTGGCTTCCTATTCTTCAATGGCTAAAGAAAATTTCAAAGTTTCAGAAGCCCTTTTAGGAGAGCTAAAATCATTGGCTGAAAACGCAACGGATCAACAAGCCACCTTTTACTACGGGAAAGACGAAAATCAGAACATTGCCAAGGCCTGCACGATGGTGCCCCAGAAAGGCAAAGAAGGTCCTATGGTATTGGGTGTTTGTTTTGATGACAAAGGCATCGTTAACGCTATTGAAATAATAGAGTTCAACGAAGATCGTGGGCAAAAAGCCAAAGAGCGAAGTTTTCTTGATCAGTTTAAAGGTAAGCATCCGGCGAAAGCGGGCCTGAGTATCGGTTCAGATATCCATGGGGTTGCTGGCGCAACCTATACTTCAGAGTATATTTCTGAAGCCGTAAGAAAGGCTTCGTTCTTTCATGAAAAATTTGTGAGTAAAAAATGAAAAAAATATTATTACTTCCAGTTTTGTTGTTTGGGTTAGGTTGTTCTGTTTCAGGTCCTTTTGACCGAGGCGAAAAAACTCCAGTTGTGGAAAAAGAAATAGAAAAACCGGTTGAAAAAGATAATGGGGATATTGGAGAGGGTGACGTAGACTCTCCAAACCCTGGAAATGGAAATTCTCCCACTCCGAGCCCAGGTGAGCCCGAGCCTCCGGCATTGGAGCCAGACCCGATTCTTGGAGCGGAAGAGATCTATCGAATGCAAGTGGAACCATTGGTTCAAGCGGATTGCATGGGTTGCCACCCGGGTAAAATTCAAAGCTACCAAGATGCTCGAGATAGAATTACACCAGGAGCCCCCGAACAAAGCGTGTTTTACACAAAAGCAATCGGACAAAGGCATATGCGAGTGTGGGGACAAAACAGTGAAGCGGCCGATGCGGTGATTGAGTGGATTTTAGCAGAAGCACAATAATATTTAGCATACTGTTGATTGTAGGAGCATGCACCACCGGTCGCCCAAGTCACCAGGTTGCTAATGCTTTAAAACATCCGCATTGCTACAAGGAACTTGTTTTACCAAGCATGGGGACTTTTTTTTATATTAAAGTTCTCACCGATTGCCAGAACGATAAGTTGGAACAATTGGGTCCAATAATAAAAAGCCGGCTGGACGTCCTTGAAGCCGAAATGAGTCTTTACCAGCCTCGTTCAAAAATATCCCAACTCAACAAATTTGGTCAGGTTGGAGGCGTGTCGTCCGATTTTATTCAGCTTTTGCAATTGAGTCGAGAAAGTCACTCGAAAACACAAGGGTATTTTAACCCAACAGTTTTACCGATTATCGAGGAGATCAAAAAACAAAACGACGAATTCTCCGGCTTCAATGAAGCTCAAAAATCACAACTGAAATTCATTACTCAGATGAAAAGCCTTAAATTTGATTTGGCCGATTCCTCTGTTTGGTTCACTCAAGATAAAATGAAACTTACTTTAGATGGCATTGCCAAGGGATATGCAGTTGAAGAAGTGGCGAAAAAACTAAAACCAATATTTGCTAACTTTTTCCTGAATTTCTCGGGGAACGTATTTGCAATGGGCCATGACCTTGGAGGGGACGGCTGGAGTTTGCTCGTAGACAACTTCGTTTCGGGAGACCAAAAGAAAATCACGCTTTACAATTCCGCCCTGGCCACTTCAAGCTCGCAATACAATTTTTTTTCGGTAGATAAAAAATGGCATCATGTGATCGATCCGGTAAATGTAATTTCCACTCAACGGCCAACGTTGACTGTGCGGGGACCCAATGCTGCAGTGTGTGACATGCTATCGACGGCTCTGTTGGCAATGCCTTCAGAGTTGGCACAAAAAGTGTTAGTTCATCACTATGAAGGGTACTTCATTGTAGATGGAGTGTAATTCAAGTCAAAATGTCTCAACTTTAAAAACATATTTGGACAAATTGGCGCGAGTGCAAAAAGTTTTAGGGAAAATTAAATGACAAAGTGCCTGAGATCTACGATTTAAAAGGTACAAACATTGGGGGCAAAAATGAAAAAAATATTAACAGCTATGGGATTGTTGTTATCGGGATTATTGCTAATGGGTGCGGTTAACGATCAAGGTACCATCCATGCCATTTGACTGTTCAGATCCTTTTAGAGACACGCTTGTGTGCAATACTATGCGCCACTTGAGATCACATGTGCATATGCTTGGTGAGCAGCGTGACTTGATGCAAGTGGACTATAAGTTTTTACAGAATCTTGGTGATGATATGCAGGAGCTTGTGGCTCAGCTTTTGCGCCAAAGAAGGAGTGATAGCCACCTCGAAGATCTTAATGCCGTTCAAACGATGGCCGTGAATTTGTCAGAGGCGGCAATGAATGAGCAAGTAGAGGCTTTAATGTACGCCAATAATATTCAAGCCACTTGCCAAAAATGTCATAACAGCGCTCAGCCAAGAAGTGGTTACAGCTGGGACGACATCTATAAAGTGAATTGGTCGATGATTCTTCAAGAATGTAATACGCCTTCAGGGACTCGAAACCCATATGTATGTAAAAACATGTTTGGTATGTTGTCAGCCGTTGATTACTTTTACTCCGCCAACCAATTACAACATTTTAGCTATCCAACTATTGTGAGTGTCGCTGGGGAACTTAAAAGAATCGCAACTGATTTGAAAACTCGGAATATGACTCACGGAGAAGACAGCATTGGCTTGTTCACTGAGCTCATTGAGAGATCAGAGAAAATTATTGCCTTTGCTGAACTCGAAGACTCGCGAGTCGTGGGTGAGTTGAACATGATTACAAGCACTTGTTTCACTTGCCATAGTTTAGCGGATGATGATCCAGAAGATGACGGAAGTTTGAATTTTAGCCCGTTTCAATAAAGCGGAAATTTTTAACTCAAAACGGAGAGACTCATGAGTCTACGAATTATCTTAATTCTTCTTTCTTTAGGGTTGAGCCGGGTGTTATGGGCTCAACCTTCTATTGATGAGGCGGCAACTGGGATATCACAACAAGGTCAGTTGTTTACGATTAAATTGGTTCCGGGCGATAAGTCTCTGAAACTTTATGTGGTAGGTAACGAGGCTGCGGAAGTTCGAAAATCAATTTATGGTGTCGAAGCTAGCGTATTCGTAGGGGATGAGGTGAAAACATTGGTGGTGACACCAAATAGCGATCATTACATCATTAGCAGACCTAAAAATAGTAAAGAACTCAATCTTCGCCTAAGATCTACTAGTGAAACTTTTGAAGATTTTAAAGTTCCACTACCAAATCCGTGATTTGAATCCCTACTATAGTATTAGAACTTATTAAAATGGATGAAAGGGTTTCCCTGTCTTTATCAGGAAACCTAGAATTGTTTTATGAACAGACCCGTTTTCTCAAATGCCCAACCGCCCCAAGAAGTCATTCAGCAGCTTCAAACGATTGTTGACTCGCGACCATATTTTTTTGCGACAAAGACAAAGTGTTGGTGAAATTTTAACGGGCTTTGAAGTAAGAAATAAATACGACATTCAAGACGAATCTGGTGCCAACATTGGATCTATCATCGAAAGCCCGAGAGGTTTTAAGGCAATGATTTTTCGAACTCTATTTCGAAGTCATCGCCCTCTAGACATTGAGGTTTTCGACAAAAACGAAACTAAGGTTGCGAGGCTTAGTAGGAAGTTTTTTTGGCTTTTTTCGGACTTATATTTAACCGACCCCAACGGCAATCACCTGGGCAGCATCCATCGTCGGTTCGGGTTTTATATAAAAAATACGATTTAATGGATCGCAACCAAATGGTGTTCGCGCAGATTAAAGCACCCGTATGGAGGCTGTGGACTTTTGCAATTTACGATGTTCGAGGACGAAGTGTCGGTACAATCACTAAAAAGTGGCGTGGAATTTTGTCGGAGGCATTCACGGACGCCGACATCTTCGGAGTTCAAATGCTGGAGCCCAGCTGGGATACCCTGAAAAGAATGATCGTACTGTGTGCAGCAATCAGTATTGATTTTGATTTTTTCGAAGATAACCAATCGGACTAATCAGGCAGAATCCCCTCGAATCACTAAGTGTTACAAGATTTTTCAATTTTACATACCCGTGAAGCAATTCTGGTCACTTTCCTCGGGGCTGCGTTAAATTCGATCTGAACTCATTTATAGGCCCTTCCGGGGGGCATAAAATTTGAAGATCCGATGGCATGTGGAAGTTAACCCTCTCAGTTTTTTCGATTTTTCTTGGAATCCAATCAGTGCAGGCAGCGACTGTTTGCCAGGAGTTCTTAGATAAAATGCGGTTCTCCGTTACTTCAGTGTCTCCGATTTATTATTATGAAAATAAGGACCTATTTGATGATATGCCAGAAGAGTTCATCGTTTGGGAGGAAAAAAAGAAATTCAGTTGGATTAGGTATTTCACGTATACAGAAGAAAATGGCCTTGTGGTCAACCAACAGGCTATCGATATCCAGCCAAAAATAGGATACCAACGGGTTGAAAAAAATGATGGATCCGTCGAACATCATTTTTTCGACTATAGATACTCAAAAGAAACTCGTGAAATGGACCCGCGACCCGTCTATCATTTTGCCACCGGAACTATTTTAGAAAAAAATAAAATGTTAATCAGCTACGAGTGGAAAAAGCTGGGTGAATCCACTTTAAAGTTTGTGGAGTTTGCAGATGTGAATGGTCAATGTGTTCCCTATAGATCCGTTCATGATTTGAAATATCACCCCACTGTTGATTTTAATGTGGAAGTTTGCTCCGCTATTTTGGAAACATTGCGATCGAATGAAGCCGCCCAGTCTTGCAACTGTGTTAACACAGAGGTGTCGCAACAACTTGAGAAAATCATTGAATCGAGTAATGATCCAATTTTAAGTGCTCAAAAAGAGCCGCCGCCATCCAGAAGTGCTCGATTTTTGAGGTCCGCACAGGTGTTCGGCTATAATTTCGATTTTCAATCTGAGAACCCGCCTTTGGTAAGGTCTTATAAGGTGCTTGAGCAATGCTCAACCATTCCCCAGTGGGAAAATATTAATAAAGTATTAAGCGATTACAGATCTCTTTTCTCAAACTAGTCCAATGTTTGGGTCCATAGTCAGCAGTTGTGAAGAAAAATTCATATTTATTCACTGATCATTGGTATATTCTATTAGCATGGAATTCATCTTTTGCATTCAGCCATCTGATCAAATTTTTCAAGATATCAAAGGTGCCGTACGGGCCTTAGATCAACATATTAAACTTGTTCGTTTTGGGTCTGCCCAAGAGCTTTCAGACTTTATTAAAAAAATGATGAGTCGCAATTTTTCAGAGCGAGAGCGGTCAAATTTATTTCCGGGTGGTCTTCCCGATGAGATGAAGGTTCTACTTTTTATTTTTGATGCCGACAGTATCGATCCAATGAATTTGTCTTCATTTGAAGAAATACAAAGACTTCTTGTTAGCAAGCGTTTTTGTGACGATGAAAATCCCGTTGGCTTTGTCATAACAGACACGGCACCGAGCGACGAAAAGATTAATAAATTTATTCACCCTGTTGTAAGAAACTTTTTGGTTACGCCATTTGAGCCTATGACTTTAAAAGGCTTTTTAAGGGCAGCCATAGATGGTAATGCGCCTGTGACAGACGAGCTTTATATCCACAAGTGTTCAGAAGAAGTGGAAATGATAAAGACGGTGCAGCTTATGGAGATTAATGAATTGGGATTTAAGACCTTTTCTGACAAAGATTTTCCAAAGAATAAGCGTGCAAGATATTACTCGAATCGATTTGGAACAGGCAACGAAAGGCCCATTTATGCCCAATGTATGGGTAGTAAAAAAATTGGCGAGGAAAACTACATTTCTTCTTTTGGCTTTTTTGGTGCATCAAAAGACCATTTGATGACGGTTCGCAAACTCATCATGCAAGAGCGTAATGCTGTTGAGTCGCCCATTCCAGGGGAAGAGGGAACAACTGATAAAATTGATTTTATGGTGCTCTCTACAAACGAAAGGCTATTTAGAGATGCAGAACAGTTTATTCAAGAAAGATTTGAGGGCGTTCGAGTTCTCTGGATAGAAACAGAAAGAGACTTTGACAACATTGAAGATAAATCCAATGTTGTTGGGGTTCTTATCCAAGAAGAAGTCATTGAAAAAGCAAGTCTGTTGGCAACTCCTGCTAGAAAATGTCTGGTTAACGACGAGTGGAAAATATTTGTTTGCGGTAATTATGAGGTAAAAGATTCAGCGACACTGGACAAGGTGAAGTTGTATGAAGACCTTTTAACCTTTCCATTGGATCGATTCTATTTTGTACGCAAGATGAGACAGCACTTTCCCAGTTGGAGAGTTAAGAAAGACAGCCCGATTACCCAGCGAACAATAGAGGTGGACGAGCCTATTGAAACGGCCTCTCCCATCCGATTGAACTCGGTTTCAGAACTATCGATTTCGTTTGATTATCACCGGGCATTTGAAGTAGCCGAGGCTAGAGACTTCCGGCTGCAAATGCCAGACGGCTCATCAGAGAGAGTTATCAAGGGTATCAGTAACTACTGCGGTAAAAAGCCCGATGGCAACTTTATTTGTGAATTCGTATTCTATGCTATTGATGAGGTCTCGCTGATCTTTATTCGTAAGTGGATCATTCAGGCATCGGCCTCGCCGCAAGAATAATTATTGAATTGTTCAAAGCGTATCAAATTGAAAAATTTAATTTTGCAGACGAAAGCTCGCGATAGTAAAATATTTTGCAGGCTGTAGATGGGTTCGACATGCTATTGAAATGTTTTATTTTGAGACGGCGCAAGTTATTGAAATTAAATAAACTATTTGTTGGTAACCACATTAGCTTTGGAACAGTCATTGCAGTTTAGATCATCTAAGGTTTATAAGGGGGGAATACGGTGACTGGAGAAACGACAAAAAGACTACGTCGAATTTCGGTGGGAATTTGTCTTTTTCTTGTTTCATGTGGTGGCAAACCCAATAAAAGTTCTGATATTTCTCCGGCAAATTTTAATCGCAGTTTTAATATGGGCTTTACGACGTGGCCATATGCTGCAACATTTGAAGCTGTCGATCGGGTTTATAGCACAATAGACTCGGAAGGGGATTTAATTGCACACCACCTCGACGGTGGAATCCCTTGGCCCGAAGCTCTAACACAAGACAATTTCGACAATTACGGACAAAATGTAAAAGATGATATTTTAAGTCGAGTTAACAGAACTTCGGCGCTGAGCTCTGATACAAAGGTTTACCTGGGTGTTTCACCCTTTTCGTCGTTAAGAGATGGTCTCGCGTTATACTGGAAAGACGGGGTAAATGAGCCTCTGCCGTCCCCTTGGGATTCACTATCGATTGGTAATGACTTTGTAATCGCTGCCTATTCGAATTTTCTCGATGAGCTCATCGAAAGACTTAATCCGGATTATGTAAACTATGCGATTGAGGCCAATGAATACTATCATAACTTATCAACAGATTCTGAACGTCTAGAGTTCATTAAATTTATTTCTTACGTATATACCTTTTTAAAATCTCGACACCCAGAAGTTCAATTTATGACGTCATTTGTACTTACTGACCCAGGGTCGGGAAAGATGCTTGAGGCCAAGGAATTATTTTTGGCAATAAAAGACTATCATGATTTAATTGGAGTCAGTGTTTACCCGTACGCTTTTTTTAGTCACACTGACAAAGGAGACCCGAAAAATCTGCCTGCGGATTGGCTAAGCCAAATTACCAACATTGCGCCTAACAAATCATATTTCGTCGCGGAAACCGGCTTTATTGCTGAGAATCTTTCCATACCCTCAATTGGATTAAATGCGCAGTCGGATCCAAATAAGCAAGCCGAGTTTGTCCGTCGCCTGATGTTGGACGCCAATGCCATTCAAGCAAAAGGGATAGTTTGGTATTCCTCGCATGACTTTGATGACCTCTGGGCGATCATCCCGCCCCCTCAACAAGATTTAGCTTTGATATGGAGAGACACGGGATTGTATGATGAAAATCTTGATCCTAGATTGTCACTCGATATATGGCGAGAGTGGATGAGTTTTTCGATTCAGTAACTCAGTCAAAAAAACTTTGCAATGGTTCAGCTAAATCAATTCGTATTTTTCAAGTGCGATCTTGAGCTTTTTACCCTGCTCATATTCCGAATACTTTCTAGCTGTATCCCTATTGAGATGTCCAAGTGATTTTCTTAAATCGGGGCTTTCAACCAACAACGTCATTTTTTCGGCCAGAACTTCGGGTGTTATTGACTGGAGAATAAAATCTTTTGATGCATTTACTAACAGTTCAGAAGAGCCGACCGTATTAGATACGATCACCGGTTTTGAACATGCCATTCCCTCCAAAACAACTCGGCCAAATTCTTCCCACTTAGCGGGGAGTACCTGAATATCAAGTGCATGATAAATCTGTTCAATGTCGGGTATCGGTTCAATAAAAATAAACTTTTCAATCAATCCTAATTGTTCAACGAGCTTTTTATCCCAGTGGGAATCAGGCCCTTTACCAACCACGATAAATTGGCATTGATTGAGTAGGTTTTCAGGAAGTAACGAAGAAGCCTTAATAAATATATCAACATTTCGTTTTTCAAAATTACCCGAGGTGACCAAGCCAATTAATAATTTTGATTGATCAATTTTATGATTAGATCGAAATGCATCCCGTAGTTCATCAGATTGATTCATATTGAATTGTTCGGGGCTATAGCCGGGATGGATTGTTACGAGTTTTTCAAGAGGTATCTGATATCGTTTGTGTAAATCAGCTTTCATTAAATTTGAATTACAAACAACCAGTTTAAACTTTTGTTCAGTAAGAATTTTTTCGTGAATTTGGCCTACAGGGTGATTTTTAGGAAGGGGTTTTCCTTTAACCAGTTCGTTAGCGAGATGAACACAATTATGTAAAAATAAAACGTCTTGATTGAAGATTTCACCGTGGCCTAGCACGAGATCAAAATCTCCCTTTTCAATTTTTCTTTCTGTGTTTTTCGCAAACAATAGCCGTCTTTTGTAATTACTCAGAGGCCAAGCAAAAACTTTATGCGGAATTCCCCCACTTTGTTCAATGTTTTCTTTGTTGATAAATTCTGCAAATACGTGCGGCTCCCACCCTAGGGATCGAAACATTCGAGTTTGCTCCAGCGTGTTTCTGGCGGCACCTGTTGTCTTCACCATTTGTCGAGTGACGTTGGCTACTTTTTTTCACCTATAAGCTCCAAAGGTCTTCATTTTTGGTCGAACCTTGAGATTGCCGCCTCTGTAGCTGCAGTAGTTTTGCCCACTTCAAATAGGAGTTTACACCTGCAGAGAGGGCCACTGTGAGTCCATCGACACCGCCCAAAAAGCCGAGTTTAAAAAAGTATTTTTTAATAAACGCGAGGCCGCCATGTAAGACGGGTGAAAAACCATTCCCTCGCCGCCCTTTTTCAAACAGGATCTTTGCCCCCCTCGTACTAAATCGATCACCCTTCACAAACAGTTCACCGGCGTGTTTGTAGGACCAGTGGATGAGGTCGGCATTTAGTTGATCATAGTTTTTGGTCTGAACCCGAGCATGGGCTTTAACGTCAGCAAATTTTGTTTTTTGACGATTGTAGAGTCGAATAAAGTTATCCGGGTACCAACCACAGTATTTAATCCAACGATCACCAATATAGTTACGTCGTCGAACAGAAAAGGCCTCATATGGTGTATTTTCTAAATCTAAATTATTAATGGCCTCAGCCAACTCGGGAGTCACTCTTTCATCGGCATCTAGAGAAAAAACCCAATCATTTTTAACATGACTCAGAGCTACGTTTTTTTGGATACCATCTCCCAAATAGGGCTGGTCAACGACAAGAGCCCCCATCTCGCGGGCAATCTCTTTAGTTTTATCTGTGCTCCCAGAATCCACGACGACGATCTCGTCACAAATAAGTCGCAAAGACAGGATGCAATCTTTGATGTGAGACTCTTCGTTTAATGTAATTATATTGCCGCTTATATTAGCCAAATGTTTTTCCCGCGACTGAAAGTTAAAAAAGTTTATCAAAGTTACCAAATCCCAGCTGAGCGGGACAGTGGATCGATGAATAATGCCTATAGTCAAGTGCTCCCAAATGATGATTAAGGGTAGTAGATTGTATCGAAATTATTGAATCAATTCCTTACCAAAGTGATTTTTAGCCATGACTCGAGCCATTTTAAATAAAGGCGTTACGGCCACATTGTACGCCTATATGTTTGCACTGACGTGTTCGATTGCTGGCATGGAGGCCTTTTCCTGGCTCTCTGCCCTCTTGTTTCTGTTGGCTTGGGGTGCAAGTCGGCTGGAAAAAAAACCATTAAACACATTTAGGATCAACGGTGATCTTTTTTTGTGGCTATTTTGGTGTGTCGCTTTACTGGGGGCCCTGTTTGGCCCGACCAAATCCTTCGAGGTCAAAAAATTCATCGTTGCTGATCTAAGGTGGATTTTATTAATCTATGCTTTTAGTTTTATTTGGGCACAGAGATGGGATCGATTTAAAAGTATCATTCCTACTCTGTTTTTCTTTGCTGGCCTCGTAGCGATTTATGCCATTGTACAAGTGCCCACCGGATTGGAACTGGCGCGCGAAGTGGGGAACCCAAAAAATGCCGTTGGAGAATATTGGCGTAGTCATGGGTTTTTCTACAGCACGATGACATATTCTTATTCTTTCGGCATGATCTTTTGCTTGATGTTGGCCCTTTGGATTTACAAAGTGTTTGATGGGCTTGTGGGTAAATACCTTCTTCCTATCACGACCGTGTTGATTGGTATCAGTTTAGTGCTGAGCTTTACAAGAGGGCTGTGGCTAGCGTTGGCCGCGGCTGTATTTGCAATGCTGTATACGGTTCGGCGAAAATGGGGGTATTGGCTCATTGGTGGTGGTACGGTTTTGGTATTGTTGGCCATGGCAGTGAGTTCTGTTTTTCGCGAGCGAGTGACCAGTATTGTGGACTTTGAAAATGCCTCGAATGTAGGGAGGCTGCAGGTGTGGCAAGGGAACTGGGCCATGTTTTTAGATAATCCTATTTTAGGTGTTGGGCACCGGCAAAACACGGAGTTTTTACCGAAATACTATGAGCAAATAGGGCTTGAAACCGATTATGTGAGTAATGCCCACAATACATATCTACAGATCCTCGGGGGAATGGGCCTATTGGGTTTATTATTCTACATTGGTTTTATGTTTTTGTTTTTGAAAACGGCTTGGGTGCTTTGGCGAGACTCTCAGGACAAGTTATTGAAGAGTGTTGGCCTGGGATCTTTGGGGGCAATGATTTGTCTACATGTCGGTGGAATGACCCAAGTGAATATTTTTGATGGTGAGGTCAACCATGTATTTGTTTTTATTGTCGGGATACTTATGGCGGCCAACTTTCAACACAAATCTATAATTTCTAGTTAATAAATTGCAGGGGCTCAAAATGAATTTAAAGCATCGATTAAAACATCTGCGTCGAAAATTGAGGATCAAACTTCTAAAAATATTCGGTCTTCCAAGTGCACAAATGATTGCAGAAAAGCATACGGAACAACTCTGCTTCGCAACTGTAAATGAACTTAAGCGAATTCATAATATTAATATCCCTCTTTACCCATTCAGGGGAGCCGCCAACTCCAGCTTGATGTATTTAATAATGCGGGCATTAACTTCTTATGATTTTAAAAATGTGATTGAGTTTGGCTGTGGCCAGTCAACCTACATTTTTGATGCGATTTTAAAAATAAAGCAAAATAAATTTGAAATGACCTCTTTTGAGAACAACGAGTTTTGGCAAAAACAGGTTCAAGAAAAAGTGGATACTCCGGTCACTTTGGCGCCGTTAATTCAAACTCAAGTTCTCGACCAAACCGTTCAGTTTTATGACTACAAGTCCAAAATAGGTAAAGAAAAATTTGATTTTATTTTGGTCGACGGACCTTATGGGGTGAAGAATTACTCACGTTACGGATCACTCAATGTTATCCTCGAAAATCTTGCTGACGATTATGTGATAATTTTTGACGACGCTGAACGCTGGGGAGAAAAACAATCTTATCTTAGTACAGTGGAGCAGCTTAGGAAAAAGGGCTTAAAATTTCATACGCGACTGCTTGAAGCGGATAAACATCAATTTATTATAGCATCCGAAAAATATCGTGGCGTTTGCCACTACTAGGTTAAAGGCTTTTGCGGCCTTTCGATTTTTCTGAATGCATTTGTGTTAAAATAAATTCAATAGATCAGAGCTTTGAATTTTGACAAAGATCGCGAATCACCACCCAGGTTTCGCCAAGGAATTTAGGCTTATTTTTTGATTCAAATCCAAAGTAGTGCGGTAAATTGAGCAGGTATTCCTTGTGCCCGACCAGGGTGAGCTCTTGAGTGTCAGATAGAGGGGGCGATACTTCTAAATAAACCTTTTTATTTTTATTGGCATAACTTTGAATGGATTCAAAGTTTGATTTGGAAATTATCATTGTGTACAAGCTTGCAATTCCCGTTGTTGCCGGTGGTTGAATTTGCGGGGATAGAACATCAAATAAGTTTTGAACCGTCTGAGACCCTTTTTTTAAGCCCTGATCAAACTTACTTTCATTCAGCAGAACCACATCTGAACCAAGCTCCTGCATTAAAAGATCAGTAAACTTTTTTATAAACTGTGCCTTGTCCAATTTTTTTTGAACCTGGCAAATAGGAGAGTCGGAACTTTCTTCGTACTCATTTATAGTATTTGCAACGTGTTGATTGAACTCTTGGTCCACCCCAAATATCCAGGGGTGTACAGGGTAAAGAGCATAACTGGTGCCGTAGAGTTTTTTGCTATTTTTATCAAAAGCTAAAGTGAGTTCTCCGACGTGGTTCGCCTTCCAGCCCGTTTCGACCAAAGAAACCCCATTGAATTTTCTGGGGTAGAAATAGACCTTATGGGAATGTCCTCCAATGATATAATCAATACCACTTACATTTTCAGCGACAATTTTGTCCCGATAGGTACCTAGGTGCGAAAGTAAAATTATGTAATCCACTTTTTGCTGCTTAAGTTCTGCTACCTGTCTTTTTGCTACACCAACAAAGTCCAAATTCATTTTCATTCCGTTATAAAACGGCCCGGTAAACACGCTGTCTGTAGAATCATGAATTGCGCCGGTGATTCCAAAAATTCCAATTTTGATGCCATCCATCTCATATATGGAGTGAGGCTGTGTTTTGCTCTGCATGGGGGTTCAAAAGTAACGTTGGCAGAAAGTGTGGTTCGAGCAGCCCGATTTGCAAAGTCCACGATACTTTCTGCGCTATAGGCGAAATCATGATTGCCTAAGGTTAAATAATCGAGCCCGAATTTTTCATAGATATCAGTAGTAGTAAGACCTTTTGATATATGGTCGGCTATGGCTCCCTTTTCCATTGCGTCGCCAGCGCTCACAAAAAAGGTGTGTGCATGGGATTTTTTTTGTTGGTTTACGAAATTTTTGATTACGGCCAGCCGGGAAATTTTCTCATTTATGAACACATGTTCTTCAGGTTGGTAATTGGCGTGAACATCATTGATGTGAATCACCTTTAAAACAGATAGATTTTCATTGTTTTCGAAACTATGGGTTTTCCAAAAATTTTGACCGTAATAGAACCCCACATATCCGAGTAGGAGCCAAATGGGCGAACTTAAAATTAGAATGACTTTTATCATGGTCGAGAACATAGCATATTCTATTGCACGAAGGACTCTAATCGATGATGCTCCCCTCATCGAACCCTAATGAAGAGCCCGGTTATTAGGCATGTAAATCCTTAAAATCATAAATCTTTTTGTAAATGTTACGAAGGCTCTAAGCTCCCGCAGGAATTGCTTTACAGCAGCCTATTGGCAAATTTATAGGGTCTATAAATGATTTTGACATCGGGAATAATGCGCTGCATATTTTGCGCAAGAAACTTTATGGGTGCAAATACGATGAGAATGAAGAGTTGGTTGCTGCTGGTCGGGACACTGTCATTTTTAACAGTGTCTGTTGGATGCAAAAAAGAAAAGGGGCCGATTGGCTCTGAAAACAATCCATTGAAAATGTTTTTTGTGCCATCCGATGACACTCATACCATCGCATTGAGTGCTAAAGAAGTTGACGAATACCTAGAAAAATATGTGAGCCAAAAACTTTACGGCAAAGACACTGGCTTTTATATAGAAGCCTCTGTCCCAGCATCATACATCGCAGTTGTTGAAGCCTTTGGCACAGAACGAGCGGACTTCGCCGCAATAAATACATTCTCTTACATTTTGCTTAAAGATAAAAAGAAGTATCCAGCCGAAGCGGTTCTCAACATATTGCGTGGCGAGGGTGAGTCGACTTACAAGGCTCAAATTATCGCAAGAGCTGATTCTAAAATTAACAACCTTGAAGACCTAAAAGGCAAAAAATTTGCCTTCACTGATCCGGCGAGTACTTCAGGCTATATATTGCCGGCGATTTTGTTTAATGAAAAAGGTATTGATTTGGGCGAAAAAATCTTCGCCGGTCGACATGACAACGTGGTCACTATGGTCTACCAAAGACAAGTGGACGCCGGTGCGACCTACCACAGCCCTGAATACAATGGCGAGCTTATGGATGCCCGCCGTAAAGTGAAGACCCAATTTCCAGATGTGTTTGAGAAAATTAAAATTATCAGTTTTACAGAAGAAATACCTAATGCTCCTTGGGTATTGAGAACCAATATGTATGGCGATGATAAAGAGACCTACGAGAAAGTTAAAAACGCTCTCGTCGAGGGGTTGTTAGAGTTTTCAAATACAGATAACGGCAAAGAAACCATGATGAAGTTGTACAGTATCACGGGCCTGATTAAGGCCAGTGATGACGACTTCCAAGGCGTGCGAGATATGTTTGCCAAGTCTGCGTTTGATGTGGAGCAATTGCTTAAAAAATAATTGCTTAATATTTTAGTGTGTTACGGGGAACCGTCGGAGCTCTGCTCAAGCTCTGACAAAATGGAGGCCAAGTGAACCAGGCTAAAAGGTCGATCGGTAAATCGACGCAACCAATGAACCTCAAGACCTCATTGTGTAGGAGGTTGAGGGGCAATGTTGCGTTGATTCAATTTTTTGCCACCTTTACCCTTCTTTCACTTCATTCTGCCCCCTCCTTTGCCATCAAAACCCTTTCTCACGTCAACCCTAAAAATCAGTGCTTCAGTTTGTTTTCTAGTCTTGAAAAGGAAACCTACAGTTCAGATAGTAAGGCTGTAGAATACGAAGCCATTGGTGAGGAGCTCTTCCGGTCAAGTGTTCGTGCCAGAGGTCCTTTTCAGCAACCCATGGGCGCAATGCGATCTGGTATCTTGCCTCTTGTATTTGGGACACAAAATGCTGTGAGCCGAGTGAGATATGATGTGGGAACCTTAAAGGATATCGTATTTGATTTTACGCTCCCATTTGGTAAGGACCAGTATTCAGTGAGTTTCGCTGGTGAAACAGGGGTAGTAAAACTCAGCCCTGGTCTAATTGGTTCTTCATTAATATCCCGTCATTTTTCAGATTTGGACGCAGAAGTAACATTGATTTCAGAAAGCAGAGGTTTTAGACACGAGGATTTCTACAACCCGGATAGCGTGGCAGTACGAAGTGTTGAGAACTTCGTTCGGCAAGTCATTAGCTCAAACCTGGAAAAGGGCTACATATTTTCAGACTTTAAGGCGGGAGAATATGATTTTATCCCGAGTGCAGCGGATACGACGAAAAGTCGCGCAATAAAATGGGAGCTATCAGATATAGTTCAAGGGTTTAAAATGATCCCACAGGGCCATGAATATGGCCCATTAAGAAAGATTTCTTTTAGAGAGGCGCTAGCTTCGCAATCCCGAATTAAATTTGATTGGGTGGCAAAAATAAACACCGAGCCTGAATTTGCAAAAAAGACCGGTATTCAAGAACGGTATATTGAATTGACGGTTATGGTGATGCTAGCAGGTAAAAGGCCCGGGGGGACTCCAGTTTTAAAAATTAACAATGAAACGCAGTTTCCGGCATTGGGAGCTACGGGTGCCCATATGGGAGTTGAGGGGACAAGCAGTCACCTTCCGGTGAGAGCATCATCTATTTTCTTTGACCCGAATCACGTAGAGCTGGCCAGGCAAGCCTCAGTGGCATCGCCTCCACCAGATGTTCGCTACCTGAATACTGTAATATTAAATGCGACAAAAACCTATTTTGAGAGAAAAGATTATTTAAAGATTTTAAAAATTCTCTCTACTAGAATGCACTTTTGGAACGATTATATGTATTTTTCAAGTGACCGCAATGTTGGAAGTGTCACTTCAACGAGTCACCAAATTCATCAGCTTGTTAACAAAATTGTAGCCGACAATACGGTGGTGCTTTTAAAGGATTTGTATGAGGTGGGTAAGGGGATTCAACTCTATAGAGAAAACGGTTACTCGGACCTTGCAGGAGAGAGGCAATTTTTAGAATCGCTTAATCGAACTCTTTTAAACGAAGGCCTGATTGATTCTTCGATTAAGTTTAGCTCTTTAGATGAGGCTATCAATTTTACCTCTGAAAAGTTGTCTACCTATGTTTTGTCTCGAATCGAAGAGAATCCAGACTTAGATGGATATATTAAATACATCCTTTCATTTGAGTACACGAATTCTTATGATCATTATGTGAATCGGCCGACATTTGTGACCTATGATTTGCCTGCGAGTGTTCGGGAGAAATATTCAGAGTTTTACAATCAACTCACTGAAGAGTATCCTCACTTGACGATCTCTCGCCCTGAAGATTTGCATATGACTGTTGCCTTTTTAGGGGATGTGCCAGCATCTAAATTAAATGAAGTGAAAACTTTAATTGAAGAGTTGGGTGAAAAACTTCAGCGGTATCCCATTCAATTTGAAAATGGAGCCATAAGGTTAGTGGGTCGAAATAACTCGCAAGTTGCTGTGGCGTTTTCTGAAGAATCAGTACCCCGTGAAGTATTACAGGCTATGTCGGAGTTTAAAGCAAAGGCTCATAATTTAGGACTGAAGCCGGACTCGCATGGACTTGAGGAGTGGTTGCCGCACATTTCAATTGCCCATGTTAGGGATGCTTACTTCAGCCAAGCCGGACATATTCAGATTTCTAAGCTCATGGTGGATGATCGCGTTTTGGATGTGATGGAGACGGTTGAACTGCCAGGATCGGTAAGACCACTAGTTGTACTTGATCAGCCTAAAACGGTTCCAGAAAGTGCTCGATATATTGAATATGACCCGGAGACAATCCAAACTGATTTGTCACCAAACGATCTCTTTTAAGCCTTTGGATTTGATCTCCTTAAGTTTTTAAGAAGAGTAACTATTGCAGTTTTCATCCGGGGGCTTGCTAATTATTAATGCAATGTGTTATCAGGGGGTTTATCAAAGGGGATAAGGAGTTTTTAAGTGAAGCGGGTCCTCACACTTATATTGAGTTTTCAGCTTTTTTATTCCCCTTTTGCGTTAGCCAATTCTGAGCAATGTCGAGCACTATTCTCTCCGGTCCCACAACGGACACTGCAAGTACAGGCAAAAGAATGGGGCCTGAAATCTGTCAGCGCGCTTCTGACCTTTCCCTTACCAGTGAAACCCCTTTATCGGGCCCTTTCGGATTCTGACAAGCGCTACACGATCATTGAGAAGAGTTTTATTTTAGGGCCAATAACTACAGGAGTGGCGGTTTCTGTAGCTCGTTTGCTTTCTGGCTCCGATGCTCCGTGGATCAATAACTTTATAGACTCTTACATTAGTTACACCGGTAAGGACATCATTGGGATGGGTGTGGCTCTCGACCAAAAACTTAAAGGTTGGCAAAAGGTACTGGATCAATTATGGGTACACGGTTGGCGCGTATTCGCTAGTGACAACGACTACCTCTGGTACTTTGCGCCCCATTATTGATGTTTTAACAAGACCGGAAACAGCAGCGATTACCGATGTCAATCAAGCTGCCTATGGTATGGGCCTCATTACTTTTGCCTTTGCTTGGCCACTCATTTCTCAAGTGATTAACACAACAGTTGTTCCTCCCATTTTGGCCTATCGATTTCCGAAAAAATCAACATTAGATGATGTGACCGCCAAAACTGAGACGGGTGAATATGCCATGTCGGACAGCCAAGTTCTAGGCAAGTATTTTGACCTCTGGAAAAACTTAGAGCGGGAAGCAATTGCCTTTGAAAACAACTTTGGAATTCAACATATCGATGCAAAACAAAAAGCTGTAGATGCTAAACACGCGCGCGACCAGTACCTATGGGTAAAATGGATTCGCACCGGACTAGAGCCAGGAGATAAGTTCCCATTTTTGCCAATTACGGTGAAAAAACAAACCGGCCGCCTAGATCCCAAAAAAGGAGTTTGGGCGATTAAAACACTATTCATATCCTTGGTGGCGACTGCGATGATCACAGGTTACTTTGTGACGAGAGATTTTACGGTGGGAACGGGCCCTGAAGATATGCGTATTATCAGTGAAATGTTTTTTGATTTTATAAACAATCCAAACGCCTTGGATGCAGTTCAATAATGCCTGGGCAGTTCTTGGATTTTACTATAGGTTGCCAAAGTTATTCATAGGCGAACCTTTTTATTTGGAATCTTTGTGGAAAATAAACGTTTAGGTCGAAAAGAATTTGTCGCGCTGATGGCACTGATGACCTCCCTAATAGCCTTGTCAATCGATGGGATGCTCCCGGCACTGCCCCAAATGGGAGTAGAGTTTGCAGTTCCCTCTTCTGAACTACCACTGATTATCTCGATTTTGTTTTTGGGGTTTGGCTTTGGTCAGTTAATTTTTGGGCCACTGTCGGACGTGGTAGGGCGAAAGCCACCTGTTTATGTGGGTATCGTATTTTTTATGTTGGGGTCTGTTCTAGCGGGCTTTGCGCAGAGTATGACAATGCTTTTAGTAGGGCGTGCGCTGCAGGGGTTTGGTGGCGCTTCTCCTCGCATTGTTTCTTTGGCTTTGATTCGAGACGAGTATTCCGGTGATGCCATGGCGCAAATCACCTCACTGGTGATGACCGTGTTTATATTGGTACCTGCAATAGCGCCTGCATTGGGCCAGGGCATTTTATTTATCGCGGAATGGAGAGCGATCTTTATTATGCTATTTGTATTTTCAGGTGCAATTCTGACTTGGTTTTATTTGCGGCAACATGAAATTCTGCCGAAGAGTCACCGTAGAAAATTGACGATCAAACAGTTTGTCAGCGGTGCCCGGCAGACTCTATCTCAACCGACTACCGTCTCATGTATGATGGTGACAGGGTTGGTGTTTGGAATTTTTGTCGGCTACTTGGGGGCTGTACAGGAGATTTTCGAGAAGATCTTTAATGTGGGCACGCTGTTCCCCATGTTTTTTGGTATTTTGGCCCTTTCGCTAGGGGGCGCTTCGTTTTTTAATTCAAGGCTTGTGATGGCGCTAGGAATGCGGCGATTGATTTTGTCGGCCTTTATGGGGATGGCTATTGTTTCGAATTTGTTCGCTGTTTACTTGGAAGCCTTTCAAGTGGGCGTCCCGCCACTTTGGTTATTTATGGGCTACATGATGATTACCTTTTTCTCGGTGGGTTTTTTGTTTGGTAATTTAAATGCCATGGCCATGGAGCCCCTTGGCCATATTGCGGGGATAGGCTCATCTATACTGGGTTTTGTTCAAAGCACTATTTCCGTGATCGTGGGCTCCATATTAGGGGTTTACTTTCATGACAGCATCACGCCACTCGTTTTGAGTTTCGGCAGCATCAGTTTAATTTCGCTGGTGATCTTAATGTTCGAAAGGCGCTTTCGAAAAAGCGTGAGCTCTATTTAAAAAGGCATCCCAATTATTACAACATTACCCCTCCTGTCCTCTGCCATTTATTATGCCCAGAAATCGGCTCTAGCTGTCATGCTTCGTTGGGAAACTAAAAGGTGTTCTCGGTAAACGCAGAACCGGCTGAAAACACTACAGTTTTTACGGCTGGACAGTTTCAAGCTCGAGTGATATTCCCTTACCCTCAGTTTTTCTATGCGGAGAGGTGGCAGAGTGGTTGAATGCAATCCCCTTGAGTATGTGACGAAGGCGGTAGCCTGAGGCACCATGAAAGGGGTCCTGGAACACTCGGGCAAAGCCCGACCCAGGCGTAAGCCATCCCCGTTTGAAAATCGAATAGAAATCCAATGCGGAGAGGTGGCAGAGTGGTTGAATGCAATCCCCTTGAGTATGTGACGAAGGCGTAGCCTGAGGCACCATGAAAGGGGTCCTGGAACACTCGGGCAAAGCCCGACCCAGGCGCGCAAGCCATCCCCGTTTGAAAACCGAATAGAAATCCAATGCGGAGAGGTGGCAGAGTGGTTGAATGCGCACGCCTGGAACGCGTGTAGGCGTTAATAGCGTCTCGAGAGTTCGAATCTCTCCCTCTCCGCCAAATATTTAAAGGGGTGACCTGCTAAGGTTACCCTTTTTAATATTTGGCCTGATTGTTGGTGGGAGAGATTCGAAGTTGAGCCTCGGCCGCAGCAAATGCGAAGCGTTTGATGTGGTCAATCAACCAGGAAGGTTGATTGAGGGGCGAATCCGCCACCCCGGAGCAGACAACTGGAAGTTGACTGCGCGAGGGGAATCTCTCCCTCTCCGCCACTATCAAATCGTCCTTAAAGCTATGCTGTTCTTTAGAAATTAAACGAATTTATCCATCATTATTAGAGATATATTTTGTACGAGTGATTTTGTGTCCATAAAATAATTAGGATAACTTATTTCTAACTTTTTAATGTCTCCAGAATTTACAAGGACCACATTAATTTGCCTGTCATTAAAGTATTGCCGTTCAAGTTGTAAGTACTCAAGGGTCGCACTTTCAAACTGTTTGGCCCCAAATGATCTTACTGAAATTGTGTTTTCTCGAGAATTTAAAGTTATTAGACTGTAATTTCCCTGTCCGCCTTTAGTTTTTTTATTAGATACGAGCTTATAGATATGCGAATAGACGCTTAAGTTTTCAATGATTTGCAGATTTCTAATTTTTTCTTTCGTCTTTTTTAAAATCTCGACTTGTGTAAGTTGACGATGCTTTTTTAAAACAGGTTTATTTTCTTTTATTGCAAAAACGGAACTTAGAAGTGCAAAAAAGCTCAACCACTCCTTGCTTCCTTGACCGGACTTAAATGAGCTATTTCTTAAAGTACCAAAAACTTCTACGCCTGTGGCCCAAATATGCTGGAGGTATGACCTTATTTGAATTTCAAGAAAGATACTCGGAGTTTTTTTCAGCTTGTAAACCAAGTGTATACTTCGATATCCATCGCTTTTCGGAGTTTCGATATAATCATTAAGTGAAAACAATTGGTGCTTAGACCGAGATTTTTTATAAAGAAAAAGCAGGCTATAAACCTCGTCGACGCTGTCAAGGATGGCCCTAACACCTCCAATATCTTGCATGGTCGACAAGCGCATTGTTTTGTGATTTTTTAGTTTTAGTAAAATAGAAGGGGTACGCTTTAATCTTTGAGCGATTACTGCACCAATATTAACTTCTCTTGCCCTCTTTTTTAAAACTTGAGCAAATGAGTTTAATGGTATTGCGTGATAAGTCCGCCAGTTCGATAAAACCTCTAAAGCCTCCCCAATTTGCTTACTCGACTTGTGTTCCCCCTTTAACAATTCTCCTGCGTTATCAATTTTTGTTTTGCTATATCTCAGTTCAGTTGTTTTCATAACAAATCTATTCATTTAAAGTTTAAATGTGTAACTACTTGATACTATACACATTTAATATCGTTTCACCCTTCTCTTAGAATATCAATGAATATATTCATCAATAGTTTAAATTCATAACCTATTGATATTACATTATTTTAATTTTCACAAAAGGTGCCGGGCACCCAAAGTTAGGGCGGTCGTGTCACTGCTTAGTCAACCGTAACGTAACAACGCCCTTCAAAGATTTAGTCACAAGCTAATGGGTGACCGTTGTGGTATGCCTTACATGCATTGAAGTCTTTTATGGTGCCTTGCTGCTCCCTCAAATACTTATCAAAAAATCTTCCATCGGCAAAAGTCACATACCTTTGTGAGGTATTATCATTGGTGTACTTGAAGATTACAAAAATTCTAGAATCATCATCTCTTTTATTGAACTCTGAAAGGTCAATTCTAAGACTTTTTATAGTTGAACCAGTATTGACTCTGGATAAGTGAAAATTACTCGTTAGATACTGCATTAGG
Source organism: Bdellovibrionales bacterium (assembly GCA_041391465.1). Classification (GTDB taxonomy): domain Bacteria; phylum Bdellovibrionota; class Bdellovibrionia; order Bdellovibrionales; family UBA1609; genus UBA1609. The sequence continues at coordinate 70,642 of JAWKNX010000007.1, forward strand.
TCTGCGTCCATTGAATCCGATGCAGTTGAGTCTCTTACCAAATAGGCGGTCGCTGCAGAGTTATAAATAAACGTGTGGGGATCTTTAATAAATTCACGAATCTCATTTTTGGAAGTAACCATAACTTCATCTCTCACTTCGGCAAATGCCATTGAGGACAGAGCTACGGTTACTAAGAATACAAGTTTTTTCATTTTTACGGTCTCCTATTACAAAAATTGTCATCGCTGACCATTTTGGGCAAACACTACCCTGCTCGGGCTACGATAAATTGGTTCTTAACTCTACAAGCTCAATAAATATCAAGATTTATACCAAGAATTTTGGTGCAAGCGGTTTTTGAGAAACCCAGCCTGACTTTACCCAGACTGCCCACTTAACCCATTGAAATCACACAACTGCCGACCAATCCGCCAAATATTTAAAAGGGTAACCTGCTAAAGTTGCCAAAAAGTACCAGGCACCCAACGTTTACTGTTTTTTAAATGTGGTAGAAATGTCGATTTTCAATCGGTCTTTGATGGGAGTTCCGAGAAGTGTCGGAAGTACGATTTTAAAATCACTCAGTTTTAGCTCAACAGTTCCACTGACTTTCTTTTCAAACCATCCACTATCGACGTTGAACTCTACGGGGCGCTCGATTGTGATGCCCACAAACTGGATAGACATTTGGGTTTTAAATTTTCCTTCTGAGAGCTTTCCGGTACCGAACAATTTTATTTTTTGAAACTCATCACTGCGAATGGTTTTTTTCATATCTCGATCACGGTCTTCATTTTTAGAATTAAAGCTCGTTGCCGGAATTGTGAAGTTATAGTTGCAAACATCGTTCGACTCACAGCGAACCACTCCGGAAAGCTGATCTGATGAACCCTCGGCGTTGTGCATGTAATGGAAAATTTTGAATTTGATTTCAGAATTTATAGGTTTCCTCTCCAGAGGTGGTAAAACCGAAACAGGGAGTGAGGCAAAAAAACTAAGCCACAGCGCGAATTTGAAACTGTTTGATAAGTTCATTTGCTATATCATCCAACGTAACAACTTTATCTATGGCCCCAACGGCGATGGCCTCTCTTGGCATACCAAAAACCACACATGATTTCTCGTCTTGGGCAATGTTATAGCTACCGGCTTCCTTCATCTTTAACAATCCTGCGGCACCATCCTTGCCCATTCCTGTAACGACTAAACCAATGGCATTGGCTCCCACTTCTTTTGCAACGGATTCCATTAAATAATCCGCAGCGGGACGGAACACCATGTAGGTGGGGTTCCTGACTCAATCGAATTTTATAAAATCCACCGACTCGCTTCAGGCGAACGTGAAAATTCCCAGGGGCTAAATAGACGTGCCCAGGCAAAACAGTGTCATTTTCTTCAGCCTCTTTAACTGTGAAGGGGCAAATCTTATTGAGCGATTCAGCATAGGTTTTCGTAAATCCAGGCGGCATATGTTGAACAATAACTGTGCCGGGAATGTCAGCCGGCAGTTGATTAAAAATTTCTCTGAGAGTTTCAGTTCCTCCGGTGGGAGGATGCTACTGCTAGAATTTGGTGTGTGGTCTTCTCTAGAGCCGTAGAATTAATCGTAGACTTGGTGATTGGCTTTACATTGTAAGTTCTGGTCAGTGAGTGAATATTTGCTCGAGCGACATTTTTTACTTTTTGAATAATGGTCTTGCCGTTATCTTGCATGACGGTTTTTACGTCAATTGATGGCTTTTCTATGACATCGACGGCACCGGCCTGGAAGGCACGCATTGCAATTTCGGACCCCTGCTTTGACAGTGAGCTGATTATTATTGTGCGTATGGGCTTATGAGCCATAACTTTTTCTAAAAAGGCAATACCATCCATTCGAGGCATCTCTATATCTAAGGTCATAACATCCGGCATTTGCCGTGCAATCATGTCACGGGCGACATAGGGGTCTGGAGCTGCTCCGATGACTTCAATGCTGGGGTCACTTGAAAGTATCGTAGTAAGTAATTTTCGTATAATAGCAGAATCATCGACGATAAGTACTTTAGTTTTAGCTTCCACTCATTAAGATGCCCTTAGTTTGTCCGGATTTAGAATAAGAATGTTTTTATTTTCGTGCCGATGAATTTGTTGAAAAATCGGTAGATGATGTATATCACTTCCAAGTTCGTAAAACTCTTTACTATTGAACTCCACCACCTGATCTATGTCCTGCGAAGGAAAGCCAATTAAACCATTGGAAGACTTAATAAGAATAAAATAGGAATTCCTGTCCTCGAGTTTCAACTGCCAACTGTCTTGTAAAGGTTGAAACACATCATAAATTTCTACAAATTTACTATTGAAATCTAACATGCCGACGCTTTTCGGGTCCTGAGTTTTAATAACTGTAATTTCAGATTTTCTCAAAACTTCCAAAACTCGATCTGCACTAATCCCATAAAGTTGATTTTTGTTTTTGAATAGTAAGTAGCGTTCCACCAAATTTGGGTGTTCGCCTTCAATATTCAGTGCAGCAGGTGAAGCATTGGCATCTGAATGAGAAGGGTCTTTAGGCTCATTAATCGTTCCAGCCTCATCTGCAGGACTCAACTCCATTGGAGGAGGTTCTTCTGGCGCCTCTGCAGTGATAACGGGTGATTCATCTGTTGGAGCCTCGGCTACGAGGTCTTCCTCTTCAAGTTCTACAGGAGTTGAAGCATCTTCTTCGTTCTTCAGGGCACCTAAATAATCACTGTTGCTGGTTACTTCAGAATGGACTGCATCAAAGTCGGATTTAAAACCAAATTCATTTTCAGACCATTCCTTAAAGTGAAAAAGGTGGTGTGATTTCTGTAGAAGTAAGTCCTGGGGATCGGACATGTCATCTTCGAGTGTTTCCGCGTAAGACTCAATGAGTGAAATGAGCTCAGAGAGATAAAACTCCAAAACGGATTGGTTTTTAGGATCAATTTCTTCAGGCATATTTTCACGCAGGGGAATCACAACACATTCAATGAGGTGAAAGAAGCTTGAAAAATTTCTGAAGCCTACAGCTTGTGCGTTTCCCTTAAAATTATGCAGTAGTTTGCAAAGAGAGTTTAAAGTGTCTTTGTGGTGCTCGCCAAATTCATTAAGTTCAGTTATGAAAGATTGTGAATCGGCCCTTGTGTCCGCAAGATATTCACTTTTGAAGTTCAATTACGTGAAATCATCATTCATCATATAGTGCACCTACACTGTTCTTTTATAGACTCCAAAGGTCACTTTTTTCAGGCGGCGATCTTGGATGTTACCACTTTCAGAATGTCCAACAAACAGTAGGCCACCGATAGCAAGACTATCGGTCATTCTCGAACACTCTTATTGATGTCGTTTTGGTCAAAATATATAAGTACATTTTCGACAAAATATTAAGTCAAATTTGTGCTTGAACGGGTAATTTTCTTGCAAAAGGTTAAACTTTGCAAAAGGTAGCTCGCTTAGCCATAATATCTTTAGCTTCAAAAAATAATTTACCGTCTTTTTTGATTTTTATTGAAATAATTGACGAGTAAATATTTAGGTATACCTTTGACCTGGTCTTCCTCTTATATACCTTTTGCAGCGAATTCCAAAACCCTATCGTCAATATCTGTCGCCAACATTTTTATTCGAGGGTTGTTGGGTTGAAATGTTCCGCTATTGAGTAATGTCATTAAAATCGTATAAACTTCCTGGCCATAACTTGAAGCAGAACACCAGACTCTCAATTCACCTTTTTGCCGCAGCATGCTCATGATTTCTGGGCTTTACGTACTGATCTAAAAAAGTGAAGTGTTTTTCTTCACGAAAAAAATGAGTGGTATTTGTAGTTAGGCAGTTGATAAACTCTGTATATTTATCTTGGCCCAGATTTTTTGAGATAGTTTGCGTACTCTGAATAGGATTCAATTTTATATTTTAATAAAATTTTGTTTAATCTACTCGAAACCAACGTTTATTTTTTGTCGCTCAAGACAATATTTATTCCAGTATCTCCGTTTTAGCATTTCAGTTAATAAGGTGAAGCCGGCTATCGTCGGAGTCGATATCAATTTTTTTTCGAATTTCATTGTCGAAATTGAACGCTGGGTTTTTTCATGCCTCCTGATTCCATTCGGGCGCTTCATTAGTTTCGTGAGATTTACTTGACAAGTACTTTTTATGAATTCCAGCAACATCTAGTATGAGGGAAACATTTCCATCACCCATAATAGAGCCACCCATAATACCAGCACTGTTTTCAAAAGCCTTCTCAAGGCTTTTTATAACAAACTGACCTCTACCAAGCACTTCATTTACGATCACTGCCAACTCAGTATTGTTGTGTTCTACAATGACGACAGTGTCTTCTTTAACTCTTTCGCGAACTTTAGATTTTTAAATTTCAATTCGTGAACATTGTTAATAGCTAATATTTCTTTAAATCGACTATCGGAATAAACTTATCTCTTGAAAAATGACATTAGAGTTCTTTCCAGTTTCTGTCATTTCAACAGCAGATAATTGAAGGAGTTCCTTTACATTGCTTATGGGGAGAATATACGTAATTCCATCAGAGACTGTAACCATGCCATCTATAATGGCTGTTGTGATGGGGATTGACATTTTGAAAGTCGTCCCTTCGCCAACAGTCGACTTTACGCTAATGCCGCCTTTAATTTTTTCAATATTAGTGCGCACTACATCTAAACCTACACCTCTGCCTGATATATCAGAAACTTCCGCAGCAGTAGAAAACCCTGGTGCGAATATCAAATTCACGGCCTCTTCATCAGACATTTTTTCGGCAGCGTCGTTGTCAAGCACTCCATTTTCAATGGCCTTCTGTTTTACTTTCTGGGGATTGATTCCTTTTCCGTCGTCGATGAACTCGATTACTACCTGTCCGCCTTCTTGATAAGCTCTGAAAACGATGGACGCTGTTTTGGGCTTTCCGGCCTTTGCTCTCTCTGATTGATTCTCTAATCCATGATCAATCGCATTTCTAGCGATATGTATTAATGGATCGGCTAGGGTTTCGATCATTGTACGGTCTATTTCAGTATTTTCTCCGCTAACATCTAGTTGAATGGGTTTATCCAGTGGAACAGATAAATCGCGAAGCACTCTTGCACTTTGATGAACAAAGGTTTTAACGATGTCATACGCATGCTGAGCGATCGGTCATACAGATCTCTTACCATGCCATCGAGTTGGTCCATCAAAGCCAACAATTTCACTTGAGTTCGGGCTGTTCGTTTGCCTCTTGTACGAGCTGACTTTTTATTACAACCAACTCTCCAACAAGGTCGAGTACCGCATCAATTCTATTTGTGTCTACTTTCACAGTCGACGTGGCTGCCGGCTTTGATCTAGCGGCCACTTCTTTCACTTTTTGAATTGCAGATTTTTCTTCTTGGTGATCTTTTTTTGGGGGGCCTGAATTCACAGCTTCATTTTTTTGAATTTCCGAAATCGAAGCAACTGGTGCTCCATCGGTAGACTCTTTTAAAGCAGGTGAGGGCTTCGATGCGGAAGAGCTTGCAATTCCAAACCGAGCTTCTAGGCCTTTGGTTAATTCTGATACTTTTTCAGAGACCTCAGCAGTATCCCAGACTTCATGAAGTTGATGGTCTCTAATATGAGTAATTCTTTCCTTAAATTTATCAACACTCTCCAGGAGAACCGAAACTATTTCTGGCTTTACTGCATCCGGGTAAGTTCGCAAAATGGATAAAAGGTCTTCCACGCCGTGTGCAAAATGAGATAAGTCGTCCAGACCTAATACTGCTGATCCACCTTTAATGGAGTGAGCCAATCTAAAAATTAATGTCAACTCATGGCTAGGATTAGTCGAGGTTTCCAAACATAAAAAAGCTTCTTCACATTCATCGAGGGCAAACGTGACCTGTTCTACGAAATCGGCGGTTAATTCAAGTAGAAATTCATCACTCATTACCCGACCTTCTTATTGTTTAAATTCGCCATGTACATATTTAGTTTTTGTAGGCGGTCAATTTCTTCCGGCGAAAGCTCGCCCTTCTCTTTCAACTCATCTATGGCGTTATTGAAATTAATAATTCTACTTCCCAGATTCATGCCAATTGATACGGATTCAAAAACTCGATTCATATCAAAGGGCTTATTAATAAAATCTATAGCCCCCATTCGGAGAGCTTCGACAGCATGAGGCAAGTCGCCGTGGCCAGTAATTATTAAAAAAGGAGTGTAGTTCTGCTGTTCTCGAAGTTTACGTAAAAATTCAATGCCAGATAGGTGCGGCATTTTAATATCAGAAGCAATGACTACATATTCATTTCGCGAAGCCATTTCAAGTGCCTGTCGGCCGTCTACGGCAACTTCTACGACAACATCTTCAAATTCTTCCTCTAAGGAGTCTTTCAAAATGTTGCGAATATCTTTGTCATCTTCTGCTACGAGAATTTTATACATATAAGGTTCCAATAAACTATGCAGCTAGTCGGCGAGCGATTTTTTTATAAGTCTGCTCCAGTTTTTCTTTTAAAGTTACAACATTAAAAGGCTTTACAATATAATTGTCTACTCCCGCTTGAATGGCTTCAGCAACTTGGGCGGCCTCAGATTCTGCTGTAAGCAGCACAAAAGGCACGTCTTTTAATTTTGCATCTGCGCGAACCTGCTTTAAAAATGCTAGGCCTGTTAAGTTAGGCATGTTCCAGTCAGAAATTACCAAGCCAATAGAATCCGCATTCTCGTTTAGGATTTTCCACGCTTCGTCACCGTCAGATGCGAGGATAAAGTCACTAAAGCCGATATCTTTGCAGCTTTTTTGAACCAGTTTTCTCATCATGAGCATATCGTCAACTATCAATATTTTCGTGTTATCCGGAAACATTTTTCACCTCTTGTTTTAGCTTGCTTGCCTTGTTGTATCGGAGTCGGTTCCAACTCCTAATTCTGATTTACTCAATACTTTGTTTAAATTTAATAGGATTAGTACGAGTTTATCTAACTTTGCGAGACCAGCGACATATTCTTTAGCTATTTCACTGCTAAAATTTGCCGAGTCCTCAATACAGCTGGATTCAATATCCACAACATCTTTTACTGAATCTACAATTGTTCCCATGAGGCCATTCACTGTTTCGAGGACGATGATGCAAGAACGATTCGTGAATTTTGCTTTGTCAAATCCGAACTTGCAGCCAAGATCTACAATAGGAATGATTTTACCCCTAAGATTTAATACACCATTGATGTAGTGGGGCGCTTCAGGTACAGGAGTAATTTCTGCAACTTGATTGATTTCAATGACGTTTTCAATAGGAACTGCGTAGTCTTGATTACGCAGTTCGAATGAAAGGTATTGATTCAATTGACTCAGTTTACTTTCGTTTACATGTTCACTCATAACTTTTACCAATCTCAATTAATTTAAATTAAAAATCGTTTAAATTACCAACACGTCGAGAGCCATACCCATTGCTGTCGAAATCGGACTCATCCTCGTCAAACGGAATCATATTTGCGCCATTTGATTTTTTCATTGGCGTCAATTGAGTAACATTGTGGTGCGCAGAGGAATGACTCATTCCTTTGCTTTTAGCAACCTTCATAGTTTCAAAATTGTTACCTGATTCAGAACCAGAAATAACTGCATACAACGAATTGGCCATTTGTTGAACCTGATGCGCTTGTGCAGACATCTCTTCGGACGAAGCAGCAGCTTCTTCAGCTGAGGCAGCGTTTTGTTGAGTGACCTTGTCGAGTTGGTTCATGGCCTGGTTAATTTGGTTAAGTCCAGTACTTTGTTCTTCAGAGGCCGTCGCAATCTCATTATTAAGGTCAGAGACTTTTTTAACAAAATTTACGATCTCGTTAAGGGCGGCAGCACTGGCATCAGCCGTGTTGGCGCCATGCTCGACTTTTTCTGAGCTGGCCTTAATTAGAACATTAATCTCTTTTGCGGCATCAGCACTTCGGCCGGCCAAATTACGAACCGCATCCGCAACAACTGCGAACCCTTTGCCCTGCTCTCCGGCTCTCGCGGCCTCAACGGCTGCGTTCAAAGCCAGTAAGTTGGTTTGGAAGGCAATATCATCAATAACGTTAATAATTTCTTCTACTTGCTTTGAGCTATTTGAAATTTCTTTCATCGCACTTATAAGGTCACTGATTTCTTTCTCACCTTTTTCAGCGGAGTTTCGGCTAGACTGGGAGAGCGCCGCGGCTTCTTTTGCGTTTTCAGTGTTTCGCCCCACCATACTTGAGAGTTCCTCAAGCGATGAAACGGTTTCTTCAAGTGAAGCAGCAGATTCACTGGCACTTGACGAAAGTGAAGAAGAGACTGAGGCGAGCTGGGAGCTGGCAGTACCAACCTGTATTCCAGACTCTTTCATTTCTTCGCTCGCTCGCGTAATGGCAGCCACTGGTTTACGAACGGCAAGGTATCCAATGAAAAGAGCAAAAAAAGTAAATGCAACTCCCCAAAAAATAATATTCATTGCAGCTTCTTGGCTTTTTGCATAGACGGGTTCAAGGCTGGATATAACGGCAAAGGCTCCATGGAGCTTGCCATCGCTCCAGTTTTCCATTTCAAACCCGAGAACGTCTTTACCATTGCCCCATGGACTTTTTGAGGGATGCCCATGGCAGGTCATACAACCTTCGTCTTGAGACAGCCGCACAGGGCGAATCACTTTAATATGGGTGCTGTGTTCATCTTTTACGACAATTTCTTTTAAACTGGGATCTGCTTCAAACTGCTTGAGAAATGTTAGCTCTTCACCTGTAGCTTGGTTATCTTTATGTCGAGGCTCACGTGCAAAAACTCTAAATTGGTAGTTTTCCTTTTCAGAGCCCTCCTCACCTAACTTGAGCGCGGCATAAACAGGAACACTCTGTAGGACTCTAGCTTTATCATGGGGAGGGACGTTGCCATCAGGATACTTTGCAGGATTTCTCCTATAACCGTATCAAGTAACCCCTGCTTAGCCACGTACGTTCGTCCTACTTCGAGACGAGAGAGGATGGCTTGAGATTTGCTCACAAGTGCGTCCTCACCATTTTGTTCGAGCTTTGTGTAAGCTTCACTGCGATAGCGGCCACGACACAAATCACACAGGCCAATAGAATCGTTGAAAGAACTCTATTTTGGAAACTTAATTTCATTTCTGAACCCCTTAAAAAAGATTTCATTTCTCTGATTGTTCATCGGCTAATAAAGGGGGCACTTGAATGTGGAAATAGGGGTCAAATTTCTAACTTTGAAACGTATTGCGAGGTAATTCGTCTCCAACCTCCCCAAAATGAGACTTAATGTCTTAAACAAATATTTGTTGTATGGCCATATGTTAAGAGGTGACAAAAATGTCAGACCAAATCCATGAAAGATTAATGAGATATTAATTAAACTAGACTTATTGAGGGCTCAAAGGTACTAGCTCTGACCATTTGGTGAGTTGGACCGTCGATGTGCAAAAAACTTTTAAGCAAAGCGGAGCACTCCTCCTTCAAAAAGTCCAGAAGTCAGCGTGACTCTGTGATTATGGCGAGCTTCGCTGAGAATGGGGTAGAGGCTTTGTGCACAACCAAATTTAGGCTCCTGGCACCCATAGATGACTTCGTCCAGTCGCGACTGAATAATGGCACCCGCGCACATGGCACAGGGCTCACAAGTCACAAATAGGCGGCATCCTTGCAATCGCCAAGTTCCCAATTTTTCGCAGGCCCTATTGATGGCGAGAATCTCGGCATGAGCCGTTGCCTGTTGGAGGGACTCTTTTTGGTTGAAGGTTTCAGCAATAATTTGCCCGCTTTTGTTGACGATGATGCAGCCGATGGGGACTTCATCATACTCCCGCCAAGCTCTTTCTGCCAAAGAGAGAGCGGCCTTCATATAAGTCTCATCGGTGGATATACCCACGGCGGCCCCCTTTACGCATGGCGCTATAAGCATTTTTATTGCCCTTTTTTCCTGCATGAGTTGTCAATAAGAAAGGTCAGTGTTACCAAATCCCTTCGGCTAAGACTAGCTCATATTTTACCTTTGAAGGGTGGTGATTTTAGTGGCCTACATTCAAATTCGGGACGGAGAGTCTTTCGAGCAAGGATTTCGACGTTTTAAAAAGTCCTGTGAGAAAACGGGAATTCTTTCCGAGGTGAAAAAGCGCGAGCATTTTGAAAAACCCAGTGTAGCAAGAAAGAAAAAGTCCATTGCTGCTCGCAAGCGCTTAATTAAAAAAATGAAAAAGCGAGACTAGTTATATAGTTTTCAGAAGTTAGTATTTGAATTGGGCTCTGGCAATTGGCGAGGGCCCTCTTTTTTGAAATAAATCATTTGGAGATAAAAATGTCTTTAAGGGAACAGATTACAAGCGATGTTAAGGCAGCCATGAAGGCCAAAGAGGCGGATCGCCTCCAAGCCTTAAGAATGGTCCAAGCGGCGATTAAAAATAAAGAAATTGAACTTCGCCCCAACGAGATTTCTGAAAAAGATGTGATGGATGTTTTAAAAAAACTAGCAAAACAAAGAAAAGACTCCATCGAACAGTACACCAACGCTGGTCGGGATGATTTAGCTAGCAAGGAAAAAGATGAGCTCAATATCATCGAGGCCTATTTGCCGGCACAATTGTCAGAAGAGAAGGTTGCAGAAATTGTTGAATCTGTAATCGCTGAAATGGGAGCTGCGGGGGACATGAAGCAAATGGGAGCGGTGATGAAGGCTGTTATAGACAAAACAGCGGGCACTGCGGACAACAAACTCGTTAGTCAACTCGTTCGACAAAAGCTCGCAAATTAAAAGTTTATTGGGACTGGGGGAGTAGCCCTTTGAAATTTGATCAGAACTTTATAGATAAGGTGCGTGAAAGCAATAATATCGTTGATATTATTGGTCAGTACTCTCAATTAAAAAGTTCTTCCGCGGGTCAGTATTTGGGGCTTTGTCCGTATCCGGATCATGGGGAAAAAACACCTAGCTTTTCGGTCTCAGAGTCTAAGCAAGTTTACTATTGTTTCGGCTGCAAAAAAACGGGTAATGCCTTTACATTTTTACGAGATATTATGGGCCTTACCTTTCCGGAAGCTGTAGAGCATTTGGCAAAGCGAGCTTCTATTGAAATGCCCAAACAAGCGGCCTCCCAAGACCAAATAGATAAAAACCAAAGAGAAAAGCGGGAACAATCCCTGCTGAAAAAAATCAATTCGCTGGCATTGCAGGTGTTTCAAAAAAACCTGCAAACTCAACCAAAAAACTCTATGGTCTCAAATTATGTTGAGAGCCGAGGCTTCAACGAAGAAATCATTGAAACGTTCAAATTGGGATATGCGTCGCCAGAGTGGGAGCATCTCGCTCAAGTGTTTCGCGAAAAATCGGTTCCGTTGGGCTCAGCTGAAAAATTGGGACTCATAAAGCGATCTAAAAATTTAGAAAAAAGTCGAACAGGATATTTTGATATTCTCAGGGGGCGACTTATTTTTCCGATCCTATCCCCTACAGGTGATGTGGTTGGTTTTGGCGGTCGTATTGTAAACCCAGATGATAAACCCAAGTACCTCAACTCACCAGAGTCACAACTGTTTCATAAAGGTAAAACTCTATACGGGCTTTTTGAAACGGCGAAATTTATTCGCTCGGCCGATTTCGCCATAGTCGTTGAAGGGTATACCGATTTAATAGCTCTCTACTCTGCGGGAATTAAGAATGTTGTGGCGACATTGGGGACGGCATTGACAATTGATCATGCTAAATTGTTGAAACGGTACTCTAAAAATGTTGTGGTTTTATTTGATGGTGATCAAGCCGGACGGGTTGCCGCTGAAAAAAGCTTACCGTTGCTTTTGAAAGAAGGTTTGTATCCGAAGGGGTTTCTTCTCCCGGAAAACCAAGATCCCGATGAATATTTGAAAGCGCATGGAGCAAAAATATTAAAAGATCGACTGCGAAAAGCGCCGGATCTGTTCCAAATGGTGATGGATTGGCATTTTAGGGGTTATACGGCCTAGTGCGACCGAAAAGGTCACCCTTGTCGATAAGTTGGGCCCTTATTTAGCAGCGGCGTCGGACAAAAGGCTCCGAAGCCTCTATGCGTCTGAGCTCCAAGATAGACTTGGAGTAGACAGAAAATGGTTGATTCAGTCTCTCGAAGCTACAGATTGAAAAACCCAAATCGCCAAATACGGTTGTAAAGCCGACCCAAAATGTAGTACAAAATAGTAATAATTACAGGAGTTTAGAAAAGGTCTGCATAGAGAATCCACCCAAAGCAGAATTGTATCTATTGAATTTAGCATTGAAAAATCCAAAAACCTTTGAAGCTATTAAAAACAGTGGATTTTGGCGCAATTTTCGCATGAGAAAATTGCAGGATTAATTTTGGAGATATGCGAGAAATATCTACAAAATCCTTAGTGAATTTGATAATTTAACAGCCTCGTTGGTCGACCGCGTAGAGCCTCCAACACTCAACTTGCAGTTTGATAAACAGCTTGCAGAGCTAAAACCAGAGGATGAACAAAGGTTAATTAATGATTGTTTTCGCCGAGTGAAACAGGAAGCTCTCAAAAGAAAATCTAAAGAGTTAGCATTTTCCTTGAATCACGGCGCAAATGAACGAGAGAAAAAATTAGAAGAATTAAGAGATTTACAAAAATCGAAAATTGGCTCGGTTAAAGATTTAAATTAGGAGTGAGCTGAATATGTCCAGCACAAATCAAGTAGTAGAAAGTCCGTTTTCTGTTGAAGCAGGAAGCATTGATTAAAGAAGAGATCAAAAAATTCATTGCCCTGGCGAAGGAGCAAAGGAAGTTTATCGATTCGTGAAATCAATGAACTGTTGCCAGCAGAAATTATTGAACCTTCGGTTCTTGATCAGTTCATGCAGTCACTCGAAGTCAATGGCGTTGAGTTTCGTGATGACGTTGATGAGGAGCAAGAGAGTGAAGAAAAAGCCAAAGAAGAAGGCTTCTTGTTGGAAGACCCGAACTCTTCAGATGATGACGAAGAAGAGGAAAAGGTTGAATCCGGCGATTCAAAGAGTAACGACCCTGTACGTTTATATCTAAGAAAAATGGGTAGTGTTTCTCTTTTAACAAGAGAAGGTGAAGTTGAAATTGCAACTCGGATCGAGCGCGGAGAGCGGGAGATCGTTAAAGCGATACTCATGTCACCAATTGGTACCAATGAGATTATTTTGCTAGGGCAAAGACTTGAAGAAGGCCGAATTAAAATGAAGGCCATCTTTAGAGGCCTTGAAGACGAAGAAACTCAATATGATGAAGCTGAGTATATGGAGAAGATCCATGAGCTCATTGGTCATGTAAGAGCCTATAAAAAGAAGGCCAAAAATATTTTTGATACGTTGAAAGACTCTCCTTCTGGAAGTGAAAGGCAACAAGCCGCATCTGCAGAACTTGAAGAGCTCAATACCAAGTTGATGGAAAAGTTTGAAGAAATTAACTTTAACCGAAAAACCATCAACAGAATTGTTATTAAGTTTAAAAACCTTGTTGGCAGAATGAACGAGTTGAGAAGCCGCATGAAAACAGCCGTGAAATTCACGTTTGCTAGTGATGTGGACGCGCTGATTGCTCGCTATAAGCTTGTGGAAAACAGTGATCACGAACTACAAAAAATGACACGTGAAACAGGATTGAATTTTAACAAGTTTCGATCTTACGCATTGGCAGCTCAGGATGCCCACCGACGCTATGAGCGTTTGCTTGTGGATACCGAGATGTCCTTTGAGTGGATTCGCGATACCTATACAGCGATTTGGAAGGGTGAGCGAGAAGCCGATAAAGCGAAGTCAGAGCTCGTTGAAGCGAACCTTAGACTGGTTGTTTCTATCGCTAAGAAATACACGAATCGTGGATTGCAGTTCTTGGATTTGATCCAAGAAGGTAACATCGGCTTGATGAAGGCTGTGGATAAGTTTGAGTATCGTCGTGGATATAAGTTCTCCACGTATGCTACTTGGTGGATTCGTCAGGCAATTACAAGAGCTATTGCTGACCAAGCGAGAACTATTCGTATTCCAGTGCATATGATTGAAACCATTAACAAGCTAGTTCGTACTTCACGTTATCTCGTTCAAGAGCTGGGGCGTGAGCCGACTCCTGAAGAGATTGCTGAGCGCATGGACATGCCTGTGGATAAAACGAGAAAAGTTCTTAAAATTGCAAAAGAGCCAATCTCTCTAGAAACTCCAGTGGGAGAAGAGGAAGATTCGCATCTTGGAGATTTTATTGAAGATAAAAAGGTGATCAACCCATCTGAAGCCATCGTTAACCTCAACCTAGCAGAGCAAACTCGAAAAGTTCTTTCGTCTTTGACTCAGAGAGAAGAAAAGGTCTTGAGGATGCGTTTTGGTATCGGTGAAGAAAGTGATCATACTCTCGAAGAAGTGGGCCAAGACTTTAACGTGACTCGAGAGCGTATTCGTCAAATTGAGGCGAAGGCGTTAAGAAAATTGCGTCACCCCAGCCGATCCGGAAAACTAAAAACTTTTATTGATTCTTAAGGGTCTTATGTGATTGCATAGGGCCAATCTAATTCATGGGGCGTTAGCTTAGTTGGTTAAAGCATCCGGCTCATAACCGGAGGATCCCAGGTTCGAGTCCTGGACGCCCTACCAAAATAAAAAAGGTCACTCAAAGAGTGGCCTTTTTTATTTTGATAAGAGCTATCGGGATATTTCGTACCTTTGTTCGACTCGAAGGCCTGGATGGCCGGAGAGCGCGAGCCAAAGGCGAGCCCGGAGGGTGGAGGGCAGGAGCCCTCCACAGTCCTGGACGCCTACCACACTGTCTATTACCTTCAAATTTTGAAATGTTGAGCTCGGTCGGTTTCGGTCACTTGCTATTTGCAAGCTCCCTTCAACTCTCCTTCGCTCAAATTCCAAACTTTTTGGTACTATCCACTGTGGAAAGTATAAACAGTGGCTGTTGATTGTGAACCGTGGCCCCGCAGGCACGAGCGGGAGGCGAGTGGCGCAAGGGGAGTCCTCCACGCCCTACCAGCTTCACTAGCCATCAAATATTGCAAACTAGTCTCATTCGGGTTCGGTCACGTGCCTATTAGCACGCTCCCATCACCGCTCATTCGTCTATTTGTAATCTTTAATGCCAACTAAGGCTGGTTACTAATATTAAATTTTTTTAAGACGCACCTCGGTTGATTGAAGACATATAATAAATAGATCACTACACTGTCGACCAATTCGAACGCATAGAACACAGGGGGCAGTATGTTCAGGTTTAAAAGAGTTTTATTAATCGTTTGTTTGTTTTCGTTCAATCATGTTTTCGCAAGTACAAATTCTGTAACGGAATTCAATTCTGAAGTTGTTACGGAAAAAAGTAGTGTGGCTTTCGAGGGTGGCTTAGTTAACAGTGCCGTTAATGAAGGGACCACTTCAATTTCTTTGGGATTTGTGGGCGATCTAGCGCAGTGGTTTTCTTTAGGAGTCAGGGGAAATATTCCAATTTATAACGCAATGAAGAGTCAAGCAATGGTGTATTCTGTTCAGGGAGTTGCTCGAATCAATTTCGTTAATAATTTGGACAATATTTTTTTAGAAACTTTTGTTAGTTTTAACTCTGGGAAAAAAGAAGATGTGAATGATGGCTCAAGTGGTGTCGGCCTTGGATATTTAAGAGATCTAGGGAATGATTATAAGGCTGGATTAAATATTGGTACGCATTTCGCTGAGATCGGGCCAATAGATGGGGAAGTTACACTTATTGTGAAAAGGGGGCTTTTAACTTATAAGTGAGTCGAACCGCCGAATACCAAAAGTTCCAGCAATTACAAAAAGTCGCCATACGGCGGCTTTTTGTTTTTGTAGAGCAGTCCAGGGCGAGAAGTGAATGAGCGTGCAGCCGGTGGCTGCCTTGCGACCAGGAAGGAGCAAGAGCGACTGAACCGTGGCCCCGCAGGCACGAGCGGGAGGCGAGTGGCGCAAGGGGAGTCCTCCACGCCCTACTAAAATAATGAGTCATTGCGAGCGAATTTTCGATTAAATCATTGGTTTATTGACTGAACTTGATGGCCATTATAAATCTTCAAAGATCTAGTGGGGAGATTTTTAATGAAAAACTATTTGTTCGTAGTATTGACTCTTTTTTTGTCAGCATGTAGCTACATCAACCAATAAAACATATGACGAAGTTAAAATACCTGAGCACGATGGCCTGAGAATTGTGATGTATCGAAAGCCCGGAGCATGGGGCTATGGAAATCAAACTTATATGAGGTTGAATCAGAAGAACGTGGCTCATATTACTAACGGTATGTTTACTGTAGTTGATCTCCCAAAGGGAGGGAAATATGTGATGGTGATTGCCAATGTCCATGAGTCTCTCTACGATAAAGGTAACATTGAAATTAAAGACAAGAATACAGTATACTTGAGAGTCAAACAGAGCTCTGTTTCTCGGCAAATGGAATTCTCAGACTGGCAGACCGTATGGCTAGGTTCTGCGTTTAGCCCAAATAATGAAAAAAATGTCTATCAAGCAGAAAAAATTAAAGATGGATATGCGTTTTACAACTATGACATTGTTATTCCTTCTGCGGCCCAGGAAGAGATACAATCTTTAGGGCTTAAATATTCCTAAGCCAAAAATTAATCCTATACCTACAGAGCTTTAAATTAATATTTTTCCTTTTGGATGAGAGATAGGACGGAAAACACTACCTTAGCGTCCTAGCAGCATTGATTAGACACAATAAGCCGACTCATCCTACCCTGGCCTTCAAGGGCCTGGGGACGGATCTAATGTGCTTTGGGGCCCACTCACAACACCTGATACATTGTTTTGGCGTCCAGCGTTTTGACAGCCGAATGCCAAAATAAGGCTCTGCCCATAAATGAGGCCGTCAATTCATGCTAAGTCTACTAATTCTAACTATATAGAGCTGTTCACATGGCTTGTATATTGCTGTCTTTAATCCTGTTTGAATAAATCTAGGGAGATTAAATGAAAAAGCTAATATGCATAAGTACACTTACTTCACTTTTGTTTTCACCATTCTTAGCTGATGCCTCAGAGTGTTCTTTGCCTCAGCGTCTTAGACTCGCTTCAGTAGAGTTTCAAATAAGCGATCTCAGCGGATCCTATAAAGTTCATGTGGATTTGGACCTTAATAACAGAGTGGTTCGCTGTACGGAGAATGCTTTCTTGGAAGACGGTAATGATATTACTAAAAACCCAATTAAAATGACGGTCACAAACCTTGCCAATGGAGAGGTCACAGTCGAGAATTACTTTCAAACTTTAGATATTATTAAGCGAGAAGGCTCTGGACAGCCTTATAAAATAAATCTGACTGGCGGAACCGTCCTAGATGACAGAATATACATAAATTTTGATCACAATGACGACTACATAATTAGAATTACAGATGGAAATAATCAGAATATTCGATTTGGCAAAAATCAAAAGTTTAATTATTAAAACCCTACCCTAGCGTCCTAGCCGCATTGATTAAGACACATTAGACCGAGATCCCTGCCCTGGCCTAGGGACGGATCTAATGTGCTTTTAGACCCACTTACCGCTCTCGTGACATTAAGTAGATGACTAATTAGTTTTCCGTGTTTACCGTAATTTTATGATCATTTTGATATTAGCGATTCTTTTATACTTGGCCCTGCAGTGGTTGCATGGCTACTGTCACGTTTTGCTATTAGAAGTACGCTCTTTCCACTAAACATATGTGTTTGGATGATTCTGCTTTTCATCAATCCTGACAGAACCCAACATGGATGGATGCCACTTACCCTTTTCTTATTACCAATAATGATGGGGGTAGATGTAATTTCTCTTAGATATAATAAACTAACACCTATTTTAAGAAAACTGCCCATAGCTCTGATAGCCTTCTTGTCGTTCTTAATGAGCCTGCTTCTCATCCAAATGGGGTTTTTCGGATTTCTTAACGAATCGGGTTTAATTTTTATTTCGTTAATTCCAATGGGTTTTGTTTCAATATTTACCACACATTTCTTATTAAAACTCGCAAAAATACCTTAGCTCCCATCACCGCTCATTCGTCTATTTGTAATATTTAATGCCTATTGAAACGGGTCACATACCACACGGTCTATTACCTTTAAATTTTGAAATGACTGAGCTCCTGGATGTACGGCCAGGAGGTCACACGGTGCCCTCAAAATTTGCCGTGTACTGCACCTTTTTTGTTTCGTTGTTACCAATTTAGTCCGAATAGAATTTGTGAAGGATTTGGACCTGTTCGAAGATATTGAAAAGACCATCTATAAACTCAAAATGAAGTACCTGGAGCGACTTTATTTTTTGACGGCTTCCGTACTTTTGGGTTTCACAATATATTTTTTAAATGACGGCTTGGTTAATCACACTATACTTGTCTTCGTTTTTTTTGGTTTGACTGCGGTATTTGGAATTCTAGTTCGAAAAAATAAGCTGGGTTTAATCTTCAGCGCCAACTTAATTAACCTGCTCATTTTCTCGGTGATCACACTTACATTTTTTATTTCTGGAGGACTAAAGGCACCTGCGATTTTTTGGTTACCCATACTATATTTTTCTACGTTCGTCCTTCTGGGCAAAAGGCTTATGATTTTCTGGGCTGCGATTTCTACATTCGTGATTGTTTTGTTTCTTATAGCTCATCATTCGGGGATAGAGTTCACGAGCCAAATAGATCTAGCCAACCGGCACGATTTACATTTTGTTCATTATGTTTTGCTAACAGCCTACTCTTTGTCGTTGGGATTCTTGCAATCTAGATTACAAGAAAATTTATTATTTCAAAAAGAAACGTTTCTCGCTAACTTGCATCACGAAAACAGGCTATTGACACTTGGAGAACTGACTGCTGGCATTGGCCACGAACTTAACAACCCACTAACCATAGCTATCCTTTCGTTTAAAAAAATTAAATCATCAATGACACAAAATCGGCCGGCAAACACTGTCGATATCGAAAAGGTCTCCGAATCCTTGAACCGCATGAAAAAAATAATTAAGTCCATCTCTCGACTGGTAAGACAGAAAAATAACATAATCGAACAATTCGATGTAAATAATTCCATCAACAACACGCTCGATCTGTATAGAGAGATGTACAATAAACTTGGAATTGAGTTGGTTTTTATTGAGAGTTCCAAAGACGCCTATGTATTAGGTAATGAGCAATTGTTCACTCAGGTCATCACTAATTTGATTGCCAATGCAAGGGATGCTCTTTTAGGGTTAGAGAAAATTGATAAGAAAGTTTCAATCTTGGTTGATGAAAGCCCTCGGGGTATATATATCCACGTTGAAGACAATGGCCCGGGAATCCCTAAAGACAAGCAGGAAAAAATTTTCGACTCCTTTTACACCACGAAGGAAGTGGGCTTGGGTACTGGACTAGGATTAAGTCTTTCTCGTAGGTTTATCCGTGATATGGGTGGCACAATTTCTGTGGGCTCTCAAATTGGTGTGGGAACTAAGTTTACAATCTGTCTGCCCGCGGCCGGTAGCAATTTGACTGAATCAGCTTAGTTTGGTGCCGGGAACTCGACCGCTCTACATCTCCACAGCGCCCACATCACAGTCGCCGTTTTGTGGTCGGGCAGTGCCTCGTTGATCTGTTGTCAACGAGCAGTCGGCCGCCGGGATAGCATCTTTGGCTGGTGACGAACTTTGTAACAAAATTGTTTGTGTTGGGCCGCCGTTGTCGGCGAGTCCACCAGCATTTAACAACGGATCACTTGTGCCCAAATCATTGGAGTGGATTGCATTACAGCTGGCATCACTTGCTAAATTGTAGCCAGTCGAAGTAAATGTGCCCAAGGCAGCAGAGCATGCATTTCCGCTATTCGTGTTTCTGATTATGTTGCCAAACATTTCCGTCACGTTTGAGAACCGATATAGAGAAAACCTGAGGCGTCAGGGCTATAGGTGTTATGCTTTAGGGTAAGGGATGGCGGGAAGGACATGGTTCCTCTTATATAAAATCCTTCTGGAACACCAGATTTTAGTACTTACAATAGTCGAATTTTCGATACTCATATTACAAGAATAAGTACAATAAGTGCTTCTGTCTCGTGTTATAGGCAGGCGATGTGTTGTTCGAAAAAGTGGAGTTGGTGATAACCATTTCGCCCTCTGAATAAGCGCCCCACCACCTCGGACTGTCCCGAAACGTTGTAATAAAAGTAGTATTATCGATTGTTAAATTATTACCTCTAAAGGCAACGGCTCACCATTCTATTTGATGTGCCACCTCCAGCAGTTGTGCTGTTGTTTGAGAAAACAGAATTTTCGATGGTTAAATCGTCAAAATAAATGGCCATCGCTCCACACGAGGTATTACTTCCGTTGGTGCCATTACTGTCAAATGTGACATTGTTGATAAACTTGGTTGCCTGAGGTCACAGAATTGGTCGTTTGTTATCCCTCCTCCAAATGAGGCATTGACAAAATTTTGGATGGTCATGTTTTTGACTTCTACGTAAGAGGCTCCAGCACCTAAATTTAGAAAGGGGTAGTTGGAACCTGAAGCATTAAATACTGTTGATGCCATAGAGGTGCCGTTTAATATAACCGGGCGACTAACTAATATTTGGCTACCAATAGAATAAGTATTATCTGGAATATCAATTTGTGTGACGGGCTGCCCATAGTTTTGATTGGCCTCTTGAATAGCAGCCCGAATGGTACAGTTTCCAGAGCCGTCATCACAGAACCCATCCCTAAAGAGACATCACCGGTATCAAGTGTGCTATCAACCACAATCTTCTCACCGATCTGAATATCAATATCGTAATCAATTGTTCCACCATCATAGGTTGCTGTAACTATGTAAGTCGTCTGAACGACATATCCAGTTGGCGCGCCAGAAATAACTCCTGTTAATGTGTCAAAATTCATTCCTGTGGGTAAACTTGGGCTAATTGAATAACCTAAAATCGTACCGGTGACAGCGGGAGAAATCGAAACACTTTCACCTTTAAAATAATTGGAGTCGACGGAATAGCTAACCGTTGGTGGAGAAGGCGGCGGCGGTGGAGTGGGTGGAAGGGAGTTACAATTGGCCAGGTCCGTAGAAGAGGTGCTGTCTAAAATTCCATTGGAAAAGCTTTCAATATCGCAACCAGTGGAAAAAATAGGCACAGCAGCGAGTGACCCCATTTTTAAAGCTGCTGAAATTTTATTCGACATACGTACCACAAAATCCTCCGCGATTTATAGTTCTTAAGTATTCACTATTAAATCTTCATCGACTTTTCCGGTAGTTGCTTGACCTTAGGCTAGTGAATTCTCAAGGTGATACGACCTTGTAGGCAATATTTTAGGAACATAAACCTGTCTTTTAGTGAACTGTTTTAAAATGAGATTTACAAATAACAATCGAGTTAATATTGCCCGATTTCTTTAGTCAAAATAACGATATGGTGCGAGTGATTCGTTGACTGTAATCTAACTTCGCTGGTTGGAATCGATTGTAGTATGAGGCCAATATTGTCATACCAGTGACCGTAGCAGAAACCGTTTTTGAATCCATTCCGGCGGTGAATGTGGTGCGGGCTCTTCAGCTTCGATGGAGTAAACTGCCGCCGCATGCTCTGCTCCTTATAAACAGTTTATCACCAAAAGGGTTTTGCTATACTTGCATGTCTTCAGGGATTTGTTCTTCAGAATACCGGATAGGTTGAGCCACAACCCATTTGGTTTTATCGTTATTCCGCCAAATCCTGTGCAGGTGATCTGCGAATCAGAAGTGCGTGCCAGTTTATTATAAGTCTTCACAGGAATCATTACCGACTTATGGATATCAATCGGAGTTTGGATTTGCATTTGTGAAAGTTCGTAATCTTTTTTGACGAGTATTTCACCAAAAGGAGTTTTTATAACCTTCATATCTGGTGGAACTTCGTCCACCTCATATGTAATTGGAAGTGCCGGTTGCAGATCCTGCTTGATCAATGAGGTAATCAGTATGGGGAAATGCTCTGACCCTAACTCCACAGGGTTTTCTCTATAAAAAGCACGAACATCTTTGACTCTTTTGAAGAGTAACGACTCAGGGAAAATATATTTAAGGCCTCTGCTGTTTTCTACTTTGTACTGATTGTAAATGTCGAAAGATTCCTCGTCAAAGTCAGGTCTTTGTGGATTCATCATGAAAATAAGGTAGTTCTCGCTGTTGGTGTGATTAACGATTTGTTCTACTAGATCAGGGCGTTGACCCTCTTCGAGAAACAACGAGCACTTGTGGATGGCGATCTTTTACTGCGAGCCTTCGATCGAGAACATTTTTAATGTAAGTGACATCAGTAATCATTGATCCACTTTCGGTCGACTACGACTCCCGCATCCCCATTGATCCAAATTTCAAGAGAATCGGGAGAAGCGCCAGCAAACTGTGGGACTTCGGTGCTTCGATCAATCTGTGCGACATTGTTTATTTGTGACCAACAAAACTAAACTCGGCATTAAAAATAAAGCAATTAATAGTACCCGCATTGGAACCCCTTTTGAAAAATTTTATACTTTCGAAGGACACCCACTTCAATGATAGATATTACAGAAATGAAAATTGTTGAGCTATTGCCAAAGCATTGGAATTTTAGGGTAAATTTCGTGTCAGAATTATTGATCAGAAATAAATTAACTAATAGGTTCTAAAAGCAACATAATTAAATTGTAAATTTGTAAAATCAGTCATGGATTCGGTGACGTGCATCCGGCGGCTTCGTCTTCATTGAGGACATCACTTAAAATGGATCTCAATTGCGCATCTCCCATCGCAGAGCCATTGGCCTTGACCGCAAAATCAAACCGGCTAGCCCAACATCTTCACCTGAAGATTTAAATAAAAAAAGATCTGGGACGGCCATCGCAAGGCACTGTACGGTATCGGGGGCGGCCGGAGGCGTACAAACTGATGCGTTAGTTAACAGAAGCTCAATTTGGTTTGCTCTCTCGGGGCTAAGTGTACACAAATAGGAAGCCCCTTCGAGCACTTCAAAATAAATTGAAAATAAATCTAAAATCGATTTCCATGTAGGGTCTAACTTGGGTTTCAGTCACTTGATCATACAGAAAAACTCCATCCTGAATATATTCGAACTTTTCGATAATCGGCGCTTCCCTTGATCAAGACCTCATCGCCAACATCAAATTCACTAAGCGAGGAGTGGGTATTGAAATTCTATTTCGAATGTCATCTATGGTATCTGGATCTTTGGTCGGTTGAGATGTGTCGCAATTTTGGAAGGCAATAACGGTAAAGGCGCCAATGGAAATCAGCAGAAGAACCTTTACGATTTTTATAAAAAGTGCTTTTCCGTCGTTCATATCAAAAACTAACCTTGCAATATAAGTTCCCATCGGCGCCAGTTCTGAATTATTTTGAGGTCAATAATGCGTATAAAAAATGAGCACCCCTGGTTTTCTGAATAAGTTAAACAGTTAAGCCTCTCAAATTGAGACATAGACTGTCGAAACCTGGACCAATGTTGGATCAATCTCACTCTTCTTAAGACCGACAAATAAAGATGAACTTTTGCACCCAAAGTGGACAGATTCTATGAGTAATAACAAATATTCGATAGTTAATAACCCCATTCTGGTGGTCGATGACGAGTCGCCAATACGAGAAAACATTGTATTTCTCATATCTAATGAATTGAATATTCCAATGTCATTGAAGCCGAAAATCCGGTAGAGGCGTTTGAAAAGCTGGGTGATAGAACTCCTTTGTGTGTAATTTCCGATTATAAAATGCAAAAATGAATGGGTTAGATTTTGGGGTTCAAATCAAAGGTATGTTCCCAGATATGAAGTTCATACTCGCAACAGGCCATGCTGACAAGCAGGTTGCTATTGAGGCGGTGAATCAAGGGATCGATGCTACTCAGCTTTCATTCAATATGGAATACCTGATCGAGCTAGTAAAAGAAATTTTAGACGCCAAACTTTACGATATAGAGTCTGAGCATGAAGAAATGGAAGAGCTCATTAACTGCTATATTGAAAGTCCGAGGATCTATTGGAAGATCTGCCCAATCTTATTCTGCAAATTGAAAGCAAAGGCAACGATCCGGTTTTAGTGGACCTCATATTTAGAAAGATACACACCTTAAAAGGGGGGCCGGCGCCATTTCGATGGCTGCCGATTTAAGTGAGTTAGCACACGCCTTTGAAAATAATGCTCGGAAAAATGCGTGATCGAGTCTATCACCCGGACGAGATTCACATCGATTTATTTTTAAAAACAACAGACATGATTAAAATGTTGGTTGAATGTCTAAAACAACGTGTCAAGGTCGGATCAGATTTTAAACAGCAAGTAGCACCTTTAAATCTTCTCTACAAGCAATAATGGATGGCATAGCATCGGGACAGTTTAAATCTGTAGATACGACATTTCATGATAATGCCGCTGCAGAAAAGAGGATGAATCACAAGAAGACAAAGGTGTTATGGTTGCTAACGAAAAACTAGATACTTTTATGAAATTATCTGGAGAGTTGATTGTTCTTAAGAACTCTTTGAGGCAAATTTGTACCGAATTTGACCTTGAAGGTAAAGAGTCAAAGCAGTTCGATAAGATATTAGAAAGCTCCCAAGCCTTAAATAAAATTACTGATGCACTCCAAGAGCAAATCATGGATGTTCGAAGGGTAAAAATTGGCCAAGCATTTACAAAACTGCCGAGAATGGTACGGCAAACCTCAAAGAAACTGAATAAGAAGGTAAAGCTAGAAATCATTGGAAGTGATCTATTCGTAGATAAAAACATAAGCCGAGTTTTGAGTGGTAGCATGACCCACTTAATTAGAAACTCAGTGGACCATGGGATCGAAACTCCAGCGGCACGCGAAATGGCAGGCAAACCGAAAGAGGGGAATGTACTAGTAAAAGCAAGCCAAAAAAATGAGAAAGTAACAATTGATATAATTGATGACGGTAAAGGAATCGACAGAAATATTATTGCAAATAAGGCTGTTTCCAAAGGTTTGATTTCGGCTGAAAAGTCAGTATCCATGTCTGACAGCGAAGTTTTCGATCTAATTTTTTTCCCGGGATTTTCTACAGCAGAGGTTGTAACAGACGTCTCCGGGAGAGGTGTGGGAATGGACGTTGTAAAGTCCGATATCCTTTTGCTTAATGGCAAAGTAACAATTTCTTCAGAAGTAGGAAAGGGAACTCACATACAAATCGAAATTCCTGTTCCAAAAACTGTAATGGTAGAAAAAAGTATTATTGCTAAGGCATTTGATGTTCACTTGGCGTTTCCGCAAATTAGTGTTGCTCAAGTTATCTCTGGCGACTCTATTCATCTGATAGATTTTAATGGCAGCTGGGGTTTCAAGTTTAAAGACAAAACCATTCCGCTCATCGACTTGCAGGAAATCTACGAAGATAAGGGCACCGTTTTAGATAAAAAAGAAATTGAGGCCGGAAGTGTGGTTGTGACTTTTTATAAGCATATGTTTGTTGGAGTTTTTGTTAATCAAATAAAAGACCAGTTAGAGGCGGTTATCCGCCCATTTAACAAAATTGTTGGCGAATTGAGGGTTTTCAAGGAACGTCTTTAATCGGTGATGATGGTGTGGCTTACGTGATACACCCGCAACGGTTATAGAAAAATCTATGATGTGAGTCTGGCGCAAGGAAAAAAACTGTGAGTGATGAAAAGATACCTTTCTCTTGGAAATGCAAAGTCTTGCTTGGATTCAACGAAAGCAGAATTCGAAGACTTGCTTCAGCAGTTGAGCTCTCTGGAGGCGCTAAGAGATCAGTTCATTAGTAGTTTTATAGCAAAAAATAAGGAAGTATCCGAAAACCTTAGCTCCTGTGAGTTTAAGCACATACCGGTTTTATTGAAAGACTTGAATTCCGTCCTTGAGGAAAAGGCAGAGATCCTAAAAACTTGTGAATCTGTCGATGTCAGTGTCGCAGAGTTCATGCTTGTAGACCTATTAGAGGCACTGATTAAGTTATTGTGGAGATATTGGACGAGGCCTCGTGATACTGAAGAAAAAATGCAAAATAGAGTTTTACCACTGACTGTTTTTGAGGTTGGACGCCTTCGGGCGCTCAAATTGCAAATGCCACTCAAGAAAAACAGTCGACTGACAGACCTGAAGTGCCGGGTATAAATCCAAAAGGAAAAAGTTGAAGCGTCCCTAGGGTCAATAGTAAAAAAACTGAATCTACAGAAGATGTAGGTGTTGCGAGTCAAGAAGAGGCTTCATGACATTTCTGCAACGAAAAAAAGCTAAAAAAGACTTTTTTAATGTTTCAGTTCAATGGCAATCAATTTGCGATACCCATAGAGAGCGTTGTTGAGGTTCTCGAGACAAAAAGATAACTCTTTGCCGTACAAGAAAAACAAGCTCTATGGTTTTACTGAATTTTTATGGGGAGATGCTTCCGTAGTTAATCTTTTAATCAGAAGTTGAATTGGATTATCGTGATCGGAAAAAATATTTTGTAGTTAACTAGAGTAGATGAAAATAAGTTTAGTTTTTTCGTAGACAAAGTAGATCAAGTTGTAACTTTAGATAATTTGGAGTTGCAGGAAATTAATGGTGAACATTCAATAAAGTGTTCAGATGCTATATCCGCATTATTTAGTTATGATGGAAATTTAACCATGCTTGTAAAGATCTAGAAGATAAGGATGATTGCATGGTACGCATTTCCTTCTTCCTGGAAAGCTTGTTGTTACAAAATCGCCAGCAAGAATAACAACGGTTTGGGATCATGTGTTTCTGTAATGCTTTACGACGAATCAGCTAAAGTTTACGGAATGAATCATTACTTATTGCCAGATGATGCCGGCACCCCAGGTCTGTCGGGGCGTTATGGCCAATATGCGATAGAAACTTTAATTACAAAGATGGAGAGTCAAGGAGCCGCTCGACTCAGAATGCGGGCCTTCGTCTATGGTGGAGCTGAAGTGCTGCAAACCTCCACGGGATTACGTAAAATTGGAGAAAAAAATTCAGACCTGGCCATACAAATGCTTCAGCAGTACGGAATTAAAATTTTGGAAAGAGATATTGGCGGAAAACAAGGGCGAAAGATTACATTTAACACCGAAACTTAAAGTCGAAAATGCAAAAAAGGAATTTCAAAATTCTCAGGAGATTGATCGAACAGGTTTTGGAGTTTTGCATATTAAAAAAGAGGTCAAGGTTTTAATAGTTGATGATTCAGCAACGATCAGGAACCTATTCCATAAGTTATTCACAAGAAACGGACTTAATGTTGTGGGGCGGCTCGAGATGCCTATGAGGCGCGGGAAATGATTGCAAAGTTTCAGCCAGATGTTTTGTCTCTGGACGTTGAAATGCCCAAAATGAATGGAGTCAAATTTTTAGAAAAAATTATGGCGTTTAAACCAATGCCGGTTGTAATGGTATCTTCATTGAGTGGAGATGGTCAGGCAGCACTTCGTTCGCTGGAATTAGGGGCCATCGAGTTCATTCAAAAACCCAATCAAACTCATATGCAGGATTTGCAAAAGCTCGGTAACAGTGTAGCTGAAAAAATTAGAGCAGCAGCCAACGTAAACATGGAGCGATGGATGCAGCAGCTCAAATCAAAAGGGCCATCTATACAAATCATCGGACTCGACAGCTGTTGTTCAACAGAACAGGTTAAAGATATATCTATTATTGCCGTTGGAGGAAATGCCAGTGCTCAACGACCACTGGAAAGCATTAACTCACCTGCAGGATGACACTCCACCGGTAGTAGTGACCGTTTCCACGATGATAGGAACTTTGTTGATGAGTTTTGCGCAAAAATTAAGAAAGCAAAATGAAAGCAGCCTTAGTTGTGCCGGTGAATGGCCAAGCATTAAATACAGGCAATATCTATGTGGTTCCATCTGGGAAGAATGCGATGATTGTTAAGGGAGCTTTAGGCCCGACACTGACCTTCTCGGATCCTAAGCCGGGGCAATCGCAAATTCCGTCCTCCGATGAGTTAATGCTGTCAGCGGTTCGTTCCTATGGTGAGAGTGTGTGTGGAATTTTATTAGCTGGATTTGGATCCGATGGTGTTAAAGGGCTCGATGGAATTTCAAGGGCCGGTGGTGTGACGATGGCTCAAGAGCCGTCGAGCACCCTTGATACCTCATGCTCCTCAAAGTGCCCTTGACCAGGGGCTTGCGGGTATGTTTGCCGCCAGAAGCTATGCCGGATCAGCTTTGGAAAATTAGAAACAGGAAGTAATCTTTTCACGGCGCGTCTATCGTCCAGCGGGTGTTAAAATATTATTCAGTAATATCATATACTTATTTAGTTAAATTGACATGAAAAGTTGCAAGTTAAACGACTGCAAAAACGTTTGAGCCTCCAAGGGTTTGGTGTTAGTTCACCCAATCTTTGATTGAACTTTGAGGCCCAATATGAATCCCCGTGGATTTTGGTTTTTAGTCGTTTCTCTTTTTGTCGTTTCAGCAAACCCAGGTGCTGATGATGCCCTCAGATGAGT
The DNA here is from genome assembly GCA_041391465.1 of Bdellovibrionales bacterium. GTDB lineage: Bacteria > Bdellovibrionota > Bdellovibrionia > Bdellovibrionales > UBA1609 > UBA1609. Next base: position 99,085 of record JAWKNX010000007.1, read on the forward strand.
GCTATTCACGATACGATTCAGTGCAGTACTTACCATGCAATCAACCCAGCCAGTACCAGCCAGAATTCAGATCAAAATCTAGTGCTGATGGCACGTCAAGGCACTTCCATTCGAGAAAACTCGTTGTCAATGACGAGGTTGAATTGGAGTTGCGTTGTTTTTGGAAGGCTTCAAGATACCGCTGTGAGTGGAACGATTACTACTATAGAGCTCAGTGTAGCGACCACTCATGGTCTCCAGTAACCCTACTGGAGACAACGCGAGATGGACAATGTTTCAGGGAGAGTGGGCAAAAGGTCCGATCAGTCCCTCCTGAGAAGATATACTGTGGTCAGAAAGAAAAATAAAAAGGCGGACTTAACTACCCCACAACCCATAAAGCTCCGCCTTACAGCCCAATACCAATGTGCCGTAGTTTATAAACGGCGTAAGGGACAACATTGAAATTCTCTTCATCGCTGTAATAATTTCGTTCAATTCAATCGCAAATTTATGATATACCTCACGAGGTAATGTTATGGATCATCGCCCTCGACTTTTGTCGCAGGAAAGTCAGACTCCATATGGTAGCGCAAGGTAACGCCCCTCCATCGTAAGGTGAGGACCAGTGGAACAGAGAGAATGTCCAGGGCTATGAGCTTGAGCCCGGTAACAGGGCTCTTGGGAGCTGCTGGAGTGAAAACAGCTAAACTCTGCGTGGAGCAAGATCAAATAGAAAAGCGTTTGAACCTAACCAGGGTGAGCTTTTGGGTTGATCGCTAGAGGTTATTAGCAATGATAGCCCCAGATGAATGATGATCAGTCAAAAAGACCGCGAAACTTTTTGATGACAGAATCCGGCTTACAGTAACATGACTTCGCTTTGTGGGGGCCTCAACGAGAGTTGCGGCCCCCATTTTTTGCTCAGAGGGCTTTGATTGCTTTAACTAATAAAAGAGCGTAGTTTGTACGTTTTAAGAGTTCGATATGAATGTGTTGCATCTAGGTTTAGAAAAGTCATGGAGAGGGGGGGAAAACCAAATCTACCTCCTCATTGAGGGTTTAAAAAAACTTGGTGTTAACAATTTTGTAGCCTACCCCGAAGAGAGTCGCGGGTACGAAAGATTTAAAGTGCTTTGCCCAACTTTGGGACTGCCCTCGTCAAGTGGGTACGATTTGCGATCGATTCGCCTTCTTGCTCAGTGGATCGGTGAAAATAGAATATCGATTGTAGACGCTCACTCCTCGGGTGCACATGCATTGGGTTTAGCGCTTAAGATTCTAATTCCTCATTTAAAATTAGTCGTACATAGAAGAGTTGATAATCCAATTAGTGATCGTTTTCTCACTCGAAAAAAATATCAAAGTCATTCAGTAGATCATTTCATTGCTATTTCTGACTGTATTAAACGAATGCTGGTTGCTTACGGTGTAGAAGAAAACAGGATTTCAGTTGTCAAAAGTTCTATCGATATAGATAAATACCAATATTTAGATCGAGGAGAGTGCCGAAAAGAACTCATCCGGGAATTAAAAATTAAAGACCCCAAATTTTTAATGGGAAACGCGTCGGCTTTTACTGACCAAAAAGGCTACGATGTACTCATTCAAAGTTTGAAGCCGCTGAAAGATAAAGGATTAAATTTTCACTGTGTTCTTGCCGGAGACGGCCCTCTATTGAATGAAATGAAAGTATTGGCAAAAAACTTGAGCCTCTCCAGCCATGTTACTTTTTTGGGTTTCACCAATAAAGTTCCGCAGCTGCTGTCATCAATTGATCTTTTGGTTATGCCGTCGAATAACGAAGGTTTAGGAACATTAATATTAGATGCTGTTGCCGCCGGATGTGGAGTTGTGGCTACACGTGTGGGCGGTATACCTGAAATGATCATTAATGGTGAAACTGGCTATACGGTTCCAAAGGGAGATCATCAGGCTCTCGCTAAAGCCATTGAAAACGTCATTGTGAATCGCAAACAATTCGATGAAATGTCCAAAAACGCAAAAGAATATATCCGATGTAACTTTAGCCTAGAGGCCATGGTTAATGGGAACTTGTCTGTGTACAAATCTGTTTAAGACTTTGTTAGTGCCAAGCGACCCATATTGTAATATTCAAAACCCATATCTTTCATGATGTGTTGATCGAATATATTTCGTCCGTCGAATATGATGGGGTCCTTCAATGCAGCCTTAATTCTTTTGAAGTCAGGCTTTTTAAACTCGTTCCACTCCGTTACAATTACAAGCGCATCAGCACCCTCTAAGCCTGTATAGGCGTCAGGCATAAGCTCGAACGGTTTCGAGCTCGCAGCAAGCGCGTTTGGTCCAGCAACAGGGTCGTAAGCTTTGACTTTCGCACCGGCTTGTAACAATTTTTCGATCAGTTTTAAGCTGGGTGCTTCACGGACGTCGTCTGTAGACGGCTTAAAACTCAATCCCCAAATCACGATGGTCTTTTCACTCAAATCACCAAAATGATTAAGCAGTCTTTTATGCAAAATGATTTTTTGATAGTCGTTGGCTTCTTCAACCGCTCGGACGACCCGCATGGGTATATCGTGCTCTTCGCCTTTTTTAACAAGCGCTTTCACATCCTTTGGAAAGCAACTTCCGCCGTAGCCTAAACCGGGTTGAAAAAAAGCCGGGTTGATTCGGCTATCTGAAGTAAACCCTCGTCGGACCTGGTGAATATCGGCGCCCACTTCATCTGCGAGTAATGCCAACTCATTGATAAAACTGATTTTAGTCGCTAAAAACGAATTTGCGGCATATTTACACATTTCGGCAGAAGCATTGTCCATGTACAAAATTTGATCTTTTGATCCAAGAAAGGCCTCATAGACTTCATACATCAACGACTTAGCCGTATCTGTTTCGCACCCAATAACAACCCGATCGGGTTTTAAAAAATCAGAAAGGGCAACACCCTCTCTTAAAAACTCTGGATTAGAAATGATTTCGATTTCGTGTTGAGTTCGACTTGAGCAAAAAGCTTTGAGTTTTTTTGCGGTTCCAATGGGCACTGTACTTTTTAAAACTAAATATTTTTTTTCATTAGCGTATTCGCAAACAGCACTAGCGACGTCCTCTGTGAATTTCATGATGGGTCGTCCGTCGGGTCCTTCTGGTGTACCCACCGCACTAAATATGATTTCATTTTCTTCTACGGCGGACTGAATGTCGGTGGAGAATTTTAATCTTGATTTCGATCTCAAAAGTACATCTTGAAGTCCAGGCTCATAAATAGGGACTTCATTTTTCAAAAGTTTTTTGATTTTCTCTTCGTTGTTGTCGATGCAAGTGACTTCATGCCCTGCGTCTGCGAAGCAAACGCCTGCGACGAGTCCAACATAACCGGTACCAATTACGGCAATTTTCATTTTAGGGACCTTTCTTTGACTTATTCAATACACTGAATAGGCCTGGAATGACTACAAAAAACCATAATTCAAGAAATAGTACAATAGTGGGATCTTGTAATTTCAGCAAGTATTACCCGAGCCTACGAAAAATGTTTGAGCTGTCCAAAAACAACCAGCTCAATCCCTTGACGGCCAGGTGCAGAATGTCGCCATCGTGTCCAAAATCGAAAAGAAAAATATTTTTCCAAACGACTTTTGACCTCCCACTCCGAACCGCCAAATGGCGGGCCACCGCTTCGATCAAAGACAAAAAACAGTCCCAAAATATGTCCTTCTGATGTGAGGTATTTTCGCCAACAGTCGACGAGCTGGTTTCTTTGGGTAGGGTCGATGGCACAGTACAGAGTATGTTCAAAGATCATATCGAATTGATGGTGAAATTTTTCACCCAAGCGGAAGGCATCCGCGACAATAAATTCGAGCCGCTCCACTTCACCATAAAGCTTCTTTGCTTTAGCAATGGCAGACTCCGAAAAATCGACGGCCGTTACAATGTGTCCTGATTTTGCAATTTTTGCCGCATCATGCCCGGCACCACATCCCAACACTAAGACCCGTTGTTTATTGAGCTTGAGTTGAGGCAGTATGTGATCTAATGCTGGTACAGGTTGCTCTAAATCCCAGGGTGTATTTTGATTTGAATAATGGGTCTCCCAAAACGAAGTCAAAGAGGCGTCGGAGTTTTCATCTAACCAATTTTTAGGAAAGTACTCTTTACCAAAGATTACAAATGAATCGTCTGAAAATTCAGAGCATAAGTCGAAAAATTGAAACTGGGCCTTCCGACTAAAAACGAAACCAATTTGATTTTCGTTGTAACCATGAAACCGATCCCAAGCATCAATCGTTAAAACTTCAGGTGAGACTTCGAATTGATACCCATAATTGGCCTCGAGTAAAAGTCTGTTTTCATTGGAAGATTTTTCTATAGATTGAATGATGAGCGGGGCATCGAAAGCTTCGACAATGGCTGTGACCCCATCAATACTTGTTTGCACTCTCGGGCCGACACCATCGAATCTATGCATGTTAGAGAGTAGTTTATGCCCGTCTTCCTTTTCTTCGATTCGATTTTCACCAAATCTAAAAAAACCCTCGGGATCTATACTGATAAACTTGTCAGTGGTTGAATCAGTTCCCATCCGGCGAACTTGAAATGCGAAGTGGCTCTGTATACTCAACTTGATCGTTGAGAAGATAGAGCTCTTCGAAATTCCAATACTCCACGTTTTTTGAGCTGTCTTCGGCTCGATTAACAATGGCAAACCCGTCGAGTGTGACCGTGTTTGTCACATCTAAGTTTTCCCCTGTGACATCATCATAAGAATATTTAAAATAGGCTTTCACTGTGTTCGAGTCGACATTTTCAGTCCAAAACCTGTGAAATTGGAGACGACTTGCATTGGGTGCTTGTTGGTTTATTGTGGATTCAATAATGTTTCTTAAATCCGCCTGAATCGACATATGCGTTGATTCGGGTATTGTTGAAGGTTGGTTGATATAATTCCAACTGACAATCATTACCGCGACAAATATCAGGGTGTTCAAAAGGGCCATTTGTAGTCCTATCAAATAAGTTAAAATAGCACTTTTAAACTACATGAAGGCTGACAGTGCGGCAATCAACGCGCGTATCCGGGAGGGCTAATTGACGCGCTTGGCCGCCCGGCGGGGGGTGGATTTCAGATGAAGCCAAGTGGAAAAAATGTTAGACCTGGAGCAATTTTCTATTTGTGGGGATGTGGGGTTTATCTATGTATTCCATTGAAGCAAAAATTACGTCAGCCAGCCCTGATTTTAAAAAAAACAAGGCGGCCTATGAGACTCATTTAAACTCATTCAAAGATGCATTGGGTTGGGCGCGCCAAGGCGGTGGTAGTCGAGCGACTGAGAAACATAAATCCCGTGGCAAACTCACTGCAAGAGAAAGAATTGATCGACTTATTGATCCAGGAACTGAGTATTTAGAATTTTCCACATTGGCAGCCTATGGCATGTATGATCAGCAGGCACCCAGTGCTGGTGTTGTGACCTGTATGGGGGTTATCGGTGGTCGAGAGTGCATTATAGTTGCCAACGACGCTACGGTAAAAGGGGGAACCTATTATCCCATGACCGTAAAAAAACACTTAAGGGCACAAGAGATTGCCATGGAGAACGGACTGCCTTGTCTATACCTGGTGGACAGTGGAGGAGCTTTCTTGCCAAAACAAGATGAAGTCTTCCCGGACAAAGAACACTTTGGTCGAATCTTTTACAACCAAGCGAGAATGTCTGCATCGGGTATACCGCAAATTAGTGTTGTCATGGGAAGTTGCACAGCTGGTGGTGCCTATGTTCCGGCTATGAGTGACGAAAATATAATCGTTAAAAATAATGGGACAATTTTTTTGGGCGGCCCTCCGCTGGTAAAAGCAGCAACCGGGGAAGAGGTGACAGCTCAGGAATTAGGTGGAGCTGAAGTCCACTGCCAAGTAAGTGGAGTGACGGACCACTTTGCAGAAGACGACGAGCATGCGCTGGAAATCGCAAGAAACATTGTTTTTCATCTCAATCGACCCCAAAAGATGCAGTTAGCGACGATGCCCATTGAAGAACCTTTGTATGACTCAGCAGAACTCTATGGAATTGTACCCGCCGATGCTAAAAAGCCTTTTGATGTTCGAGAAGTCATTGCTCGAATAGTAGATGGTTCCAAATTTCATGAGTTCAAAGCTGAGTATGCCCAAACAATTGTTACTGGCTTTGCCCATTTATATGGGTTTCCCGTAGGTATTGTTGCAAATAATGGTGTTCTGTTTAGTGAAAGTGCGTTAAAGGCGGCCCACTTTATAGAGCTTTGTGATCAGCGTAAAATCCCTTTGGTGTTTTTACAGAATATCACGGGCTTTATGGTGGGGAAAAGTTATGAAAATGAGGGCATAGCCAAGCACGGCGCAAAGATGGTGACCGCAGTGAGTAATGCTAGAGTTCCTAAGTTTACAGTCGTCATTGGTGGATCCTATGGTGCTGGAAACTACGGGATGTGTGGAAGAGCTTTCCAACCAAGACAACTCTGGATGTGGCCAAATGCCAGAATATCGGTAATGGGTGGAGAGCAGGCGGCCAACGTGTTGCTGACGGTGAAAATGGATCAACTACAGGCAAAAGGCGAATCAATGAGTGAGGGCGAGCAGGCTGAGTTCAAGGCTCCCATTCTTGAAAAGTATGATCGCGAAAGTCATGCATATTATTCGAGCGCCCGACTTTGGGACGACGGTGTTATTGACCCAAAAGACACTCGCAAAGTTTTAGCATATGGGATAGCGGCAAGTTTAAACAAGGAATGGGAAAACCAACGCACAAGTGTTTTCCGAATGTAAAGCGAGAATTGATGTGGATTTTGTAAAAACATTTTATTTAGAAAAACACTGTGTGGTGACATTATCTCGACCGGAAAAGAGAAATGCATTTAATCCACAAATGATTGAAGAGCTCACATCTACCTTTGCATCTTTGTCGGCCCAATCGGAATTGCGAGCAATTATTCTCAAAGGAGATGGGAAAAGCTTTTGTGCTGGAGCTGATTTAGACTGGATGAAATCCATGGTCGAATACTCGGAAGCAGAGAATATTGCCGATTCTAACCGACTGTTCGATATGTTTTATACCCTTCATGAATGTGCAATTCCAATCATTTCGATAGTTCACGGACACGTAATGGGAGGAGGCACAGGAATAGTTGCGGCCAGCGATATTGTCATTGCAGAGGCATCGACTCAATTTGCTTTTTCTGAAGTGAAGTTAGGTTTAGCACCGGCTACTATAAGTCCTTTCATTTTATCTCGAATTAATGCCAACGACGCCCACAGGTTTTTACTGACGGGTGAGCGTTTTAGCGCATCTAAAGCTCGAGAAATGGGCCTAGTCACAGAGGCTGTAGAGGGTGAAGAAATTGAAGATCTTCAAAACTATTTTTTAAAGAATTTTTACGAAAATGGTCCACAGGCGGTGAACGCAACAAAGGGACTTTTGAATATATTTGAAGCCGGTATTTTGGAAACTAAAGATTACACCTCGCGGGTGATTGCAGAGAGGCGAGTTAGCGAAGAGGGTCAACAAGGCCTTCGTGGTTTTATTGAAAACCGATCGGTACCTTGGAAGACAAAGTACGAGGTAGATCCAAAATGAAAATAAAAAAGTTAGCAATTGCAAATAGAGGCGAAGTGGCGGTTCGAATAATTCGTGCTTGCGAAGAATTAAATATTAAAACAGTACTCCTACATTCGGAAGCTGATGAAAAAACTGAAGCATATCGGCTGGCGGACGAAACCGTTTGCATCGGTGGCTCTGAAGTGAGCGAGAGTTACTTGAACATTGAAAATACGGTGAATGGAGCAAAAGCAGCTAAAGTCGATGCCCTACACCCGGGGTTTGGTTTTTTATCTGAAAATGCCGATTTCGTTCGTGCAGTAGAGGCGGCTCGAATCCGATTTGTCGGTCCAACCGCTGAAAGTATCGACTTGTTTGGTGACAAAGTCTCAGCAAAAAAGCTTGTTGAAAAAGCCGGTGGCCCCGTCATTCCAGGCTATCAAGGAGATGATCAGACTTTAGATGAATTAAAACGACAACTTGAAAAAATTGGCTTTCCGGCAATGGTTAAAGCTGCCGCTGGTGGAGGCGGGCGTGGTCTTAGAGTCATTGGTTCTATTGAAGAGGCGGAGTCTGCAATTGAGTCGGCCAAAAGAGAAGGCCTTAATGCCTTTGGTTCGGATAGGGTATTTTTGGAAAAATACCTTGGTAATGCAAAACATATAGAGGTGCAGATATTTGTAGATGGCATGGGTAATGTATTTCATTTGTGTGAACGAGAGTGCTCTGTTCAGCGCCGACATCAAAAGATTGTTGAAGAGGCCCCATCATTTATTTTGCCTGAAGAAATTCGTCGACAAATGTGTGAGACTGCGGCGTTGATCGCGAAAGAAGCCCGCTATAAGGGGGCCGGAACTGTTGAGTTTTTATTTCAAGACAATGAATTCTTTTTTTTAGAAATGAACACTCGATTGCAGGTTGAACATCCGGTTACCGAAATGGTTTTAGGAGTGGATCTGGTAAAGGCACAAATATTGACGGCACAAGACATGGCTTGCTTGTGGGACCAGGAGGATCTAAGTCCTCGTGGGCACTCCATAGAATGTCGCTTGTACGCGGAAGACCCCTATCAGAACGGAGTACCAAGTACCGGCAAACTGGGGTCCATCTATTTTCCTCATGGGTATGGCAGAAGATTAGAAATTGGGTTTGCTGAAGGCGATGAAGTCACATCATTTTATGATTCGATGATAGCCAAGATAATTGTTTGGGATGAGAGCAGGCCCCGAGCCATTGAGAAAATGAAAAGAACTTTGAGAGACACAATTGTGTTTGGAGTGAAAACAAATATTCCATTTTTACTGGAAATATTGAGTCACTATGAATTTGTTGATGGCACGATGACAACTCAGTTCATTAATAAGTATTTTTCTAAGGGGCTTGAGGGAGTTGAGTTGGATGAACAAGAAGAGAAATGGCTTAAAGAGTTAAGCCGCAAAATTAAAGGGTCTTCATCCGAATTTGAGCATAACTTTAAATCGACCGCTGTTCCTAACCCTTGGGTCGGGAACTGGGAGAACTAGAATGCAAAAAGTTATTACTGAGAAAGATGGTTGCGAAATAACGGTATTTGCCGAAAAGGTGGGTCAAAATATTTGGTTCCACTATGAAGGACGAACTGTTTGTATAGCTGCTGAAGATGTAAAGCACCGAGGTAAGAATTCGAGCTCAAACGCAACCCCGGGGCAGATCGTTGCACCCATGCCCGGTAAAATTTTGAAATTGAATGTTTCTCTCAATGACGAAGTAAAGAAAGACCAAGTTGTCGTCATTATGGAGGCCATGAAAATGGAATACAGCTTAGTCAGCGACATCGACGGACAGGTGACAGAACTCAAGATAGCTGTTGGAGACCAAGTGCCAAAAGACCAAGTTCTGGTGCAGGTTTCGGAGAAAAACTAATGATCAAGGCAGTAAAAGTAGTTGAAGTTGGCGCAAGAGATGGGTTGCAAAACGAACCTTCCCAAGTTTCCCTCACAGATCGATATAAGCTTGTTTGCCAGCTGAGTGATGCGGGAATAAAGAACATAGAGGTAGGAGCTTTCGTTTCTCCAAAGTGGGTTCCCCAAATGGAGGGGAGCAAGCAACTGGTTGATAAAATTCTAACCGATCAAAAAGCTGGCAAACTGAATTCGAAAACGATTTTTTCGGCGCTCGTACCAAATGTGAGGGGAATGGAGGACGCTTTAAAAACGGATTTAAAAGAAATCGCAATTTTCGGCTCATGCAGTGAGGCGTTTTCAGCGAAGAATATAAATTGCTCCATCGATGAGAGTTTTAACCGGTTTGAAACCGTAGTGGCCATGGCAAAAAAAAATAAAATCAAAGTTCGAGGCTATCTATCTATGGCATTTGGTTGTCCGTACGAAGGTAAAGTAAGCCAGGCAAGAGTGGCCAAATTGGCAAATAGGATGATGGAGCTTGGTGTATATGAAGTTTCACTGGGAGATACCATTCGGGTTGTGTTACCCAAGCAGGTCAATCAGCTTGTTAAAAAAGTCACTGACCTAGTGCCGTTAAAAAAAATAGCAATGCATTTTCATGATACCTTTGGGGAACGGCACTGGCAAACGTTCTTGCCTCAATTCAGAATGGCATAGGAATTTTTGATTCCAGCGTTGGAGGGTTGGGCAGTTGCCCCTATGCAAAAGGAGCAGTGGTAACTTGGCCACCGAAGACCTGGTCTATATGTTATCTGAATGCATAAAGACGGGGATAGATCTCGCCAAATTAGTGAGTATCCATTCTTGGATTCAATCCAAAATCACACATCCTCTACCCAGCCACGTCGGTAGGGCTGAGCCCCGAAAATCCCCGTAATATAGTACCTTCCCAAGAGACTCCATTTTGGCATTTGTATTGCTTCTATTGGGGCGATGAAATGGACCTGGTTAACTCTGCCGAGTTTAATATTTATTGCTATTGTCATTTGGCTTCTAGGAACCAACCTGGGAGAGCGGGATTGTATAAATTCCAGGTTTGTTAACAATATTGTCAGCTTTGAACCCGTGTCTAAAAGTGTAGAAATGGGTACGGCAATTAGAAGACATTCCATTTCTAACTGTATTACAAACCCGTCCCACTATTCATCCTCGGGTCTTTTGACATCATCAAATCAGGAGCTTAAGAAGTGCGGCTGAAAATCTCAACTGGATGGAGTGCCCGGAATCATTGATTCACTCAACATAAAGCCTCTGGATATTCTTGTCCGCCCAGGTATGACATCTAAAATATTACTTAAGGGAAGTGATTTGTTTATAGATGAAAGTGTCACCCAGGATGATCTTCGTATTTCTAAAGCTATTTTGAGTGCATCAATATTCGTAAAACAACCCCGAAATCCAAGTTCAAATCATTGACCTATTTACAGATCTATTTCATTCGGTATTAAAGGGTGAGAATTATCTATCGACACACATAAAAGGAGTACAGCTTTACCGCTATTTGCTGAGTTAGAACAAGATGCGGTGGATGATAGTTCGAGCTCTATGTCGGTGTTGAGCTCGGCCAATTGTGCGGCATTTATGGAATTCAGAAAATTGCAAGAAGTTGAAAAATGTGAAAAAATCATTAGCCCCAGCATTTCGCAAACTCACACAAACAAGCTTTTTGAATATTACAAAATGTTAGATCTAGAACAAAAAACAAGTTTTTATTTAATATTGCAAAAGGTATTGTAGTTGGATACCACCTACATTAGTGAATATTTCAGTCCAGACTTAAGTGCGAGAGACTTATTTAGGGCTATTAGCTTGGAGGCACAAAAGCGTTTATGTTGGACAACAAAATTTGGATTGTGTTGGTTGATCAGGCTGAGTTTGATCGACCCATCACAATAGAAAATGCGGTTTTAATTGAAAACAAAAGCGCACATGAAGTATTGGACAATGTTCCGGTGACCTTTCGTCAGGGTCTGGCAGTTTTAGACAATGACAACGCTATTTATTTTCCTCAAATAGGTCGAATTTTAAACCATGTGGACGAAGTGGATGTTAAAAGACTTTTTTTGGTAAGTTGTAAAGACATTGATTTAACCCATTCAATTTTTAAGCAAAACATTGCTAATCGCCTCTTATTTATAAAAAATTGTCACTCTGAACAATGGACAGAAATGGTGAAGAAGATCAGTACCGGTGAAATTGACCAATACCTCGCATCGAACGACAAAATTCAATATATTGAATTCCACATCCCCTCAGTTTTAATGTCTATGGGATACAAAGGTAAAATATCGCGCAGTTTTTCTGAGCAATTCAGTTGGACATCAGTGAAATTCGATAAGGACCAAAAAGTTTTTCGACCAGAGGCCCCTATCGAAGGTGTCGTTCGTTTCAGGTAAAGAGTTTGATTTCGTGTGAAAGCGGCTTCTTGTTGGATCTAAAATAGGTTCTTGGAGACATTTTTAAAAGGTCCTCTAACTTACCCATATAAATACAGGCAAATCTATCAACCTGATAGGCGAAATAACTCTCCTCAATGCCAGTCCGAAAGACTTCGCCCCAATATTTATTAAAACAAGCTCTTTGCTCTTTAATCAAAGGGCTTATTTGCTTATCAATTTCAGTCACTTGATCAAACAAAGTCTTTATTTTTCCTTCAAATTTTTTATGATCTTTTATGATTTGCTCTGATATGAGTTCATTGATTTCTGATTCAATGGGGAGCTTCTTGTTCATCAGCGCATCAATCTTTTCTACGATGGGTAGTGCTCGCTGAGAGTTTTTAATTTCTTCTTCAATCTCTTCGACAACTAAGGCTGTTCTCCAAGCACATTCTTTTTTTAATCTAACGATGTCACCGTAGATATGATCACCAATGTACAAAATTTCTTCAGGCGACAAATGCAATGTTCGAGTCAACAGATCGGCACAACCCCCTTGGTATACACAGCCAGGCTCAATTTTGTAAGCGTTTGTCATAGTGCCATCATCTAAATTGATTTTTAAAAATCCGAGGCGATCATAGAAAAACCGTGGCTTTTGCGCCATTGTAATAACGAACTCGAAAAGTTCTGTCCAAGAATCACAATGTTCAAGAAAAGGGTCGATGGCATATTCCATCAAAGTCTTAGTGTAAAAATATTCGGAATTCGTAAGCACAAATATTTTTTTACCGTGCTTCTTATATTGTTCCAAACCCTGAACCATGGCCGGATCTTTGATGATATAGTGATCGAGATTCTTTCCAACTTCGTCTTTTATTGTTCCGTCTCTATGAGCACGATCCAGAACATGTGTTAGATCTACCGCAATTTGCGCGTAGTCGGGCAGTTTTTGCGCAAGCGCCCCGTCCTTTAGATCGACCAGTTGTGCAAAAAGAGTGGCAAATGAGTAAGAAAAACTGGTATCAACGGCATCGTAGTCAGGGTCGCCGAGATCGATGTAAGTGCTTTTATAAATCTGTTTTTGCTGAGAAAACTGAATTGAATTGGTGCCGTGGTAGCTTTCTCGAATGGCGGCATGTCTCGATAGCTTCAAAATGTTGCCACGAACTTTGTCAATTATTAGCCCTCGAATTGCACGAGTAAAATCAAATTCGAGGGACTGAATTTCTGCCGGGTAATTAAGGTCTTCGAGTAGTTTTTTACGCATGCTTTCGTAGGCGAGTCTTTCGAAATTTTCAGTTTTATATCGAACTAGGGTATGGTCCATATCCAATCCGATATAATTAATTTTTTCATATTTAGAGTTCTGTTAACAAAAACAGGTGATGAATTAGACACGGATACCTCGAATTTCATTGATTATTTTTCTACTTTAAAGCCTTTTTCATTCCATAAAAGCATACCGCCTTTAAGGTTGTAGGTGTTTTGATAGCCCTTTTCTTTTTAAAAACTCGCTGGCTTGAGCGGATCGTCGGCCACTTCTGCAGATTAAGACCACTTCTCTGTCCTTGGGAATTTCAGCAAACCGTTCTGGAATAGTATCTAAAACAATTAAAGCCGCCCCTGGAATATGGCCCAATTCGCCATCATATTCATCCGGCCTACGTACGTCGACCAAAACCAATTCGCTTAAATGCTTTTGAACAGCTTCAGGGGCGACGTCTAAAATGCCATTAAATTCCTCATTTGGCTCGGCGAGAGTCTTTAAAATTTGTTCCATGCTGCCTCCACGGTTTCAACTCACTACTTTTTCAAACCTGAACCTATACTAGATGGTTTATGCGTGGCAGATAAGCGAAAAAAACACCCTTTTCCGGACATTTACGCGCCACGGAATGCTCAGATGAAACTCGTCTGTCCCACGGACCTGTGCCAGTATGCACCTATGCATGACATGACTTTATCAGATGAACAAAAAAAAGGCATTAGAGCTCCTTCATTCCGGCGAAAATATTTTTTTAACCGGAGCCGCCGGGAGTGGAAAAGTACCGTGGTCCGCCACTTTATTTCTGAAATTAACAGTAAAGAGTTTCCTGTTTTAGCTAGCACCGGTGCGGGCAGCGGTGCTCGTTGGCGGCCGTACGTTTCACAGTTTTTTGGCTTGGGCATCATGGAGGGCGATCGCAAAGATATTGTAACGAAAGCGACACGAAACAGACGCGTTGTTCGGCGCCTGCAAAAAATTGGAAGGAATCATCATCGATGAGGTTTCGATGCTATCAGGCGACACCCTCTGTTGCCGAAGAGATCGCGCGCATTGCTAGAGATGCCCAATTGGTACCTTGGGGGGGCTTGCGAGTGATTGCCGTGGGTGATTTTGCTCAGCTGCCACCCATCAGTCGATCTTATGACAGCAAGAAGCCATGGGCATTTTTGGATCCGGTATGGGAGCGAACGGGTTTTATTAATTGTGTTCTCCAGGAAATTCACCGGTCACAGCATAGTGATTTTTTAAAAGTTTTAAACACAGTGAGGTTGGGTGAAGTTGATAGTGAGGTGAGGGGTTTCTTGATAATCGCAGAAGTTTAGCCTGCTCGGATTTTTTCGGCAACCTCGTCTGTTCCCTCGTCGGATACAAACTGAAAAATACAATAACAAGAAACTAGCCAATTAGATACGGAGCTAAAAGAGTTTCGGTCGGAGTACTTAGGGCGGGCTCGCGAAATTGAAAGCGTTAAAAAAACAATCTCCAATACCCGAGGTGTTAAAACCTCAAACTGGGTGCACTGGTAATGATGCGAGTGCAAAACGATCCCAAACAAAGATGGGTAAATGGAAGTTTGGCCTACATCGAAGAGTTTATCGACGATCAAATATTACTTCGGTTGGTACAAAATGATCGTTTAGTTGCCATCGAAAAATCGACATTTTCACAACTAGATGCCGATGGAGAAGTGGTTGCAGCTGTTGTCAATTACCCCATCACACTTGCCTATGCCGCAACAATTCATAAAGCCCAAGGAATTACGCTAGATGCTGCAGTTATAGACGTAAGCTCACTTTGGGAGCCGGGCCAAGCCTATGTAGCTTTGAGTCGTGTCACCCACCCAGATGGCCTATTTATAGAAAATTGGGATGAGCGATCTATCATGGCCGACGCGCAGGTCAGTCGTTTTTATGAGTCACTTAGTTGAAGAAACATTTCGATAGCTGTGCATTGGCAAGGCGGATTTCCACAACGAATACATTTGTAGTCTAAGTGCGACCAAAACAGTTTGTGTTCGGCAATGGGTTTGAAACCCAACTTTAATAGGTATTTTCTTGAAGAGTCACTGGGAGACTCTTTCCAGGAGTGGGCTAGGACCCCTTTTGCATTTAACTGCAACATGGATTCAATGCTGCGTTTGGAGAGAGTTCCGCCAAAACCTTTTCCACGATGCTCTTTTCCAATAAAAAGACTTTTAAAGTACCCAATCTTTAAGGGGTCTATTTTAATTTTTGAAAAATGAAGATCGTTCTGCCGAAAAAGAACAGGCCAGTTTGTTCCGGGCGCGTATGTAAGCCGGACACCAACAATTTCACCCTGGTGGAGAGCCACGTAAGAACAATTTATACCGTTAACGATTGAATATTCATGGAGTTTTTCCAAATCTTCCGGGGTGAAGTAGCTTTTTCCAATTTGAATGTCTGTGAATCGAATTATATCCTCAATGAATTCAATTTCAAATGGGACAATTTCGTAATCCATAAAAACCCAATTAACCTTTGAATAACTCTTGCCTCTAAATTATGGAAACACTACCTTAAATGACAGTTAATTCCCAATAATTTGTTTAAACCTGGAGAGGAATATGGAAATGAGTACGCCAACGAAATCAAGCCGACCAACCACTGAATTATTTCAGAGAACACCGGATATGATTGTTCGAAAGGAAAACGTTTGTGGATTAGACGGAATGGAGTTTTTAGAATTTGCTTCTCCTGATCCCGCAGCTCTTGAAGGCCTTTTCGAAAAATTGGGTTTTAAATGGGTTGGAAAACACAAAAACAAGAACGTGAAGCTGTTTAGGCAAGGAAGAACAAACTTTATTCTTAACATGGAGCCAAATTCTTTTTCAGAAAATTTTTATAAAAGCCATGGTCCATCCATTTGTGCGACTGGATTTAGAGTTAAAAATTCAGCCATGGCGTTTAATACAGCTATCGAAAGAGGGGCCAAACCCTGCGAGGACGAACAAAGTCACAGTTTCAAGTCGATTTACGGAATCGGTGAATCAGCCATTAATTTTGTAGATAAATATGATGACGGATATAAAAACTACGATACCGACTTTGAATTGCTTGAAGGCGCGAATGACACAGAAGGTTTTGGCCTTACGATCATCGATCACATGACCAACAACGTTCCAGTGGGAGAAATGGATGAGTGGGTCAATTTTTATTCAGGGGTCTTCAACTTTGAAGACGTTCGATTTTTTAATATACGAGGAGAAGCAACGGGATTGCTTTCGAAAGTAATGCGTTCACCATGTAATAAAATTACTATCCCGATCAATGAACCCACTGAAAGTAAATCTCAAATTCAAGAGTACTTGGATGAATACAAAGGCTCTGGCATTCAGCACGTAGCACTATTAACCGATGATATCATAGAATCGGTATCGAAATTAAGAGCGGCTGGTGTAGAGTTTCTAGATGTTCCGGACACTTACTACGACGACCTATTGGATCGAGTACCTGGCGTGACAGAAGATATTAACAGGTTACGAGATCTAAAAATTCTCGTCGATGGTGATGATAATGGTTATTTGCTGCAGATTTTTACAAAAAACATGATTGGTCCAATCTTTTTTGAAATCATTCAAAGAAAAAATAATAATGGATTTGGTGAAGGGAATTTCCAAGCCCTATTTGATGCTATTGAAAGAGATCAAAGAACACGTGGTTACCTTGATTAAGTGAATAAATGGGCAAATGAAATCGTGAGTGTATTAAATCCTGATGTGTATTGGAATTCATGGCAGACTTAGTGATTCGAGATCGAGTAATTAAAAAAGGGTCTAAAATTACTCGCGATGAGGCTTATGAATTGTCAGTCATACTGGCGGAAAAAGGATTGGGGCGAGTCAGCCCGAATCCGCCGGTGGGCTGTGTGATCGTTTCTAAACATGAGCAACTGCTGGGCTGGGGATACCATGAATTCTATGGCGGCCCCCATGCGGAAGTGAATGCTGTTAAGTCTGTGGAAGATTCCTCAGAGCTAAAAGGCGCGACAGTCTATGTGACGTTGGAGCCCTGTGCTCACCAAGGTAAAACTCCATCCTGTGCAAAAATGTTAGCATCGCTTCCAATTTCAAAAGTGGAATATGCACTTAAAGATCCCTTTTCAAAAGTGAATGGGAAAGGTGCCGAAATTGTTTCGCAGCAAGGTATCGAAGTGCGCCTTTGGGAAGGCACAGAAGAAAAACCGTATATTAAAGATTTGATGTATATTATGGAGCCGTTTTTAGTTAACAAGACAAAGAACCGCCCGTTCATTTCTTTAAAAACAGCTGTAAGTCTCGACGGTCAGATGGGGCTTGCCAGCGGGGAAAGCCAATGGATAACGGGGAGCGAAGCTCGTCGTCACGGGCGACTATTACGGGCTTATCACGATGCTGTTTTGGTTGGGGTGGGTACTATTCTTAAAGACAATCCAAGACTGGATTTGCGGGACACACGTTTTTCTGACCTGGAAAACTCAGTGATTGTCTTGGACCCAAAGTCTCAATTGAAAGATCGCTGGGAGTCACTTTCTTTGATAAAAGAAAGAGTAAAGCCTTCGGTTTATTGGATTACAAGTGAGCCGCAAACTGTAAAATTTCCCGGGGCAGAAAAGGTAGTCAACTACAACTTTCCAATAGAAAACGGAGTTTTTAACTTAAAGGTCCTATTGCAAAACTTGTATGAAAATTTCGAGCTTTCAAGTTTGTACGTTGAGGGAGGGGCATTGACCCACTCTAATTTTTTTGCCTATGGACTGATGGATCGACTTTATCTTTTTCAAGGGCATAAGTTGCTCGGGACCCACCAAAATATGGGCTGGACTAATGGTTTGTCCATAAATGATATGGCGTCTGCTCTTGAGCTTTCTCATATAGATACAGTCTGGTTTCAAGACTCTCACTTATTGATATTCCGAAATAATCTCCAATATTGACTCAAAATCAGCCGTGTTTTGGTTTAATTGTGAATTAGGCCCCCTGTCGTCTAAAGGCCTTCCCTATAAATCCCGAAATAATTCTTGATATAGTGTTTGCAATTAAGGTGGTTGTTCTTTGGCTGTCAAAAAGCTGGACGTGAAAAATTACGAAGATCTACTTCACAAAAACTGGGCGAACCGAGTTGAGTTGATCGCAGTGGATTCGTCTACCAAAAATCAGCCATTTGAAATGCATCAAATTGGATTATCAACCACTGGCGATATCGTCAAAGACTTGGCTCAGGCCAAAGAATCTAACCTGATGCATATTATTCAACCTGAGAAATTTGATTTTATTCATGAACTTAACAGCTCTGCACTGATGACGGCTGATCCGGAGTTGTTTTTCAAATACCCAGCCTCCTCGATACTTTCCCCAATTCACGTAGGTCCAGAGGCAGAGGAGAGGTTTGTTTTTGTAGATTATGAATTTAATAAGTCATCAGAAAAACATGCTGCTTTGATACTACTTGAAGTTGAGTTGGAGAAATTCACCTCAAATCAAAGTTTAATTACTACAATGCGAAGCCTGGCAGATGAAATGTTTACGAATGCAATTTACAACGCCCCCTTTGTTGAAAATGTTTCGATTCAAGGTGAAGACAGAGGAAAGGTGATTGATCTGCCTGAGGACAAGAAAAGCCGAATTCTTCTTGCCAGAGACGAGCAGAGATTAATTATTGCTTGTGTAGACCCTTTTGGCTCTCTGAAAATCCCCAGATTAATTAACAAAGTCTATGGTTGCTTCAAGGATGGCGCGGCATCGCAAATTCAAATGGATTCAAAAAAAGGTGCAGGTATCGGAACATTTATGTTGTTCGATGCCAGTCCAAGTACATATGTAGCAGTAAGCCCGAATCAAACGACAATTTTTGCCTGTGTCTTGCCACTGAATATGAGCGCGAGAAAAATTCAAGAGCTACCAAAAAGTTTTCATTTTATATTTAAAGGAGGAGAATAACTATGGCCCAATTCGAGTATATGATTAACAAAAAGGGAGATACATGGACTATGCATCTTAAAGGTCACATGGATGAAGATGTGACTCTAGATGATCTAGATCTCAATGGTGTAAGCTGTTTAGAAATAGACTTTGATGCAGTGAACTCCATTAACTCATGTGGCATTCGTGAGTGGATCAAGTGGATTACGGATCTCAAAAAAGATGTCGGCATTATATATAAAAACTGCCCTAAAGTCATTGTCGATCAAATCAACATGATCGCTGGTTTCTTGCCTGACAATGGGAAAGTCGTTTCTTTTTACGTGCCTTATTACTCAGAAGACACCGACAAAGAAAAGATGATTCTATTCACTGAGGGTAAGGAGTACTCAGTGGGTTCTGTTGAGGCTCCAGAAACGATTACTGATGAATCAGGTGAGGAATTAGAAATCGATGTTATCGAGTCTAAGTACTTCAAGTTCTTACAAGCAGGGTAAATGATTTATGACCTTCAACGTCTTCGACAACTTTTTTAGATAGCGTCTTCGTTTATAGATGCTGAAAAAGATTAGATATGCAATGAATCCGCCGCGATGTTTTGCAATAGCTCAGTTGAGAACTCACGACCGATTGAAATTTTATGATCTAGTTAAGTTTGAAGACAAGGATTTGTTCACCAATGAAAATGGTACTAAAGGACGGACAGAATCAACAAACTATAACGAAATCAACTATAAGCTAACGAGATCTGATACAGAAGGGCGTGTACAAGTTTGCGTGAGTCCTCTGAAAGAAGAAGATCTTTGGATTGTTACCTTGCATGACGTTACGGTTGAAGACAAGCTTCATACTAAGTATCACAATGAGATTCGCTCTAAAGAGCTTCTCGTACCGATGGAGTGGAAGAGAACAGAAGCAAGAACTAGAACGCTACAACAAAATTTGGAAACTGTGATAGAAGGACGCAAGAGCTAAGTGGTGCCAACTCTACTCTGCACTCGATGATGGATTCATTGGGCCAAGGGTTCGTCATAATTGATTCTGAAGGCTGTTGTGGTGAGATTTTTACTAAGTCTTGTGAACTTCAGTGCTTGAAGGAAGCCCCAAAAGGTAGGTTGCTATGGGATGTGCTTGGATTGTCGGATGAACTTGCAGAACAAGTGAAGCTGTGGATTTCTGCTGTCTTTCAAAGCCCTCCCTTACGATAGTTTGGAGGAATTAGGACCTAAACTATACAACCACTCTCAGGGCAAATATGTAACGCTCGATTTTTTTCCAATCCGTGATTCTAACAAAAAATTGAAAACTTAGTCATGGTGGCAGCGGACAAAACTGAATACCGTGCCAACAGAGCGATGGAGAAAGAGCGTGAACATTCAACGATGATTTTGAAAATCGTTAGAAGCAAGGAGCAGTTTGAAATTTTTTGCATGCTCTTGAAAATAAAATCAATCATTTGATTAAATTTACTAGAGTTCCCAATGAGGAGTTCGATGTAGATGAGGTTTAAGATATTTACACTTTCGAAGCAGATACGGAATATTTAGTGTGAGCCAATTAGGAAAGCGTGCTAGAAGCTGTCAACAGATATTGACACCTTTAAAATCTGTTGGGCAGAAAGAACATTAGGATTAATTCAGAGAACCATTTAATGTCGAAATTGCAAAGTTAACCAGAAATTACGAGTCTTTTTTATTAGAGAAAATCATAAGACCTTCCAAATGGTTGGTTTGTTCGAATCCAAGAAAATCGAAGTGCAAAAGGTTCACTCGACAATTTTTATTCGCATCTAATTGCAGCAAAAGCGGATGCGAGTTTGCTTGAAGTTTCAATACGAGTTCTTAAAAGAGCCAGTGCGAAGTTATTTTCGTCACTATGATGATTTATTCAAACGATTGCTGCTAGACAGTCTAAGAAAGTTAATCCAATTGAGTTCATTGGCATAGCTGATCGAAGAATAAACGGAGAATCGCTACGCCATTTTTTGATGTAATTATTCATGCATTTCGTAATGCCGTAGATCATCAGAATTGAATCTGTTGAGGATAGAATAGAAGCTTTTAAAAAGCCAGCTGGCACAATTATAGTGGAGTATTCCAGAAATCATTTTGCGGCAAACAAGATTCTATGAAATTCGACATCGAAGATGATGGGATAAGGTATAGATCCGGAAAAAATTAAATATAAAATTGGAGAATACGACCCGAGTGTGGATGTGTGAAAATTATCTGACTACGAAAGTTATTCAATATATCTTTAAACCTGGTTTCACAGTGAGAGATGCCGTTGGTGAGTTTTTCTGGTAGAGGAGTGGGGATGGATGCGGTGAAAGACGTTGTGGATCTATGGGTGGAGAAATTATGATGAACTCCATAGTTGGTAGAATACATTAACTGTAATTATCCCGATGACGCAAAAAACATATGGTATTAGGGAGGCAGCATGAACGCAGAATAGCCCGAAATACGTTTTCTGGTCGTGGATGATTCTATTTCAATTCAAAATGTTATAGTAAAAGCGCTTCCACAACGTATGGGATTCACAAATATCGACACTGCCAAAGATGTGGGAAAGCGGGAAAAAATTAGAAAACTGGAAGATCTTGAAATTGAAAACTGACTTTGTTGTATCAGATTTGAACATGCCGGGCCTAACAGGATAAGTTTTTACAGGGGCTGCGTGATTCAGAATATTCGAATATCCCATTTCTATTGATTACCACCAAGCGAAAAGAGTCGGGTTATTCAGGCGGTTTCAAGCGGCGTTTCCGAATATGTTGTGAAGCCTTTCGATTTCCAAACATTTTCCAGAAAAAGTCGCTCAGGCATATAAAAAGCATCTATCTAATGCCGCTTAACTATGCTTTAGTCAGGCTGAAAAGTAAATAATTTCAGCGAATTATCCGATAACTGAAGTATGGACTATGGCATTACTCTGTGTTGAAGATGACCAAGTTTTCCGAAGCGCTCTTGTTGAAGTGTTTAAGCGTGAAGGCTTCAGGTTTTGGTTGTGCTGATGGCAAAGATGCTATTGGCTTAAACTTCATTCAGACAAGTTCGTGGCTATCGTGGATTGCATGCTCCCAAAAATGAATGGTGTTGATGTTATTCATGAAATAAGAGCAGTGGGTCTTAGGAAATTCCTGTCTTTCTAATGAGTGGCATGTTTAAAGATCGAGGGTTTGCAACTGATGCCATTAAAAAAACAAAGGCCGTGGATTACCTCTTCAAACCATTTAATGTGGATAACCTAGTAGATAAAATTAAGACTATTTTAAAGGATGCGGAAAGCGGTGGTGTTGACCAAATTCCCATGTCTGAGTTTCTTACAAGTAACATGGACTCTTCTTCCGAAAGAAGAAAAGCTTTAGACAAGGTAGACTCCATTTCTGGTTTCGATCTCCCGTTTGCGATTAGTATTTTAATGGACGGAGAAAGTACAGGGAACACTTAATATTGTCTCAGAGGGTAGAATATCTATAGTGTGGACTTTAAAAGGGTAAACTAATCAATCTTGTTGCTGAAGATACTGTGCAAAAAACGATCAATATGTTGTTGAAAAAGAGGCATTTACTTTCAGAGGATCCTAGATGTCATAGAAATTGGGTCAATGAGTGCAGATGAGCTTCTTGTATTTGGTGGATGAATCCTATTTAAGCCCACATATGACTTCAATCATCAAGACGGAATATATACTGGCGACAATCAAGCAAATGGTGATAAATGAAAAATAAAGTCAATTTTACTAACAAGATTTTGACGAAACCAGTTACAGCCTACAGCCATCTCTATTTGTTCCTTTGATTCACGAAATGATTGATGAGGGGCTTGAGCTGCAATGGCTGCAGTCGTTCTATGAGCCCTGGGTCGATATACCTGTAGTAAAGGGTCCAAGGTATTCACCAACCCATCAAGTTTTATATACTCCCCTACTTGCGATTTTACAGGGTATTGAAGAGTGCCTGAACGAGGGGTTAACCATAAATAATATTTTATCCAAAAAACCTTTTAATGAATCAGACTTACTCAAAGGGATTCATTTAATGGCGATTCAAAGGTTAATTTCGTTTGATCCCACGCGCTTGAATGACAACTCAACTCAGGACATGAACCGACTCATAAATTTAAAAGAACAGTTGGCAAATAAAAACGCAATAGAAATCTTCCAATTCTTCGGTGCGGGTTCATCTGGTTCGGCACCAGAGGTTGAGCGAGTTTACAAAGAAGTTGCCAAGGTACATCACCCGGATAAGTTGCCTAAAAATGCAAGCCCTGAGAAATTAGAACTTGTGAAAGAAGTATTTACGCAAATCACTACGGCATATGACACCCTTACAAACCCCGACAAAAGAGCTGAGTTTGATAAGATTCAACGGCAAAAAGATGCTGAGAAACAGTTGAAAGCGGAATCCATTTTAGAAGATGGGATAAAAGATATTAAACGGGGTAAGTTTGGTGATGCACTTATTTTATTGGAGATTGCGAATGAGATGTTTCCAATGCCAATGGCAAAGCTTTACATTCAATGGGCTAAATTAAAAGAATATCAAAATGAAGTAGCTCCAGATCACATCATGACTGCGGCTAAACAATTCTTCGACACCTTTCCAGCGGAGTTTAGAAAAATACCTGAATTTTTCCACGTCCAGGGATTATATCAAATCGCCAAAGGCAGCCCCGAAGATGCAGAAACGGCCTTTAAGAGAGCTCTTGCAAAAGACAGCAGTTTTATTGAATCCCGTCGAGAGCTTTCTGCAATTAAGGCAGACTCTAAAACCAACCCAACGATTTCTGAAATTTTATCAGGAGATCTTAGTGTTGTGATCAGTGGAATATTTAATAAGAAGAAATCAGGTTAAAGATTTATCCTCAATTTTCCTAACAGTTTGCCTAACGATGTTTTCCAATAACTGTATTTGTAACTCGTCTGGAAAACCCTGCATAATCATCTTTTTAAAGCTCTTGTAAGCATTGACCTTTGGCGCATCCAGTTCAAATCCAAGTAATTTCAGCCACTTCTTTGTTTCGACTGCGGGGAATGGTCTTCCTTGTTTCGGGACGAATTCACAATTTGATGTGGAGATTTCACTGAGTTTATTCTGATAAATAAATAGCGTGAGCAATACGGCTTGAGAAATATTTAAACTCGCAAATTCACCAAAAGTGGGCAGTCGGGAAACCAGATGACAACTTTCAATGTCCTCCTGAGCGAGCCCGTGATCTTCTGGACCAAAAACAAATAGTGGTGTTCGCTGCTTGGTACCTGAGTCAGACTGTATTCTTTCAATGGCGTCTTGTAGCAAATGACTTTTTCTGTTTTTTCCCATTCGGGCAGACATTGCGATAATTACGTAGTCACCATATTCAAGACAGTCATCAATATTAGCAACTTGAATTCGATTATCTAAGTAGACCTGAGCTCCAGCCGCCCCCTCATAGGACTCCAAATTGACTTCGCACTGCGAGTCGACCAAAAAAAGCTTATCGCCGCCCATATTCGCCAAAGCTCTTGCACAGGCACCAATATTTCTAGAGTATTTCGTTTTTACTAAGGCGATGTTCATTTTTCAGCGAGTCGAATTCCATCTTCGATTAATGTTGAAAGGTGAGGATGAGTATTTTTTAGATTTAGTAGGTGGTCCAGTACGATATTTTTAGCGTTTCCATTAAAATCGCTCAAGATACACATTTCATAAAGTTCAATTCCAATCAGCCACTCTTCGGGGAAGTGTTGAGTGAAATCATCTATATATGTTTGTATTTTCTTATTGTCCGCAGACTGATTTTCTAAATCCTTCCGGGCTCGCCTTATTTCCAAGTAAAATTGGTGGAGATTTTTTTCTTCAGTTGTAATTTGCCGATGGGGAATAATTTTGGCTTCAAAATCATCGGAGTCGCCAAAAAGCTCTCTATCAGCGGGTCCTCCAAATACACTTGGGATAGATTCTGCAAGTGCGAGATCAAAGATTCCCCATTCAGGTCTGAAGTAAATAGAGTCACCTCTTTTTACCGTGCAACCTTTAAAGGAAAGAATTTTTACTGCTGTATCAATTTCGGTGATGTTCTCTAAAACGCCCTCAACGACAAATCCACTTTCGTAATCAATTTTCAAAGGTTTTCCGGCCGTCCACCCTAAAGATTTAATATCTTCAAGTACGAGTTTGTCCAGCGATTGTCTTAAACCTTTAATTCTTCCTAAGGGTGTGCTGTATCCTTGGCTGTGAAAATCCGTACCATGGCCATCCAACTGTTTGTTATTCAAAGAAATTTGACAGGGGCCTTTGAATTTTAAGAATATAGGAGATCCTTCGAGCTCTTCGTATTCCTCCAATTGACCGGACAACTGCAGTCCAGACCCCAATTCAATAGTATTAACTGTAAGAGCTTCTTTTGCCCGATTTAGACCGAATATTCCGCCTCTTCGAAATGCCATTGAGTTGGCCAGCTCCTCTAAAACGTCAATAAGGGTTTCAAACGTTTCGGCAACAAAAAGTTGAGGCTGTCTTTCAGTGATATCATAGGAATATTCTACGCAATCAACAGTGAGGGGAATTTTTTTAACCTCTGATTGCAAACAGCTTCGAGACTCCCCTACGGAGGATAATAGGCCCGCCCCAAAAATCTTTGGATTATCTAAACTTCCAATAAGGCCGTATTCAGCAGTCCACCAGTTCATTCGGGCAAGAAGCGCAGCCTCGGAAACATATCTCATACTGTCTCGTACGGTGATCAGGCGGTCTTCGCATTTTTTAATATCTTCTGGGGTTGATCTGGGATTTTCTTTAATATCGCTTAAGTCCCGGATAGCATCGTAGAGCTCCAAATCTTCTTTGCTAAAAATCGACTTCTTCGCAATGGTTGCGTAGCTACGTAAATAATTTGAAAAGTCTTGATTGATGAGGATGGGAGCGTGGCCCGCAGACTCATGGACAATATCTGGTGCAGGCGTGTAGTGGATATGATCGACGGTTCTGATATCTGATGCAATTGGCAATACACCTAAAGATTGAAACTCCATAAAAGCAGCTGGTGGTATGAAACCACTAATTGGCACTGCCGACCAATTAAATTGTTTGAGTTTTTTGTCAATATCTTCAATTTTGGGGATTTGCTCCAAAGTAATGCCAGTTTTTTCAAGTCCATCAATGTAGGCTTCATGGGCGTGCACCTGTAAATAATTTTTCAACTGTTTCATAATATAGCGCCAAACGGCTTGGTCTTCGGAGGTGTACTTGGAATAGTTTTGATCAACCACATATTTTTTCAAATGCCTAGGTAAGTTTTCAATTGTTGATTGCATTACTCGTTCCTCAATTGGGGTTGATCCGACAGCAAGTAATTTTCTATGTAATCTTTAATTCCAGACTCGAGATTCCACTTCGGAGGAGTCAGACCTTGCTCATTAAATTTTATCATGTCTGCTTCTGTATGGTATTGATACTGGTTTCTAATATTCTCAGGTATATCAATCCATTCAATCTCAAGCGGCCGGCCCATCACTTTAAACACACTAGTTGCTAAATCAAGCCAAGTTCTGCAGGCGCCAAACCCCATGTTGTAAATGCCGTTGTTAACACGTTTACTTTTATAAACTTCAATCATCCATGTTGTGACATCTTTTACATAAACGAAGTCTCTCTGTTGCTTCCCGTCCTCGAAGTTTGGATGATGTGAACGAAACAGTTGTAAGGATCCAGTTTGTTGGATTTGTAAAAAAGCTTTGTAAACAACGGACGCCATACTCTCTTTGTGATATTCATTGGGGCCGTAGACATTAAAAAACCGAAAACCATGCCAACTCGGAGGAGACGAAGACTGTGCTTCCGCCCAGGTATCAAAATGATGCTTAGACCAACCATAAAGGTTTAACGGCTTATATTTTTGAGTGGGCTCTCGATCAGAAAAGCCCTCTTTACCATCGCCATAAATGGCAGCACTGGAGGCATATATCAAAGGGCAATTTAATTCTTTGCATAGATCCCAAATTTTTCGGGTGTATTCAGTGTTATTTTGCTGAAGGTATTGTTCGTTAGTCTCTGTTGTGGACGAACAGGCACCCATATGAAAAACGGCTTCAATTTCGATGTTTTCAGTTTTAACTGTGTCGAAAAAATCATTGGCATAACAAAACCGAGAAAAGTTGAGGTAATGAAGTGGGCGGGAGGTCAACTCGGGGCTGATATGATCCACACAAAGAATGTCATTGTAACCTTGAGACGTCAGGTCCCAAACCAGAGCACTGCCAATAAATCCATTTGCACCTGTAACGACGAGCATCATTTTCTCCCAAAACTTGGGACAAGCTATCACTTTTCCATATTTAAAGCAATTCAGGTGTGTGATCTAGATATCTTCGTTATAGCCCTCTACGATTTCGAGCATAGATCGAACTAGAGCCTTTGATTTTGTGGATTTTGGAAACGGGGCGTTCTGCTCTGGAGCACTCGCTTTTTTATTCTCGGATTGGCTATAAATCAAATGGTCAATGATCCTTTGTATGTCAGGTCTAGGAATATCCCGGTCCTTTTTTTTCATGAGTTCGTTGACGAGTAGAACAAGGGAGTTTCCGGTAAGTCGGTCCAAGGGGTTTGCTGATTCAGCCCGAGGTCTTAGCCAACTCAATGTATTGGCCCGAGTCTGTTGTCGGAGTCGGCTCACCAGCTGGATTAACTCATTGTAGCTACTGAGAAAATCATTCACTTTCTGCCGTTTGTATTGCGTAAACTCTAGATCTTCCTCAGTGAGGTCATCGGCGAGAATATATTCAAAAAATTCATGAGAAAATTCGTTTGAAAACCTCTCGTGATCTTTGATCATTGTAGGGAGGTTATGCAAACCCTTTCTTAGGTTCAGGATTGCCGGTCGATTGACGCCATCTTCAACGGCTTGAGACTTTTTAGAAGTTTTAGTTTTTTCAAGTTTTTCGAAAATAGAATAATGATTTCGACAAAAGTCTTTATGCTTTTGTAGAAGAATAACTCGAATATTTTCAGTGATCCCCACTTGCATTAGATATCTATCCAATAAGAAATACTCAAAGGATGAGTAAAATAACTTAATGGCCCGATGATCTTTGAATTCGTTGAGGGGCTTATATTCTTTTGTTTTTATAAAATCGATGAGCTGAGCAAAAACCTGTATAATAAGCGCAGCTTTGTGTTTTTGTTCATTAAGATTTGTTGAGTATCTCTCCACATCGTCATATCTGTATTGATCATGACGTATGCCAAATTGCCGAATGCTTCCGTAGTCGATAATTCCAGCATCTACTAGACAGTTGTCTCCATCCCAATCAAGCCAAGCAAATACATATTCCCTTTCAAGTAGTGCCGCAAACTTTGCATAGTCATAAACAATATTATCCAACATGAGGTCATATTTTTTTCTGGAATTACTTTTGAAGTCCCACCTTCCATTTTGGCATTGACGACGAATAATAAAATCAACGCCTTTTTTCAGTAGGTCATAGTTTTTTTGCTTCAAATAATTAAAAATATGCGCCGGTCTAAAAAGGTTTTTTCCAGCTCTGACTCCAACTCCATAGCCATTACCGTGATCAATGATTGCCAGAGTTCTTTCAGTATTAAACCCTCTGTTGTGCATGATTTCTGACATAATTGAAGATGAATAAAGTTCGTCAACTTCCGCAAGTCCGCATCCATATCCGTGGTCTATATTTCCAGTTTCTAAATACTTACCAGCTTGTACACTGCCTGGGGACAGTGATGTGACCCCGGTCCCTCGACTACTGATGTCCCATGTCGTGCCTTTAAATGTGAGCTGACCATTCCAGATTCCCCGGCCATCGCCACTAGTCAGTCCCATTTTATTTTGGTGTTGGAGTTGCAAATAACGAGTTGCCATATATTTATTTGGCTTAATAGAGGACTCATCATATTTCTTTTTATTTTTAATATCGTATTCATTTATTATTCTTAAATTAAAAGTATCTAATATTATTTTCTGCAACTCGGATGAGATTTCATTGGGGTGATCTTTGGGAATGAGTCCCATTTCTTGAGCGAGCTGAAAATTAAAATAAGTTACTTGGCCAATAGAGAGCTTTCTAACAGAGTACATTACACATGATTCAGGCATTTGTTCTTGCCAGCTGTGGGACCCATCAATGCGATTAAAACGAAAATATTCGTTTTTCACTTTTGGTCTACTCGTTTTGTTAACGCTTCTGTTGTGTGACATATTGCTAGCCATTTTTAATTCTTTATTTAGTAATTATCGGCACTTAATGGGGGGTGTTTAGTTTTTGCAGTACTTTGGTCACGTGAAAATCAAATAAAACATGTGTGTTTTATACTTAAATCCAGTGAATATGGCTAAAACCGGATCTTTCAGTTCTGAAGTTTGTCACCTGCCCTTTAAAAACTCGGGCGGCGCAAAGTTGGACTTTACCACCAAATACGAAAGCTCTTATATCATACTTCCATTCATCGCCTTCGTAATATGCCTTATCAGGAGGTAAGAACTCTTGAACAAGGATTTTTGATTTTAATATCTCTTCAAATTTTTTTCGAGATATAGAATTGCCCCGATATACGCCTTTGCTACCATGTGAAGTTGGGGGCTTGAAAAAGAGTTTTTTACGAAGCTTCCAAATTTCCTCTATGTCTCCAAATGTATCGCTGGTTTGAGAAAAAAGTAAATGCTGTTTCAAGCGCTCAGGGCAGCTTTCGTTTTTAAGCAAATCTATAAGCCGGGTTTTGTCAGCTTGATAAATATAATCAACAGGGTGTGGAGAGATACAGCAAATATGATTAAGATAGGCACTTCTTAGTTGAGATGATTTTGGTCGCGAAAATTCAAAATCAGTATATCGGTTATAAATGAATTGCACCTCTTCTTTGTCTAAATCGTAGGCTTTACCATTCGAGAAATTTAATCTATCAAAATCTAAAATTGAGCATTTGACGTCATTTGATTCAATAAACCTTTTGTATAAAAGGAGTTCTGGGAACATAAATTGATTTTGAACTTCCTCATCAACAATGGCTATATTTCGCAAAACAGAGTTAGAGATATTCCAAATATCAAAACTCTTTTGGAATGAAAACCAAAGACTTTTAAGGTTTTGTGAATCGATCCCTACGGCTTGAACCATTTGTGCCAAAATTTCACACAGAATGTAACCAGACCCATTTGTGTTCACCTCAATAAGCTTTACTTTTTTGTTCGTGGAATCAAAGTGAAAATCATAGGCCATCAAAACACTAGGGTAAGTTTTAACTTTTTCAATGAGCTCCTGTCGCGACTCCGAAAGATGAATCA
This sequence comes from Bdellovibrionales bacterium, assembly GCA_041391465.1. Taxonomy (GTDB): domain Bacteria; phylum Bdellovibrionota; class Bdellovibrionia; order Bdellovibrionales; family UBA1609; genus UBA1609. The sequence goes on from JAWKNX010000007.1 coordinate 129,410, forward strand.
AAGGAGTATTATACAATTCTGTTTCAAGCAATGACGTGACGTCTTCAATTTGATTCAAAATAAACTTCGGAAGTTGAATGGCAAAAGGTGACAAACTTTTTACAGTGAATTCGGGTTGCAGGCCCTGCCCAAAAATCGCCTTTGAGGTAGCAGAAACAGATTCGGTGAACTTTTCTGTGTAGATACAGTCTGGGGCTATTAAGCTCAGGTCCATGATTACCTTTTCTTTTTCGAAATTTCCCACGGATCTTATCAGCAGACAAAGGGTACAATCTATCTCGAGCCTCGCCTAAGCGCATCATTTGGTCAAACGGGTCGTTCTCTCCAGGGAGGTAATGTAATTTTAAAAAGATTTGTGAATTCTATTGTGGCTCGTTAAAACCATCGGGTATGAAAATTATCACTTGGAATGTTAATGGTATAAGAGCAGTCCTTAATAAAGGATTTGTTAAATTCATTGAAGAATTTGACCCAGATATTCTATGTATACAAGAAACTAAAGCCCACCGCGACCAACTGACCTCGAAATCTCTCAAGTCATTGAATAGGTTCACCCACTTTTGTTCCGGAAGGAGAAAAGGGTACTCGGGTGTGGCGACTTTGACGAAGAGTGTTCCCAAACAAGTCATACACGGATTCGGTGTAAAGAAATTTGATTGGGAAGGTCGAGTCATTAGAACAGTTCATGAATCATTTGAAATATATAACATATATTTTCCAAATGGCGGTTCGGGTGATGAGCGACATGATTTCAAACAAGAGTTTTTGAAAAAGCTGAGTCGACATCTTAAAAGAAGATTGGCCGAAAAAACATCACTCATAGTTGTAGGGGATTACAATGTCGCTTACATGGCAGAAGATGTTTATGACCCAAAAGGGCTGGCCAATGAAAGCGGATTCTTAAGAGAAGAAAGAGAGTGGTTTAATGACTTTCTGGAACTGGGATTTGTCGACACTTTTAGGCATTTTCATTTAGCAGATAAAAATAAGTTCACCTGGTGGTCATATAAAGAAAACGCCAGGTTTGGTAATCGGGGTTGGAGAATTGATCATATATGTGTTTCACAAGATTTAATCGACAAGGTTAAAAGTTGTGAAATTCTCGACGATGTAGAAGGTAGCGATCACTGCCCTGTAGTTATGGAATTGGAGATTTAAGTGCTATTACTATTGTTTATTTTGTTTACGGCAATGCCTTTGGCTGAATTGTTTTTGCTTTTTGAAATCAGTGACCGGTGGGGAGCGGGGAATACAATTTTACTCGTACTGGTAACTGGAGTCATTGGTGCTTACTTAGCAAAAAGCCAGGGCCGAGCGGTGTTGGTTCGCATACAAAATCAGATGGCTCGGGGTAACATTCCTACAGATGAATTGATTCATGGTCTTTTGGTATTTGCAGGTGGTTTGCTTTTGGTTACGCCCGGTGTGGTAACGGATGTACTTGGGTTTTGTTTTGTGCTCCCTGGTACAAGAAGATTAGTAACCGTAATTATTCGCAAATGGTTTTCGCGCAAACTTGCGGCGGGTGAATTTCAAATTTATTCTAATGTAAATTCTCAGAAGGGCGGGTTTGAGTTTCACTCGGTGAATATAAACACATGGGGTCAGCCTGGCGAAGAGGCAAGGGATGTCACACCAAGGTCAATCAAAGATGTTAATCAAAATGATTAAACAAGTGCTAAGATATAGGCAACGTAGGCCGTGAGTAATAAGGAACCACTCCACCGACCAATCGTGGAGTTTCTTTTAAAGCTTAATGGCACCAGCGCCAATGTTGCAAACAACATAAAAACAGAATCGAAATTTAAAAGTTGCTTTGAAACACTAATAGGTGAAATTGTTGCCGTTGCTCCGACGACAATAAGTGTGTTCATGATGTTTGAACCTATGACGTTTGTAAATGCAATATCATTCCGACCTCGGTAGGCCGCTACTGCTGAGGTTGCCAATTCCGGGAGTCCAGTACCAATCGATATAATGGTAATGCCAATGACCCTTTCAGAAAAGTCCTGCCAAGTGTCCAAGCTTCTCCTCCAGTCAGGGCCAGTTGCGCCCCGCCCATCAAAGCACCCATACCGATAACGAGATACCCAATGTCCCATGCCCAACTTTTTAGTTGATCTAATTCCTCCGATTCATCCAGTGAAGCTCCCATTAATTTTGCTCTGCGGATGGCATAAATGAGAAAGGCAACACTAACAAAAGACCAATGAGTCCTTCGGCGCGATTGATGTCCTGATCAAAACTAGCGGCTAAAAACAAAGTGTGAACAATACCAGAGCTGGAATTTCAAAACTCTTCATGCTGGATTCAATTTTGTTGGGGCTAATAATGCTAGCAAGACCTAAATGGCTAGAATATTAAAATGTTCAGCCAATGACGTTGCGAGAGCAATATCAGGTGACCTTTGAGCGAAGCAGTATACTGGTTATGAGTTCGGGAGCAGATGTTCCTGCAGCAACAATTGTAGAGTCCAATGATCAAGGAGCTAATTTTTAGCGCACTGCCATGCTAATAGCTGACCGCACAAGGGCTTCTCCACCCAATATGAGAATGGCAAACCCTATTAGTAGCATGCCGACGTTCATTAAAACTTCCATAAGCATAACAATACTTATAGCATTAACTTTTATGTAGGTAAGCAAGATATACCCAGATGGGTGACTTTTTTTATTATATTCTTTTTGCAAGTGGATTGCTTTGGTCTTTGCGTGAAAGGCTCAAAAGCAAATCTGCTCAACCCTCATCGAACTCTTCTGTTTCATGGGTGGTCAGTCGATACATACCATTCATTCGAATCGATAGTCAGGGAAAGTGGTTGCAAGTTATGGATATGGATGGAGAGAAGCACTGGATCTATTCCTCGTTACTGACTCAAAAATTTCAGTGTGCGGTTATAAAAGTGAGCCGAACAAATGTAAGATCTGGCCCGGGAACTCAGTTCGGATTCGCGGATTATCGCACAGCAATAAATATGAAGCCTTCAGAGAGTGGATAAAAAAGGCAGTTGGTATCGGCTGGCCAATGAGCTGGGAAACATCGGTTGGGTGCATGAGAACAGCTTATGGCTACCCATTCGAAAGGTCCGAGTAACATACTAGATGTAGGAGTTAAGGGGATTCTATACCGCATAGGTGCCGACAAGGGTGTCGATCCTATCGCAATGTCTTGTTTTTAAACGCGAATGGTTATTTTGCTTTTTTGCCCAAGTCATATTGTTTAAGATAGTGAGATCCGCCTTGGGGTTGTGCCACAAAAAGTGGCAAAGGCGACTTATGTCAAGGGGTTACAAGGTTTAAGATTTTTTTAAGATTTTCGCTTGCCAACCCCATTGGATTAGTGTGTAAATAGTGCAGTTCCAAATTGGCACTTTTTACAAGGTGATTTTTTAAGGGAATTTTTTTGGGGGGTCATAATGGCAAGTTTATCACAGGAACTAATTAGTCAATGCAAAGACAAGCTCATTGAAACTAAATCTGAAATTCTTAACCGAGTCCATGAAGCCAGAAGAAATCTTGCATCGGAAGAAAAAGGTGGCGATGAAGGGGATCAAACTGTTCGTGCATTGGCGGAGAGTGAGTTTTTGCGTATGAATGAAAGATTGAGAAAGCAGTTAGTTGAAATTGAAATGGCACTTCATAGAATCGAGCAGGGCACTTACGGCATTTGTGAGGAAACTGAAGAGAACATTGAAGTGGATCGTCTACTTGCAATTCCTTGGACGCGATTGAGCATCGAAGGGGCTGAAATTCGTGAGTCTATGGATAAAAGATACGCTCGATAATTAGTTTTTTAAATTTTGATTTAATTAAAAGCCTAGACGAAAAAGTTTAGGCTTTTTTATTTAATACCAGTTAAAGTTTTTCCGTTTATTTTATGAAAAAATAAATTCTTCATCCGCCGCTTGGGCTTCGGCTAAGTTAGTTTCGATCTCTTTTTTATCGACGATGCGGCCTTTGCCAACGCCCGGGCAGAAAGATGCAACATCCTTTTTCCATGCTCTTGCACTTATCGTGTCCGGCCAAAAAGGCCAGGTGCGACATTGGCTCGGTCGGGCCTCATAAACCGAACATTTTTTGTTGATGAGAAACATACAATCATCATTTTTTGAAGACTCTTTAAGGTGCCAAACTCCGTCGGCTTGGTCGCAATAGAGCTTTTTAAATTGAGGCACCGAAACACCAAAGTAAGCTGCAAATCTTTTTATATCTTTTTTGGTTAAAAACACCCAGCCATACTCTCCATGAGAGGTGCAGCATTTTCCTGATCCTTGGCACTGCCATTGAATACCATTTTCATACCAAGGTTTTTTAGGCATATCTTTGGCTTTCCATGGCCCACGAGCATAATTGGAACAGTATACGTGCGCCGACGTTGCCGTCCCACTCCGAATCCGGACCAGGCGCAACCTCACAGAGGTCAAATCCAATGATCTGTTTTTTGGCTTTAACAATTGATTTAATGAGGTGGAGACTTCTTGAAAATAGATCCGCCAGGTACAGGTGTCCCCATATTGGGGCAAAGCGCAGGGTCCAATCCATCTATATCAAATGAAATGTAAACCTTTGCTGGCAGGACGCGACAATTCGTTGGGTGATTTGAGAAAATGTAGTTCCCACCATTAAATCTTCACGAATGTGCTGATCCGTGTAGACAAATACTCGGCCAAGCTTATTACTTGCATCAAATTCTTTCAGAAAAGTCTCTCACACCAACCTGTACGAGACTTTCCGGTGCTTTTCGATTCGCAATACATTGTTCATGATGGACGCATGGGAATGTTCAAAGCCTTGGTACCGCTCTCGTAGATCCATATGCGCATCAATATGTAAAATTCCAAACCGGCCATCGTATTTTTCACAAAGGCATTTTATTGCCCCATAGGGACTTGAATGATCGCCGCCAACAATAGCCAAAATTTTCCCGTCGGAATGGGCCTTTTGCGCCACATCGTAGACAATATCATTCACTCTTTTGGATGCGCCGTTGATCTCCTCCAGAGCCCTTTTAGTTTCGGCAGTATCGAAGTTCGAATAACTTTTCTCAATTGCGTCTATGACATTGAGGGCGATAGGTTTTGTCATTTTGTTTAAGGTATAAATATCATTTTTGATATCATGCCAGTGAAAGCCTTTTTCATAGTGGTTTGGCAAATCAGGCAAGTAAAGGTCCAATTGGGGGCTTGCTTTCAGAATTGCATCAGGCCCTTGAGAAGTACCGTTTCCATAAGAAGTTGTCGCCTCCCAGCGAACCGGAAAAACGACAATTCTGCTGTCCTCATAGGTTGTAGGTATTCCAAAGAGTCCATTTTCGTAGGAGCTCGTGTTGTCGATTGTAAAATTAGATTTATCCATAATTAACTTAAACCCCTAAAATCTATAATAAGCAAATACGACTAAACAAAGGACCCCTAAGCCAATTGTGAGTTTATCAAAATGCTTTTCAATGTAGTCACGAATCGAAGCGCCCCAATAATAAAACATAAGCCCAATGACGAAAAACCTAAGACTACGGCCAATAACAGAGGCTAGAATAAAGGTACCAACGTTTATGTTGAAAACCCCTCCTGCGACGGCAAAGACTTTATAGGGAATAGGCGTGAAGCTGGCTAGAAATACTGCAACGAATGCATCTTGCTGGAATTTAACAGCCACCGCATTAAAGTTGTCCTCGGCGAACATGTAGGTAAAAACGATCTCTTTAATATGATCCCAAAAAAAATAACCCAAATAATAGCCAATTGTTCCGCCAACAACAGATCCAATACTTGCGATCGCCGCAAATCTCAGGCTTCGTTTGGGTTGGCCAGCACTCATAGCCAACAAAAAAGGGTCAACTGGGATGGGGAAAAATATCCCTTCGACCATAGAGAAGACTCCGAGAAACGGTTCCGCCTTTGGGTGCTCTGCCCACTTCATTGTCCAATGATAGAGTTGACGCAGTTGGTACAGCGGATTCCACTGTTTTTTCATAGTTGATTCCTTTAATTCGGCCATAGCAAATAGGATATCAAAAAATAAGGCGGCGTTTGATAAAAAAATGACAGCTTTGTCAAAAACCAAAGCATACGATTTGTTTGAATCTGATAAATTGTGATGGTTTTAAAGAGGAGAGGCGTATGTCAAAAAAAATCATCATTAGGAGAGTTGGGGCTATTTATGTTTTTGCATTTACTGTTTGTTATATTAGGGATTTCCCAATGCGGCGCCCTAGCCACAGGGTCTCAGAACATCAAACAATAACAACAACTGACGGCGTTGACGAAACTCGTCCTCTTTTCTCCCAAATATATCCGGGTTGCAATGTCTAGAGCCAGTCTTTGTAAACTTAAGTGCGCGAAAGCTCACAGAGGCGTAATAGGGTCTCAGAAAACCAAACCGGCCGATTAAGGCCTTGAACCCCCACTTGGTAGGAGATTGCTTGCCGATTTTTCGAATTTATGAATGACGTTATAGCTATGGTACAGCGTCATAGAGTCCTCCGGATTCTCGCCAACGCATACCATTGTATTGGCGAAATAGAAAACGCCCTAAGAATGGCCGGTCGAAGATAAACTCTGTTCGGGCACTTAACCCTGTTGAATCAATCCATTCGACCGTCTCAACAAAGCGGTATTCCCAGTTTCCTCTGAATGTGGATCTTCGTAGTTGCGTCCGGACAAATGGGTCCAGACCGGAGTCGATTCGAACCCCTCCGTCGGCATGCCATTTAAACCCGTACTTTTCATCGAAAAAATATCGTAGACCCGCAGAAGTTGTGCTCTGCTCAGTGTCCTGGTTGGGGTTTGCCGTCTGCGCCTCTCCGCTATCCTGGTTAGATTCATCTTCACTCTCAACAATAAGCTGTAACTTCTCTTCCGTTTTGGGGAGGGAGAGGTGCCCAGTGATTTTAAAGTCTAAATCAGCCTTTTCATATTGCTCAAAAATGCCCTGAGTGCGCAGCTTGATATATGAAGAGTTAGATTCAACCTCGCTTCTCTCTGCCGAAAAGAAGTGATCAATGCCGCTAGAAAACTCCCGGACACCTTGGGCAATTTCGTCTCTAGTTTTCTCGAGTCGACTCTCTTTTTTTGCAGGAGGCTTTTTAGGCGGCGATGTATTTTTGCTCGCAGCATAGGAATGAATGGCTATGTTCGTACATACCAAGATGAAAAAGAATTTGATGGGCTCAAAACGCATGTCTTGAGGTTAACAATAAATTTTATCATTGGTTAGGGAAAACTGGGCCATGCACATAAACTCCCATTTCTTCCAAAAGATTTTTTGCTCGTTCAGTCACTCCAGAGATAAGGAATAAATGGATTTCATAATTAGATTCACCAAAAGCCCGCATCAACTGATGCATTTTCTGAATTTGACCAATTTTATTTTTGTCGGGATTTCCGACTAAATCATCCCAGCGAGTTGTTTTGTCCTCTAGTTTTTGTTGAAAAAATTTAACCTCACCCAAAAAATGTAAAGTTGTGCCAAGAAACTCATATTTAGAGTATATATCAATCTCTTTCATTTGCAGGCGTTCTGGAAGACCTTCAAAGCGACGTTTACTAACGAGAGTTTCTGCGGTGACGTTGACGAAAAAATCGTGCTCCATAATGGGGAGGCGTAGGGCGACCCATAACTCTGACAGGGTAGATGCCAACAAAGAGGACATCCCATTCATTTTGTTATTAATATCTTTTGTTGAAACTAAAATTCCTTCCAGTGAATTGTCATTACTTTGAACAAGCTTTTTGAGTTGGTTGTCTGTCATTTGATCCATTGAAGGAACCAATAGGTGTTCAATCGATTGCACATGCTTTCGGATACCTTGTAGTTCTTTACCGTACTTGAAGTTGGTTTCGCTTAACGCCAATTCAACTTGATCAATCAGCTCAGTCATCTTTTCAATGTAAGATTGAACGCGATCAACTTGATTGGGC